>CAURVK010000011.1:0-62505 GCA_963528285.1 uncultured Campylobacter sp. | reverse complement strand
GCAAATTATTGCATTGCAGGTTAAATTTGATCTGCAATGCTTTTAAATTTAAAGCATAAAATTTACCAAATTTAAAAATCAAATTTTGCCGGATAAAATTTGATTCCCCGTCATCTTTCTTAACCCAAATTTCGCTACAATCTCTCAAATTTTATCAAAGCTAGGAGTCAATTTTGCAAAATACTCAAAAACCCAAATTACGCTGCGACTGGGCGGAGAAAAGCGATCTGGAGCGCGTATATCACGATGAGGAGTGGGGAAAGCTCGTGAAAGACGATACGAAATTTTTTGAGCTCATCGTGCTGGAGGGCTTTCAGGCTGGCATCTCGTGGCATGCGGTGCTGCTTAAGCGCGAGGCGATGCGAGCGGCGTTTGATGGATTTGACGCGCGCAAAATTTCGCTCTACGGCGAGGAGCAGACGGCAAAATTTATGCAAAATCCAGCACTCATCAGAAACCGCCTAAAGCTAAACTCGCTTGCCGCAAACGCCCGCGCATTCCTTGCCGTTGCAAGCGAGTTTGGCAGCTTTTACGACTATCTTTGGGGCTATCTGCTACCTAAATTTGATCCAAAATTTGACGGCAAACCCATCGTAAATCACTACGAAAGCCTAAAGCAGATCCCCGCTACCACGCCGCTTGCGGACTTCGTCTCAAAAGATATGAAAAAGCGCGGATTTAAATTTCTAGGACCCACGAGCGTCTATGCGTTTTTGCAAAGCACGGGCGTCGTGGACGATCATCTGGACGCTTGCTTTTGCAAAGGAGGCAGATGATGCTCGCGCAGAAGCGAGTTTTTAGCTATATCGAGGAGAAATTCGGCGCGCAGGGCGAGCGGATATTTGACAAGCACCCGGAATTTGCCGTGTTTCGCCACGCGAAAAACCAAAAATGGTTCGCCGTTTTTATGCGCGTGGACGGCGACAAGCTGGGGCTTAAAAGCGCAAAGGAGCTAGAGATATTAAACCTAAAATGTAAGCCCGATCTAGCGGCGATCCTGCGCGACGGCGATCAAATTGTGCCCGCCTATCACATGAATAAAAAGCACTGGATCAGCGTAAATTTAAGCTCCAAAATCGCGCCAGGGCAGGTGGAGGATCTGATAGATCTTAGCTTTGAACTGACGCGGTAAAACGCTCGCAGTAAACAGCTCTTTTCAATGCTAAATTTGACGACTGGGAAGCGTACTAAGCGCTAGTTGACGGATGCGTAAAATCTCCTAATTTTACCGACGATTCTCTAGCTTACTTTACGTGCGCCTCTTTACGCTTGCGGCCTTATGTAAAGCCTGCTAAAATCCGCATAAATTTCATCTTTTCAGCATCTCAAAATTTCATTTTCGCTAAAATCGGGCTAATAAATTTAAGTAAAAATCGTGCAAACTTCGAGCATGGTGAATACAAAAAATACGCGCGACGTATTTTTGCCGAGATTTGCAAGAACGACAAGCGTTATCTATTGCGCCGCAGGCGACGTAAATATAAATACTTTAAGAATTTACAAGGAAAACGAGTGGAAAATTTAAAACAAGGAAATTTTAACCAAGCAAGCGGGCTTCACCGCACGTTAGAGGCGGGCGGCGCGTCAAATTTCGGTCGCGAAAATTTAGCGCAGTCAAATTTAAGCGGACAAGCGACCCATGCCGACGAAAGAGAGCGCGCAAGGGAGCGAATAGCCGAGCGCAAAAAGGTCCATTTTATCGGTATCGGCGGCATAGGCATTTCTGCGATCGCGCGGTTTTTGCACGAAAAGGGCTTCATAATCAGCGGTAGCGACATCAAAGAAAGCCCGACCACGCGCGAGCTGGCCGCGCAGGGCATCGACGTCATCACGCCGCATAGCAAAGCTGCGATCAAGGATCAGGACTTCGTCATCTACTCGGCCGCAATAAAGCCCGATAACGTCGAACTCGTCGAAGCGCGAAGTAAAGGCTTGCAGTGCCTATCGCGCAAAGAGGCTCTACCGATGGTGCTTGAGGGCAAGCGCGTGTTTTCGGTGGCGGGCGCGCACGGCAAAAGCACGACCTCGGCGATGCTCTCTAGCCTCGTGGAGGGCTCGGTCATCATCGGCGCGATCAGTAAGCAGTTTGGCTCAAATATGAAATACGAGCCCTGCGACAACGTCATTTTCGAAGCCGACGAGAGCGATAGTAGCTTTCTTAACTCAAACCCGTATCTAGCCGTCGTGACTAACGCCGAGCCTGAGCATATGGAGCACTACGGCTATGATTTAGAGAAATTTCACGCGGCGTATCGAGGCTTTTTGGAGCGAGCTAAAGTGCGCGTGATAAACGCCGAGGACGAGTTTTTGGGTACGCTAAAGCTCGACGCCGTGCGCCTTTATCCGAGCGTCGATATCACCGAGCTTAGTATGATCGTGCGCGATTTCGTGCCTTATACTGCGTTTAATCTAAAAAATTTAGGCAAATTTGAAGTGCTGGGCATGGGCGAGCATATCGCCGTGGACGCATCGCTTGCGATCTTGGCCGCGCTAAATGAAACCTCTCTAGCGCAAATTAGGCAAAATTTGCTAAATTTTAAAGGCATTAAAAAGCGCTTCGATATCCTCACCGCGAGCCGCAAATTCGTGCTCATCGACGACTACGCGCACCATCCGACCGAGATCAAGGCTACTTTGCAATCGGTCTTTGAGTACGCCAAGCTACTAGGCATCACCAAGATCACGGCGATCTTTCAGCCGCACAGATTTACGCGCTTAAGCGCAAATTTGCAGGGCTTTAAGGAGTGCTTTGAGGGTATAGACGAGCTAGTTATCCTGCCTGTTTACGCCGCGGGAGAGGCGTCCATAGATATAAATTTAAAAGAGGAGTTTAAGCGTTACAACCCAGTGATGACGCAAAAAGTCGCGCGCGAGGGCGAGGGGATTGCTTTTACGGATGAATTCGGCGTGAAAAACCTGCTTGATGACGGGCTGGTTATAGGATTTGGCGCGGGCGACATCACCTATCAGCTAAGAGGCGACGTATGAGGGTCATAATCGTACTTTTAGGCGTGCTTGCCGCGATCGCGATATTTAGCGTGAGCGACGAAAAGCTAAGTAAAAAGGCGAAATTTATCATCACTTTTTCGGTTATTTTTGTCGTGGCGGCGCTATATTTTTACGAGACCAGGCTAGAAAGAGAGCAGGGCAAAAGACTGGAGCTGGTCGCGCTTTTTAATCAAGGCAAAACCCTAAAATGCGGGAATTTTGACGTAAATAATACTAAATTTAACTACGAGTTCGGCACGTCCTCCTTCGTCGCAAAACGTGCGGCAAAGGAGCTAAATAGCGTCAAGATCGCGCTTGAGGGCTGCGAATTTAAAGGCGAATAATTGCTAAATTTTAAAGATAATCAAAATTTGACTAAAAGCGGCGCTTGGGAAGCAAACGGGCGAGAATATAACGTCTCGCGCGAGCAAAGAAACGGTGATGTCTTTGACGCCGCGGCGCACCGCGAACAAAAAGAATTTACAAACGTGGAAGGCTTTGAGCGGCTTATAAAAATTTTAGACCTGCAAGGCTATATGGAGAGGTTTAACTCCTTTTTAGCGCGCCCTAAGCCGCTTTTTATGGCGGGCGACAGCAGGCTGCATTACGAGAAAATTTTAGAACTCTCGCAAAAGCAGTTTGATCCGCCCGCACCGGCTCAAAATCTAGACGACGCGCTCATGCGCCTTAGCAAACAAGCCACGCTGCACGTGAGCGAGATTTTTGAGTTTGCTAAGATAATCAGCTACTTTACCTACCTAAAAACGCTCAAATTTGAAGGCAAACTAGGCGAGTGGCTCGCTAAAATAGAAATCCCGCAGCCGATGCTAAAGCTCGCAAATTCATTTGACAAAAACGGCGAACTAAAAGACGAGGTAGACGAGCGTCTAGGCGGTATCAGAGACGCATTTAGTGCCAAAAGAGCGCAAATAGACGCCGATCTGCGCCGCCTCATCTACTCAAAATCCATCACGCCATACCTCGTCGATACGCAGGTGCACTACATCAGCTCCGTCGAGGCGCTACTCGTGCGAGGCGGTTTTAACCACGTGCTAAAGGGCACGGTCGTGGCTAGAAGCTCTGGCGGATACTTCTACGTCGCGCCCGAAAACATCCAAAAACTCAAAAAAGAGCAAAGCGAGCTACTGGATAAAAAAGAGGAAATCATCTACGAACACTGCAAAATTTTTAGCTCCGCGATGCACAAGAGCCTCTTGTTTTTAAAATTTATAAACGGAGCGTTTGACGTATTTGACGCCTACTGTGCGCGGGTTTTTACGGCTAAAAGCGCGGATTTTGAGTTCGTGCTGCCAAGTGGCGGGTCAAATTTAAAGCTGGCAAATTTCGCCCACCCCGCGCTAAAAAATCCAAAAAGTATCAGCATAGACTTTAGCAAAAAGGTGCTTTTAATCACCGGCGTAAACGCGGGCGGTAAATCGATGCTGCTAAAATCGCTGATAGCCGCAGCCTTTCTAGCCAAATACCTACTTCCGATGCGCATAAACGCGCAAAAATCGCAGATCGGAAATTTCAAGGAATTTGACGCTATCATCGAGGATCCGCAAAACGTGAAAAACGACATCTCGACTTTTGCCGGGCGTATGGTGCATTTTTCTAAGCTCTTTACGAAAAAAAATCTACTCATCGGAGTCGATGAGATTGAGCTGGGAACGGATTTTGAGGAGGCGGCTAGCCTATATGGCGTGATGATCGAGCGGCTGATGAGTCAGGATATCAAGATGATCATCACTACCCACCACAAGCGCCTTGCTATGCTACTAGCTAAAAACCCCGACGTAGAGCTGGTCGCGGCGCTATACGACGAGGAAAACTCGCGGCCTAAATTTGAGTTTTTAAAGGGTACGATCGGCAAATCATACGCCTTTGAGACTGCGGCTAGATACGGCATCGCGTCAAATTTGGTCGCGCAGGCGAAGAAAATCTACGGCGAAGATAAAGAAAATCTAAACGAAATCATCACAAAGACGTTAAATTTAGAAGTGCAGCTCAAAGAAAAGCTCGAAAGCGCCGAGAAAAAAGAGCAAAAGCTAGACTCGCTAATCGAAAATTTAAAAGAACAAAAAGAGCGCGCCGAGGCCGAGCAGCACGAGGTTATAACGCGGCTAGAGCGGGAGTATTTTAAGGCGATAAACGAGGCTAGACGCGCGATAAATCTAGACGACACCAAAGAAAAACAGCGCGCCCTAAACCGCGCAAACGAGGCCAAACGCGCCGTGCAAAAGCCCGAAATCTCAGCCCCGCCCCAGCTAAAAGTCGGCGACCGCGTCAAATACGGCAAGATAAAGGGCGTCGTCGCAAGCCTAAGTAAAAACGACGCCGTGATACAAACCGATAACGTGAGCATGCGCGTGCCGATAAATCAGCTAAAAATCAGCGGCGAAACGCCCGCGCCGCCGAAAAAATCAGGCATAAATCTAAGCGTGCAAAAGCCGCAAAACGCCAGCGTCACGCTCGATCTGCACGGACTGCGCGCGGACGAAGCGGTGCAAAAACTGGATAAATTTATCTCAGATAGCCTAGTGATGGGCTTTGACGAGGTGCAGGTGTATCACGGCATCGGCACGGGCAAGCTCGCCTACGCGGTCAAAAACTTCTTGCGCGAACACTCGAGTGTGAAGGAGTTTTTTGACGCGCCGGCGGGGCAGGGGGGATTTGGAGCGCAGATAGTGCGGCTGTAAATTTAGAAATTTACGGCTCGTCTCTTGTGTGTTTTTAAATGAGCTAAAAATTTCCTCCCTCGATGAACTACGTGTTCTATCTTCGGTCGGAAATTTCGTCGCAACATTTAAATTCATCGCAAGATACTTCGCCTTATTGTTATTCGCTCAAATTTAAAGTCAAATTTACAAATTTTAATTTCAAATTTTACTTGCCGAGACCCGTACCTTGAAAACGTCAAATTTGATTTAAACTCGCGACGCTTTGCTTCCAGATCAAAGCAGTGTTGCCACCTTAAAAGCGTCGTAGGGGGGAGGGGGATTAAAGGGGGTGGGGAGCGACTTCGCCATTCAAGCCCCCGCCCCCTTTACAACAAAGTAAAAAACAACCTTAAACGGTTGTTTTTTACGAAAGGAAGCCAAACTCGCAACGCTAAATTTAACCAACCCAAATTTAGCACCTTAAAGGCGCGGGTCTCGGTGCGTAAAATTTCAAATTCCCAAATCAAATTTGCGTGTTCCGTTAAAATTTAAATCCACCTTTCTCGTCAAATTTAACGGCATAAAACCTTTTAAATTTAGGTAAAATCCAAAATACAAAAATAAAAAAGGATGAAGATGAACGCGTTTTTGCAGGGCTTGCTGCTGGGTTTTAGTGCGGCGGTACCGCTAGGACCCGTAAACGTGATGATAATGAGCGCTGCGATAAGGTCGTTTTGGTCGGCGTTTGCTATCGGGCTGGGCGCTATGAGCGCGGACGTGGCGTATCTGCTGCTTTTGGCGTTTGGCGTGCTTGAGTATTTGCAGGGCGAAACGGCTGAAAAAATCATCGGGATTTTTGGATTTTGTTATCTAGCCTACATCTCCTACGCCATATTTAAAAACGCAAACAAACCTATAACGGCGGACACGCTAGACGCCGAGGCCAAATTTGGCAAAAACTACGCAAAAGGCTTTTTCGTCACGCTTGCAAATCCATATACCGTCGGATTTTGGCTCAGCGTCGCAGGTTTTGCGAAAAGTTTTGAAAACGCTGGAGCAGTTGTAGCGGGGCTAGTCGCGGCGATATTTATCTGGATCGTTTTGATGCCGTTTGCCGTACATAAAAGCGCCAAATTTATCTCTCAAAACGTCGCAAAATGGCTAAACTACGTGTGCGCGGTCATTTTGCTGGGGTTTGCTTTCTTCTTACTTTATAAACTATTTTTATAAAATTTAGCTTTTATAATTAACTTAAGTAAATAATGATAAAATGAGATAAAATTTTTAGAGAAGTTTAATGCAAAATTTAGATTTTAAAAAGTCGATGACGCAGTTCATCGTCCTGCCGATCACCGTACTCGTGATCTGCTCGTGTCTGGCTATGGGTTTTATATTTTATAAAAAACTACAAGACTCCTCCAACTATATCTCAAACATCGATATACAGAGCAAGGTAGAGTCTTATATGAACATATTGCAAATGATTTATAAAGACGTGGCAAAGCGCGACGTAGAGGAGTTTCAAAGATATAGCGAATTAGCAAATTCTATCCCGTCGTGGATGGTGAAGCAAACAGGCGAAAAAAACGAGCTCATCATCCTAGCTAGCTCACAACAACCAAGCTTAATCGGGGAAAATTTACCCTATAAATTTTGCGGTATGGACGCCAATGCGCACGCAGAGTTGGCTCGCAACGGTGCCTATAAAAGTATAAAACTAATCCCAGACAATAAAGCCGAGATCTGCTATTTTAAAAATATAGACGGCGCGATAATAGGCTACAATATGGTTCAAGGCGTTAAAATTTCCGGTTTTGACGATCCGCTTTTTGCGCAGTGGTTTATCGTGAATATGAAAAATACATTTATCGTAACGAGCGTAATGGTGCTTATTTGTATTTTTCAATATTTGCTTTTTTATAGAAGTATAAGAAATAATCAAGTCTCCCTAATGAAAACTAATGCCAAGCTCGTAGCCAATAATGCCGAGATGCAAAAGCGGCTTTATAGAGATTCTCTTACAGGTTTGCCTAATAAAACAGCTCTGGAGCGTGATCTGGAGGCGATGAAAAGCCCTAAAATCATCATTGTGGATATCGACGAATTTAGAAAAATGAATAACTACTTCGGCACTGCAGTTTGCGACAGAATTTTAGTACGAATGACGCAAATTTCGCAAAAATTCGCAGATGATAATAATATGGCGGTTTACCGAGTGGGGCCGGATCAGTTTGCGTTTATCGAGGATGCGGCGTTTTTTATCGATAGGTATGAGGATTTAGCTACCGAGCTTTTGGATAATATCAAAGGCCTAGTCGTCGATATCACCGCACTTGACGGCGAGCAAAGCGAGATAGAGATACACTGCACGGTGGGCTTTGCGTTAGATGAGACCGATACGTTTAAAAAGGCGATGGTGGCGCTTGAGTTTGCTAAACAAAGCGGAAAGGACTATTTTTGCTACTTTAAAAACATCGACGATACGCCGCAATACGCCGAGCAAATCACTCGCTCAAATATGATACGAAACGCTATCATAAACGATAGGATCGTGCCGTTTTATCAACCGATATTTAATAAAGAAAAGCAAATCGTAAAGCACGAAACTCTAATCCGCATCCAAAACAGTAACGAAATCATCTCTCCAAGCGTCTTTTTGGAGGTTTCAAAGCGCATCAAACGCTATACCGATATCGAAAAAATGTTGATCGAAAAAAGCTTTAAACTAATCGCCGATAGGCCCGACGCCGTAATCTCTGTAAATTTATCCGGGCGCGATATGACCGACGGCGACGTAAGCGTGTTTATCATCGAAAAATTAAATAAATACAAAGTTGCCGGACGCGTGATATTTGAAATACTAGAGGATGAAAACATTGAAAATATAGAGCGTATAGGAACATTTATCGAGCGCGTGCGCAGGATGGGCGTCAAGATCGCTATAGACGATTTTGGCTCTGGCTATAGTAACTTCTCTTACATCCTGAAACTAAAGCCCGACTACATAAAAATCGACGGCTCCATCATAAAAAATATCGACACGAGCGAGGACTCTCGCGCTATAGCAGGCGCGATCATCGCCTTTGCTAAAAAGCTTGATATCACGGTAATAGCCGAATTTGTCCGCTCAAAAGAGGTGTTTGATGCATGCGTAGAGCTTGGCGTGGACGAGTTTCAGGGTTTTTATCTGGGCGAGCCTAGAGATAGCCTTTACGAGGATTAAAATTTAACTGCGACGCTATTTTGCTGGAGGCTTTAATCTTTTGCCGTCTTGTAAATTAGCCTTGATTTTTTGATGAATTATCGCCGATTTTTATATCATTTTAACTTTTAATAAAAACAATAATGTCTCTTGCAGAAATTTTAAAGCGGACCGGTTTTTGTAAATAACTACCAATTAAAGCTTTATAAAATGAAATCTCGTTGAGATAATTGCCGAATTTATGCACTTGACACGCTTTGGGGTCTGCTTCATTAACTTTTGTAATTATTTATGGATCAATTGCCTTCTTGTGTTTGTACTAAGTTTGGTTTAGACTTTTGTTTTTGCGACAACGGCGTCAAATTTGACTTTAATTTTTATTGGGTTTTGGCGCTTCCTGTTTGATTACGAAAAAGCATCATATCGCACAAGGATAAGATTTGTCCATGCGCCCCAAAAAGCTAAGTATATTTGGTTTTTGTAGTTTGGCTTGCGAGCTTTGTATGGTTTAAATTTTATCAAGATTGATCGCCGAGTATTGTGATTAAAAGCTATCAAATTTCAAGATATTTTTTACAGAAATAAAAAAGCTAAATTTAGCGATCTGCATCGTAAAGACGCAGGTTAATTCGACTTACAAATTTAGCTTAAATTTGCGCTTTGATTTTTTCGTAAAGCGATAAAATTTCGTCTTTTTTGATGATAAAGCTATTTTTATTTGCGATGAGGTGCGCGGAGCTGTTCATGATGGTCTCGGCGACTCTAAGTCCGTTTTGTTTCATTGTAGTGCCAGTTTCAACGACGTCCACGATTGCGTCGGCTAGTCCAACCAGCGGCGCTAGCTCGATCGAGCCGTAGAGCTTGATGATCTTTAGCGCGGTCGCCTTTGCGGCAAAATAGTTGCGGGAGATGTGCGGCATTTTAGTGGCGATCTTTAGCTCTGGAGCGTTTAAATTTAACTCCTCACCATCTTTGATACCCACACAGACGCGGCATTTACCGATCTTTAGATCAAGTAGGCGCACGACGTCTGGACGGTGCTCTTCAAGTACGTCAAGGCCCACCACGCCGATATCTGCAGCACCGTTTACGACGTAGGTCGGGATGTCTTGGTTGCGAACCATTAGAAATTTAAAATCGCCCTCGCTCATCAGTAGTTTTCTATCCTCAAACTCAAACGAGCTTTGAAAAATTTTCCTAAAAATCGCGAGCGTTTCGTCGGCGATGCGGCCTTTTGGCAAAGCAACCGTTAGCATAAAATGTCCTTTTTTTGTTCAATTAGTTTTTGCATCCCGCGAAATACAAGCATGCGGTCGTAGATACTCGTGGTAAAAAAGCGCGATAAAAACTCGCCGTCGCCGCCCGTGAAGTAGATTTTCGAGCCGTTTGCCATATTTTCGATTAGAAGCAGGATTGGCTTTATGACTCCGTAGCTTACCGCGTCGGTTGTTTTTTGCGGGAGCGCGTCGAGGTCGATCTGCGAATTTAGCGAGATTTTTAGCCTCGGCGAGATTGCCTCGCAGGCTTTTAGGATATGTGAAATACCCGGCACTATCGCGCCGCCAAGGTGCATAGAGTCCATCATAACGTCTATGGTTACGGCGCTACCTGCATCGACAATAAGACCGTTTTTTACGGCATAACAGCTAGCCACGCGGTCGATACCAAGGCCTTTATAGATAGTATCCAGTTCAAAATAGGGCTCCAAATTTACGAATCTAGGCGAATTTTGCAACCTTTTGGTTACTCCGTCGTTTACGCTGATAAAATAAATCTTCTCATCGCTTCTAAAATATTTAAAATTTTCAATCCTGATTTTGGTGATTTTACCGTTTTCAAAAAAGGTGGCGTTAGTATTGCCTACGTCACATAGAGTCATGTTTGTAGCCGTTTTCTTTCATTAAATTTGAAGTTTTTGAGCAGATATCAGAGCTATAAAAAATAGCTTTTTTCTTAAAATTTACTCCTGTTTGCTCGGCGATTTTGCTGGCTATTTCGTTGATTGTTTCAAACTCTTTGCTTAAAAATCTAGCCTTTGCGCTGCGAAAAAACAAAAGCGTATAAAAGCCCTTCATATCAACGCCCGTGAGTGCGGCAAGGGTCTTTTTTTTAGTAAATTTATCAAGCTCCGTCCAGCTTAAATTTTTTAAGATAATCTTTTTGGCTTCCAGAACTTGATAAATTTCTTGTTTCGTCATTTAAGCTCTAAACTGTAATCGTCGTAGTAAAATTCTTTTACACCGGCGAAAATTTGACTCTCGACCTCGTCTGAAAGCTCGTAAATTTTGGCATTGTCGAGCGCTAGATCTGTCTTTATGAGATATCCTGTTTTTTCCATTATATAAAGCGAGCCGTTATAGACGGTGGCGCTTGAAAAGATGGCGAATTTAAAATATGCGTCTTTGATTTGTTTCAAATTTAGGTCGCTAAGCACGATTTTGCCGTCTTTTAGCAAGATATATATATATTCGCCGTTTATGACGATGTCTTTGATCTCGCCGTTATAATAAACCGTTTTTTCGGGATTTATCGAGACGATACGTTTGCCAGTGGCAGCTATCATCGTGTCGTTTACGACGTTGAGCGAGATGATGTTGTTAAAAAACTGCTCGCTACTCACGACCACGTCACGTAAAATTCGGCCTTGGTTTTTATCCGCGATCATGATCTTTCCGTCAAGCGTAGGAAATATAACGAGCGAGCTCATAAATAACGGCGCAGCGACGCGAGAGTCCTGGGCGTAGACGTTTGAGCTTTCAAACTCTAGCAAAGTATCGTTTGTTGCAATGTCGATGAGATATATGACATTGCCCGCGCTTAAAAGGGCTAGTTTATTATCTTCTAGAGCGGCTGAAACGATTGCTTCATTGAAGCTTCTTTGAAATAAAATTTCGTTTGAGCTGTTTGCAACGATCAAATTTCCATCCAAATCGGAGCTGATAAATTTACCGTCGGCGGAATTTAACAAGGTTGCACCCTTTGGCAGCTTTATCTCGGGCGAGAGTAGGCCGTTTTTAGTTATCGCCATACCGTTTTTTAGCACCGCTCCGTTTATGCTCGCCGTCGCGATGCTCGCCGGCAGCCTGTTTTCTGAAATTTTTTCATTTTGCACATCGGTCGGTTCGAAATACTGCCTTTTTGTACTGCATCCGCCGAGTACCGCGACGCAGAGTGCAGCCGCTAAAATAGCTTGAAATTTTCTCATTTTGCATTTCCTTGATAGTGTTCTAAATTTTTGACGATGGATTGAAGCTGAGAATTTAAAGGAACCTTTTTAAATTCGTTTTTTGCTTCGTCGATTTTATTTTCTTTCATTAGCTCATACCCTCTAACAACGGCCTTATATGAAGTCAAAATTTGACCGCTAGGCTCGTTTATCTGGGATTTTACAATATCTTTTAAAAGCGGATCTATTTGCTCGTTTGCTAGCGATTTTAGCGCGTCTGTGTCGTTGTTGTCAACCGCTCTTTTAAACTCGTAAAGCGCGTAAAGCGAGGCGTCTTTTTGTTTTAGTTCGGCTTTTGCTTGCTCGTCTTTTGGATTAAGTATCAGTTTTGCATATGCGGCGTTTGCGGCTTTAAACTCTTTTTCTTTCAAAGCGCCGTTTATATAGTATCCCGCCGCGCCGATCACGCCTAAGGCGAGCGCACCGATGATAATTTTTTTATATTTTTTAAAAAATCTTTCGCTTTTGATTATGTTTTCTAAAAATTGTTCTTGAGTATTTAACTCTTCCTTTATAGAATCAATATCATCTTTGATGGCCAAGTTTGTTCCTTAAATTTTAGTTATTGAAAGTTCGTAATTGTAGCATAATAAATATAAAACAGCATAAAAATCAAGGCAAATTGTGTTATAATGCGGAAAATTTTAAAAATTTGACGAGGTTTTATGCAGATAGACGATACTTTATTAACCAAACTTGAAAAGCTTAGTTCGCTCAAAGTCGAGAGCGACAAGCGAAGGGAAATCGAAGGTCAACTCAGTGAAATTTTGAGCTTTGCGGGTATACTAGACGAGCTTGATCTAAGCGCTTCTCAAGCGGTAGTAAGCTCTAGAGAAGGCGGAACTCCGTTAAGAGAAGACGTAAGCGTGAGCTCTGACGTGATAGAAACTATACTTAAAAACGCTCCAATGAGTAGCAAACACTTCTTTGTCGTGCCGAAAATTATAGAATAAGGAAATTTTATATGGAGCAAATAAGGCAAGAAACTCAAAATGATAGTTTAGAGCCCAAGAAAATAGACGTAAGCTTGGAGACGTTATTAAAAACGGTCGTACACAATAAGGCCAGTGACTTGCACCTTGTCGCAAGAAGCGAGCCGCAGATCAGAATAGACGGAACTTTGAGGCCGCTTGAGCTCGGCGTGCTAAAGGGGCACGATATACAAGATATCTGCTATGCGCTCATAACCGACGTGCAAAAAAGCGATCTTGAGGAAAATAGGGAGCTTGACTTCGCAATAGAGCTTCCCGGCGTCGGACGTTTTAGGGGCAACTATTATTATACTATGAACGGCGATTTGGCTGCCGCATTTCGTATTATTCCGACGGATATTCCGTCTCTTGACGACCTTAGAGCGCCTGCTATTTTTAAAGAAGTGGTAAAGCGCGAAAAGGGACTAATTTTGGTCACCGGACCTACAGGTAGCGGTAAATCGACGACGCTTGCCGCGATGCTAAACGAGATAAATTTAAACGAAAGAAAGCATATTATTACCGTAGAAGATCCTGTCGAGTTCGTACATACGAATAAAAAAGGTCTTTTTTCTCATAGAAACGTCGGCGTGGATACCAAGTCTTATGCCAAGGCGCTCAAAAGCGCGCTTCGCGAAGACCCTGATATTATTTTGGTGGGCGAGCTTCGAGACAGAGAAACGATATCTACGGCTATTACGGCAGCAGAGACTGGCCACTTAGTATTTGGTACGCTGCACACAAACTCGGCTATTCAGACTATCAACCGTATCATAGATAGCTTTGAGGGCGGCGAGCAGCTTCAGGTACGAAATATGCTCTCGGTTTCGTTAACGGCGGTTATATCGCAAAGCTTACTTCCAAAAATAGGCAGCGGACGACTTGCTATACACGAAATACTAATTAACAATAACGCTATCGCAAACCTTATTCGAGAAAACAAGGTGCATCAAATTTACTCCCAAATGCAGCTAAACCAACAAGTAACCGGCATGATGACGCAAACGCAGTCCTTAATGAAAGCTATTAGAGCAAATCAAATCACGAAAGAAATGGCGATGAGATATTCAACCAATCAGCAAGAACTCGCGCCATTGTTAGGTATGTAATGGATTTTGTTACTCTATTTGACGTAGTCGTCGTTTCATTGGTTTTGATACTGGGTATAAAAGGCGTGATAAGCGGACTGATAAAGGAAATATTTGGCCTCATCGGTCTAATTGGTGGTATCGTGGTGGCTAGTAGATTCGGTATTAGAGTCGGTCATCTAATAAGCGATAATGTTTATAAAATAGAGGGTGATTCTATTCTGTTTTTTGCTGGATTTTTAACGACGCTTATCGTATTCTGGATACTTTGCTTGGGTATCGGCGCATTTTTATCGAGATTAGTAGGGTTAAGCGGACTTGGATTTTTGGATAAAATGGGCGGATTTATCATCGGAAGCGCTAAAATTTTCCTAGTTTTTGCGGTTTTGATAGTGACTATTTCAAATATTCAAGTCTTAAACAACAAAATAGAGCCGTATTTTAGGGGAAGTAAACTATATCCGATTTTGCTGGATACCGGCAAATGGATAATGAATGTTAACGTAAAAGGCATATCAGGCGGCGTGGGAAATATCGAAACGCCGTTTGACGCCTCTATGCAGGAGCAAAGACCAAATTTAGAGATAAATTCGACGATTAAGGAGTACAAATAATGATTGAGAATTTAGAATACGACGCGCTTCTTGAGAAATTTAAAAAAATTTTGAGAGACAACGGGCTAAAATACACGCAACAGCGAGAAGTTCTACTAAAGACGCTCTACAACAACGACGAGCACTTCACTCCGGAGAGACTTTATTTTTTCATTAAAGAGACCTATCCTGACTTAAACGTCGGCATCGCGACCGTTTATAGGACGCTAAATTTACTCGAAGAAGCCGAGATGGTAACCTCCATCAGCTTTGGTTCGCAAGGTAAAAAATTTGAGCTTGCAACCAAACCTCACCACGATCATATGATATGCCGCAGATGCGGAACTATCATCGAATTTGAAGACGCAACCATAGAAAAAAGACAAGCAAATATCGCAAAAGAGCATGGCTTTAAGCTAACCGGACACATGATGCAGCTTTACGGAGTGTGCAAAGAGTGCAATGCCAAAGAGGCAAAGGGCGGCAAGTGATATTTGAAAATCAATTAGAAATACAAAGATTAGAGACGGCAAACGAACTAAGAAGCGTGGGCGTAAATCCCTATCCGCATTTTTTACGCCGCGATATGGATATAACTAAATTTAGGCTCAAATTTAAACATATAATAGACACCGAAGAAAAGAGCGCTGAAGGTCAGCTAGTAAGCCTTGCCGGGCGCGTGAAGCTCATCAGGGATGCGGGCAAGGCGATATTTGCCAACATCGAAGACGAGGACGGCAATATTCAAATTTACTTTAGCAATAAGACGCTTGATCCAGACTGGTTTAAGGTCGTAAAGAAAAATATCGAAGTAGGCGACATCATATATGTGCGCGGATATGCCTTCGTCACGCGAACGGGCGAATTTTCTATGCACGTTAGCGAACTAACTTTGGCGTCAAAGGCTATTTCGCCGCTTCCGGAGAAATTCCACGGGCTAACGGACATCGAGACTAGATATCGCCAGAGATACCTCGATATGATAATGAACCCCGAGGTTAGGGCTAATTTTAAGCGCCGCTCGGTTATCGTTAGTACGATTCGCAGATTTTTCGAGGACAAGGGATTTTTAGAGGTTGAGACTCCGATGATGCACCCGATCCCTGGCGGAGCGAACGCTAAGCCTTTCGTCACGTTTCACAACGCGCTTGGCGTGGAGAGATTTTTACGCATCGCACCCGAGCTTTATCTAAAGCGTCTCATCGTGGGCGGTTTTGATGCGGTTTACGAGATGAATAGAAATTTTCGCAACGAGGGTATGGACCTAACGCACAACCCCGAATTTACAAGCATCGAGTTTTACTGGGCGTGGCATACTTATCACGATTTGATGGGGCTAACCGAGGAGCTATTTAACGTGCTTCTTGATAAACTTGATATGCCTAAAATAATCGAATTTGACGGTATGCAGATTGATTTTAGCAAGCCGTTTAAACGCATAAGCTACAAAAAAGCGCTCGTAGAAATCGGCGGTCTAGACGAAGCGATCATCGGCGATAAGGATAAAATTTTAGCCAAGCTCAAAGCGGACGGCTTTGAGGCAAACGCTAAGCTTGATTTGGGGCATTTGCAGGCCGAACTTTTCGATAATTACGTAGAGAGCAAGCTAATCGATCCGACCTTTATCATCGACTATCCAATTTCTATTAGCCCGCTTTCTCGCAGAAGCGACGCAAATCCCGATATAGCCGAGAGATTTGAGCTATTTATCGCAGGACGCGAGCTAGCTAACGGCTTTAACGAGCTAAACGACCCGATTGATCAATACGGCCGCTTCGCTTCGCAAATCGAAGCTAAAAATGCAGGAGACGATGAAGCTCACGAGATGGACGAGGACTACGTGAGGGCTCTTGGCTACGCGATGCCTCCGACTGCCGGGCAGGGTATCGGCATAGATAGGCTCGTGATGCTACTGACCAATAAAAAGTCCATCCGCGACGTGGTGCTTTTCCCAGCGATGAGACCGCAAAAAAACGAAACCAAGGAGAATTAATGAGTTTGCAAAGTTATGATAAAGAAATTTTTGATTTAGTAAATTTAGAACTAAAACGCCAATGCGACCACCTCGAGATGATCGCGAGCGAAAATTTTACCTATCCCGAAGTAATGGAAGTAATGGGCTCCATTCTAACTAATAAATACGCGGAAGGCTATCCAGGCAAACGCTACTACGGCGGCTGCGAATACGTCGACCAGATCGAACAGCTAGCGATTGATCGCTGCAAAGAGCTTTTCGGTTGCGAATTTGCAAACGTGCAGCCAAACTCAGGCTCGCAGGCAAATCAGGGCGTTTACGGCGCGCTTTTAAATCCGGGCGATAAAATTTTAGGCATGGATCTAAGTCACGGCGGACACCTAACTCACGGCGCAAAAGTAAGCAGCTCTGGCAAAATATATGAGAGTTTCTTTTACGGCGTCGAGCTTGACGGACGCATAAACTACAACAAAGTGATGGAAATTGCGCAAATCGTAAAACCTAAGATGATCGTGTGCGGCGCAAGCGCATACACTCGCGAGATCGAATTTAAGAAATTCCGCGAGATCGCCGATGCCGTCGGCGCTATACTATTTGCAGACGTAGCGCACATCGCCGGTCTAGTCGTAGCCGGCGAACATCAGAGTCCATTTCCGCACTGCGACGTAGTGAGCTCGACTACTCACAAGACGCTTCGCGGACCTCGAGGCGGTATCATTATGACAAACAACGAAGAGTACGCTAAAAAGATAAATTCGTCTATTTTCCCTGGTATTCAGGGCGGACCGCTCGTTCACGTTATCGCTGCAAAGGCGGTAGGCTTTAAACATAACCTTTCGCCTGAATGGAAAATTTACGCTAAACAAGTCAAAGCAAATATCAAAAAGCTAGCCGAAATTTTAGTAAAACGCGGCTTTGATCTAGTTAGCGGTGGCACGGATAATCACCTGGTTTTGATGAGCTTTTTAAACCGCGAATTTAGCGGTAAAGATGCTGACATCGCTCTTGGCAATGCGGGCATAACGGTAAATAAAAATACGGTTCCGGGCGAAACTAGAAGCCCGTTTGTTACAAGCGGTATCCGCATCGGAAGTCCAGCGCTTACAGCTCGCGGCATGAAAGAAGCGGAATTTGAGATCATAGCAAATAAAATCGCCGACGTACTAAGCGATATCAATAATGCCGAGCTTCAAAGCAGGGTAAAAGCCGAGCTAAAAGAGCTTGCGAGCAAATTTATCATCTACGATAAGGCGACTTATTAATGCAGAGCATAGACACCGCGCTAATTAAAATGAACACGAGCCACTACTGGATTAAGCGCGATAATATCGTAAGCAAGATCGAGTACAAGGGGCGGACGTTTTTTAATAAATTTGAGCTCATAAACGAGCCTCTAAGCTATCAGGTGATAAAAGACCACGACGAGGGCAAGATCACGGTCGCACACTCGCTAATACTTCCTGGCGACAAGGTCGAAAATATCGTCTTTGACTACAACGGCAGGATGCCTGAGCGCTTTTGGCACCGTGCTCAGCTTTTGCTCCGCGAGGAGGGATTTATAAATTTTACCGCCTACGAGAGCAAGACGCCGGGGCATTTGCACCTCTACGTGCATAAGGGCCACACGACGCTAAATGAGGGCTATCAGATCGCAAATAAGCTATCTATGTTGCTTAGTTCGCGTTTGGTTAAAGAGTGGAGAGTGTTTCCGACGATGGAGCTACCGAAAGAATTTAATATCTTGACGTTGCCGTATAAGGTCTATCAAAAAGAGCGCGGCGCAAGCTGGTCAAAACATATGTA
Organism: uncultured Campylobacter sp.; assembly: GCA_963528285.1. Taxonomy (GTDB): domain Bacteria; phylum Campylobacterota; class Campylobacteria; order Campylobacterales; family Campylobacteraceae; genus Campylobacter_A. Next base: position 43,999 of record CAURVK010000011.1, on the reverse strand, counting down.
AGGAGAAAAAATGGAGTATAACGAGCTAAGAGACATTATGCTTGATAACAACGAAGACAAAAAAAGCAAAAGTGTCAAAAGGATACTCGTCCTAGTCGCCGTCTTCGTTATTATATTTTTGGCGGTTCTGATTGCGATGAAATTTTTAAATTCGTCCGAAACAAACGATCAGATTGCGCAAACGGACTCTAGGCTGGTTTTGCCGCCTGAGCCAGACAATACGCGAAGTATCCCTCAGCAAGTGAGCGTGCCTGCTACGCCGCCTAACGAGCCTGCGCCGCAAGTAGCGCAAACTAACGTCCCTCCAGTCGCTCCGCCTCCTCCGTCCGAGCCTCAGGCGCAGCAGCCTAATCCTGCCTTTGAGCAGGTACCTATCGTACCTGAAAACAAAGGCCAAGATAGCTTTGAGGATATGGTAAAAGCGCTCAAGGAAAAAGAGGATAAAAGACAGCAAGATGCAGGCGCGGCAGCTTCTGCGCCGACCGAGCCTTCTACTATACAGGGCGCTTTAAAACAAAACGATACGCCAAATGCTCAATCAAGCGAGCCAAAAGCCGAGCCTAAGCAGCACGTAAACGTAGTAAAACAAAAAGAGCCTAAACAAGAAAAACCTGCAAAACAGCCTAAAAATGATGCAGCTAAAGAAAAACAAGCAAAACAAAAGCCGGCCAAACAAGCTCCTGCGGCTAGCGGCGGCGATGCTCACAGCGGTAGTTACGTGCAAGTTTTCGCCGTTAAGCACTTTAATGAAAAAGCGCCTGAGCTTGGTAAACTAAAAGCTGCAGGATACGCCTATAAGCTATATAGGACGAACGTAAACGGTAACGAAATCATCAAAGTGCTAGTCGGCCCTTATAGCGGCGAGCAGCTAAAAAGCGAACTTGCTAAAATCAAGCAAAGTGCCGCTCCAAACGCCTTTATCGTAAATATAAAATGATGGTTTTTGCCGTTTTTGGCAACCCTATATCCCACTCCGTTTCGCCGAGGCTTCACAACCTAGCTCTCGGCGAGCTCGGTCTATCTCGCGAAGCCCTCTATACTCGCTACGAGTTAGCGGACGGCTCGCAACTCATCTCTAAATTTAAAGAACTAAAACTAAGCGGCGCAAACGTCACCGTCCCTCACAAAGAAGCCGCGCTAGCGCAGTGCGACGCTCCAGACGAAACGGCTGCTAAAATCGGCTCCGTAAATACTCTCGTAGCTCGCGGCGATAAAATTTACGGCTACAATACTGATGCGCCCGGGTTTTTGCGAGCGATAGAGAGTTTTAGACATATAAATTCGGCTCTCATTTTGGGTGCTGGCGGAACGGCTAGAGCAGTAGCGTACGCATTAAAAAGCCGCGGCGTGCGAGTTTGCATACTAAATAGAAGCGAGGAGAGGCTGGCAAATTTTGCTGAATTTGAAAAATTTAGCTGGGCGAATTTTGGCAAATTTAATGGCGGCAAATTTGATCTCGTCGTAAATACGACCTCGGCAGGACTAAAAGACGAAAATTTGCCCGCGCCGATCGAGATTTTGCGTCCGATTTTTAGCGAAGCCAAATTTGCCTTTGACGTTATTTACGGCAAAAAAACGCCTTTTTTAAATTTAGCCGCCGCTAGCGGGCTCGCGCATAAAGACGGCGCTGAGATGCTACTTTTTCAAGCGGTAAAGGCGTTAAATTTATTTTTCGAGGGCTCGCTTGACGAGGCCAAAATCGAAGCCTCGATGCGAAAAGCCCTTTATTTATTGGCCTCTTCTAGATAATAATCTATCTGAGCTTTTCTTAAAATTCTAATCAAATCAGAGCTACCCGCCACTCCCGTCGGATATCCCGCCGTCATGATGTAGCTTTTGTCGTCTTTTATGTAGCCTTTTTGGACTGCTGCTTTGATCGATTTAGCCATCAGCGTATGCAGTCTTTCTTCCTTTTCTATTACGAACGCCGCTGTGATGCCCCAGCAAAGAGTTAGCCTATATGCGGCTTGTTCGTTGTGCGTTATGGCGATGATATCTATATCCGTGCGGTATCTAGCTAGTTTTGCCGCCGAGCCGCCCGATGAGGTTAGCGCGATGATGCCGTCTACTTTTAGCGCCGAGGCGAGCCTGGCCGTACTGGATGCCATCATATCCGTATCGTCGTAGCGGTCGAAATCAAATTTATTAAAAGGATAAATTTGCTGCGTTTGGATTATGGTGTTGCTCATCGCTTCTACGACGGCGACTGGGTTTATGCCGACCGCGCTTTCTTCGCTTAGCATGACTACGTCGGTACCGTCTAGTACGGCGTTTGCCACGTCGCTGATCTCGGCTCTAGTTGCCGTTTCGTGCTCGGCCATGCTTAGCATCATCTGCGTAGCGGTGATGACGGGCTTAACTGCTTCGTTTGCTTTTTTGATGATGAGCTTTTGGATCGTCGGCACCTTATAGTAGGGCACCTCGATACCTAGATCTCCGCGAGCAACCATCACGCCGTCGCTAACCTCGATGATCTCGTCGATATTTTCCACTGCGTCAAATTTTTCTATTTTGGCGTAAATTTGAGCTTTGGAGCCAAAGCCCTTTAGTATCTCTCTAGCTTTTCTTATGTCGTTTGCGTTTTGAACGAAAGAGATCGCGACGAAATGAACGCCGTTTTTGGCGCCAAATTCCAAATCTTTTAAATCTTTAGGCGTGATAACTTCGATATTTAACTTGGTATTTGGGAAATTTACGCCTTTGTTCGAGCGAAGCACTCCGTCGTTTTCCACCACGGCTTCTACTTTTTGGGCGCTTGTTTGCGTGATTTTGGCGCGGATTTGCCCGTCGCATAGGTAAATGTATTCGCCCGTTTTTAGAGCGGCTAAAATTTGAGGCTGATTTATGCAAAGCTTATAGTGATTTTCGTCTATTTGCTCGCCGAGTATTTCTTCTTTTACAAAGATAAGTGTATCGCCGATTTTTAGTTTAAATTCGCTTCTGTCTAACTTGCCGACCCTTATTTTTGGGCCGCAGATATCCTGAAATATGCCTATTTTCCGCCCGAGTTTCGCCTCTACTTGCCTGATTTTATCTATGTTGGATTTATGGTATTCGTGCGTGCCGTGGCTGAAATTTAGCCTAAAAGCATTGACTCCTGCTAAAACTAATTGCTCCATAACCTCTATGGATTCGCTGGCTGGTCCGACCGTGGCTAGGATTTTGGTTTTTTTATTCATGGATGCCCCTTTTTTGCGCAATTTTACCAAATTTTTAAAAAAAATAAGTATAATCGGCCAATTTATTTTAAGGAGCAAAAATGAAAAAGTTTTTAGCGGTTTTGGCTGCTTTCGGTTTAGCGCTAAGCGCGAACGCAGCGGACAAAACCTATAAGCTAAAGCTAGCCAGCACCTGGGAGAGCACGACTCCGGTTTTGGGCGACGCAGCGAAAGAATTTAAACGCGTGGTCGAGACGCTAAGCGATGGCAGGCTAGAGGTGAGGATAGACTATCCGTCTAAGCACAAGGCGCCGTTTGGTATCCTAGACTTCGTTAAGGGCGGTCAGTACGATATCGGCTATACTGCGTCTTATTACTATAAGGGCAAGGACGCAAACACTATGTTTTTTACCGCCGTGCCTTTTGGTATGACTGCAGGTGAACTACGCGCATGGTATGAGTTTGGCGGTGGCAAGCAACTAGAGGAAAAAGTTTACGATAAATACAACATCAAAGTCTTTAACGCGGGCGACACAGGCACGCAAATGGGCGGTTGGTTTAAAAAAGAGATCAAAAGCGTAGAGGACCTAAAGGGCCTAAAGATCAGGATCCCTGGCTTTGGCGGCGAGGTGATGGCGCGCGTGGGAGCGACTATAAACACGATCCCGACCGGCGAGTTATATATGGCGCTAGAGATGGGCACGATCGACTCGGTCGAGTGGGTGAGCCCTGCGTTTGATATGGGTCTTGGTTTTCACAAGATCGCCAAATACTACTACACAGGCTGGCAAGAGCCGAGCGGCCAAACTCAGTTTTTCGTAAACAAAAAGACTTACGAGAAGCTACCTGCCGATCTTCAGGCTGTGATCGAGGCTGCGGCTAATGAGGTAGCTAGCATGCTAAATACGCGATCGTTCTTCGATAACGCCGAGTACTGGGCGAAGATGAAGGCCGAGTATCCCGATATCGAGGTTCGCTCGTTCCCGCAAGACGTTATGGACGCGCTTAGAAAAGCAAGCGACGAGATCCTAGACGAAGAAGCGGCCAAAGATCCGCTATTTAAGGAGATATTGGACTCTCAAAGAGCGTTTTTGGCTAAGGCTCGCGAGTGGACGAAAATTTCCGAGTTCTCGTATATCCAAAAAACTACGAAATAACTTCTCGCCGCTCGTTTCGGGCGGCTTAAATTTACGGCCTTCGGGTCGTAAATTTCTCTTTTTAAATTTTCTTTTTATTCTTTGTTGCGCTTGCAAAATTTGATTTTAGTGCTACGTGTTAAATTTGAGTCGTTGTAAATTTAACTAGCTTTGGCGGCGGGTTAAATTTGAGGCGATTTATTCGTTTGAAATACGACGGAAATTTGCTTGCCTAGTCTTAAATTTGAATTCGAGCGAATTTAAAAACGTAGCGTTAAATTTATAAAAAGCCTCACGCGTCCGACTTAAATTTATAGCTCAGTTCTGCTATCAAGCGCTTTCATGAGTGATAGAAGATCGATGTTCTCGAGATTTACGCCCGTTGGTACGCCTTGGGCTATCTTGCTAAATTTGACTCCCAAATCGCTTAGCTTATCCTCGATAAATACCATCACCGCGTCGCTGCTAAGCCCCGGCGTTAGCGCGAAAATAATCTCGGTTACGCCGTTTTGGCGGATGACCTCGCGCAGTTTCTCGGTTTGCTCTGGCGTTATCTCTTCTAGCACGAAGTAGCGACCGCGGTAGATCGCGCTTTGCTCGAAAACTAGGATATCCTTTGGGCTTTCTACGACTGCTAGTAGTTCCTTATCTCGCGTTTCGTCGCTGCAAATGTCGCAAATTTCGTCCTCGCTAAGCCCGCCGCAAATTTGACATTTGCCCGTAAACCTCACTGCGTCCTCGATGCTTTGAGCGAGCTTTAGCCCGCCGAAGCTATCCTTTAGGCAGACGTGATAGGCGTAGCGCTGGGCGGACTTTTTGCCCACGCCAGGCAGTCGCTCAAAGGCTGCTACAAGCTCGTTAAATTTCTCAAGCCCTTTTTTCAATGCTTTCCTTTGGATTGGTGCAAATTTTAAATGAGTGGAAGCCATCCTCATAGGAGTATTTTAGGCTAAATTTGTGCATGCGGCAGATGTGGTCGATGATGTAAAGTCCTAGCCCCATGCCGCTACTTTTGCTGCCTTTTTCGCGGATAAAGGCCTGCATGTAGTACTCGATAGGATTTTGTAGCGGTTGGCCTAGATTTCTCACTATGATTCCGTCCGCGTCGCAGATGACCTGCGCCTTTTTGTCGTCGGCGTATTTTAGGGCGTTATCTATGAGATTTTTTATCGCGAGCGAAAAGAGCCCGAAATCCACGCGTAGCAATATATCTTGGCGGATATCTACGCTCACTTTTTCTTCAAATTTATCGAGCATCAGCATGTCGCGCGCCTGATCAAGGACGTTTGAAAAGTATGACTCCTGATAGTTTAGCGCATAGTTTTTGGATAGCAGCTGCTCGATCTTGCCAAATTCGTTTATGAGCATGTCAAGGCGCTCAAATATCGCTATCAAGCGGGTTTTGTGCGTAGGATTTTGCACCATTTCAGAGACTATGCGACCTTTGCCGATCGGCGTTTTTAGCTCGTGCATGATCGTGCGCAAAAACAGCTGTCTAGAGCGCAAAAGCTCCCTGATTTTGCTAGCTGCGGCGTCAAATTCTATCGCGACCTTGGCGATCTCGTCGTCGGAGTCGGGTTTGGCGATATTTACGTCCATATTTCCGGCACCAAATTTCCTGATATCAGAGCTTAGTTTTTTAAGCGGTATCAGAGACTTCATTACCGAAACGTAAAGCGACACTAGAAGCGCCGTCGTGAGTATAAAGCCCACCCAAATCGGGTCATTTATGTTTTTCGTATCGTCGCTTTCGAGTAAAATTTGAAACGAAGGATTTTTGATCTGCAGGTACAAACTATCCTGAAAAAGTAGCGACTGAAAGAGTCCCAGCTGCGTTTGCTTGGCAAAGACTGTCTTGCCGGTGCTGATGACGTTTGCGACGGTTTTGTCGCTTTTAACGTAAGTTAGTCCGAAATTTCTAAAATAATTAGTCAAATCGCTAGGCGGATTTGACTTTTCGTATGAGGCGATGAGGTAGTTTATCGCGTTTAGTTGCTTGTTTTTTATCTTTTCTAGCGCATTATCTAGCTGTATGCTCGCAAACGTGTAGAACAAAATGCAAACAAGCGAAAAGGCCAGCGCGAAAACTACCGAAATCTTCGTGGTTAAGGAGTATCTCATCCTATGAGTTTATAGCCTATTCCGCGTACCGAAAATATATGTTTAGGCGCTTTTGAGCTGTCGCCGATCTTGGTTCTTAGTCTGCCGATGATGACATCTAGGCTCTTTGAGTCCTTGTCTTTTAGGCTTTTGCAGTTATAAACCAGTTGCTCGCGAGAGACTGAAAAGCTATGTTGTTTGATAAGGTAGCTCAAAATTTCATACTCTGCCGGCGTTAGCGTTAGGCTTTCGTTGTTGTAGTAGATTTCGTGCCTGCGCTCGTCTATCCTAAACAGCGTGTCCACGACCTCTTCTTGTACTTCGTTGCTCTTTTTGTAGCGGCGGATTAGGCTCATTATGCGCGCGTACATCTCTTTTGGATCGTATGGCTTTGGTAGATAGTCGTCCGCGCCTAGCTGTAGGCCTACGACCTTGTCGCTAATGTCGCTGCGAGCAGAGGAGATGATGATAGGGATGTTGTATTTGCTGCGGATCTCTTTGCACACCTCAAGGCCGTCCATGCCAGGTAGTGTAAGGTCTAGGATAAGCAGGTCGAAATTTTTCACTCCCGCGCTTAGTCCTAAATAAGGATCTTCGAAATTTGTTACTTTTATATTAAAATCGCTCAAGTACTCGGATAGGATTTGCGCGAATTCCGGATCGTCTTCAATCATTAAAACATTAATCATTTTAAGCCTTTCAAATAGATTTAACGAAAATGATTATAACCAAAAAAAGTTAAATTTTTTTTCCGAATTTACTATCCTCGTTTAAAATTCTCCCCCGCTTTGAATTTTTATAAATAATAAGATAAAATCGCCCTTTAAATTTAAAAAATTTAGGAGATTTTGTGGAAATAGACTACTACGAAATTTTAGAAATCAGCAAAAATAGCGACTCTGAAACCATAAAAAAAGCATTTAGAAAACTAGCGCTAAAGTACCATCCCGACCGCAATCAAGGCGACAAAGAGGCGGAAGAAAATTTTAAAAAGGTAAACGAAGCCTACCAGGTGCTAGGCGACGAGGAAAAGCGCGCGATATACGATAGATACGGCAAAGCGGGGCTTGAGGGCAGGGGCAGCTTTAGTTCCGCGGGATTTGGCGCGGATATCGATCTGGGCGATATATTTAACTCGTTTTTCGGCGGCGGATTTAGCTCTGGCGCAAGCAGCCGCAAAAGAAGTAGCGACAAATATCCGCTCGATCTAGAAATAGCTCTTAGGATCAAATTTAACGAAGCGGTGTTCGGCGCCGAAAAAGAGATAGATTTTACGATCAAAAAACCGTGCCAGACGTGCAAAGGCAGCGGCTCTAAAGACGGTAAAACGCACGTATGTCCGCACTGCGAGGGTAGGGGCCGGATATCGCAGCAGCGAGGCTTTATGAGCTTCGTGCAGGAGTGTCCGTACTGTAACGGCACGGGCGAAACGGTCAAGGATAGATGCTCTGATTGCGGCGGTAGCGGCTACAAAGAAGAACGCCAAAGCGTCAAAGTAAATATCCCCGAGGGCATCGACGACGGCATGCGCATGCGCGTGAGCGAAAAGGGCAACGTCTCATCAACCGGCGCTAGGGGCGATCTGTACGTGCATATCGAGGTTGAAGCCGACGAGCATTTCGTGCGTCACGAAAGCGACGTTTATATCGAGATTCCGGTATTTTTCACGCAGGCGATTTTGGGCGAGACGATCACGATCCCGACGCTAAAAGGCACGACTGAGCTAAAACTGCCAGTCGGCGCAAAAGACAAGCAGCAGTTCGTATTTGACGGCCTTGGCGTAAAAAATGTAAACAGCAAAAGATACGGCAGGCTCGTAGCTCAAATCTCCATAAAAACGCCAAAAGAGCTAACGGGCGAGCAAATCTCGCTGCTAAATCAGCTACAAGAAAGCTTTGGCATCAAGGCCGGCAAGGCGAGCTACGACGAAGAAGAAGACGAAGGAATCTTGGACAAGATAAAAGGGTGGTTTAAAGGCGAAGAGTCTGGCGACAAAGGCAAGAAAAAAGGCAAAAAGGCGTAAATCTAGGTCAAATTTGCCTTTTGACGGGCGTAATCTTTCGTCAAATTTGCTCAGTTGCTCGGGCTTAAATTTGCGCTAGTTACAAAACGGCTCGTCAAATTTGACGTTAAAATACAAGATGAATAAATTTATATTTTTAGCCGCTTTTACGGCGGTTTATTTAAATGCTGCAAAATGCGATACGAGCGGACTGCAAAGAGGTTGCGACGCGGGCGACTTTGAGAGTTGCGATAATTTAGGTCTTGCCTACATCGGCATCAAGCTTGAGGAGTGCGACCTAGGAAAAAACTACGAAAAGGCGTTTGCGCTGTTTAAAAAGGCGTGCGACGGAGAGTATGTGCGCGCGTGCGTAAATTTGGGTGTCGCCTACCGCAAAGGCGAAGGGGTTAAAAAGAACGAACCAAAGGCCGCCGAGCTCTATAAAAAAGCCTGCGATAGCGGCTATCTGCTGGGTTGTGCAAATTTAGGCTCGCTTTATGAGCAGGGACTCGGCGTCAAAAAAGACGCGCAAAAAGCGGGCGAAATCTGGCGCAAAGCCTGCGAAGCAAAGGACGGGATGTCGTGCTTTAATCTTGGCGTACTTTACTACAACGCAATGCTTGGCGAAAAAGACATCGATAGCGCAAAAAACTATCTGCAAAAGGCGTGCGCATACGGCTGGAAAGATGGCTGCGAAGCCGCGAATGCGATAGAAAAAGCCGCGAAACGATAAATTTGCCTAAATTTTATATCGGTCGAAAGCGGTGCAAAATTCAATTTGCGCCGCAGATTATTTGCGCTCAAATTTGATTTTTATTTTACGCCAAATTTGACGGGTTGATTTGCGAATAACTACGGCGAAATTTACCCAAGAGCGGGGAGTTAAATTTGCTCTTTCAAATTTGACGAAAACAAACGCGTCAAATTTGGCTCAAATTTCAGGGCAAATTTTACAAAATAAGCTTCAAATTTCACTCTCTTTTAGCTGCTCGATTTTAGCCGCCACGCTCCTATTCGTCACCTTTTCTATTTCCTCGTTCGTTGCGGTCATTATCGCTTCAAAGCTACCGTAAAATTTAACTAGCTTTGCGATACTGCCCGCCGATACGCCCGCGTCTGCTAGCTTGCTAGCGCCCAGATCCTCCTTGCGCTTGGTTTTTTGATGAAAGGTAATCGCAAATCGGTGCGCCTCGTCGCGAAGTCGCTGGAAAAACTGTAGTCGTCTGTCGCCCGTTGGTAGCGTAAAAACGCCGCTACTAGCGTAAATTTTATCCCTAGCGCCGCCTTTTGCGCGGTGGGCTTTGGCGTCTATTTTTTCTTTTGAGATGGCGAGTATATCGACGTTTGCGCCGCTGCTAGCGATGATGTCCGAGGCGAGGTCTAGTAGCGCCTGACCGCCGTCTATGAGCCAGAGATCGGGCGGACTTAGCTTGTCAAACCGCAAAGCGCGCTCTGTAAGCATCTGGCGCATCTGATCGTAGTCGTTTGCGTGAGAGAGGTGCATGTGGCGGTAGTGCTCTTTGGCGAAATTTCCGTGCTCAAAGCGTACCATCGCGCCGACCGCGGCCGCGCCGAACATGTGCGAGTTGTCAAAGGTCTCGATGGCGTACGGCGCGCAGGCTAGGCCGAAATACTCCTTTAGCTCGTCCAAAAACGTGTCGTCGTGGGTTTTTAGGTACTTTTGGATAAATACTTGCGCGTTTGTTAGCGCCATCTCGCCGATGCGTTTTTTCTCGCCGATTTTAGGCACCGATATGCTAAATTTACGGCCGTGGCGAGCGCTCAAAATCTCCTCTACTAGACTCGCGTCCTCAAAGGCTTCGAGTGCGTAAATTTTCGCGCTCACGACGGGCGCGCCAGCTGGAAAGCTCTCTAAAACGATTTGCTTGTACGCGTCGTTTAGATCGCCTTGCGAGCTCATTTTGGCGTTCGTGATATTTTGATACACGCCGCTAATTTTGCCGCCATGCACGCTAAAACGCACCGCGCAAAGCAAATTTTGCTCCGCGCCCACGGCAAAAACCTCAAAGTCCTCAAGCTTAGCCAGATCGACCTCGATTTTGACGTCTAGATCCTTGATCGCGTTGATTTTATCGCGCACGAGAGCGGCTTGCTCGTAGTTTTCGTTTTGGGCGTATTTGTTCATCAAATTTACGAGCTTTGGCAGCATAGAAAGCGGATTATTTAGCGCCGCGATCGCGCCGTCTACGACCTTAGCATAGTCTGCGGGCGAAATTTTGCTGATGAGCGGGGCCTCGGAGTAGCCGATCTGATAGGGCAGATAGGCACCCGTGGCTTTGAGCGCGCTTTTGCTTTGCACGAGTTTAAAGCTCAGCCTAAGCGCATCCAAAAGCTCGCGCGCGCCGCGAAAATATGGGCCGAAATACTTGACGTTTTTGCCTCGGACGATCTTGCGCGTGATCTCAAAGCGTGGGAAATCCTCGTCCAAATTTACGTAGATGTAGGGATAGGTCTTATCGTCGCGCAGCAAGATGTTGTATTTGGGCCTTAGCTGCTTGATGAAGGAGTTTTCTAGTATCAGCGCGTCGGCTTCGCTGGGAGTAACGATATACTCGAGGTGTACGGCCTCGCTGATCATCTTGTGTATGCGCGGGCTGACCTTGGGCGAGGGGGCGAGCTCGGGCGTAAATGAAAAGTAGCTTTTGACGCGGTTTTTTAAAATTTTAGCCTTGCCGACGTAAAGCAGCTTGCCGGCCTTGTCGAAATACTGATAAACGCCGGGCTTGGCGGGCAACGAGCGGATCTCGTCGATTAGCAAATTTTAGCTCCCGCTAGTAAATTTGAGCTTTTGCCGTTTGGGGTTAAATTCGGCCAAATTTGATTCATCGCGCCTCGCTTGATTCTTTAGCTAAATTTTGCTTGATAGCAAGGCGAATTTTTTCAAATCCTTCGAAAATCCGCTCGCTTTTGGCTAAATTTACAAACTCGCCTTTAGCAGGCTCTGCGTAGGTAAAAATTCGCTTTTTTTCGTATGGGTCAGTCGCTTTTTTAAATTTTAAATGCTTTGTCACAAAAAATTTAACGTCCGTCACGCGAGCGAGCCTGCCGTCAAAATTTACGCTAGAATAGATTTTTAATAAGCCTTTTAACATTTTTATACTACTATCGCTTTTTAATTCCTGAAGTCCTAGCGGATGAAACAGGGCGAAAAACAAAATGCCGTTTTTCTCGTAGCAAAAGGCGATGAGCCTGCGATGATTTAGGCTTAAAAGCCGTAAAAATTCCCCGCATTCGCTACGGTTTTTTAACTCTTTATAAAAAGGATTATCAATAATATGTCGAATAATAGTCTTAGCGTCTTTCATAAGGCGATTTTAGCATTTTTTTTGTTAATTTTTATAGCAGGTTGCGGCCACAAGGGTGATCCGTTCTATGAAGTGCCGTCCGAGCCCTCAAACAGTAAAACCGAAAAGATAAATAAACTATAAATCAAGGAGAACAAATGAAGATCGTCGGACTTTTGAGTCTGTTTTTCGCTTTGGCCTTCGGTAGCGGCGACGCTGCGGGCGAGGCTTTAAATTTAACGACTACGTGGGTGGGTATCGCGAGCCTCATCATTTTCGTCGTGGGATATTTTTTCATCGCTACGGAGGAAAATTTTCACATCGACAAGGCTAAACCGGCCATATTTATCGGCACTTTTATGTTTCTGCTTATCGGCTTTTATATGCTGGCAAACGGCCTAGACGTGCATTTGTTGCAAAATGAGGTAAATCACCTGATTTTAGAGATTTCGCAGATTGTATTTTTCCTAATGGTCGCGATGACCTATATCGAGGCGCTTATCGAGCGTGACGTATTTAACGCGCTAAAATACAACCTCGTCTCAAAAGGCTATACATACAAAAGACTCTTTTGGCTAACGGGCGTTTTGGCGTTTTTCATTAGCCCGGTCGCCGACAATCTAACTACCGCTCTTATCCTCTCCACTGTACTTTTAACGATAGATAGAAATAATACAAATTTCCTAGTAGCCGGCGCGATAAATATCGTCGTAGCCGCAAACGCAGGCGGCGCATGGAGTCCGTTTGGCGATATCACGACGCTAATGGCGTGGGCTGCGGGCAAGGCTCCTTTTATCGACTTTTTCGCGCTTTTCCCTGCTTCATTTATCGGCTGGCTAGTTACGGCTTTCTTACTAGCGCGCATCGTACCTGCGGGCAGTCCGCATTTTGACCCTGCGACAGAGCCGAAAGTAAGCATCAAAAAGGGCGGTAAAGTCGTTATCGGTCTTGGCGCATTTACGATATTTTCGGCTGTTATGATGCATCAGCTTTTTCACCTACCTGCGATGTGGGGCATGATGTTTGGCTTCTCGCTTCTTAGCATCTACACCTACATCTACAAAAAAACTAATAAAAACGAAGAGCCTATGCACGTCTTTCACTATATGTCAAAGATCGAAAACAACACGCTTTTCTTCTTTTTCGGTATCCTTGCGGCTGTCGGCGCGCTGCACTTCGTCGGATTTTTAAACTATGCCGTTTCGCTTTACGATAAATTTGGCGCCACAACCGTAAATATCGGCGTTGGCTTCCTATCTGCTATCGTGGATAACGTCCCTGTTATGTCCGCCGTGCTAAAAGCAAATCCTATGATGGGCGCTGATGCGGGCGAAAATTTAAGCCAGTGGCTACTAGTTACCTTAACTGCCGGTATTGGCGGCTCGATGATTAGCTTCGGTTCAGCTGCCGGCGTTGGCGTCATGGGTAAATTAAAGGGTATCTATACCTTCGGCGCACATATGAAATACGCATGGACCGTGGTTGCCGGCTATATCGTATCGGTCGTGATCTGGTACATACAGTTTGAAATTTTTCATTTATATTTTTAAAGGGCAATCATGAATAACACGATAATAGTTTTGGATTTTGGCTCGCAGTACACCCAACTAATCGCTAGACGCTTGCGCGAACAGGGCGTTTATACCGAAATTTTGCCTTTTAACGCTAAGGTCGAGGAGATCAAAGCAAAAAAGCCAAAAGGCATAATCCTAAGCGGCGGCCCTGCTAGCGTTTATGCACCGGATGCGTATTTTTGCGATGAGGGCGTATTTAAGCTAAAGCTACCGATTTTAGGCATTTGCTACGGTATGCAGCTTTTGGCGCATAAATTCGGCGCCCAAGTTGCTCCGGCCTCCCACAAGGAGTACGGCAAGGCCGAGCTAACCGTGACTAAGGCGCACCGACTTTTTACCGATTTGCCCCAAAAGCAGATCGTCTGGATGAGTCACTCCGACTTCGTAAAAAATTTACCAAACGGCTTTGAGGCGTTGGCGACGAGCGAAAATTCGCCCTATTGCGTATTTGGCGACGACACGCGCAAATTTTACGCTTTGCAGTTTCACCCAGAGGTGCAGCACAGCGAGTTTGGTACTCAAATTTTAAAAAATTTCGCCAAATATATCTGCGGCTGCGAAAGCACGTGGAACATGGGCAGCTTTGCTAAAACCCAGATCGCCAAAATCAAAGAAACCGTGGGCAACAAAAAAGTCCTTTGCGCCGTTAGCGGAGGCGTGGATAGCTCGGTTACCGCCGCGCTTTTAGCTGCTGCGATACCGCAAAATTTGATCCTGGTTTTCGTCGATAACGGACTACTTAGAACGGGCGAGCGCGAGCAGGTCGAGGCGACTTTTAGAACAAAGCTTGGGGTCGAACTAGTTAGCATAGACGCGAGTAAAACTTTCCTAGAAAGGCTAGCTGGCGTAACGGATCCAGAGAAAAAACGTAAGATAATCGGCGAAACTTTTATTGAAATTTTTGAAAAAGAGGCCAAAAAGCACTATAACGTCAAATTTTTAGCCCAAGGTACGCTCTATACCGACATCATCGAAAGCTCGGTCGCGGGATCTAGCAAGACGATCAAAAGCCACCATAACGTGGGCGGATTGCCTGATTGGATGAGCTTTGAGCTGATCGAGCCGTTACGAGAGATCTTTAAAGATGAGGTGCGTCAGCTAGGCCTTGAGCTCGGTCTTTCGCGAGAGCTCGTGTTTCGTCATCCATTCCCTGGACCGGGCCTTGCGATCCGCATAATGGGCGAAGTAAATACGCCAAGCCTTGAGCTACTACGTAAAGCTGATGTGATCCTGCGAGACGAGCTAAAATCAAGCGGTTGGTACAACAAAACGTGGCAGGCATTTTGCGTGCTTTTAAACGTAAATTCAGTCGGCGTAATGGGCGACAATCGCACCTACGAAAACGCCGTTTGCGTGCGCGTAGTGGATGCTAGCGACGGCATGACGGCTAGCTTCTCACGCCTACCGTACGACCTGTTAGAAAACGTCTCTCGCCGCATCATAAACGAAGTAGACGGCATCAACCGCGTAGTTTACGACATCTCGAGCAAACCGCCCGCAACGATAGAGTGGGAGTAAAAGGAAGAGATTTTCGGTGATATTATGAAAAATATGTTGAGTTGATAATTTGAAAATATTGTTAAGGTTTCTGATATGGATTATGGAGTAGAAATGAATAATACGAAAAATAGATATTCGGAAGTAAATTTATTAGAGAAAATAGATTCAACTGACATTGATTTAGAGATGGAAACAGAGTCTGAAGTTGACCTAAACGAAGATGATAAACGAAAACTTTATGTTGATAAAGTTGATAAGTCTACTTCAGATTTATTTAGAATGATAGTTGAGGGCGAGCTAAATTTGCAGCCCGACTACCAAAGAAGATTTGTTTGGGATAAAAGAACAATGTCTAAGTTTATTGAATCTCTATTGCTGTCAATACCGATTCCAACTATTTTTTTAGCGGAAAATGGCGATGATACATTCGAGGTTATTGATGGGCAACAGCGACTTACCACTATATTTTCTTTTATGAAATCCAAATTGGTTGTCAATGAAATTGAAAAGTTGCCAACTAATTTACGCGATTTGGATACTTTGGTGCTAAATGGCTTAGAAACTTTAAAGCAATTCAATAAAAAAAATTACTATGATATGGTTGAAATGCAAAGAAAATTTAATAATGTTTCACTCCCAGTTGTAATCATAAAAAAGGATTCGACAGAAGATATTAAATACGATATATTTTCAAGAATAAATAGCGGTTCGATAAAATTAAACAACCAAGAGTTGCTCAACGTTATGTATCGTGGAAAATTAATAGACTCATTAAATACTGCATCGCAAGAAAAAAGTGTTGATAAACTATTCGGAAGCAGACCGGTTCTCAAAAAACGATTCGGATACCACGAGATTCTACTAAGAGCCAAAGTTATGGAGGGTTTTGTTGATGGTTTTGATTGGACATTAAAGGAAATAAAAGTAGAAAATAAAAATTATTTAAATAAAGAATACCGTACTTACAATGGTAGACTTAATACGGCAATATTGGAATATCTTAAAGAGTATAGAAATGATATGAAAGAAGCCTTAAATTTAACAAACTTTATTAAAGATTCTATAAATAAAGTTAATACTGTATTTGGAAATGATGCTTTTATTAGAATCAATAAGATCGGCTCTACAAGTATTAATAAAACAATTGCTGAGCTACAATTGGTAGTTTTATCGAAATTTAGTATGGACGAAGTAGTAAAAAATAAGAGTAAGATAAAAAAATCATTCGAGGATTTTTTAAAAGATAGTGATGAAAATATTTTCTTGAGAGCTACAAATAATACAACAAATGTTGAAAAAAGGTATGAATGGGGAAAAAATCTTTCTAGTATTTTAAACGAGGCGTAATTCGTGCTTTATGAAATTAATGAAAAATATCAATCATATAAGGATATATACAATAAGATTCTGCCTAGCTTGGATGGGGAAATAAATTCAGAGTTGGCAAAAAATTTATTGAAAAACTCATTATACTTGTCTGTTTTTACTACGTTTGAAAACTTCTTAAAAGATCTTATAGATAATTATATTTACAATAAAGAAAAGGTAGGTGTAAAATTTACAGATCTATCGGAGAGAATTGCTCATTTAATATTTTCCGATAACGAGTCGCAAATTAAGTTTATATTTGAAGATAAAAATAAAGATAAGAATAAGTCTTTTGATGCTTTTTTTAAATTACTAAAAGAAAATATTAACAAGAAAACGTTAGAAAGACATATACATTTTGAATTTTTACATAAAGATAAACTAAATGGATATTATAAGGATTTATTTCAAGAAATCTTGGGTGACAGTGAGTTTTTAAGCAATCTAGAGCTTACGCAAAATATTGATAATTTTGATGGTTCATTAAGTAGAAAAATTGAAAGTGATGCGGCTACTTTTTTACATGAATATACAGACAAAATAAGAAACAATATAGCTCATGTAAATGAAAAATTTAAAGTTGGTGAATACTCATCGTTTGAAGATATTGTAGATGCTTTTTATTATATTATTGTAGCAATCAATAAAAAGTATAAAACTAATACCGGATTTGATCTAGAAGAAAAAGTTAAAGTTAATATTTTAGATAATGTGTGGAATGAATAAATAGGCCATATTTCGCAATATAAGGTATTTGTTTTATGTAGCGTGCATAAAACAACATTAATAAATATAGCAAGCTGGTGTAATATTTAGGCGTTTTCGCACCTAAATTTTGTTTAAAACCGATTCAAAATTTACTAAAAAGAGATAATCTTTATCAATAAATCGTCCGAAAATTTTAGCTACAATGACACGTAAATTTACGAAAGGAAGAAAAATGAGTAAAATTTACAATCTAAACGCCGATACGAAAGTGATCGCAAAAAGTGTCGTTAGCAAGAGAATTTTTGACTGCGAAAACGCTCACGTCGACGTGTTTGCCTTTGATACGGGCGAGGAGCTAGATCACGAGATGCTATTTTGCGACAGCCTCGCGTGGGTCGTAGAGGGCGGCGCGAGCCTGCACTACGGCGAAAAGCAGATGCGCTTAGGCGGCGAACAGGCCTGCCTGATAGAGAAAAAAGTATGGCGAAAACTAGTTTTTAACGAACCGACGAAATACGTCTCAATCGATTTTAAGGAGGACTTAATGATAGATCATTTACCTAAGGCGGCTATTTTTAGCCTAGTGGATGCGGTCGAATACGAAGAAGGCAAAATCGTAAGCAAAACGCTCGTCAAAAACGAAAACGGCTCGATGTCGTTACTATCGTTTTCAAAGGACCAACAGCTATCTACTCACGCAGCTCCGGGCGACGCTCTTTTGGTTGCGCTTGATGGCGAGATGAAGCTAACTATCGGCGATGAGCATTTTGATATCAAAAAAGGCGATACTATCGTGCTTCCGGGTAAAATCCCACACGGGCTAAAGATCCCGGAAAAATTTAAAATGCTGCTTATCGTGACAAAAGATAAGATGTAGAGTTTCGGGGCGCTTGCCCCGACTCGTTTAGGAAATATATGGCAAGATTTATAATAGATGACGAAAACATAAGCGTAGATAATCTAGCGACGCTAAAAAAGCTAGACCGAAAAGATAAAATTTATATCGTAACTAACGATAGACAAAAGCTAAGCATCTCCGTTTTGGCGTGGTTTTTGGCGCGAAAAATCAAAATAAAAATCATACTTTTACAAAGCGCTCACAAGGACTATGCTGATAAAATAATCACATTTTTAATGGGTAAACTCTCGCGCAAAAAAGATAAAATTTACATCGTCAGCAATGATAAATTTTACGACGACGTGATAGATTTTTTTAATAAGCAAGATAAAAACGGCGGCAAATTTCATAAACTCAAATTTGACTTCAATCGCTCGCATACGGCGCAGCTCATCGAAGAAAATCAAGACGAAATCGCGATCTTGATACGAAACTCGGGCAGCCTCAGCGAACTTCATATGAAATTTATCTCAAAATTCGGCAGCAAAAACGGCGCGGGCGTGTATAACGCGCTCAAAGAAGACGCGAGGAAAATTTACAAAAAACCTCAGCTCGATAACCCGCAAAAGGGCGACATAAAGCGTATCGCGGCGCTAAATTCTGCAAAATCACAGACTGCGACAAAAGGCGACGAGCAAAAAAATGACGAGCGAGAAAAATCGCAAACTGAGTCAAATTTAAGCGGCGAAATTTTGCACGCTCAAAGCGTTTCGGGCAAAGAGCAAAATTTAAAAAATCGCTCTCAAGTAGATCAAAATTTGGAGTCTTTAAAACTGCAATCTTTAGAAAGTGAAAGCGGTGCGGCGACAATCGAGGAAGTTAAAGTTGCCGAGTCAAATTTGAGCGATGATCTGGGTTCTGCCGAGCAGCTAAAAGGCGTGGAGCAAAATTTGAGCGACAAAGCTTCTAGCGAAGATCTTAAATCGGAGGGAAAAGGGCAAAATTTATCAAACAAGCGTCCGCCGCAAAAGTCAAACCAAGTTCCCGCGCCGCAAAATGAGGCAAAAAATAAAGCTGAAAATGCGGTAAAAACGCAGCTTTCTATCAAGATAGACGAGGTTAAAAAGCAAGAGATAAGAAAAATTGCGTTTGAGAGTAAAAATTTGGGCGATTTTCACAATGGGCTGGTGAAAAAATACGGCGCAGAGGATGCTGGCAAGCTGTATAAAGCGCTAAAACAAAAGGCAAAAGAGTACCTAAACAAGCGCAATGCGGCTAAGTAAAATTTGCGTTTTGTGTGCGGCTTTTAAAATTTGAGGATTTGCGGTAAAATTTGGTCGCAAAATCATAAATTTAAGGGCGAAAATGATCTATCTAGTCGGGTCAAATTTGGAATTTGAAGGCGTAAAGACGCTTGTTTTAAACGAGATAAAATTTAATAAATTTAGCGTGAATTTAGCCGAATTTGACGCTCTGGTTTTGACCTCCAAAAACTCCGTAAATGCGCTAAAATTTAATCAAATTTCGCCCGCTAGTTTACAAATTTACTCCATCGGCGACGGCACTAGCCGCGCGGCTAGCGAGTTTGGCTTTGCTCAAATTTACACTGCGAAAAACGCTCACGGAAACGACTTTGCCGCCGAGATCGCACCGCTTTTGCGGAGTAAAGAAACGCTATTTTTAAGAGCGCGCGAGACGGCTTCAAGCGTGGGCGAAATTTTGCGAGAGAGCGGCGTAAATTTGACGCAAATAATTGCTTACGAAAACGTTTTTAAACCGCTTTGCGAGGAGCAAAAACCGTCTAAAAATTCGGCGATTATTTTTACCGCTCCCTCGGCTGTGCGAAATTTTACTCGAAATTTCGGCTGGGATGAGAGCTATAAAGCCGTCGCTATCGGGCTTACGACGGCAAAAGAGTTAGAAATTTTTACCTCGCCCGCAGTAAGCGCCCAGCAAAATATAAATTCCTGTGTAAGCCTCGCAAAAACGCTACTTTAAGCTAAAATTTTATATAATAATCTTGCCTGAGTGATTTGGCAGCGTATTTTTATAGGGTCCAACACATTAGTTTCGGCGAAGATGTGCGGCGACCGTGCGACGCGGCTTCGTTTGAGCGTGCGAGCGCGAGAAGTTGCGACCTAAAGGAACCGCCTATTTGCAAGGTTGGCTTTGAATTTTCGGGCCACTTATATGCGCACCGCTCACTTGGGTTTTTTATTTTTGGAGAAATTATGAAAATTTTGATAATCGGAAGCGGCGGGCGCGAGTACTCAATAGCTCTAAAACTTCAAGAATCCTGCAAGCACGAGCTTTTCTTTGCTCCAGGCAACGGTGCCACCTCAAAGCTCGGCACGAATCTAAACTCCAAAGACTATAATCAGCTCGCAGAATTTGCTAAGACCGAGCAAATAGAACTAACGATCGTCGGCCCCGAAGCACCGCTAAATGGCGGCGTCGTGGATATCTTTAAGGTGCGAAATTTAAATATTTTCGGACCGAGCAAGGCTGCGGCTAGACTCGAGGGCAGCAAGGCGTTTATGAAGGATTTTTTAGCTAGAAACGCTATCCGAACCGCTGCTTATCTAAATACCGATGATTACGATGCTGCGGCTAAATTTATAGACTCTCTTACCGCTCCCGTCGTCGTTAAGGCCGACGGACTGTGCGCTGGCAAAGGGGTGATAATCGCCCAAAGCCGCGATGAAGCAAAAGCCGCAGCTCGCGATATGCTAAGCGGTGAGAGCTTCGGCGAGGCAGGTAAACGTGTGGTCGTGGAGGAGTTTTTAGATGGATTCGAGCTTAGCTTTTTTGCTATTTGCGACGGCGAAAATTTCGTTAGCCTACCCGTAGCGCAAGATCATAAGCGCCTAAAAGATAACGACGAGGGACCAAATACGGGCGGCATGGGCGCGTACGCTCCTAGTCCGCTAGCAAGCCAAGAGCTAATAAAACAGGTTGAAGAAGAGGTCGTAAAACCGACTCTAAAAGGCATGAAAGCCGAGGGAAATCCTTTCTGCGGCGTGCTTTTTGTAGGGCTTATGGTGGTTAAGGGCGTGCCGTACGTACTTGAGTTTAACGTGCGTTTCGGAGATCCTGAGTGTGAAGTGCTAATGCCGCTGATTGATGGCGATCTGGGTGAAATTTTACTAAACGCGGCAAAAGGCGATCTAAAGCCCGTGAAGCTAAAAGACGAATTTGCTGTAGGCGTAGTGATGGCTAGTAAAAACTATCCTTTTTCAAACTCGCCTAAGGCTAAAATTAGCGTAAAAAACGTGCCTGAAAACTCGCACATAGCATACGCAGGAGTGAGCGAGCAGGGCGGCGAGATCTATGCTGACGGTGGACGAGTACTCGTGTGCGTGGGGCTTGGTAAAAGCATAAAACAAGCGCAGCAAAAGGCCTATGAGCTTTGCGAAAACGTAGAATTTGACGGCGTACAGTACCGAAAAGATATCGCCTGGCAAATGCTAAAAGGGCGCGAATGAGCAGAAGCGTCATCGATAGGCTCGAAAACGAAAATATCACGCTCGCTAGCGTCGGCAAAAGAGCCGTCGCATGGGGGATAGATAAGTTTTTAATCTCATTTTTGTTTTATGCTGTCTACTACGAAAAATTTGACGGACTAGACTACGAGCAGATCAGTGCGTTAGCTATGGAAATGATACCGCAGATCGTTTTGCTCGAGGTTATTTATCAGACGTTTTTTACGTGGTATTGTGGCGCTAGTATCGGCAAGGTCGCGATGAAGATCGTGTGCGTGGATATCGATCTGCTCGATAAGCCAGGCTTGCTAAATTCTCTCACTCGATCTTTGGTTCGCATCATCGGTGAAAACGCATTTTTCCTAGGTTTTGCATGGGCGTTTTCAAATCCATTATTTCAAACGTGGCAAGATAAAGCCGCGAAAACGGTAGTTATAAATGTTTACTAGAATTTTTTTGTTACTAATGTTTGGGGCTTTTAGTTGCTTTGCGGCTCAAAATTTCGAGCTTTTGGCTGATGACGTAAAACGCGATAAGGGTATAGTTACTGCAGATAAAAACGTACTTGTGTATTCGCAAGATTATTTGATGAGCGCAGACAGAGCTGTTTACGATCAGCAAAAAGAGATCTTAGAGCTTTTTGGTAACGTAAATTTGATAAGAAACAAGGACGAAATCTCGCGCTGCTCGTACGCAAAGATTGACCTAAATAGTAAAGATAGTAACTACGAGACGCTATTTATGATGAACCGCGACATGGAAGTGTGGATGCAAAGTGACGAGAGTAACAGCACGTCTAAATTTTACGAGGTAAACGGCGCGGTCGTATCGAGCTGTAACGTCCAAGACCCCGACTGGAAGATCAAATTTAGCAGCGGCAAGCTAAACCGCGAGAGTAAATTTTTACACCTTTTTAATCCCGTGTTTTACGTAGGAAACGTTCCTGTGTTTTATCTGCCGTATTTTGGCTTTTCTACAGACACTCGCAGACGCACAGGCCTTTTACCGCCTGAGTTTGGTTACGGCAAAAACGACGGATTTTACTACAAACAACCGATCTATATCGCCGAATACGACAGCTGGGACTTGCAGTTTGATCCGCAAATTCGCACTAGACGCGGTACAGGCATATACGGTACGTTTAGATTTGCCGATTCGCCTTATTCTAAGGGTTCGGTGACACTTGGCGCATTTAGAGATACCGAGGGCTACCGACAAAGACAGATCGAGAAAAACTCGCTAAGACTCCCGTTAAAAAATAAAACACACAAGGGCGCTGACGTAAAATATGAGCGCGACAGGCTCGTTAAGCATCTGATAAACGAGGATTTGCAAGAGGGCTTGTGGCTCGATGCGGCGGCTCTAAACGATATCGACTATATAAATTTGAAAAAACGCGGCTCGGGTAGCGACGATAACCCTCTCGTGACCTCAAAACTAAACTATTTCTTAAGCAGTGACAAGCATTACTTCGGCGCATATGCGAGGTATTACACGGATACGTCAAAGATCGGTAGTCCGAACGAAAATAAAGACACGCTTCAAGAGTATCCGAGCTTTCAATATCATAAATTTACCGATAGCTTTATTTTGCCGAACGTGCTTTACTCTGTCGATCTCCACTCGCACAACTACACGAGAAAAATCGGCGTAAAGGCGACGCAGTACGAATTTAACCTGCCGGTTTCATTTCATTTGCCTTTAGCGGACGATTATCTGAAATTCTCGTATTATCACTATTTATACGCTACCCACGTGGACTATGCAAAGAAAATGTACCGTCCGACCGGAGACGAGGATAGGAGCGCAAACTACATAGAAAATTATCATAAATTTTCGCTCCAGACCGACTTAGCTAAGGCTTACGAGAGCTTCTATCATAGTTTAAATTTGGGCGTGGATTACGTAGTTAAAGCTTATAATGAAGGTGACCTGCCAGATAGATATGAGACAGCCGAAGACGATGGCAACGTATACGTCTATGACATGCTCGGACGAAAATATCAGAGCTTTATCAATCCTCAGCACACTAGAGACGAGGTTTCGGCCAGAGCGACGCAGTATTTCTTCAACGAAGACGGAAGAAAATTTTTGCGCCATACGATTTCGCAGGGTTATTACACCAAAGAGAACAAACGCTCAAATTTGAAAAACATCATCGGCTGGTATCCGCTACCGAATTTGTCTTTTTACAACAGGCTTGAGTACTCTTATGACAATAAATACTTTGAAAAAGTTCAAAGCGGTGCGAGCTATACGCATGATAAATTCGGCGCTAGCCTCTGGCACACAATGCAAAGAAAAAATGCACAGGAAAAACAAAACTATCTGCACCTAAACGGCTACGTCGAGCTTCCGCATAACTATAGGCTATTTAGCGGTACTCAGTATGACCTTGAGCGCGACTATAACAAGCAGTGGCAGCTAGGCGTCTCTCACCGCAGAAAATGCTGGAACTACACGTTTGTCTATGAAGAGGAGCTTGAACCGACTACGACTACCAGCGGAACGGCCGCCAAAAAATCAAGAGGTGTTTACTTCTTTATAAATTTCTATCCGATGGGCGGCGTACATTACGACTTTTCGGTAGGACAGACGACGCAAGGTAGCTGATGAGCGATTACCGGGATCTTATGTTTGAAAACCAGCTCGAAGCAGCCGAAAAGTTGCTCGAAATTTTGCCCAAAAAAGAACTGGTTGCAGGCGAATATCTTATAATATGTAGCTCTATAGACTCTGTTATCATGGTCGATAGCGTGGCTCGCGGGCTAAATTTGAGCTATGAGATGTTGTTTTGCGAACGTATTCTTGCGCCGAATAACCCAGAGTGTGAGATCGCGATGGTTAGCGAAAAGGATGATGTGGTGCTAAACGATGAGCTGATTAAGAGCTTTGGTATTAGTTACGATTTCGTTTATGGCGAGGCGGATCGCAAATATGACGAAAAAATCCTAAAAAACGTATATAAATTTAGAAAAGGAAATTTAATCGGCGATCTAAAGGATAGAAATATCCTGCTCGTCGATGAGGGCTGCGAGACGGGTCTTACAGCGCTAACCTGCCTAAAAACGCTCATGCGCGAGCGAGTAAAATCAGTCACCTACGCCACGCCGCTCATCGCTACCGACGTCGCCGCAGCTATCGCGCCGCTGGTGGATGAAATTTACGCCGTGCATAAGATCGCAAATTTTATCGAAGTGGATTTTTACTACGAAAACAAAATCGAACCAAAACCCGAAACCGTGCTTCCCATATTAGAGGAGAGTCCGTTTTATATACCATTACAAAAACAAGGAGATATCAGGACATGCAGTATTCAATAGAAGTCAATAATCAAGTCGAAATTTACGATATAAACAAGGTCGCCAAGCAAGCTAGCGGCGCGGTGCTTTTGCGCGTAAAAAATACCGTCGTTTTGGCTACCGTCGCTCGCGAGGATACGCAAGTTACCGAGGATTTTTTACCGCTAACAGTGCAATACATCGAAAAAACGTACGCAGCGGGTAGAATTCCCGGCGGCTACGTAAAAAGAGAAACCAAGCCGGGGGATTTTGAGACGCTAACTTCGCGTATCATCGACCGTTCGCTTCGTCCGCTCTTTCCAAAAGGCTACGCCTATCCGACGCAAATCGTCGTGATGGTGCTATCCTGCGACCCCGAGGTTGATCTGCAAGTCGTCGCTCTAAATGCAGCCTCAGTCGCGCTTTATCTTAGTGACATCCCCGTAAATGCGCCTGTTTGCGGCGTACGCGTGGGATATATAGATAACAAATTCGTGATAAACCCTAGCAACTCCGAGCTAAAAACTTCCGCACTCGATCTTTACGTAGCAGGCGTTAAAGATGAGCTTTTGATGATCGAGATGAGAAGTATCGCTACCGAAAAAGACGAGATAGTGCCTATCGCGCTAGATCCTATGATGGATCCAAATTTAGGCGGCGGCATGATAGCGATGCAGGACATGAACGAATTTAGCGAAGATCTCATCGTGGAGGCGATCGCAGAAGCTGGCAAAGCAATACTTCGCGCCTCAAACGCTTATGAAGAGGCATTTAGCCAGCATAAAAAAGAAGACGCACAGCTCGAGTTAAAACCCGAGATTGAAAACGAGAGCGTTGCCGTTTATCTAAACGAATTTTATAAAAATGACGTAAAAGCTGCGATAAATCAGATGGCTAAAAGCGAGCGCGCTAGCGAACTAACCAAGATCGCTAAGCAAATTTTGACCGACGAAGTAGCTCAAAAAGAGGGCTGGGACGAGGAGGTCGTCTCTAACGTCCTGGCTAAATTTAAGAAAAAAATCGTCCGCGAGCAGATTATAAACGAGGGCGTTCGCGCCGATGGCAGAGGGCTTAAAGAGGTTCGCCCGATCAGTATCGAGACCAATATCCTGCCAAATGCTCACGGTAGCTGCCTCTTTACCCGCGGCCAGACGCAAGCTCTAGTAGTAGCGACTCTAGGTACCGACGGCGACGCGCAGATGTATGATATGCTAACGGAAAAAGGCGCCGTGACGGATAAATTTATGTTTAACTATAACTTTCCGGGCTTTAGCGTCGGCGAAGCTAGCCCGCTAAAGGCTCCGGGCAGACGCGAGCTGGGTCACGGCAATCTCGCTAAACGCGCGCTTGCACCAAGCATCGACGCAAATTCGCCTTATACTATCAGACTCGTGTCCGAAATTTTAGAAAGTAACGGCTCAAGCTCGATGGCTAGCGTTTGCGGCGGCTCTTTAGCGCTGAGAGCTGCCGGCGTCGATACGCCAAAACTAGTCGCGGGCGTCGCGATGGGGTTAATTTTTGAGGGCGATAAGCACGCCGTACTAACCGACATCATGGGGCTAGAGGATCACGACGGCGACATGGACTTTAAAGTCGCAGGTAGCAAAGACGGCATAACCGCGCTTCAGATGGATATAAAGCTAGGCGGTATCAGCCTTGACGTGCTAAAAGAGGCTCTTTTGCAGGCGCGCGAGGGCAGGCTGCATATATTAAATTTGATGGAAAAAGCAAACGAAAATATCTCCGTAAACGAAGACATACTGCCTAAACTAGAGCTTTTTAGCGTTGATCCGGGCAAGATCGTGGACATCATCGGACAAGCCGGCAAAACGATAAAAGAGATCATTGAGAAATTTGACGTCGCCATCGACCTCGACCGCGAAAAAGGCGAGGTAAAGATCGCCGGCGTGCAAAAATCAAGCGTCGACGCGGCTAAAGACTATATCATACAAATCGTCTCAAAAGACGGCGGCAAGGGCTTTGGTAGCAAAAGAGGCGGCAGAGACGGCAAACCTCACAAGACGCCTGAGTTTAATATCGGAGACGAATTTGAGGGCGAGGTAAAAAGCGTAGTAGAATTTGGCGCCTTTATCGGGCTTCCGGGCGGCGTGGACGGGCTTTTGCATATCTCAAAGATCAAAACGCCTCTAAAAGCCGGCGATAAGGTCAAGGTAAAAATCAGCGAGCAAAAAGGGCACAAAATTTCCCTTTCTCTAGCGCAATAAATTTAAAGGAGAACCGATGCAGTATAAAAAAATATTTTTCCCAATCGGCGCGGGCGACGACGTAAAAGAGCGTATCAGAGGGGCTTTACTGGTCGCTAAGCACTTTAATAGCCACATCGAGATTTTGGCTTGCCAGCTAGATCCAGGCGTTGTTTATAATATGAAAATGACGCTTAGGGGCGGAGTTCTTTACGATGAGTTTTTAAAGGCGGCGAAAGCTGAGCTTGGCGTCGAACACGAACGCAATGAGACTATTTTTCATAAACTTTGCGAAGAGCTTGATGTTAAGGTTAGCGACGAGCCGATCGAAGGCAAAACGACGGCTAAATTTGTTACTAAAAGCGGCAAGCGAAGCGTAGTGGTCGAACAGGAGTCTAAATTTTGCGATATGGTAGTTGCCGCAGTACCGCTTGACGGTAAGATCACCGGCACTTTTGAAGCAGCGGTGCTAAAAAGCGGCAAAACGGCTATCACAATACCAAGGCGCATAACGAGCTTTAAGGCCGACAATATCCTAGTTAGCTGGAACGGCTCGACGCAAAACTCTCGCGCCGTGAGCAGCTCGATCGAGCTGCTAAAAAAAGCTAAAAAAGTGCATTGTATCACTTGCATGCCGCACTCTGGCGACGGTAGCGCAGAGGAAAATCTAAAAAAGCTAGAAGAGTACCTAAAACTGCACGACATACAGGCGACTTACGAGGTCGTGAGCACGACTTCGGTACCGGGCGAGGCATTGCTGCGAAGCGCTAAAGAGGGCGGATTTGATCTTATCGTAGCGGGCAGATACGGCGAAAACGGCTTTTTGGAGATATTTTTGAGCGGTACTTCGAGATATTTCCTTAAAAATACGACGATACCGGTTTTTATGTAAGACAAAATTCGGAGCCGAATTTTCAAATTTGACGTTTGGCTCCGAGGTAAATTTAAGCGACTGGCCTTTTATAAGAGGTCAGTTGGTTTTTATTTTATGACTAACTTCAGGCGCTTGCCTAGTAAATTTGTGATTTTTATTTCCTTTCCTATTGTTTTGCACTTATTTTAAAAATAGATTATTAAATTTATCTTGCTAGACGACTACTTTTTGGCGATTTTTAAAACTTAAATTTATTTTTGTGGTTATTCGAGAAGCTTATGAGTAGTAAACTTAGTAAAAACTATTTTAAATTTGTAAACTTCTTTTTAAATTTGGTTATGCCGGTCGGCCGTGTAAAGATGCGATTTGCTTCTTATGAGAAATGCAGTACCAAAGCAATCTCAAGTATTTTGAGTATACGCAACAAATTTGACTCTTTAGGGTAATGGGAGACACTAGCGCAAGAACATGGTTGTAGCGAATAATATCGACTTGTTTTGATTGATCAGTGTTTTTGAAGTTGTAAAATCATTTATGGCTTGGGAAGGTTTTTGTTGGGAGTTAATAAGAACAATGGTGCGACCTGCGAGATTTGAACTCGCACACCCTTCGGCACTACCACCTCAAAGTAGCGTGTCTACCGTTCCACCAAGGTCGCACGTAGATTAAAAAAGAAGCAAAGAGCGGGACGAACCCGCCCGAGATTATAACATTGGGTTTGCGTAAAGAACGATTAGTGCGATAACTAGTGCGTAGATAACTTGCGCTTCGATCATCGCAAGAGCAACGAACATCGTCGTAGTTAGCTTGCTGCCAACGCCTGGATTTCTAGCTGTACCTGAGATTGTCGCAGATGCGGTATTTCCCATACCGATAGCGCCGCCAAGAGCCGCTAGGCCTAGACCAACTGCCGCTGCAAGAACAGAGTAAGATTTTAGCATTTCGCCACCGTCCGCAAACGCGAAACTAGCAAAAGCCATCATTAAGAAAACAACTTTTTTCATAAAGTCTCCTTGTAAATTTAAGCCATTTCGGATCAGACCCCTACTTTGAAGCTTTGAGAGCGCATTTTATAAAAATTTAGCTTTGAGTTACTTAAAACCAAGAAAAATTTTCATAAATTTTCTGCTCGTCAAATTTGTCCACATACAGTGCTACAAATTTACAAAAAATTTCAGCGATGTTTCGTTTTTCCACGAATTTATTTAAAAATTAGAATTTTAAAAGCTTTTTTATGCTAGCCTCGCTTCTGAAATTTCAAATACTAAGGTTAAATTTGGCGCAGGATAAATTTTCAAAAATAGGCTTTATCTTAGCCGTCGCGGGCTCTGCGGTGGGGCTTGGAAATGCGTGGAAATTCCCGTATCTAGTCGGCCAAAACGGCGGTTCGGCCTTTGTGCTTTTGTATCTTTTTATGACGTTTTTTATCGGACTTGCGATATTTTTCGGCGAGATAGCTATCGGTAAGCTTTCTGAATCAGACCCCGTAAATGCCTTTAAAAAACTTGCTCCAAAGCGCAAAGAAACCTGGAAATTTGCAGGTTTTACGATGATAGGCGCGATCATCATCGCTTCTTTTTACACGGTCATCATCGGATGGATACTAAAATACGCAGTTATGGTAATAACCGAGCTGCCAAAGGATGTCGAAGCTTCGGAGAAAATTTTCGGAAATTTCTACGCCACTGACGCCGCGTCTCAAATTTTTTACTTCACGATCGTGTTTTTTCTCTGCATTTTTATCGTATCAAAGGGCATAAAAAGCGGCATCGAGCGCGTAAACGTCTGGATGATGCCTTCGCTTCTTATTTTGCTTATCATCATGCTTAGTTACTCGTTTACGATGGACGGCTTCGCGCAGTCGGCTAAATTTTTGCTGGTTCCCGATTTTTCAAAACTAGGCGTAAGCAGCATTCTCACCGCGCTTGGACTCGCGTTTTTTACGCTCTCCCTTGGCGTTGGCGTCATCATCGTCTACTCTGCGTCGCTACCTGATAATACGAATCTAGTTAGCTCCTCGATCACCATCGTCGTCATAAACGTCGTGATGGGCATTTTGATGGGGCTTGTTATTTTTACTTTCGTGTTCGAGTTCGGCGCGACGCCTAGTCAGGGCGTGGGGCTAGTGTTTATCTCGCTGCCGACGCTGTTTGCCAAGCTCGGCACGCTCGGGCACGTACTGGCGTTCGCGTTTTTCTCGGCACTGCTTTTTGCGGGCATTACCTCGGCCATCTCGATGCTGGAGCCGTTTACGCACTATCTCATCCGCGAATTTGGCTTTTCTCGTAAAAAAGCCCTCGCGCTAATCGGCGCTTTTATCTACTGCATGGGCATTTTGTGCATACTTTCAAGCATAGATGGCGTTAAGGAAAATTTGACGTTTTTTGGCAAGAGCTTCTTTGACTGCCTTGATTTTCTCAGCTCAAATATCATCATGCCAATAGGCGGCATCACGGTATCGATTTTTGTCGGCTTTGTGATCAAAAAAGACGCGCTTTACATACTTTTTGGGCCGTATATGAGCAGGGTAGTTTTTGAAATTTGGTATTTTATGATTAGATTCGTGGCTCCCATCAGCATCGTCATCATCACGATAAATGCGCTAAGGGGATAAGCGTGTCAAACGATAAATTTTCTAAAATCGGATTTATATTATCCATCGTGGGTGCTGCGATCGGACTTGGTAATGCGTGGAAATTTCCATACATGGTCGGCGCAAACGGCGGCTCGGCGTTCGTGCTTTTGTATCTTGTTTTTGCCGTTGCGGTCGGGCTTAGCATATTTTTTGCCGAGATGGCGATGGGTAAAATTTCAAACGCCGATCCCGTTAACGCCTTTCGCTCGCTCGCTCCTAAAAACGGCAAATTTTGGGGGTATGCGGGCGTCATAATGATAACGGGCGTTTTGGTGGCGTCGTTTTATACGGTTATCATCGGCTGGGTTGTTAGGTATTCGGTTTTATCTCTTGGCGAACTTCCGCAAAGTATCGCGGTTTCTGGCGAAAATTTCGGCAAATTTATAAGCTCTGACATCTCGGGTCAAATTTTATACTTTAGCATCGCGTTCGCGGCCTATTTTTTCATCCTCTCAAAGGGCATAAAAGGCGGCATCGAACGCATAAATTTATGGCTTTTGCCGACGCTTTTCTTGCTACTTATTTTTATGCTTATTTACTCGATGCAGATGGGCGGATTTTCGCAGGCGGCGGAGTTTTTGCTAGTGCCAGATTTTTCTAAGATCACGAGTGAGGCTGTTTTTGTAGCTCTTGGCCTAGCGTTTTTTACGATGTGCGTTGGTATCGGTGCGATCGCGACGTATTCGGTTAGTCTAGACGATAAGACCAATCTTTTCACCTCTTCGCTCTACGTCGTCGCGCTAAATATCATCGTTAGCGTCGTCATCGGGCTCATCGTTTTTACCTTTGTTTTCGAGTACGGCGAGCAGCCTAGCCAGGGCGTGGGGCTTGCGTTTATATCGCTGCCTACGCTGTTTGCTAAGCTAGGAGCGATGGGAAACGTCTTAAGCTTTACCTTTTTTACTGCGCTTATTTTTGCGGGGCTTACGTCGGCTATCTCGATGGTCGAGCCGCTCGTTTTTTATCTCATAAACGAGTTTAAGATCCCACGCCTGGGCGCTATCGCGATCGTTGGCGTTTGCGTTTATTGCCTGGGCACGCTTTGTGCGCTTTCAAATATTACCGAATTTAAAGACGCGCTCACGTTTTTTGGCAATGGATTTTTTGATGTTTTGGATTACTTAAGCTCAAATATCATGCTGCCGCTGGGCGGCATCGTGATAGCGGTATTTGTCGGCTACGCGATGAAAAGAGGCAGCCTAGAGGAGCTATTTTTACCGTATATGGGTAGGGCGGTTTTTGAAATTTGGTATTTTTTACTGCGATTCGTCGCGCCGATTTGCATTTTAGCGATAATGATTAGACAAATTTTGGGGAGTTAAATGGAACGAAATTTAAAAAAAGTAGAAAGGTTTTTCGATAAATTCGGCAACATCGTGGGCTACGTCTGTATACTCGTGATGTTTTTGATGATTGCGGACGTTTTTTTTAACGTCACGGCGAGATATTTTTTCAAGTACGGTAACGTAGGTCTCCAAGAGCTCGAGTGGCACTTTTTTAGCATCATCATCCTGCTTGGCATGAGCTACGCGCTAAAAGACGACACGCACGTACGAGTGGATATATTTTACGAAAAGATGAGCGTAAAAAAAAGGGCGCTCATAAATATGGCGGGCGTTATCCTTTTTATCCTGCCGCTTGCGCTTTTAGTCGCGTGGCTGAGCTGGGACTACGTCATAGAGGCGTACGAGAGCGGCGAGGGTAGCGCCGATCCTGGCGGTTTGCCGTATCGCTGGGTTATCAAGGCCTTTATCCCGTTTAGCTTCTGGCTACTGATATTTTTTAGCATCGGATACTTTATAAAGTGGCTAAACGTCTATCTGGACGCCGGGTCAAATTTAAGTAAAACCGCGCAACAAGGAGATAGAAAATGACCGGCATCGTAATGTTTTTAGCCGCGCTTTTTATGCTTGCTATCGGCTTTAGCGTCGCATTTACCTTTGGCGCTATAGCCGTCATTTTCGGACTCATCGGCGGTATAGTCGAGAGCTTTGGCGACGGTAACGGCTTTATAGGCGGGCTTGAGATATTTAAAGAGACGTTTAACTTTATGCCTTACCGCATCTACTCGATAATGGAAAATAAAATCCTCATCGCCGTGCCGCTTTTCGTTTTTATGGGTATTATTTTACAAAAGACCAAGCTAGCCGAGAGGTTGCTTGAGAGTATGGCATTTTTATTCGGCGAGATTAGAGGCGGCGTGGCGATCAGCACCGTGCTAGTGGGCGCGCTGCTAGCCGCATCTACGGGCGTTGTGGGCGCTAGCGTCGTAGCTATGGGCGTCATGAGCCTGCCCGTTATGCTAAAGTACAACTACAACAAAGCTCTAGGCTGCGGCACTATCTGCGCTTCAGGCACGCTTGGGCAGATCATCCCGCCTTCTATCGTTCTGATTATCCTGGGCGACGTCTTTACGGTACCGGTCGGCGATCTTTTTCGTGAGGCGATATATCCGGGTCTTGCGCTCGTGGGCGCTTATATAGCCTATATCCTCATCGTCTCTTACGTTAAAAAGGACTACGCGCCTCCCGTCGTCGTAGAGAGCGACGTGCCTAAATCAAAGCAAATTTTAAACGCTATACTTGCGATTTTGCCGCCGTTGGTGCTCGTCGTGCTGGTGCTTGGTTCGATATTTGAAGGCATCGCTACGCCGACGGAGAGCTCGGCGTTTGGCTGCGTGGGTGCGATCGTGCTTTCGCTTTTTTACAGGACTTTTTCGTTTAAAATGCTAAAAGAAGCGCTCGAAGAGAGCGTCAAAACTACGGCCGTCGTCTTTACTATCCTTATCGGCGCGACAGCATTTTCGATGGTGTTTAGCTACACCGGCGGCGACGAGATCGTTGAGGAAGTGATGTCTAGTTTGCCGGGAGAAAAATGGGGCTTTATTATCTTAGCGATGATTACGATTTTTGCGCTAGGATTTTTTATAGACTTCGTCGAGATTTCGTATATCGTGCTACCGATCTTGGCGCCGATTGCCGTAAATTTAGGCATAAATCCGCTATATTTCGCCATCGTTATCGCGATGAATTTACAGACTTCGTTTCTCACTCCTCCGTTTGGCTTTAGCCTCTTTTATCTAAAAGGCGTGGCGCCGGCAGAGGTCAAGACCTCCGACATCTACCGCGGCGTGGTGCCCTTTATCGCGATACAAATTTTAGTTCTGATCGTCTTTACGATTATCTTGCTAGGCTAAAATTTATCTTTGTAAGGCTATAATCTCTTAAATTTACCCAAAGGAGAAAAAATGAGAGAGATAGCCTTAGTTTCGGCGTTTGCGCTGATAGCGAGCGCCGAAAGCAACCTGATAGAAATCTACAAAAACGCCTCATTTATCCATCAAAATTTCACCAACCAAAAAAGCGAATTTAGTTTAAATTTGCCCGATTTCGTCGAGCTTGAGGATATTGACGTGGCCTCGTCTTGCGAGCTAGTGAGCCTAAATTTAAACGAAGCAAAGCCCGCAGAAAACGAGGCCTACGCTAAATTTAAGCAAAACGAAAAAGAGCTTGGGGAGCTAAACGATAAACTAAACGCGCTAAACTCCAAAAACGCTTTTTTAAATAATTTTCCCGCCTTTAAAGAACAAAGCGTCGCAAATTTGGACGCCGACGGCGATAAATTTTACGAAGCGGTGCTAAAAAATCTAGCTCAAATTTCGCAAACCAAAAAGCAAATCGATGAGCTAAAAAAGAAAATGGGTGCGATCGAGGTTAAAAATTTTCAAAAGCTTGATTTGAAATTCGAGTGCGACCCAAAACAGGTCAAGATATCCTATCCCGTGGGCGTTAGCGTAAATTTAAAAAATAAAATTTCCGCCCAGGTCGAAAAAGGCAAGGTCGAAATCTTGCAAAATTTGACCCTAACAAATCCTCTTGATACGGATTTATCAAATCTCACGATCGCGCTTTATCCGTTTTACTATTCGTCAAATTTGACGCCTGAGCCTTTTTATCCGTGGTACGAGGGCAAGGCAGAGCCTATGCTAGCCGCGGCTCCGGTGGCGATGGAGGCCTACGATAGAGCTGCGGTTGCGCCGATGAAAAAGGCAAAGCAAGTATCTCGTAATTACGCTAAAGAGACGGAGGCTAGCAACGTCCAAAACGAGCTTGCAAATACTTGGCGCATCGATAACGTAAGTCTAAAGGCGGGCGAGGAAAAGAGCTTTAGCTACGACAAGCAAAGCCTTGATGCGAAATTTGACCTAGTTATCGACGGATACGGCGGAGTAAACGCATACGTTAGAGCTAAATTTAAGCCCGAACGAAGCGTAGAGAGCTCGGACGCGGAGTTTAAAATCGGCGACATAAATATCGGCAAAAGATACGTAGGCTACGCTGCGGGCGAGGAGATCGAGGAGTTTTTCGGCAAAAACGAGCTTGTAACCGTAAAAAAGGAAAATAACGGCGAATTTACGAAAGAGTCGTTTTTCGGCTCGAAAAATAAAATCTCGCAGGGCTATAAATTTATCGTAAAAAACGGCTCTAAGCTCGCGTGGGACGTGGTTTTAGAGGAGCGAGTGCCAGTTAGCGCGCATGAGAGCGTAAGCGTAAGCATGAAAAACGACCCCAAAGAGAGCGAACTGGATAAAGAGGGCAGGGTGACGTGGAAATTCGCGCTTAAGCCAAACGAGAGCAAGGAGATAAATTTCGCCTATGAGCTAACTAAGCCGAGCGAATAAAATTGTAAATTTCTTGTTGCGGCTTGTCTCGCGAGTGCTTTTCCGAGATTTTGCAAAATTTTCGCTCCGCAGGCTATATGCCTAGCGCACGCTCAATTTTGCTTCAAAACTCGAAAAATCATCTCGCGATACTTCGCCTTATCTTTTTTGCGATCAAATTTGAAGTCAAATTTGTAAATTTTACCCACCGAGATCTGCATCTTGAAAATGCAAATTTAAAATTTGAAGCGCGTAAGCGCTGAAATTAAACCTGCACGTAGTGCAGCAACTTATAACGTGCAGTGGGGTTGGAGAGGGCATGGGAGAGGAAGGGGCGACGCTTCGTAAGCAGAAACCCCTTCCTCTCCCAAAGAAAAGAAAATAGATAAATTGCTAAGGAGCTCTTTTGCTTCGGCTTTACCTCGCAACTGCAAACAGAGCGTAATTCGAGCCCCCACCCCCTTTATATAAAGTAAAAAACAACCTTAAACGGTTGTTTTTTACTCAAGGAAACCAAACTCGCAATGCCAAATTTTAACCAAGACAAATTTACTATCGTCGAGATGCGGGTCTCGGTGTGTCAAATTTTATAAATTTAACTCCGAATTTACCCGCCAAATTTAACCCGCAAAAGCTAAAAACCAAACTCCGCGTAAAATTCGTTCAGGTAGTCCGAGTAGTAGGTATTGCCGTTTCTAGCGTCAAATTTACCTGCTATCTCCACGGCTATCTTGTAGTCGTTCTCGTCGCCAAACGCGCTAACTGCGATGAAAAATCGCAGGTCGTTTAGATCGTCGTTGCCATCAAGGATCGCCGAGGAGTGCTTGCGCGCCAAATTTAGCGCCGTCTCGCGCTCGTCCAGCCTAACGGCGATCTCGATGAGTGGGGCGACCTCGTTTATGACGCGAGGATTTGACTCGATCGTAGCCGCAGCCTTTGGTAGCAGGGTTTTTGCCTCTTCTATCTTGCCTGTTTTAATCATGCTAAAAAGTATCGGCGCGTAGGTCGTGTGAGGTACTTCGCCGCAGGTTAGCTCGCCAGAAAGTATCGGCGCGGCAAGCTCCAGCGCCGCTGCGTGCTCGCCGGCAAAATTTAAATAGGCGATCTCACCCGATGCCTCGCATGCTTCGCAGTCGGCCATATCGTCTTTGGCGAGCTTTTTCCACAGTTCGTAGTTTGCCTTCGCCTCTCTAGCATCGCCCATGTCGATGTTTTGATTCATCAAGGCCTTGTAGTAGGCAGCCAGCGAGAGCTCCATGCGCTCGTAGTAAAACAGCATCGCTTCGTTTGCCTCGTCTATGAGTTTCTTTTCGATCACGGAGCTTTGAGCGACGCCCGAGACGATCCATTTAAATTTCCACAGGCAGTCTACAAAGTCGTCGAAATTTGGATATTCGCTCTCGTTTTCTTTTAAATTTTGCACGATATAGTTCGTGAGCCACATTAGCGCCCTCGTTCTTAAAAATGCGCCGAATTTTTCAAAATCGCCGTTTAAAACAAAGTCGCAAATTTGCGCGGCAAACGCCAAATCCTGCGCCTCTACGGCGTCTCTTATCTCGTCAAACAAAAACTCTTCTTTATCCGCTAATCTATCAAATTCTTTTAGCTTTTTATAAAGTTCTTCTAGCGTGCGCTCTTGCATTTGCTTCCCTCGTTAAACATTTTTGTGATAATGCTTTGATTTTATTATATCCACTTAATCTAAAACTAGGTAAAATTAGCACGATTTTGAAATTTGACAAGGCGGCAAAATGGCGAAAAAATTTATAGACGTTATGGATACTACCTTTAGAGACGGCTTTCAGTCGGTTTTCGGCGCGCGCGTGGCGATGGCTGATTTTTTGCCCGCGGTTAGCGCGGCTAAAGAGGCCGGTATAACGCACTTTGAGTTCGGCGGCGGGGCGCGGTTTCAGAGCCTTTATTTTTATTTGAACGAAGACGCGTTTGCGATGATGGATAAATTTCGCGAAACGGTCGGACCTGAGGCAAATCTGCAAACTCTAAGCCGCGGCGTAAATACCGTGACGCTAGATACGGGCAGCCGCGAGCTGGTTGATCTGCACGCAAAGCTCTTTAAAAAACACGGCACGACCACGATACGAAACTTCGACGCGTTAAACGACGTGGAAAATTTAAAATATTCGGGCGAACGTATCGCTCATCACGGACTAAAGCACGAAGTGGTCGTCACGATGATGGACCTGCCTGCGGGCTGTTCGGGCGCGCACGACGTGGCGTTTTACGAGCGGATTTTGCGTGAAATTTTAGATGCCGGCATCCCGTATCACAGCGTTTGTTTCAAGGACGCCAGCGGCACCTCTAGCCCGCAAAAAGTATATGAGACCATCAAAATGGCTCGCAAACTCCTCCCGCAAAATACCCACATCAGACTCCACACTCACGAAACCGCAGGCGTTAGCGTCGCGTGCTATATGGCTGCTCTTGAGGGCGGCGCAGACGGCATAGATCTAGCCGCAAGCCCGGTTAGCGGCGGCACCAGCCAGCCAGATATCCTAACTATGCTGCATGCCGTTAAGGGCAAAAACTACGATCTGGGCGGGCTTGACGTGGAGAAAATCTTAAAATACGAAAGCGTGCTAAATGAGTGCTTGAAAGACTATTTCCTGCCGCCAGAGGCCGTGCAGGTTAGCCCGCTCATCCCGTTTAGCCCGATGCCGGGCGGCGCGCTAACGGCAAACACCCAAATGATGCGCGACAATAATATCTTGGATAAATTTCCAGAAGTTATCCTTGCTATGCGCGAAGTCGTACAAAAGGGCGGCTACGGCACGAGCGTGACGCCTGTGAGTCAGTTTTATTTCCAGCAGGCGTTTAACAACGTGATGTTTGGCCCATGGAAAAAGATCGCCGAAGGCTACGGCAAAATGGTACTAGGCTACTTTGGCAAAACTCCGGTTGAGCCCGATAAGAGCGTGGTTAAGCTAGCTAGCGAGCAGTTAAATTTAAAGCCAACCAAAGAACACGCCATGGATATCGCGGATAAAGACGAGAGCAAGTCGCTTAAATTTACGCGCGAGCTACTCAAAAAAGAGGGAATCGAACCTAGCGAGGAAAATATCTTTATCGCCGCGGCATGCAAGGAAAAAGGCATCGCATTTTTAAAAGGCGAAGGCAAAGTAAATATCCGAAAAAAATCCTCAAACGCGGGCGAAACTAGCGCGTCGACTCCTCGTGCGAAAAATCCGATAAACGAAAAATACAGCGTCACCGTAAACGGCAAGAAATTTGACGTCGAGGTTGCGGACGCAGACGGCAAAGCCGAGATAAAAAGCGTAAAACCGGCAAGCGTAGCGCACATGCCGCCTCCCGAGCTCTCTCCGGCTAAAACGACCGGCGGCAGCGGCGAGCCGGTAAAAAGCACGCTTCCTGGAAACGTGTTTAAAATCCTAGTCGCAGTGGGCGATAGCGTGAAAAAGGGGCAAAGGATGTTCGTGCTGGAAGCTATGAAGATGGAAATAGACGTAAACGCTCCAAAAGACGGGCTGGTAACGTCTATAGAGGTACAGCAAGGGCAAACCGTAGCAAACGGTCAAATTTTAGCGAAAATTTAATCCAAAAAAGGAAGAAAAATGGTAAACGAAATAGAAAAATTAGGTCTTAAGGACATCAAAAAAATCAACCACAACCTAAGCTACGACGAGCTTTTTGAGCTTGAAAAGGCGATGGGCGAGGGACGCGTGTCAAGTAACGGCACTTTTATGGTCGATACGGGCATCTTTACGGGTCGCAGCCCAAAGGATAAGTACTTCGTAAAACAAGATCCGAGCCAAAAATACATCGCTTGGGGCAAGGTAAATCAGCCTATCTCAAAAGAGCTTTTCGACAAGCTTTTAGCTAAGGCAAAAGCCCAATTAAGCGGCAAGGAAATCTTTATCCAAGACGCATTTTGCGGTGCTAGCGAAAAGAGCAAAAAATCAGTCCGCTTCGTAACCGAAGTCGCGTGGCAGGCGCATTTTGTTAAGAATATGTTCATCCGTCCAAGCGAAGCGGAGCTAGCTAAATTTAGCCCTGATTTCGTCGTCTATAACGCGTGCAAATGCAAAAACGAAGAGTGCAAAGAGCAGGGGCTAAACTCCGACGTTTTCGTTATCTTTAACGTCGAGGAAAACGTAGCCGTTATCGGCGGTACGTGGTACGGCGGCGAGATGAAAAAAGGAATTTTCTCGATGATGAACTACTGGCTACCGCTTGAGGGCAAGCTAAGCATGCACTGCTCCGCAAACGTGGGCAAGGATGGCGACACGGCGCTATTTTTCGGCCTAAGCGGCACGGGTAAAACGACGCTCTCGACCGATCCAAATCGCAAGCTGATCGGCGATGACGAGCACGGCTGGGACGATGAGGGGATATTTAACTTCGAGGGCGGCTGCTACGCGAAGTGCATAAATTTAGACCCGAGCAGCGAGCCTGAAATTTACGCCGCGATCAAGCGCGACGCGCTGCTTGAAAACGTGGTCGCGGACGAGGCTGGCGTCGTGGACTACAAAGACGGCAGCAAGACCGAAAACACCCGTGTTAGCTATCCGATCTATCACATCGATAACTACGAGCCAAGCTCTGCGGGCGGCCATCCGAAAAATATCATCTTCCTAACAGCCGACGCATTCGGCGTTTTGCCTCCGGTCGCAAAACTAACCAAAGAGCAGGCGATGTATTATTTCCTAAGCGGCTACACGGCCAAAGTCGCGGGCACCGAGCGAGGCATAACCGAGCCTGTGGCGACATTTAGCGCGTGCTTTGGCGAGCCATTTATGCCGCTACACCCGACCGTCTACGCCAAGCTGCTGGGCGAAAAGATCGACAAGCATAACGTCAGCGTCTATCTCGTAAACACCGGCTGGAGCGGCGGCGCGTACGGCGTGGGCAAGCGAATGAGCATCAAAGCCACTCGCGCATGCATAAACGCGATCTTAGACGGCAGCATCAAAAAGTGCGAATTTGAAAATTTTAGTATTTTTAACCTCGCGATCCCAAAAGAGCTCGCAGGCGTCGAGACGAAGCTGCTAAATCCGATCAACACGTGGGAGAACAAGGACGAATACATCGCGACTCGCGATAAACTAGCGGGTATGTTTGAGGCGAATTTTAAACGCTACGAGGACGTAAAAGAGGGCGTAGAATACGCAAAAGCAGGCCCTAAGGCTTAAATTTAAAGGGCGCTGGTTGAAAATTTACTCTGTAAAATGCGGGCTTAAATTCGGCCTTTTAGCCTGCGCCTTTTTTCTCTCTGGTTGCGATATCTTGGGCGGACAGGGTCAAAGCTCTGCGCTAAAGTCCGCCAAGCAGCCCGAGTTTTCTTTTGTTCCCGACTCCGATGCAGTCGCGTATCTAAACGAGTACCGTCGCGGCTCCGGACTCTCTGGTCTAAAACCAAATCAAATTTTAAGCCAAGCCGCCAAAAATCACGCCGACTATAGCGCCCAAAACGAATACATGGGGCACGACGAGACGGCCGGACGGGCGAAATTTAGCGGCGCGACTCCGGCCGACAGAGCTCTAGCCGTAGGCTACAAATCAACTCTGGTGCTTGAAAATATCGCCTATAAAAGCGACTTTAAAGAGGCGGTAGACGGGCTGTTTTCGGCGATCTATCACCGATTTGCATTTTTAAATTTGAGCGTCGATGAGGTCGGCTACGCGCTCGCGTCCAAAGACAAATTTAATGCCTTCGTCTTTGAAATGGGTAACTCGCGGCTCAACGCCTTTTGCGCCAGAGGTGCCGGCGATACGGGCGCAGGGCGGTTTTATACCAACGTCTGCGCCGATAAAAATCTAAAAATCAAAGACGCCAGATTTGACAACTTCACGGGCGCG
The DNA here is from genome assembly GCA_963528285.1 of uncultured Campylobacter sp. Taxonomy (GTDB): domain Bacteria; phylum Campylobacterota; class Campylobacteria; order Campylobacterales; family Campylobacteraceae; genus Campylobacter_A. Next base: position 3,339 of record CAURVK010000011.1, on the reverse strand, counting down.
ATGAAGCCTTTCGTCAAATTTCCCGACGCTACTGCCGTGACGCCCTATTTTAGCGGCGAGATCCCGGACCCATTCCCTGAGTGCAAGATCACGGCAAATCCCGTTAGTATCGAGTTTAACGCGAACGCTGGCGAGGTAAAATTTAAAGATTTTGAGATATTTAAAGACGGGCGAAAGATCCAAAATTTGCACATCATCACGAGCGCCAACGATATAAACTCCAAATTTTCGTCCAAGCAGTTTGCAGCCTTTTCGCGAGATGTTTTTGACTTTGGCGCGCAGTACGAGGCGGTTTTTAGCTACGAGCAAGCAGGCGCGCGAAATCAAAGCGCGCAAAACGCGGGCGCGCAGGTAAAGCAAATAAAATGGAGCTTTAAAACCAAAACGCCGCAAAATTCGTATTTTGACGCGCGCGACGGCGACGTGCTGGGCGTGGATGCGGATAAGACCTACGAGATATTTTTCCGCCCCAAAGACTGCAACGACCTCATGACGCGCTACTCTTATAAGGCTTCGGGCTTTATGACGCCTACGGTCGCGCAAAGCGGCACAAACACGCTAAGCGTGAAGCTAAAAGGCATGGCGGGCGATACGCTAAGCATCGTAGCGGGCGGCATGGACGTCAAGGTGCAGCTCAAAACCAGCTCGCCCGAAGCCGTGCGCGATAGAAGGGCGTTTTACATGAAGGCTGGGGCGATGATCGCCGGCGTGATCGTAGTTTTTGCGCTGATTGGCAGAAAGATGAGGCGGTAAATTTACGCCGCTTTTTTTGGATCGTGCCTTCAAAATTGAGCTTTTTGAGGCGAATTTGCTTTGTAAATTTAGCGACACAAGAGGCAAAATAAATTTACCTGCAAATTTGACGACTGCTCTCCCGCAGACGTTGCTTTTATTAAATTTGATAATGCTTGAGGCGCGATAGTTTAGCTTTTTGCTAAATTTTGTCGTCTGTTGCTTGCTTAAAGCTGTTGATTAATTTGATAACTATGCATGGTTGTGCCGGTAAGCGTTATGCGTCATTAAATTTGACGACTCATTTGCCTGCAAGGTCGTAAAGCGTATATTTTAAATTTCGCCCCCGTTTATCTCATCCGCAAGCTTTGAAATTTTATCCTGCACCGCCTCAGGAGCGTAGATATCCATCCACTCTATCCCGTTTGATGCGCTAAAAAGCACTGCGATCCGCCCCTCGCTCATCGCGCGCTTGGCAAGCTTGGTCGCCGCTGGGCTGTTGCCCATATTGGGCGTTTCGTCTATACTTATCTCGGCGCAGCGGCGTAAAATAGGCGCCAAATCAAACTCGCCCTCAAGCAAAATAATAACTGAGCCGCGCCTAAAACTGCAAGCGTTCCAAAAAATCTCGGCGCCGTTTACGCATTCGCGCGAGAGATCGAGGCGAAATTTACCCCGCTCGCCCACGAGAAAACTAAAGTCGCTCAAATTTAACGGGTGCTCCACACTACCGAAAGCCCCCGCGATACTATCTTTGCGCCCGTTATAGACATAGGCGGCGAGCGCGTTTTGCAGTAGCGGCGCGATGATCTGCTCGTGCGTGCTCGTGCGATCGTCATCTCTGGCGCGCCCTGCGATCTTTACAAAAAATGGCTTGAAATACTCCATGAACGCTCCTTAAGCTTAAATTCCATCTAAAACGCGCTAAACGCCTCGCCGTACTTTCGAGTAAAAAGGCTTGCCAGCTTTGTTCATTAGCCAAACCGCATTAAAAAGATCGCTTAGCAGCCTCTCGCTCTTTAGCGGCTTTTAGCCGAAAACCCTTTTTAAATGCGCTTCGTAATCTCTCGTAAAACGCTCTACGTCGGGATTTTTAATGACGTCGTTGCACATAAAAGTAGGCAGCCTTTTCGTGCCTAAAAACTCGTTGGCTTTATGGAAATGCAAATAAACGCCGTCCACGCCTACGCCCTCGAAAAAATCCCCCGGCTTGTCAAACGCCTGAAGCGGCGCATTCCACGTGACGCTTAGCATATGTGATTTGCCCTTTATCAGGCCGCCGGTGCCGTATCCGTCGTTTGGACTCGCGCTGTGCCGTCCGTCGTTTGCCACTATCTTGCCCATGCCGCTCATAAACACCTCGTCGATATATTTTTTAACGACCCAAGGCTCGCCCATCCACCACGCGGGCATCTGCCAGATCACGGCATCCATCCATAGAAATTTCTCTACCTCGCCCTCTAGGTCGTAGCCCTCATGTATCGTAGTTTCGCGCGTTTCGTGCCCTAGGGCTTCCAGCGTATTTTTGGCTAGCTCGTGCAAGGTTTTGCTTAGCTTGCCGCCATTGCCGTTAAACGGCGCTCCGCCGTTGATAAGTAGTATTTTCATCTTTTATCCTTTTGATTAAATTTATTCGTTAGCGGCTTACCGCATCTAAATTTAAATTCTGCCTTGCGCCTTATATGCGAACGCAAGCGTAAATTTTACAAAGCGCTTATTGCTAAATTTTACTTTCGCGCCGCAGTTTAGCGTCCTAAAATTTCAAATTTATCGCCGTGCACCGCGATCGCTTCAGCGTTATTTATCGGCGTCAAATTTAGCTTGCTGCCGTAAATTTTTAAAATTTCGCCGCTATGTGCTTTTGTCAAATTTACACGCAGCAAAAATCAACAAATACCTAAAATGCTACAAATTTTCATTTCCCACGCGATAAGCCCCACTCTTGCTAGCTTAAATTTACCCCAGCGCCACGTAATCAGCGGGCAACGGCGTGATAACGCTGATAAAGATAAAATCCTCCTTGCCGGTGTTTTTCATGCCGTGGCACTCGCCCTTAGCCGAGATCACCACATCGCCCTTTTTGACCGAGACTTGCCTGTATTTAGCGGGTCGCTCACTCTTAAAATTTACCTGCTCGCCGTTATCCAAAAGTCCGCCCGCCGTCTTTTCGGCCTCGCTCGTACCCTCTTTGCTAAGATAAAACACGCCCTCGCCTTGCAAGCACACCCACACGTCGTCGCTTTTAGTGTGTGCGTGCACCGCGACTTCTTGGCCGGCTCGCACGACCCAGACCGCGCAGCTAGTGGCGTCCGTCTCGCAAAATATCGTTTTTCTCGCCTTTTCTCCGCTCTTTGCGACCTCGCTTACGTGATAAATTCGCTTTTTCATTTTTGCTCCTTTTTCGTTCATTTTAGCCGCGCAGAGTGAATACGGCGTGAAATTTAAGTGGATTTGAGCTAAAATCAAAGCCAAAATTTAGCGCAAAAAGGAAAAACGATGCAAGAAAATCCAAAAAAAATGTGGTCGGGTAGGTTTAGCGGTGAGAGTAGCGAGCTTTTGGAGGAGTTTAACGCCTCGATCGGCTTTGATAGGGCGCTTTGGCAGGAG
>CAURVK010000010.1:0-65382 GCA_963528285.1 uncultured Campylobacter sp. | reverse complement strand
TAACTCGGTAACCGAAGGCGGAATAAACTATATCCAGATAACTAACGCGTAATCTACTAAGGAGCGGAGTTTTTCCGCTCCCTACGCTATACGACTAACGACTATCAACTCTATAGCCAAATTTACGCAAACATATCTAAATGTAACTCTTTTTGGCAAATTTAAGCCTACCTACTAACCGAGCAATAATCTTTAGCAGTTAGCATCCTAACGAGCGTGCAAATCAGTAAAACTAATTTTTACTCTACGAGGCCATAAGGGCACTTTTCCTACAAACCAAACCATATACAAAGCGATTGCCGATTTTTAAAAAGGCAAATTTAGATCGTGAGTACCGGACTCCTAAAACTCGATTATTTATAAATTTAAGCGCATAAAAAAAGGTCGCCAAAAAGTAAAATTTGAAGTTAAATTTGTAGATTTCACCGAAACGCCGCTACCGCAAACGCCTCGGCAAGAGAGTCAAATTTGACCGCCCGAAGCGATCAAATTTAAGATAAAATTTACAGTATAAATCCGCTGCCGATAACTAGCTCGCCTCTGTAAAATACCGCCAGTTGCCCGCTAGCCACGCCAAATGCGCTCTGCTTTAACTCGACCTCGGCGGTACCGCCACCCAGCACCTTTACGTGCGCGTTTAGCCCGATGCTGCGGTAGCGCACCTTGACGTCGCAGTCAAACTCGCTCTCGTCCACGAACAAATTTAGGCTATTTACCGCGATCTTACCGCGTTCAAGCTCCTCTTTGCTACCCACTACGATGCGATTATTTGCCGCGTCGATAGCGAGTACAAAGTGCGGCTCGTGCGCTCCAAATACCTCAAATCCGCGCCTCTTGCCTATCGTGTAGTGCATGTAGCCGTTGTGTCGCCCGATCACGCGTCCAGAGCTATCGACCACGTCGCCGGGCAGGTCGGTCTCGTAGTGCTTGTTTAGCACCTCGATATATGTATCCTCGACGAAGCAGATCTCGCTGCTCTCGGCTTGCTCGCCGTATTCGCGAAAGTTCGGCAAAGATTTTGCCAGCTCTTTTATATCTTTTTTAAATTTATCCCCGAGCGGGAAAATCATATCGGCTATTATCTCTTTTGGCACCTGCGCGACGAAGTAGCTCTGGTCTTTGCTAGGATCGGCGGCGACTCTGATAAAACCGTCTTGCACGCGTATATAGTGGCCTGTAGCGAGCTTTTCACAGCCGATACTTTTGGCAAATTTTAGTAGTTCGCCGAATTTTATAAAGTGGTTACAAAGCGCGCATGGATTTGGCGTCTTACCCTCCTTATAGGAGCTAACAAACGGCGTATAGACGTATCTGTCAAACTGTTCTTGTAAATCAAGCACGTGATAAGTGATACCCAGATACCCGCACGCACGGGCGACTTTATCGATATTTTTTTCATGATATCCGGGCTTTTTGTGTAGCTTCATATAGCAGCCCACGACCTCGTGACCCGCTTCTAGCAGCATTTTGGCACTCATGGTGGAGTCGACGCCGCCGCTCATGGCCATTAGTATTTTCATTTTTCTTCCTATTGTGAGGGCTTGTCTTTTTAGCGCTTTTTACGGAGTTTGTAAATTTTCGGCTTGATGAACTATATGTTCTATCTACGCCGAAAATTTACCGCACAGCCGCAAAAATCATCTAAAAATACCGCACCCTAAAGTTTTGTATTTTAAATTCAGCTTTAAAATTTACAAATCTCGCCCTAGCCCCACAATAAGGCAAATTCGTATAAATTCGGTGCGATTATATAAAAAATAGCTTAATACGCTATAAATTTGAGAGCCAAGGATAGCAAGCTAAGCGGGCTTTTAGCTTTTGCGCCTTGCTCGGCTCTGAATTTTACCCGCCAAAACGGCAACGACGTAGTCAAATTTACCCAATTTGAAGTAAAAGGCGAGCATGTCGGTAAATCCCCGCAAACCAAAGCGCGAAAATCAAAATTTAACGCCAAGCGCCAAGTATAAGCACCCGGCAAATTTTACCGACCAAATTTAACTAGCCGCCAAGCCAGTTTACGACCATTTATCTTGAGCATCACCGTTTTTTAGATCTTTATCCAGCTTTAAATTTTCGTGTATCGTGTGCGTAGCAATCGCAGCGACGAAAGCTATAGCCACAAGGATAAGAAGCGGGACGCGCGCGCCGTCAAATTTGACGGCGATATAGCCGCAAATAGCGATAAAAACGAGGCAAATCAGCGCAAAAGCGATCCTATCTCGCATCCTATCAAACATCGCCAAACCCTCAAAATTTATAAAATTTAGCGCACTCGCCTAGTCTAAAATCCGCAAAATTTCATCTCGCACGGCATCTAGATCATCGCTGATCGTATAAAGCGACAGATCCTCCTCGCTGACGGCTTTTTCATGTATCAACGTGGTTTTGATGAAATCATCAAGCTTACTCCAAAACTCGCTTCCGATGAGGAAAATTTTAGCTTTTTTAGCGCCGATTTGCGCGAGCACTAGGATCTCAAATAGCTCATCAAGCGTCCCAAAGCCGCCAGGAAACACCAAAAACGCACTCGAGCGCTCGATAAGAGCGAATTTACGCGCGGATAGGTTAGAAAAAATAAAGCTCGTCGTGGCGTATTTGTTCGTCACTTGCTCAAACGGAAGCACGATATTTAGCCCGACGGACGGACTTTTACCGCTCTCATACGCGCCCTTGTTCGCCGCCTCCATCACGCCCGGCCCTCCGCCGCTAATCACGGCAAAACCGCCGTCGGCAAGCTCTTTTGCGAGACTAAAAGCCATTTTGCAGTATTTGCTATTTTCGTCAAATCTTGCCGAGCCGAAAAACGTAACGCTCGGGTTTTTGTATGTCATAAAATCCCTAAATTTAGCCAGATCGTTTAAAATTTCATCCATCGTCTCTCTTTTTAGTTTAAATTTACGTGCTAGAGCTGCAAATAGCGGCTAAATTTACCACGCGAATCTAAAAGTAATGATAGCCAAAACGGATTTAAAAACAAATGACGCATGATTAAATTTGAGATTAATTTTAGGTAGATTTCAAATTTGCAAAGCTATCAAAGCGGTTTAATTTTGCTCAAATTTGCCGGCAATTTTAGCGCTAAACGGCGCAAACTCGTAAAGCAAACCCATTTTAAAATCACAAAACCGCCGCCTTAACCTTTAACGCAAATTTATGCGGTGGTTTCTAAAAATGCGGCGGCTTGCAAATTTAGGCCTCCAAATTTGCTCGCGATTTCGTGCTAAATTTAGCCGAATACGACTTGGTTTTAAAAAAGCACCCCAAGGCGAAATTCGTCCGATTTTAGCCCTTAACGTAGCTGCTCGAGGCGCTCTTTTTTCGTACCGATCTGAGTGATCTGGATGCCGAAGTTACCGTCCACGATGACGACCTCGCCTAGGGCTACGACCTTGTCGCTGATCAAAATCTCAAGCGGGTCGTTTGCGAGCTGATTTAGCTCGATGACCGAGCCTATGTCCATCGTGAGCACGTCTTTTAGTAGCATTCTTTTTGAGCCGATACGCACGTGAAGCGGCAGGCGCACATCCATGATGAGCCCGATATTTCGCATTTCCTCGATGCTTAGATCGCCTTTTGCCGGAGTAGTTTGCTGGGCGGGTTCTTTGTGATCTTTATTTAAAAATTTCACCAATGCAAAGTCAAGCACGACGGCGATTTGCTCGCTGACGTCTCCGATTTTAACGGAATAGACGTATATTTTTTCAAACGCGTTCAAATCAAAATTTGCGCTCTCGTCGAGGAAATTTACTTTCGCTACCTCGAAATTTAGCTTCGGCATGCCTTTTTGCGCGCCAAGGCTCGTAGAAAATGCGCCCATGATATTTGAAAACACCTCTTTAGCGGCATCCAGCTCGTCCTCGCTTAGATTTTCGTTGCGCGAGATCTCTTCTTCTCCGAGCATCCACTCGCCGATCGCGCTCATCAGTACCGGCGTGGCTACTAGTATCATCTTTGCCGTCGTATCGCCGCTAACAGCTATGTTTGCAACGGCTAGAGGCGGCTTTATGCCTTCTTGCTTAGGAGCGTCGTATTCGTTTCTCTCGCCTATTTCAGGCGTCCTACCCGTTAGCCCTTCGACCGTAGCCTTTACCTCGTTTACGAAAATTTTAAAAAAATCATTCATTGTTTTCATCCTCGCCTAATATATCGTCGTCTTCGTACTCATCCTCGTGCTCTGTGCTCATGAGTTTTGCTCTGCGCTCTTCTTCATACTGCTCGAGGATATTTTTGATCTCGTCTTTGTCGCTTCTGATTAGCTCTTCTATACGGATAGATTTTCTAAATCTATGCAGCCCGACCTCAGCCAAAAATACCTCTTTTTTATCGATCGTTACGATAGCCTTGTCGTTTGCCGAGCGGTCAAGACGCAGTATGTCGCCCTCTTTTAAATTTAAAAACTCGTTTACGCTAACGATACTTTTACCCAGTATCGCCTCATACAGCACCTCGGCGCGCCCGATCAGCGTTTTTAGCTCTTTGTTTCGGCTCTTTTTCGCGCTCGTTTCGCCAAGCATTATGTCGCGGTTGGCTAGACGGCTTAAGATCGGCTCGAGGTATATGACCGGATAGCAGATATTTATCATGCCGCTTGAGTTGCCTACGATGATCTCCATGACGACCATTATAACGATCTCGTTTTGGCTTACGATTTGCACGACGTTTGGACTGCTTTCTTTAGCCTCGACGTTCGGGTACATATCGGTGATCATCGACCAGCTCTCTTTTAGGCGCTGCATCATCATCCTTAGGATCGCATCGAGCAAATTTACCTCGATATCGGTTAGCTCCCTGCTAGTCTCAAAGCCCTCGCCGTTACCGCCTAGCAAGCGATCTATCATCGGAAACGCGATACTCGGGTTTATCTCCAAAACGCAGTTACCGTCAAGCGGCTTGATCGAAAAGACGTTAAAGCTAGTAGGGCTCGGCAAACTCATCAAAAACTCGCCGTACGTCATCTGATCGACGCTATGCAGGCGGATCTCCACGATACTTCTCATAACGCTTGAAATTTGAGAAGCCAAATTTCTCGCAAGCTTGTCGTGTATGCCCTTTATCGCGCGCAGTTGTTCCTTGCTGACGCGGTTTGGGCGTTTAAAATCGTAAATTATTACCTGCTGCTGTTCTTCTTTTTTTGATTTTTCGCCGATAGATTCGCTAGCATCGTCGTCATCCACGACTTCTAGTAGCGCGTCTATCTCTTCTTGACTTAAAATGTCCGCCATTATTTACCCTCAAGCTTTTTTCTTATTTTTTCCATCAAGCGCTTATGTATCTGCGAGATCCTGCTCTCGGTAATCTGCAAAATTTCGCTGATCTCCTTTAAGCTCAGCTCTTCGTAATAATAAAGCTGTACGATGAGCTGATCGCGCTCCTCAAATTCGTTTAAAATTTGAGTTATCTTTTCTATCAAATCCTCTTTTTCGACCCGTTCTAGCGTATTCTCCTCGCTCATTAGCTCCATTTGATCGTCGATGTTTAGGACGGCGACGACGGCGCTCACGTTCCTTGCTTCGCTTACTTTTTCTACTTCGATACCAAGCTTGCCTGCGATATATACATCGTCGGGTTCGCACTCAAATTTATTAAAATACTCATTTACTAAAGCCTCGATAGACTTTACCAAAGTACGGTCCGAGCGGCTAACCACGTCAAGCCCGCGTAAAAAATCAAGCATCGCGCCGTAAACTCGCTTTTGCGCGTAGCCCCAAAACGAGTCGTTTTGCTCTTTGTCGTATTTTCTGGAGAGCTTTACCATCTCCTCCAGCCCAGCGCCGATCAGGTCGCTAACGTCGATATGAGCGGGCAAACGCTCCTTTAGCCTAAAAGCCATCGCACGAAGAGCGGGCGTGTAGGCTAGCACGACCTCGTCTTGTTCTTTTTTTAAATTTGAGGCATAAGGATTATGCGGCTTTTGCATTTCTTTCGCCATTTTTACCTAGCGCTTGTTTTATTAGGATATTTTCGCTAGCTAGCTTACTTAATATATTATCTATACGCTTTTCTCTAAGAGCTAGTTCGCCGATAAGATAATCGGCCGTTTGTTCGTATTGATCTTTATCAAATCTCTTTTTAAGAGATAATCTTACGTCGATATAGTTCATTATGATAACGTGAATCACGAGATAAAAGAAAAACGTAATCACGAAAGTATAAAGCAACATCTGTATCGGGTCGCTTAACTTTAACGCCGAAAAAACGACTCCCGTAAAAAATCCGCAAACAGTAAAAAATGCTATAAAATTTTCCGCTTTCAAAACTAAATCCTAAATTTAAAATTGCTCAATCATGCGCCTAAAAAAGGCGCTAAAGCTATTGACTTGACCATCTTTAAGCACTTTTTGTTCCAATCTCGAAATAAGCCTTTGAGCTATCTGATTTAACTCCAAGCTCGGCAGACAAAATTCGCTATCGTCGGTAAAAAGCGTACGCTGTTTTATGCTCTTTGAGACGCTTTTATCCTCGCTAATAGCGCCTAAAAACTCCAAATTTAACGGATTTTCGATATTTGCCTTGGCTACTTTTTGAATATGCTCAAATATCCTCATCGCCTCTTTTTCGTTTTTTACCATATTAAAAACCATCAAAAGATTGTCTTTATCTTTTGAGGTGATTTTTATAACGGCATAGGCGTCCGTTATCGCGGCGGGATCGGGCATAGTGACCACCACCACCTCGTCTGCCGCCTCTAAAAATAGCCGAGTGTTGCCGCCAATACCGGCGCCCGTGTCGATGATGATAAAATCAAGCCCGTCAAGGTTCGCCGACTCGGCAAAAAACTGCTCGCACAAAAATTGATTGTTAAATTTTAATATCTCCTCGCCGCTTTCACCAGGAATCAGCGTCAAATTCGGCTTTATCTCGATCAAAATATCTTTTAAGGAACATTCGCCTTTTAGCACGTGAAGCAAATTTTTATTAACGCGCACGTTTAAGATGACGTCTAAATTCGCTAGCCCTATGTCCGCGTCAAAAAGAGCGACTCTATACCCGCTTTTGGCCAAGACGTTAGCCAAATTTGCGCTTATGGTGCTTTTGCCTACTCCGCCCTTGCCGCTAGTTACAGCGATAAAATACGTAGTTTTTGCCTTGGCTTGGGCAGCCACTATACCTTTTAGTTTCTCGGCCTGATTACTCATTATGTTCCTTGCTAAACCCCTCTAATACGCAGCTTACTAAAAATTCGCTCTTTGCCACCAAGATATCGTCCGGCACCTCCTGGCCGACGGAGAAAAAACTAACAGGCTTGTTCGTCTCGTAAACTAGCGAAAATACGTTGCCAAAAATCTTAGTTTCGTCAAATTTGGTAATAATCAGGGTGTCAATGTCAAGAAAGCTAAATCCGTTGTAAATTTCAAGCATATCTTCGATCTTTGCTCCTGCCGAGAGCACCAAATGCACGTCTATATGTGTATCCGAGCTTTTTAAAAATTTTTCTAGCCTTGATAGCTTTTCTTTATCGTACTGCGAGCTACCCGTGGTATCTATGAGGATAACCTCACAGTGATTTAGCTGCTTTAGAGCGTTTTTAAAATCATCAACTTCGATAACGTCAAGGATCGGTAGCTTCATCATCTTGGCGTATTGAAACAGCTGCTCGACCGCCCCGATACGGTAGGTATCAAGCGTGATGATGCCCGTTTTCACGCGCTTGCCGTCTCCATATGCAAATCTTGCAGCAAGTTTAGCTAGAGTCGTAGTTTTACCAACTCCCGTAGGCCCTACTAGCATCATTATCTTTTGTTTTCTATCGTCCTCTTCGCTCCTGCACGGTAGCATCTTTCTAAGTAGCGAGCTAAAATATCTCCTAACCGCGGTCGGATTAGCCTTCATCTGAGGCGACATATTTTCCACGGTTATTTTCATTATCTGCTCTAGGTGTTCCTCTTTCATGCCACTATTTTTAGCGTCTTTGTAGATACCGGCAAACTCGGGCGGGATACTTAGGTTGTTTCTGGCGCCCGCTCTCTCCTCCCAGAACATATCGGCTATCATATTTACTTTTTCACTTAGCATACTTACTTGCCTTGCAACGTCGTCTATCTTTTTATCGTAGTTTTGATCTTGGCGGCTAGGCATAGTTTCTATATTTGCTATTTGGCTTATCTCCTTTGCGGCTTTTGAGATGTTTAGAAGTATGTCCTCGCCGCTATTTTGGGCTGTTTTGTAGTTTTGATTTTGCGAGACTGAGCTCGTGGAGTTTTGGCTAAAATTTGCCGCAGCTAAAGCGCTTTGAGCTTCGACTTCAAAAAGCTCGCGCTCGTCTAAAATGATCTTTTGCGGTCTTTCCTCTTTTGCTGCCTGAGCGCGCAAAAACTCCTCGTAGCCCTTTAAATTTTGCTTTTGAGGCTGATTTTTTTTCTGCTCGCTCGCGTCCTCTTCGACGCTAACTAAAATTTCATAAAGCGGCTTTTTGTTTATCGTCTTTGGCTGAATTTGCTTCGTCGTTACCAAGATCGCCCTCTCACCGCACTGAGCCTGCGCCTTTTTTAGCGCTTCCATACTGCTCTCGCCGGTAAACGTATAAAACTTCGTCGCCAAATCTTCTCCTTCGTTTCTCGCTAAATTTCGCCGCCTCTAGCCCAAATCGTCGCGGCAAAGGCTATGCATTTTTCGTTCCCGCTTCAAATTTAGGCTTTGCGGCCGCTAAATTTTAAAATCTCACTCCGCTTTTGCTAACGCGCTTCATCGTTCCAAGCGGCAAAATCACGCTGATTCTGTTTTTTGCGCCAGGATGCGGTAGCGTTAGCCGCGCGTCGTTTCTGTTTCGTCCGCTAAAATACAAAATATCTATATCAAGCGTCCTGGGCGCGTTTTTAAAGCTTCGCACGCGTCCGAAACGCTTCTCTAAATTTGCCGTTATTTTTAAAATTTGCCTCGCGGCAAGGCTCGTTTGTACGAGCGTTACGGCGTTTGTGAAATCAGCCTGCTCCTTAAACCCAAACGCCTCGTTGATGAGGAGGGTTGAGTTTTCGACGACGTGAAACCTGCTGTCTCGGCTTAGTTTAAAATGCAGCCGATTAAAGCGCTTTTTCACGTCGCCGATATTACCGCCGAGCCCCAAAATAACGCTATTTTTAAAGCCCGGTTTAAAATCAAAAACCTTCGGGAAAAAGAGGCATTTACTAAAGCGCCTCGCCCCCGCTACTCTCATAAAATTTCAGCCCCGTTTTCGCGCACGACCACGACGTCCTCGATGCGCACGCCAAACTCGCCGGGCAAGTAAATCCCAGGCTCCACGCTAAATACCATACCCTCTTTTAGCACGGTATCTCCGCGCTTTGAGATAAACGGAAGCTCGTGGATGTCGACTCCGACGCCATGTCCGGTGCTGTGAAAAAACGCTTCGTCGTAACCATACCTTGCTATAAAATCCCTAGCCGCCGCATCGATCTCGCGCGCCTTTTTGCCTGGCATAACCGCCACGATAGCCAGAGCTTGCGCCTCTTTTACGATCTCATAAATCTCTTGTCGTTTGGCGTTTTTAAAATTTTGCTCCTTACCGAAGTTAAAATTTTCGTCAAAGCACGCCGTGCGCGTCCTATCCGAGCAGTAGCGATTAAATTTAACCCCCGCGTCAAGCAGGAGTAAATCGCCCTCTCTCAGCCGCTTTTTACCGGGCAGAGCGTGCGCCTTTGCGGCGTTTTCGTTGATCGCGACGATAGGCGAAAAGCTAAGCGCGAGCTCGCCCTTTTTCTTAAAGATGAGCTCGGCGTTAAAAAACAGCTCCTCTTCGCTCATGCCTTCGCCGCTAGCGCGCACGAACGCGGCAAATTCGTCAAATCTTTCCGCGCCCAGCTGCGCCGCGCGTTTTAAAATTTTTATCTCATCTTCGGTTTTTACTATGCGCGAAATTTGCGAAAAATTCGCTCGCGCCTTAAATCTTATCCCAAGCCCCTTACTTAGCGCTTCCCACTCGCCCGCGCTAAAATCGTACGGGTTATAGCTAAGCTCAGCAACGCCCGCTTTTCGCAAAAATAGCCGCGCGTCTTTTATCAAATTTCGCTCGACCTCGATCACTTCGGTATCTTTGCAAAGCTCGCGCGCCTCGATGCTATAACGCGCGTCGGTGAGGAAAAATTTGCACCCCGCGAGGCTCAAAAATATCGCGTTATCGCAGCTGTATCCGCACTCGTGAAATACGGCGTTTTCGTCCTTTAGGATAAAATTTTTCAACTTCGCCCTATCTTACTCCGCTTTTTCTCTAGCGGCCCTTAGAGCTTTTATCTGCTCGAAAATTTGTAAAATCGCTATCATGGCTAGGTGGTAACCCACAGGTCCAAAGCCCACGATCTGTCCCGCAGTTACCGGCGCTATGAGGCTTTTTTGGCGGAATTCTTCGCGGCGGTGGATGTTGCTGATATGCACCTCAATGACCGGAAGGCCGACGGCTGCGATAGCGTCGCGGATCGCGATAGAGGTGTGCGTGTATGCGGCTGGGTTTATGATGATACCGTCAAATTCGCCGAAGCACTCCTGGATTTTATCCACTAGCTCGCCCTCGAAATTGCTCTGAAAAAACTCGATCTCTATATCGTTTTGCTCGGCAAAAAGCTTCATCTGCGCATGGATATCCTCCATCTTCATCGAGCCGTAGATATCGGGCTCGCGCGTGCCCAGCATGTTGATATTCGGGCCTTGGATGACCATTAGTTTAGATTTTGTTTCCATTTTTAGCCTTTTAAAAGATTTAAATTTAGCCTTGATTATACATTTTTTAAGCTAAATTTTCGCTACAATCACGAAAAATAGGAGCTTAAAAAATGATCATCGTTAAACCGAAATTTACAATGCTATGCGACGAAAATTTTACCGTTTTAGAGGATGCGGCGGTCGCTTTTGATGAACGTATCAAAGCCGTTGGCGAGGTCGAGCAGCTACGCAAAAGATACGAGGGCGCGCAGTTTTTCGAGTATCCGGACGCCGTTTTGGCGCCCGCTTTTATCAACCCGCACGTGCATCTAGAGTTTAGCGCAAACAAAACCAGCCTCGTTTACGGCGATTTTTTAGAGTGGCTAAGCTCGGTCATCGCTTCTCGCGGCGCTCTCTCGCAGGCGGCAAACGACGCCGTCATCGCCTCTGCGATAAAAACCATGCAAAGAAGCGGCGTAGCGAGCTTCGGAGCGGTGTCGAGCTTTGGCGGGGATTTAGACGCGTGTGCGAACTGCGGCGGCAGGGTCGTGTTTTTTAACGAAATTTTAGGCACGAACGAAGCTGCGTTAGAGCAAAGCTTGGCAAATTTTACCGCCCGTTTTGAGGCATCGCAAAAGCGCAAAAGCCCGCTTTTTACGCCTGCGGTTTCGGTGCATTCGCCCTACTCTACGCACCCTGATTTAGCCGCTGCTGCGCTAAATTTAGCCCGCGAGCAGAACCTGGTCGTCTCGACGCATTTTATGGAAAGCGAGCATGAAAAAAGCTGGCTAGAGGGCGGTACGGGCGGCTTTAAGGAGTGGCTGGGCAAATTTAACCCAGCCGCGCGCCCGCTTTATACGCCAAGCTCGTTTGTAGCGATGTTTGCGGGCGTTCGCACGCTCTTTACGCACTGCGTTTGGGTGGATGATTTTTCGGGCTTTGACCGCGAGCTTCACAGTCTCACGCACTGCGCGGTCTCAAACAGGCTGCTTAGCAAACGCACGCTAAATTTACGCGCCGCGCTGGATGAGGGTGTGAGCATAAATATCGGCACGGACGGTCTTAGCTCAAATATGAGCCTAAATTTCCTTGACGAGCTGCGGGCAAATTTGCTCATTCACGCCGATTTTGATCCGCTAGAGCTTGCTAAAATTTTACTTCTAGCCTCGACTAAAAATGCCGCAAGTGCGCTAAATTTAGAAGCAGGCGAGATAAAAACGGGCAAGCTAGCTGACCTCGCGCTATATGGCGGTTTTGCGGACGCGGACGCAGCGCAGCTACCGCTCATGCTCATCTTGCACGCCAAGGGCTGCGAGCGGCTATTTGTAGGTGGCGCAGAGGTAAATTTAAACGATTGAGCCGAATTTGCGGTTTAGACTTTGGTGCTACAAATTCTAAATTTAAGCCCAAATTTGAGTCCGCCCCTCAAAACCGGCCCTCTAGCTAAATTTATAAATTTAAATGGTAAAATGCGTCCAAATTTCACGAAAACGATAAATTTAAAGGAAAAAAATGGGATTTTTGAGATTTATTTTTGCGCCGATTGCGGCGATTTTTAGGTTCATAAATACGTATTTTAAGGCAATGCTGTTTTTGCTCATCGTGTTTTTGATATTTTTTAGCGGTGAGCGTGAGAGCATAAATCCGCCCAACCTAACCCAGATCAACCTCTCAGGCGCGATCATGGACGCAAACGAGGCGCTAGAAAAGATCGAGGCAGCGCGCAAGGACGCCAACATCAAGGGCGTACTGCTCTACATCGATAGCCCGGGCGGCGCGCTGGCGCCTAGCGTCGAGCTGCACCTCGCGGTCAAAAATCTGCGCGCCAAAAAGCCCGTGGTCGCGTATGCGGGCGGATCGATGACGAGCGGGAGCTACTACGCAGGTGCAGGCGCGGACAGAATCTTGGCAAATCCGGGCGCGTTTATCGGCTCGATCGGCGTGATAATGCAAGGCGCCGACGCCAGCGAGCTCGCGGCTAAAATCGGCGTCTCGCAGCAAGTCGTAAAAGCGGGCGAATATAAAGAGGCGGGGACGTTTCTGCGTCCGTGGAGCAAAGTCGAGCGCGAGCAGCTGCAAGAGCTCGTAAACGCCAGCTACGAGATGTTCGTAAGCGACGTGGCGGCGGATAGAAATCTAGACGCGAACAAAAGCAAAGAGTGGGCAAACGCGCGGGTATTTTTGGCTCGCGACGCGGCAAAGCTCGGACTCATCGACGAGGTGAGCGATTATTATTCGGCGCGCGACGAGCTAGAAAAGCTAAGCGGCGTGGCCGAGCCCGTCTGGGAAAAGCCATCCGTCTACGAAAAAGCGATGCAAAAATTTATAAATCAAGGCGCAAACTCGCTTATCTCGGCGTTTTTCGAGGCTAAGGCGAGGTAAAATTTAAAGGCGCGGCGTGAAAATAATCTCGAAATTTAAAGACAACTACGACTTTATGATCTCAAAATACGGCCTTGACGAGACGCTAGTCTATGACCGCAGAAACTCGACTCCGGTAAGCGCGGATGAGCTATGGAGCCTTAGCGAGCTCGATAAACCGTTTTTAGAAAACGCCGGTTCGCGCTACAAAGTACGCGTAGGCAAGGACGGCAAGCTTATTACTGATTTTTATGCGGGCAAGGTTTTGCCGCGCCTGCTTCACTCCGTGATTTTTATCGGCAAAAACTTGGTTCATATTTTTGCCGCCGGGGGTAAAATTTACACCGATTTCGACCTTGCGGAAAACGAGCGAGAGGAGATGTATTTTAACGGCGATATTTTGACGTTTAAAGACGGATTTTGCGCTTATATCGCCTCGCGGTTTGAGAGCGATATTTTACGCTTTGCCGCGCTTAGAGCAAGCGACCCGGCGGCTCTTAGTAGCGCCGATAAGGCTAGCGAGAAGGAAAATTTAAGCGCGCCCATAGTGTTTTTTAAAAGGACGCAAACTACCGACTTCGTAGCGATAAATCCGCAGCTTAGCGCGATGGCGCTTTATCTGGACGCTGATTTCGTCTGGCAGAGTTTAGTGGAGTTTTTATCCGCCCAAAAGGACGCCCAAGCTCCCGTAGGCATGGTCCCAAACGAGATAAAAATCGCCGGCAAGGGCTTTGACGTAAAACGCTCGTTTCGTCCAAAGATGAAGTAGCGTAGGTAAAATTTGACTTCTTGTTAGGCGCGCGCTCATTTGGATTGAATCTCACGATAAAATTTAAAACAAACTTCGGTAAAGTCCGCCAAACGCAAACGACTAACCAAGCAATCAGACGAGTAAATTTGGTCAAATTTTATATAAATTAGACGCAAATTTACAAATTTTCATACGATAAATAACCGATTTTAAAGCCAAATTTGACGCAGCGAAACACAAACCCTCAACTTTATCGCAACGAAATTTGCTCAAATTTAGCGAAATCAAAAACTCGCCAAAGCTAAATTTGAGCACTAGTTAAAAACCCCAAAACCACTCGTCAAACGTCACTGCCGCCAAATTTAAACCTCCTCAAGCCCCATCAAAAGTCTGATGGCGAGGTTTGCCTGATGATTTGCGCAGATCGCCACGCGCGCGGCCATGAGCCCCTGCCCTACGCCAGCAGCGTTTTGCAGGTCGCCGCACAGATAGACGTTTCTGGCAAATTTGACCGTTTTTATGAGATTTGAGCTAAAGTGCCCAGCCATGCCCGACGCGCCGACGATCTTTTTGTCCCGCAGGCTCGCTCCGGCTTCGTTTACCATCATCGCCTTGCCCGCGACATTGTCAAAGGCCTCGCAGATGACGCTACACGGCGCGAAAATCTCGGCGACGTTGGCGGCAGTTAGCGTCACGTCGTGCGTCACGACCTCGACAAATGGATTTACCTCGGCGATGATCTCTTTTAGCGCGTCCGTCTTTTTCATGCCGATGTGGCGGACGAAGTACTGCTGACGGTTTAGGTTGCTAGGCTCCACGACGTCAAAGTCGGCCAGCACGAGCTTAGCGACTCCCGTGCGGGCTAGGCTTAGCGCGATATTTGAGCCAAGACCGCCAAGTCCCGCCACGCCCAGGCAGCCGCTAGCTAGCGCCGCGTTTAGCTCGGGGCTGTTTCTGGAGGCGATCATGGCCTTTAGTACTTCTCGCCCAGGCATCGCGCCGCGCCTGATAAATACGACGTTTGAGCCCTCTTTTATCTCCAAATTTTCCTTCGTAGCAAAGCCGTCGAGGATGAAGATATCAGGCTCGCTCGCGTTAAATTTGGCTAGAAATTTATACATCTCGCCATTTTTATCGCCCAGAGCCTCGTTTTTTAGCTCATCCATCGTGTTTGCCGCGACATGGAATTTCTCTCCGTTTAGCGTTATCTCTTTCATTTTTCTCCTTAAATTTACAAAATCATAGCGCAAATTTATAAACTATTTCGCAAAATAGCAACTTAACCGTACTTGTAATCATTTGCGTTAAATTTACAGTACTATAGAAATGCAAGTACTAACTTTATTTCAAATTTTAGGTTTTGCCGTTTGCTTTTTATACAGGATAAGCGTAATTACTAACGGAAGAAAAAGCAAAACAAACACTATAACAATCTCGAAAAAACTTATATCCCGATTTAGCACAAACGCTAACACCCCCGTAAAAGCTAAAAAGCCAGTAACCACAAAAGCAACGCCAAAAATGGTTTTTTTAAACGGCGACATAACGGCTTTATCGCGCTCGCTTTTAATATCCTCATAGCTTTTTTGGCGTTTTTGAGCTATGGTTTGTAAGATGGCTTCATTAGGATTTGTTTCGGCGCAGGCCTTGCTTAGTATTTCGTCGATTTCAAACGCCAAATCAGTCAGCCGTTCGCGCCTTTTAGCAGATAGCGCTCCTGAAAAATTTATCTTTTGGATTTCGGTGCCTATTTCTTTTTGTATCTCTATGAGCCTATCAAACGACGCGCTATTTTTGCTTATTTTGAAAAAATCTGAGCTATTTAGGCCAAAATCGCTGCTTGTTACGTATGTTATAGTTTTTACGTTATATCCGCATCTTTGTAAAAAATCGCCTAGGCAAAATTGGGAAACTTGAGCTACGTTTTTTAAAAACTGTTCCTTTTTGGCTACGGCTATCTGTGTCTGCGTCATCTTTTTTGCCCCAAAGCTTTGACTCAAATAAATCCTAAAGCCGCCGCCAAGACTTTTACTAAAACTCAATCGCATGTAAATCTCATCGTCTTATAAGATGCCGCGCGTAATCAAATTTTGAAACGAATTTATAAATTTATACCACCCGTAAACGTCGCCGCCAAGCTCGCCGTGAAATAGCGGCTTGAGTTTTAAATTTAGCCTCACCGCGGGTGCGTCCAAAAACTCGCTAGAGCGGTAAAGCAGTAGCCATTTTACGCGTTCGTATAGGGCTTTTAGTGCGTTTTCGCCGCCCTCAAACATCGTTAAACGCGGCGCGAAAGCTTCATTTATATCGCTCGTTACCCGCACGCTCCTGCCCTCCACGCCAAAAAGCGGTATAGACGCGTCAAATTCGCGCTCGCGCGAGTAGATCATCACGTTTGGATTTTTGCCGCGCTCTATCAGCCTGGTATCTAGCCTCGGGCGGTCGGCGCGGACGGTGGCACCGCCGATAACTAGCAGCTCGGCCACGCTACGCAGGCAGTGAGAGTGCGTACGGCTGGCTAAATTTGAGATGATTTTGCTCTGCGCGGTGCCGACCGCGACGCCGTTTGCGCTAAGAGCGAGCTTAAAAAAGCTAAAATTCCCCATCTGCCACGCCAGAAACGGCTCAACCAGCTCATCCGCCTCACGCCTTAACACATCAAATTTGACCGATATACCGCCGCTTTGCAGGATATGTGCGCCGCCGCTTGCCACAGCATTTTCGTCGCCTCTAGCGATAACGACTTCGGCAAATTTTAGCCGACTCAAAAGCTCGGCACAAGGCGGAGTTTTACCGCGGTGAGCACAGGGCTCGAGTGTCACGTAGGCCTTGGCGCCTTTTAGCAGATCACCGTGATTTTGCAGGATGTATTCATACGTGAAATTTGGCTGCAAGTCCGCATTTTCAAGCTCGGCCGCGTTTTCAAATTTGACGCCAAAAGCCGCGTTATACTCGCGTAAAAAATCTTGCAAAAACGCCTCGCTTTTTTTACAGAGCGCCAAAAGAATCGCGCTTGGCTCGGCATGCAAAAAGCCTGCTCTTTTATGTGCGGCGATTGAAAGCAGTCTGCCGTCGGCATCTAAAACCGCACAACCGACGGCGGGATTTGGGTAGGTTAAAATTTGAAACTCCCAAGCCTTTTTTATCGCTAGAGACATGTAAAATTCGTCGTTTATCATCGCTTTTGCCTAGTTAAATTTGGGGTATTATACTAAAATTTGCGCGGCAGATTTTTAAATTTAGCGACTTATTTTTACTATTTTGATCTCCAAACCCGCACCTTCACGGCGTAAATTTCGCTAAAATTTGCTCTAAACGTAAAATCCTAAAAGAGGCAAAATTTGAACATAAACGAAGCCATAGAGGCAACCGCAAAAAAGCAAAAAGAGTGCATACGTGCGTTTGTAAAGTATCTGTTTTTAGGGGTTTTGTTTTTTATAGCTGTTCTGCCAGTGGGCGGTGCATTCGCCGCAAAGTATCTCTTGGATAGCGACCTTGCTTCGCTATTTTTCATCATTATCTATATCCCGTTTTTTCTCGTCGCGTTATTGGCTAACGCAAGCCGAGCGATCGACGAGCTGGGGGATTACGAAGCGTTTTACAAAGACGTTTTCGTCCGCACAGCTATCCGCGAGGTAGGTCCAAATTTTAGCTACGACCCGTTTGCCGGCATCAGCCGTAAAGAATTTCGCAAGATTGGCATCTATTCGCATGACGAGTTTCGCGCCGAAGATCAAATCAGCGGCATTTATAATGGCGTCAAATTTAGCCTCAGCGAAGCGATCGATATCCCAAATGACTCGAAGCTAAATTTAGGCGACTCGGCGACATTAAATTTACTCTCCGCGATAATTTTTGCGTGGGAGTCAATGAAGGATATGCAGGCCTTTAGCGGCTCGGTCTTGGTCTGCGAGTTTTATAAGAAATTTAATGGTCAAACGATAGTGGCAAGCCGCACGTTAAATGCTAAATTTTTAGGCGAAAAAGAGCAGATGGACGATACTCTTTTTAACGATGAATTTAGAGTTTTTACAGACAACAAGGTCGAAGCAAGATATCTTTTGACGCCTGCGTTTATGAAGCGCTTGCGCGAGCTAAAGATAAAATACGCCGCAGAGATTGGCGTGAGCGCGGCGTTTATGGACGATAAATTTTACCTATTTTTAAACGGAGCGGAAAATAAATTTGAGACGACGCTCTTTTCGCTACCGCCTAGCCTTTATGAGGTAAAGCAGATAAAAAAGGAAATTTCAGAACTTTTATCTATCATAGACGAGTTAAATTTAAACCTTGATATTTTTAAGTGAGGGCAAATTTGACGGCTTAGATGATTGGGGATTTTATAGATAAATTTAAATCGCAACGCAAATAAGGCAAAATTTACTGTAAATTTATATCGAGATAAAAGCTGTATTTATGGATAGAAAGTTAAAAACGGCGTCTTATAAACCAAAACGCCGTTTTATTGTAATATTAGAAACGTTGTCCGATAGTAAATTCAAACGTACTCGTATCGTCGCCGTCTTGCTTTTTGAGCGGTTTGGCAAAGATTAGCTGTAGCGGCCCCATAGGCGTTACCCACTCGATACCTGCGCCCGCGCTATATCTGCTGATACGTCCGTCGACATAATCCACGATGCCAGGCGCAGTTACGTTTGCGATCCTGCCGCGAATGACGCCGTAGTCAACAAACAGCACTCCGCGCATCTTTACGCGTTCTATTAGCGGGAAGCTAAGTTCTGCCGAGCTGTTAAACGACGTATCGCCGCCCGTCTCGTACCAGCTACCGCTGGAAACTTTGACTTTAGGCGAGACGGTTCTACTCTCAAATCCGCGTAGATTTCTGATGCCGCCTAGATATAGTCTCTCATTAATAGGCACCCAGCCGCGATCCCAAATTTTGCCGAAGCTTGATTTGAATCTAAAAATAAGGTCGTAGTCCACCCACTCTCTGATACCTTGATACCAGTTAAAATTCGTTCTACTCTTTAAAAATTTCTCGTCGCCGCCCACGCCCGCAAACTCTAGGCTAGTACTTGCGATGATACCCGTGCGAGGCAGGTAATAATCATCCGTGCTGTTATACGTGATAGACGGTATGAGCGAGCTTTTTAGGCTCTTGCCGTCTTTGTACCCGACGGTTTTTAGCACGTCGCTAAGCCCGCTGATACGGCTTTGCTCTATGATGTAACCCAAAGACGCGCTTAGATTTCTAGTTAGTTTTCTACCTACGACGACGTTTAGACCATATGATTTCTCGTCGTAGTTATTCCAGCTATAGTCGTTAGCATAAAGAGTGCCGCCAAGGCTATATTCGCTATCAAAAAGGCGCGGGTTTGTTAGACCTATCTGTCCGGAGAGCTCGTTATCGCTCCTATCTACGCTTATGACGCCTTTCATGCCGCTACCAAATACGTTCGTATCAGACACGCTAGCGTTAAGCAGTAATCCGTCCGAGCTACCGTAGCCGATACCGCCGCTGATCGAGCCCGTGGAGGCCTCTTTTACTTTTACGAGCAGATCGACTTGATTGGCTCCGACGCGCTGCTCTTCGATCTCGACCTCGTCAAAGTAGCTCGTTCGCTTTAGCGCATCCTTGCTGTCTTGCAGGTCGGTTCTGCTATATAAATTTCCCTCCGTGAGATACAGCTCGCGTCTAACGACCCTATCCACGGTTCTGTCGTTACCTGAAATTTGCACGTTTCTTATATATACTTTTTCGTCAGGCACAACCTCGTAGACGATACTTACGGTCTTGTCCTCGACGTTTTTCTCGGTTTTTGGATTTATCCTTACAAACGCGTAGCCCTTATCTGCTACCATATCGTCGAGCTTTTTCATGTCTTGTCTTAGGCGAGCGGAGTTCATCACGTCGCCGCTTTCTAGCCTAAAGTCTTTTAAAATTTTCTCTTTATCAAGCTCTAAAAACTCAGGCGCCTCGATATCTACGCTAGATACCCTATACTGCTCGCCCTCGGTCACGTAGTAGGTGAGATCTGCCGTGTAGTTATCCATGTAGGCGTTTAGATACGGGTTTGAAACCGTCGCGTCTAGGTAGCCTTTTTGGTAGTATTTGTCTTGGATTCTCGCAGGATCGTTTGGTAGCTCAAAAAGTTTGACCTTACCGTCGTTTCTGCCCCACATCCAGCCCATAAATTCGCGCTCTTTATTAGCCACCACAGGCTCGATGTCGCCGTAATCAAAAAGCTTCGCGCCGACTAAATTTACGTTTTCTATTATGATATTTTCGCCGCGGTTTATGTTCATCGTGACAAAAAGACTACTTTCATTGCCCGCCACCGGCTCTTTGGTTACGTCTATGACCGTGTCGAAGTAGCCTTTTGACTCGTAGTACTGCCTGATGCGCTCTTTCGCGCGCTCGATGGCTAACTCGTCGTACATATTGCCTTGCTTGATGTTGATTAGTCCGTCGATAGCGGTTTTATCGTTAGTCACTACGCCTTTGATATCGATACGAGCGATGCTAGGTTTTTCTTTTACCGTTACGGTCACGTCGCCGCCCTCGTTTTCGATGTAGATATCGTCGAAATAGCCCTGTCTAAACAGCTTTGCGATCGCCCTATCCGTGCTATCGACATTTAGCTCGTCTCCGACTTTTAGCCCCATTATCTCTTTTGCAGTTTCTGGAGACAGATGCACGAGACCTTTAAAATTTATGGAAGTTATCTGCTCGGCATTCGCCAAAACTGCGCCCAAAAGTAGTAGAAAAACGCTTTTTTTCATTGATTTAACCTAAAAGTGATGATAAGGCTGTATAATAGCACATTTTATTTTTAAACAATATAAATTTAAAAGGCGAATTTATGAAAATCGGTATCGTAGGCCTAGGACTCATCGGTGGCTCACTCGGACTCAGCCTAAAAAACGAAAAACTAATCAGCTGCGTTAGCGGCATGGATCTAAGCAAAGAGCACGAAAAACAAGCCATTGAGCTCGGCCTCGTGCATGAAATTTTAACCCTTGAGCAGATGAAGCAAAAGTGCGATATGATATTTCTAGCCATCCCAGTCGAAGGCATCATAAAAATCGTCAAAGAATTTGAAGGCATCGGCGAAAACACGACCATCGTCGATCTTGGTAGCACTAAGCAAAAAATAATCGAAGCCGTACCCGAGAGCATCAGGCAAAATTTCATCCCCGCTCACCCGATGGCGGGTACCGAGTACTCGGGTCCGACCGCCGCATTTTCCGGACTTTTTAAAGACGCCGTAGTAGCCATTTGTGACTTTAAAGAAAGTGGCGAGATGCACGTCAAGCGCTCAGTCGAGCTCTTTTCGCACCTGGGCATGAAGATTATCTTCATGAGCGCAGCAGAGCACGACCACCACGCCAGCGTCATCTCTCACCTACCCCACGCTATCAGCTTTTCGCTAGCTAGCAGCGTACTAAAAAAGGAAAACAAAAAAAATATCATCGCGCTAAGTGGCACGGGATTTAACGGCATGATCAGGATCGCCAAAAGCTCGCCAGTGATGTGGACGGATATCTTTAAACAAAACAAGCAAAATTTGATAAATTCGATAGACCTTTTCAAAAAAGAACTTGACGAATGCGAAAATTTAATCAAAAACGAGAAGTGGGACGAGCTGCGAGAATGGATGAGCGAAGCTAGAAAAATACGCGAAATTTTATAAATTCGGGGGCAAATTTACCTTAAATTTATCGCTTTTTAGTAAAATCGGTCTCTTTAAGATTTAGGAGATTTTATGAGAAGACGCGGCAATCCAAATTTGATATTTTTCGGCGTTATCATTTTACTTTTAGTTGCGGCGATAGCTTTTTTATTTACATCAAAAACATTTGAGCGCGAAGCCCCGAGCATAGCCATATCAGATCAAATTTACTGGAACCTAACCTCGCCTCTACCGATCAAAATCACCGACGAAGGCGGCGTGAAATCAGTTAAAATTTCACTCGTAGACGAAAAAGGCAGCGTAAATTTGCTGACTCAAAAATTTGAAGCGCCGTCTGAAATCGTCGATTTAAATTTGACCTTTCCTAAAACGGGATTTGGCGCGCAAAAAGATATCTATAACATCGTAATCGAGGCCACCGATACTAGCAAATGGGGATTTTTCCTCGGCAACACGCAAAAAAAAGAGGTCAAAATCACCGTCGATAACAAAAAACCCGACGTAAACATCCTAAACCACTCATACGCCATCACTAAAGGCGGTAGCGCGACGGTCGTGTTTAAGGCGACTGACGAGATGCTAAAAGAGGTCTATATCGAGACGAACTACGGCAAAAAATTTATCCCAAGCAAATTCGTAAAAGACGGTTACTACGCTTCTTTAGTCGCCTGGCCGGCGCAACAAGGCTCGTTTAGCGCCGACGTCGTGGCGCTTGATGCGGCGGGAAATATAACCAAAAGCAAGATAAGATTTTTCTACCAAGACAAAAAATACCGCACCTCAAAGATAAAACTAGACGGCCAAAGTAGATTTTTAAACGAAAAAATCCCGGAACTAGCGCAACAATACGCTAAAAACTACGACGCTATGAGCAATCTGGAAAAGATGAAATTCGTAAATGAAAATCTCCGCGAGGCAAATGAGAAAATAATCTCGCAAATCGCCGCAAAAGTCGATATAGACGCAGCTGAAAACTTTAGCGTAAATAAATTTTACCCGCTAAAAAACGGCAAAGCGGTAGCAAGCTTTGGCGACCACAGATACTACACCTTTGAAGATAAAGACGTCAGCGAAAGCTGGCACATGGGCATCGACCTAGCCTCGACGCAAAAAGCCGACATCGTCGCCAACAACGACGGCACGGTCGAATTTGCCGCAGAAAACGGCATCTACGGGCGTAACATCCTGATAAACCATGGATTCGGGCTATTTTCGCTCTACGGACACTGCAGTTCGCTAAATGTCAAAGCCGGCGACTCGGTCAAGGCGGGCGACGTCATCGCAAACACGGGCGTTACGGGTCTAGCGATGGGTGATCACTTGCACTTTGGCATGCTAGTTCAAGGCATAGAAGTGCGTCCGGAGGAGTGGATGGATAACGGCTGGATGAAGGATAACGTAACCGGCGTTTTGAGCGCGGCTAAAAAAATGGTCGAATAAATTTGCCATTTTGTTGTAAATTTGTTGTATAATAGCAAGAGTAAGAAAAATAAGGGCAAAAATTTGAAACAAACAACCATAAAATCAACCGTAGAAGGCGTAGGTATCGGACTTCACAAGGGCGAACCGATAAAAATCACGCTTGAACCGCTCGGGGCAAATTCGGGAATAATATTTTACAGAAAAGACCTCGGAGTGAGCTTTAAAGCGGAGCCTAAAAACGTCATAAATACTCAAATGGCAACCGTAATCGGCGGCAAAGAGGGCTACATTTCGACGATCGAACATCTCCTTAGCGCGATAAACGGCTACGGCATAGATAACGTACGCATAGTCCTAGACGCCAACGAAGTTCCTGTTATGGACGGCTCGGCGATAAGCTACTGCATGATGCTGGATGAAGCTGGCACGGCTGAGCTAGAAGCAGATAAAAAAGTAATCGTAATCAAACGCCCGGTAGAAGTAAATAAAAACGGAAAATTCGCCAGAGTAACGCCGTCAAATAACCCAAAATTCGACTTTACTATCAAATTTGCCCACCCGATAATCGGCGAGCAAAACTACGTGTTTGAGTTTAGCAAACAAGCCTACATCGAGGAGATCGCGCGCGCTAGGACGTTTGGATTTTTAAAAGACGTGCAGATGCTAAGGGCGCAAAATTTAGCCCTCGGTGGCAGCCTAGATAATGCCGTGGTTATCGACGATAATAAAATCTTAAATCCCGAAGGCCTGCGCTTTGAAAACGAATTCGTTCGTCATAAAATTTTAGACGCGATCGGCGATCTAAGCTTGATGGGCGCACCATTGATGGCTGATTATACGAGCTTTGCGGGCAGTCACGAGCTAAATCACGAGCTAACGCTAGCTATCCTAAGCGACGATAAAAACTACGAGATTGTCACGCTAAAAGGCGATTTTGCGCGCGAATATCAAAAGGTATTTGCATAAAAAATATCCAAATTTTAGTTATCGCTCTTAGCTCGCCGCTAATCGTTGGCATTTATGACGAAAACGGCGAGCTTATGGAGCAAATTTCTAGCGAAAAAAAATCCGACGTCTCCCTTGTAAAAATAATAGACGAGATCTTAAACGACGGCAAATTTAACCTACAAAAAATCATCTATGCAAACGGTCCTGGTAGCTTCATGGGCGTCAAGGTCGCATACGTCGTTTTAAAGACGATTAGTATAGTAAAAGAGTGCGAATTTTACGCAGTTAGCGGCTTTGAGCTAAACGGCGGCGCTCCGATACGGGCAAATAAAAACTTAAGCTTCGTAGATACTCCTTATGGCGTCAAGCTACAAAAAGTGCAAGCGGGCGAATTTGGCTTACCGCAAAATTTAGCCGTTTTAAATCTAATTTTAGATACCCTACCAAATTACGTTATTCAAGCCGTTTAGGAGATTTCTTGCAAATTTTAGTTCCCGCCACGAGCGCAAACATTGGCCCCGGTTTTGACGCCCTAGGACTTGCCTTAGAGCTACACAACACTGTCGAGATAACGAGGGCGAATTTTGCCTCAGTGAGCATTTTGGGCGAAGGCAAAGACAACGCGCTTCTTAAAAAAAACAACATTTTTTTATCTATTTTCAATGAAATTTACGTCAAACTAACAGGCAAAAAAGATACTTTTCGTATGATTTTTACCAATCAAATCCCGTTTTCTCGCGGCCTTGGCAGCTCCTCTGCGGTCATCACTTCAGCCATTGCAGCAGCCTACGCGGCAGCGGGATTTAAGGCTGATAAAAGTGCTATTTTAAACCAGGCGCTAGTTTACGAAAACCACCCCGACAACATCGCTCCGGCGACGCTTGGCGGTTTTGTGAGCTCGGTCGTTGAAAACGGCAAGGTAAAATCTCTAAAAAAGCCTTTAAACGCCGATATAAAAGCCGTCGTCGTGATCCCCGATAAGCCCATGAGCACGAACGAATCGCGCGCCAAGCTACCTAAAAATTTCACTATGGGCGAGTGCGTTAGCAACCTCTCTCACGCCGCATTTCTCACGGCTTGCTTTTTTAGCGAAAATTACGAGCTTTTGAGAAGCGCAGCAAAAGACGTCATGCACGAACAAATCCGCATGCAAAACCTGCCAGAGCTATTTGAAGTGCGCAAGATAGCCTACGAAAACGGTGCGCTTTTAAGCACGCTTTCAGGCAGCGGATCGAGCTTTTTAAATATAGTTTACGCGGGCGATGCGGCAAATTTAAAACAAAAACTGCAAGATAAATTTAAGAGCTTTCGAGTTGAAATTTTTAATTTTGACAACGACGGGATAAAAATCCTACAAAGCTAAAAAAAAGCTAAAAGAAGTTATAATAATGGCTCAAAAATTTATCCCTATCAGGACGTGCGTAGTCTGCAAAAAGCGCTTTGAACAGCAAATTTTGCGTAGATACAGACTGATAAATTCTTCGCTATTTTTCGGAAACGGAAACGGACGCAGCTTTTATCTTTGCGAGGAATGTCTAAAAAAAGACGAGAAAATTTTAAGAAAATCGCTCGGAAGAGTCGCAGGCAGCTTTATAGCGACGCTACAAAACGGGCAAAATTTAAAGGAGATACTCTTAAATGGGGACTGTTCGAATTTCAGAGATAGCAAATGAGCTCGGCTACAATAGCAAAGAGGTTTTGGAAAAGGCTATTGAGCTTGGGCTAAAGGTCAAAACGCACTCAAGTGGCGTTAGTCCTGAAGAAGCGGCGGCGCTATACACCTACATCCAAACCGGCGAGATCCCCGAAGCTCTCAAGCAAAAACCCGAAAAGAAAAAACCGACCGTAAGAAAAGCGGAAGCTAAAGAGGGCAAAGAGGGAAAAGAAAGCAAGCCAAAAGAGGCTAAAAAACCAACCGCCGCAAAAGAAGAAAAGCCTTTGCCAAAAGAAAAAGTAGAAACAAAAAACGATAAGAAATCTGAAAAAGAGCAAAAAACAGTCATTCAAAAACCGGCCGAAAAAGCGCCGGAGACAAAAATCCAAGCAGCTCCCAAAGAGGAGCCAGAAGCCCAACCTGTGGCTACCGAGCCCGTTCAGCCAAAAGAAAGCTTAGCCGATGTTAGCCTGCAAAAAAGACGCGGCCTAGTCATCGTAAAAAAGAAAAAAGACGAGCAGCCAGCACCTAGAGCAAGCGAGAGAAGAGAGTCTGCGCCGGCGCTAAATTTGGAAAATATGTTTAAATTTAGCGACGAAAAGATCGAACGCAAAAAGAAAAAAGAGAAAAAACCGGTCGTCGCAACCAAAAAAGACGGCGCTACAAAGATGGATCTACTCGGCGACCGCGATATGGCGGACATCGTGATAGACGACGAAGACGTAGTTATATTGCCCGATTTTTCAGTACGAACGCAAACTCCGGAGCCTCAAAAAATCAAACAACCGACAAATACGGGCTATAAGCCGGTCCTAAATACCTCCATAAGCTCGTTTATAGAACAAGGCACAGCGCGCAGGCCTCGCAAAAAACATAAAAAATCGCAACGAGCCGACCATAACGGCGAGGCGGTAACCTACGTTGAGATACCAAAAGAGATCCGTCTTTACGAATTTGCTGACAAAATCAACAAGCAACCGAGCGAAATCATCGGCAAGCTCTTTATGCTCGGCATGATGACGACCAAAAACGACTTCCTGGACGAGGATGCGATAGAGATTTTGGCTGATGAATTCGGCATAGAGGTAAATATCGTCGATACGCAAGAAGCGTTTGACTACGTTAAGGCCTACGACGAAGAAGAGGAGCAACTAGACGATGCAAATTTGACCGTCCGAGCTCCTGTTATCACCATCATGGGTCACGTCGATCACGGTAAAACCTCGCTACTAGACTACATCAGAAACTCGCGCGTGGCAGCGGGCGAAGCGGGTGGCATCACGCAACACGTGGGCGCCTACATGGTAAATAAAAACGGCAAAAATATTACCTTTATCGACACTCCGGGTCACGAAGCGTTCACGGCCATGCGCGCAAGAGGTGCCAAGATTACCGATATCGTCATCATCGTGGTCGCAGCCGACGACGGCGTGAAACCACAAACCAAAGAGGCTGTGAGCCACGCAAAAGCCGCCGGCGTACCGATCATAATCGCGATAAACAAGATGGATAAAGAGGCTGCAAACCCCGACAAAGTAAAAAGCGAACTAGCAGAGCTGGATATCCTATCTACCGACTGGGGCGGCACGTACGAGTTCGTACCGATCTCCGCAAAAACTGGTATGGGCATAGATGATCTACTAGAGATCGTACTCTTGCAGGCTGAAATTTTAGAACTAAAAGCAAATGCACAAGCAAACGCAAAAGCCGCCATAATAGAAAGCTCTCAGCAAAAAGGTCGCGGTCCGGTCGCTACAGTTATCGTAGAAAACGGCACCCTAAAAGTCGGCGATATCGTGGTTGCAGGCGTTGCATACGGCAAGATAAGAACGATAACCGACGATCAAGGCAAAATTTTAAAAGATATAAAACCTGGCGAATGCGGCGTGATAATGGGCCTTAGCGAAATTCCTGAAGCTGGCGAAACACTAATAAGCGTCAAAACCGACAAAGAAGCCCGTGAATACGCACAGAAAAAAGCTGAATACCTACGCCAAAAAGAGCTTAGCAAGACGACAAAAGTAAGCCTAGAAGAGCTTAGTGAAAAGATCGCCGAGGGCGAGCTAAAATCGCTCCCTGTCATCGTAAAAGCCGACGTGGGCGGCTCGCTGGAAGCAATAAAGGCAAGCTTAGAAAAGCTTCGCAACGACGAGATAAAAGTAAATATCATCCACTCAGGCGTGGGCGGCATCACACAAAGCGACGTGGAGCTAGCCAGAGCGAGCGAAAACTCCGTGATTTTGGGCTTTAACATAAGACCGACGGGCGAAGTAAAAGAAAAAGCCAAGGAAAGCGGCGTCGAGATCAAAACCTACAACGTCATCTATAACCTACTCGACGACGTAAAGGCGATCCTAAGCGGCCTAATGTCGCCTGTCATCCACGAGGAGCAGCTCGGACAAGCCCAAGTACGCCAGGTCATCAACGTCCCTAAAGTAGGCGCGATCGCAGGCTGCATGGTGACGGAAGGTACGATAAACCGCGGTGCGAAAATCCGCCTAATCAGAAACGGCGTAGTCGTACACGAGGGCACCGTAAGCTCGCTAAAACGCTTCAAAGACGACGTGAGAGAGGTAGCGCGCGGCTTTGAGTGCGGCGTAGGTATCGACGGATATAACGACATCAGAGAAGGCGACTACATCGAGAGCTTTAAAGAAGTAGAGGAGCAAGCCAGCCTATGAACCCCTCGGAGATAAAGCGGCTGCGCACGCAAAGCGTACTAAAAGAGCTTCTACCTGAGGCTCTATCTACGCTTGAGGACGAGCTTTTACGCGGACTGTGCGTGACCGACGTCGAGTGTAAAAAAGGCAGATACGACGCGTTCGTATACCTCGATAAGATGATGTTTGACGAGCGCGAGCAGGCCTATATACTAGACCGCCTAAAACGCGTATCAAAGCACCTACAAAACCACTGCATGGCAGCTGAGGGCTGGTATAGGGCGCCAAATTTTCACTTTAAATTTGACGACAGGCTCGAGTATCAAAACCATATGGACGATTTGTTTGAAAAAATCTCAGAGGATCTAAACAAAAATGCAAAATCTTGAAAATTTGATCTCGCAGTGCGGCGTGCAGCTCTACGACGTCGAGGTCGCAAACGAAAACGGCAGAGCTATTTATAGGATCTACATCGCAAAACCTGGCGGCGTAAATTTAGACGACTGCGAAAAGGTTTCACGTTTGCTTTCGCCGATATTTGACGTCGAGCCGCCGCTTAGCGGAGACTACGTGCTAGAGGTTAGCTCGCCGGGTCTGGAGCGAAAGCTAGAAAAACCGAGCCATTTTATCTCGAGTATCGGCGAACTGGCTAAAATTTCAGCCGAAGTAGACGGCGAAAACAAAAAACTAAAAGGCAAAATTTTATCCGCCGACGATGAAGAAATATCGTTTGAAAGCGAAGGTCAAATTTTAAAAATAAAAATCGCAAACATAAAAAAGGCGAAAACCTACATCGAGTGGTAAGCCGTAAATTTAAAGGCTCAAATTTATTTGAGTTAAATTTTACAAATTTGAGCTCTTTAAATTTATATCGCAAAGTTAAAACACACCGCAGTCAAATCTCTTAAATTTAACCTTTCAAATTTTAAAACCAACTCCGTATAAATTTAAAATTTCCACGGAAAACATAAAAATAACAGTGCAAATTTACGCGATTCTACCCGCCTACTCCCGAAAGCGCGTAGCGTAAATTTAATACCCGTCTAGCAAAACATAAGCTAACTTTGGCTATAATCCCTAAATTTTTTAAAAAGTAGGAATCATGAGCTTTTTAGATATTTTTTCCAAAACGAGAAAGCAACAATCCGCTCCTAGCGAGGCTCCGGCGCACTGGGTCAAATGCGACAGCTGTCACTCGCTGATGTATTACAAAGAGGTCGAAGCAAATTTTAACGTCTGTCCAAAGTGTGGTTTTCACATGAGATTAGCCGCCGATAAGAGGATAGCGATGATCTGCGACGAGGGCAGTTTCATCGAGCTTGATACCAAGCTAAAGCCCGTCGATCCGATCAAATTCGTCGATAAAAAATCCTATAAAAAACGTATAAGCGAAAACGAGGAAAAGACCGGCAGAAGCTCAGCCGTGATCTGCGGCGAAGCCAAGATCGACGGCATGAACGTACAGCTAGCGGTTTTTGATTTTAGCTTTATGGGCGGCTCTTTAGGCTCGGTCGAGGGCGAAAAGATCGTGCGCGCCGTAAAAAGATCGCTCGATAAAAAGCAGCCTCTCATCATCGTTTCAGCTTCGGGCGGAGCGAGGATGCAGGAGAGTACGTTTTCGTTGATGCAGATGTCAAAAACCTCCGCCGCGCTAAAGCTACTTGACGAGGCAAAAGTGCCGTATATCTCGGTCCTAACCGATCCTACGATGGGCGGAGTTAGCGCGTCTTTTGCGTGGCTGGGCGACGTCATCATCGCAGAGCCGGGCGCTCTCATCGGCTTTGCCGGACAACGCGTTATCAAGCAAACCATCGGAGCCGATCTGCCGGAAGGTTTTCAAAGATCGGAGTTTTTGCTAGAGCACGGTCTAATAGACGCCATAGTCGAGCGCAAAGAGCATAAGCAGTTTTTAAGCGATATGATAAGGCTACTCTCAAACAACCCGGCCTACGCCGCCAAGCAGCCTAGCGCTCAAAATTTGGACGACGAGGAATAAATTTGGAAATTTCCGTGTTTTGCATCCAAAAGTCAAAACGTGAAAATTTTGAAAATGAGATCAAAGAGTATGCGAAGATGTCGTCGAAATTCGCTAAAATTTCAGATGTCGTTATATTTAACGACAAGATCGCCAAAGCCCAAAGCAAGGGGCGAGAAGAGGCGCTAAAAGCCTACGACGAGGTTTATGAGCCAAATTTAAACGGCTTTTGCGTAGCACTTGACGAAGCGGGCCGCGAATTTAACAGCGAGGAGTTTGCTAAACTCATCTCGGATAAGGCTCAAATTTCGTTTTTTATCGGCGGAGCTTACGGGCTTAGCCAAAATTTTAAACAAAAAACGGACGCCGTCGTTAGCCTAAGCCGCATGACGATGGCGCACAAGATAGCAAAGCTTATGCTTCACGAGCAGATTTTCAGAGCTCTTTGCATAAACGCGGACCACCCATATCACAAATAAAGGAAAAAAATGCGCAAAAGCGACCTGGAGCAGTTTAAGGCACTTTTACTGGAGCGAAAAGCACAGATAACTAAAAATATTTTAGACTCGTCAAACGAGATGGCAGGGCTACGCCAAAGCGGCGTTAGCGACGAGTTTGATATCGCCTCCGTAAATGCCGATCAGCTCATCGAGCAATCAATCAGCGCTCAGCAAAGACAAGAACTAGCCGAGATCGATGTCTCGCTGCGAAAGATCGCCGACAAAACCTACGGCATCTGCGAGATGTGCGAGGAAGATATCGGACTGGCGCGTTTGCGCGTCAAACCGCACGCAAAATACTGCATCACCTGCCGTGAGATAGTGGAAAAAACCGCAAAATAGGGGTACGCCATGCAAATCAAACGTTTTATAGCTTGCGCCGTGCTTTACATGGTCGTAGTCGGCGCGATCGTTTATTTTTTTGAGAACGGCTCTTACGAACTTCATCTTAAATTTGCCCTCTTTGGCAGCGGCACCGAGTATGCGCTAAATTTACCCGTCGCCGTCTGGATGATACTGCCGCCTGCGATTTTGACGATATTTTGCGTGCTTCATATGGCCTATCACGGCTTTAAATTTTACGCTTTTAAACGTAAAATTTCGCACGACGAGAAATTTTATAGAGACCTCGGCAAAGAAATTTTACTCGGCCTTGATACGAACAAAGACTTTAAAACGAACTTTTATAAAGTCCCGTCCCAAATAGCTAGAGTCCTCTCGCCGTGGGATAGATATAAAGACGCAAAGATAGATGGGGAGGAGCTACAAAACGTCCTAGACACCGTGCGCACGGTCAAAAACGGCGAAGTCGCCGATCTAAAGAAATTTAAGCTACCTAAAGACAATCCGCTCTTTATCAAAAACGAGCTAAACAAAATAGCAAATTTGGACGGATACTATCTAGAAACGCTTAAAAAACCTATGGGCGATCAGGGCGAAATAGTCCGCGAAGCAAGGAAAAAGCTAATAAATTTAGGCTCGCTCGCCGATATCAAAAAATTTGCCCCCGATCTGGACGAAAAAGAGATCATGACTCTTGTCGCCCGCTTTGCCAAAGACGAGATAAATTTGAGCAACGACGAGATTTTGGAGCTGTTAAATTCGGATAAAATTTCAAAAGACAGCTTTGGCATCAGCGCCGCGACACTAAAAAGCAAAATCGCTCCGGACGCTATCATCGGCATCTTTGAGCGGCTCAAAAACGAACGCCAAGAGGCGCAGGAAGCGTATGTCTATCTGCTGTTTGAGTTTGAGATGCTCGAGCGCGCGCAGGAGGTTTTAGCAGGCCTTGAAGCAGGCGAATATCAAAATTTCCGCACCCTGCTCTACCTCAGACAAAGCGGCAAAAACGTCCCGACAGATCTATTTTTCAAGCACGCGCATTGCTGATAGATTTTTCAAAAAAACCGCTTTTTCTAGCTCCGCTCGCGGGCTTTTCGGATCTGCCACTTAGAAGCGTGGTCAAGCAGTTTGGTTGCGACGTGACCGTAAGCGAGATGATTAGCGCAAACGCCCTGGTTTACGAAGGAACCAAAACGCTTGAGATGCTCAAAAAGTCGCCGCTTGAAACGCCCTATATCGTGCAGATAGCGGGTAGCGACGCAGACATCGTCAAAAAAGCGGTGGAAATTTTAAACGGTATCGAAGGCATCGACGGTATCGATCTAAACTGCGGTTGCCCAGTGCCAAAGGTCGTCAAACAGTCCGCAGGCTCTGCTCTGCTAAAAGATATCTCAAACCTAAAACATATCGTAGAAACCATCAAAAAAACCTCAAACAAGCAAATGATTAGCGTTAAACTACGCCTGGGCTTTGATGAAAAAATCCCTGAGATTTTAGCCATCGCCGCGCAGGACGCCGGAGCCGACTACATCGCATTTCACGGGCGCACGAGAGCGGGCGGCTACACGACAGCGGTAGATTACGCCGCGATCGGCCGAGCCAAAGAAGCTGTAACCATCCCCGTTATCGCAAACGGCGACATCTCACCGGAAAACGCGAGCCAGGTGCTAAATTTAACAAACGCCGACGCGCTAATGATAGGGCGCGCTTGCATCGGCAAGCCGTGGGTTTTCCACGAGATAAAAACGGGCGAGAGTATCGACGCGGCGACGAAAAAGGCGATCATTTTGGCGCATTTTGACGCGATGATCGAGCACTACGGCGAGCACGGAGCGGCGATATTTCGCAAGCACCTACACCGCTACTCCAAAGGCATAGACGGCGCCAGCGCCTTTCGCGACGAGATAAACCACATCGCCGAGCCTGACATCCTGCGCCAAAAAATCCAAACCTTTTTCTAACCATGCAAGGCTACATCCTGCACACGCAAAAAGTGCGCGACGAGGACCTACTCGTCTATATCCTCACGCCATCGATGCTAGTCAAATCCTACCGATTCTACGGCGCGCGCCACTCAAACGTCCTACAAGGCTACAAGATCGACTTCGAGCTCGAAGGCGGCGAAAACTTCCTCCCGCACCTGCGCAGCGTCCTGCACCTAGGCTACCGCTGGCTACTATCGCGCGAGCGACTACTCGCGTGGCAGCAGTTTATGCGCCTACTCTATGCGCACCTGCGAGACGTCGAGCAGATAGACGAGGTGTATTTTCGCGAGCTTGAGCTTTGTGCCTCGCGCTTTGACAGAGGCGCTCCCAAACGCCTACTTATCGAGAGCTACGTGCGCATTTTAGAGGCTGAGGGCAGGCTACACGATGAACTTTTTTGCTTTATCTGCGACGAGCCCGTGGAAGATAGAGTTACGCTAGCTAGGAGCTTCTTGCCTGCTCACGAGCACTGCGCTGCGCAAAAGGGTTTTGAAATAGAAAAGATAAAAATGCTCTTTAGCGAGCGCTCTACGTTGCTACTTGACGACGACGAGATAGACGCGCTTTACTCCATTTTGCCTCAGGGGCTTTGATCAAATTTGGCGTTTCAAATTTGACTTGCCAGAGTTTGCTTTCAAATTTAACCCGCTCAAATTTTATGCGGACGCATCTCGCCGTGCCCTGCTCCCGATATCCAAATTTATTAGCTCAAATTGCATCAAATTTACCGCCTCTTTACCTGGTTTTAGCTAAGATTTTGCAAATTTGACTTAAGGGATAAATTTGAAAAAATTCGCACTCGGCTTTGCCGCCCTTTTTCTCGTCGTTTTTATAAATTTCCTCTACGAAAAGCTATCTCGCCCTACGCATTTTACCGTCACTCCCGATACTAAAATAGATCCAAACTCCGAGCTAGCTAAATACGTAACGCAAGAGGAGATAGACGACTTTGGTTTTAGATATTGGGATATAGACGAATACGAGGAAAACAACGCCACCCTTAACGCTTTAAGAAATTTGCTGAGGCTAAAAGATACCGATAAAATTTTAAATTTTATGACAAGAAACGGGCTTAGCGCCGACGTAAAGATGAAGGCAAACACGACTCCGCTGATGTACGCTAGCTTTTACGACGACGAAACCACGGCAAAAAGACTCATGGAGATGGGCGCGGACGCTCACGCAAAAGATAACTACAAACTCTCGCCCCTAGCCTACGCCATAGAAAACAACTCTACAAAGACCGTTAAGCTGCTGCTTGATAGCGGAGTAAGGCTTGAGGAAGTCAAAGCGGTGCAGTTTTATCAAAACCATGCGATATACTCTCTGATAAATAGTATAGTCGTAGATAAAGACGACGTGCATATAAATTTTGATTTCGCCGATACAGACTCAAAGGATGCAGCAGACCCCTTCGGCTACGCCATAGCCAATAATCTACTGGAAACTTCAAAAATGTTTTTTAAGCTGGGATATAAGCCCGAATGTAAATTTAAAGCCCAAAGATATGAAGAATTTGACTGCTTTGACAGGCTGAGCATAATACCAAACTACGAACCTATGCTAAATTTACTACTAGACAACAATGTTTCTGGGCAACCTACTAAAGAGGAGCTAAAGAAGGCGTATGAAGAGTGCTACGATAACGTAAAATACTATACGAAAGAAAAAGAAAACTATATCTATAAAATGAATAAAGGCAGAGACGAAGAAGGCGAGGCTAGGTTGCGCAAAAACGACAAATATAGGCATTTATGCACCGAGTGCTTATATCATGAAGGTCTTTTAAAATACAAACCAAAGCCGCCAGATCCCGAACAAATAAAAAGATTTGACGATACGATAAATTTTTACTCTAAACACTGTCTGGACGAAAACGCTACATTTAAAGATACCGAATCTTTTGTAAAATGGGCAAATGAAGAAAAAAGGCGAGAGAATGTATTGCGGTTTTTAGAAGCGCACAAAAACAACCCCGCTAAGGTGATCTATATCGACGCCAACATAAGTAGTCAAGATAAAGAAAAATTAATATCCAATAAACTAATCCAAAAACGAAGGAGCAAAAATGCCGCAGAGCGACGATAGCAGATCGCTATATGGCGCGGTAGGAGCAAGGAGATAGCCGACCGGCAAAAGTCAAATTTGACCGAAAGAGCGGTCAAATTTAAGCTAAATTTGACGAGTTCTCAATCCTCGTCGATCAAATTTTGCGCCCCAGAGGCGAAAAACGTATCGCTGTGGATGTTTTCAAAAGCGGCCTTTAGCGAGACGAAAAGCTTTGGATTTTGCTTTTCTAAATTTGCCAAGAGCTCCTTAGTTTCGGCTCTAGCGTGAGGCATCTTGATATCAAATCGCATCGCCGGACACGCCTCGTCGCCGATAACCGTAAGCCCGTTTCGCACGGCGTTTTCACGCAGCTGCCTTTCGCGCACGAATATAAACGGTCTGATAACCTCGATACCGTTTGCCGCGACGTATTTTGGAGCAAGCGTTCGTAGCGCACCGTTATAAGTAAAATTCATAAAAAAGCTCTCGACCGCGTCGTCGAGGTGGTGGGCGATGGCAAGCTTGTTAAAGCCATGCTCGAGCGCGTAGGTATAGAGATAGCCACGCCTCATACGCGAGAAAAAGCTGCAAAAGCTGGAATTTTTGCGGATCTTATCCTTGGATATCTCGAATATCGAGCTGTCGATCACGTCGTGCTCGATGCCGTGCTCGGCGCAGTGGCGCGTGAGGTAGGCGTAGTCCTCGCCCATGCCGTAGCTTAGCGTCACGGCCTTAAACTCAAATTTTTCGGGCGTGACGTTTTGCATATGTTTTAGCACGTGCGCGAGCGCGAGGCTGTCCTTGCCGCCGCTAAGACCGAGCAAAATTTTATCCCCGCCGCGCACCATGCGGTATCTGGCGTTGGTCTGCCCGACCTGGCGCAGCAGGCGCTTGCTAAGCTCTATCATAGCCGCTCGATCATCGCGAGCATGAACTGCGCGCTGACGTTTGCTGAGTCTTGCAAAAATTTATCGAAGTCAAACTCCGCACTGCCGCCCGCCTCGTCGCTGATCGCGCGAAGCACGAAAAACGGCACGCCCAGGCTCTCGCAAACTAACGCCACGCTAGCGCCCTCCATCTCGGCCGCGTCGGCTTTGAAGGTTGCTTTTAGCCACTCTTTTTTCGCATTGTCGCAGATAAACTGATCGCCCGTTGCGATGACGCCGCCTTTTAGCGTGATGCCTTTTTCTGCCGCGACGCTAGATGCTAGCGCGTTTAAAGCGTCGTCGCTTTTGATAAAGATACTAGTCTCAGGCACGTAGCCGTGCGGGTGTCCAAACGCCGTGATATCGACGTCGTGCTGCACTAGGCTAGTCGCATAAAGCATATCTCCGATTTTCAAATTTGGATTTAGCGCGCCTGCAACGCCGGTAAAAAGCAGCTTCCGGGCGCCAAATTTCTCTATCATCGCACTTGCGGTTAGAGCGGCATTTACCTTGCCGATCTTCGAGTAGGCGATAACAAGCTCTTTGCCGCCGAAGTTTGCTAGGTAAAATACGTTATTTGCGTGCTTAACCTCTTTGTAGTCTTTGATACGCTCGAGTAGAGGAGCGATCTCCTCGCGCATCGCGCCTAAGATCGCTATCATCTAAGCTCCTTTAAAAGCTCGTCAAGGCTGCTAAGATCGGTGACACTAAAGGTCGGCTTTTCGGTGATTTTTTTGTTGATACCTTTTAGCACGCTACCGCCAAACTCCACGAAAATATCAACCTCGTTTTCGATGCTTTTGATGCTTTGTTTGTATAAAACAGGGCTAACGAGCTGGGCTTTTAGCAAATTTAGCGCTTCGTCTTTCGAGCCATAAGCCTTGGCCGATGCATTTGAAACGACTGGGGCAAATTTAGCGGCTAATGCCGGCTCTAACTGCGCCGTTAGTTTCTCGCTCGCATTTTTCAAAAGCGGGCAGTGGCTGATGACGGACATATTTAGAGGCAGTACGCGCTTAGCGCCCGCTTCTTTAAACGCGGACTCAAATTTGGCGATATCGTCTTTTAGTCCCGCGATCACGATCTGACCGTCGCAGTTGTAGTTAGCTGCGTAAATTTGATGGCCGTCTGCTTGAGCGTTTTTGCAAATTTGCTCTACCGTCTCGTCGCTAAGACCCAAAATAACGCTCATCGTCACGTCTTTGCCAGCACAGTCCTCTTGCATAAATTTACCGCGTAAATTTACGATCCTAAGTGCATCAACAAAATCAAACGCGCCGCTAACCGCAAGCGCGCTAAACTCGCCCAAAGAGTGACCTAGCGCGAAGCTTGGCTCCAAATTTACGCTTTGCTTTAAAGCAAGATAGCACATAAGCGAATTTAAAACAATGGCGGGCTGAGTAAATTCGCTCCTGTTTATAAGATCGTTTTCGTTAAAAAGTAGATTTGAAAAGTCGATTTTTAGGCTATCGCTCGCATTTTGCAAAAGCTCGGCGGCCGGGCGGAAATTTTCGTAAATTTCCTTACCCATGCCGATACTTTGCGAGCCTTGTCCCGGAAATATAAACGCCGCTCTCATCTAAACACTCTTAGTGGCAACCGCATCCGCCGTCATCGTGATGATGACCGTGTCCGCCGCAGCAATCGCCCTCTTTATGCTCGTGATGACCGTGGCCACCACAACATCCACCTTCGCCGTGGTGATGGTCGTGGTCGTGTCCGCCGCAACCGCATGTATGTGCGCCGCCTACCATGCCGGTAGCTATCTCGTCCTCTGTAGCATCGCGTTTGTCGAAAATTTGAACCTTAAACTCCAAATCCTTGCCTGCATAAGGGTGGTTAAAATCAACCGTCACGTCGTCCTCGCCGATAGATTTTACTATCACGCGTACGCTCTCTCCGTGCTCGCCTTGACCGAAAAGCTCCATACCCTCTTTTAGCTCGATACCTGCAAATTGCTCTTTAGGTAGCATCTGAACGGCGCTAGAGTCGTACTCGCCGCAAGCCTGCGCAGCCGGTATAACGATAACCTTAGTTTCGCCCTTTTCTAGTTTAGCGACCTCTTCTTCTAGTTTCTCGATGATGTGTCCGCGACCTGTTAAAAAGGAAATTTCTTGCCCAACCTGCATATTGGACTCTAAAATTTCGCCCGTTTTTGCATCTTTTAGCTCATAAAACATAGCTATAACTTGTTCTTTCACGTTCTTCTCCTATTTATGAAAATAACGTGATTATATCGTTAAATTTATTAAAGAATGTTTTAGTTTCGAGTAGGTGCAGCTTTGGCTTCTTTGCTGTCAGGATAGCCTAGTTTTAGTGCTTTGTAAAATTTATTCGCACTCGCCGTGTCTTTTATCTTATCAAAGCTAATAGCAGTGTGATAAAGAAGCTTTGGCGTATATTCGGCCTTGTCGTAAAGCTGGATACTTTGCTGGTAGTATTTTATGGCGTTGTTGTAAGCTTTTTGTTGATACGCTATCTCGCCGAGATAAAAATTCGCCATTGCAGGCTTATGATCTTTGCTTAAAAGATATTCGTATCTAGCCTTTGCATCGTCGAGCTTACCTGCGTCAAATAGCTTTTTAGCTTCGCTTGCTACATCTTGATTTTTTTGTTTGGTAAAATCAATTTTCGGAGCTTGTGGCTCAGCAGCGGCTGGGCTATTGCTAGCTACCGGCTTGTCTTCATCGTTTTTTTTTGTGGTAGCGGGTGCGGCGTTGCTCTTATCTATCAAAGCGCTCATATCCTTAAGGGCTTTGGTGATTTTAGCGTTGTTGGCCTCTTGTATTTTTCGGCTTTCTTCTACGTATTTTTTAAGCTCGTCAAAATCACTTTTTGCGGTAGAATTTCCGTCGTTTCCTTCGATATCGTTTAGTCTTTTTTCTATCCTAGACATTCTTGAGTTTAGTCCGTCTAGTACACTTTGCAAGCCCTCTAAGCGCTCTTGCATAGCATTTAAATTTGACTCGACGTCGCCCATGTTTCTACTTAAATTTTCTACGTTTTGCTTGTTCTTTAGAAAAGTTTTTTCGTTATCGGTCAAACCGTAGGGACTCGAGCTATCTAAATTTCCAGCATCAAATACCGAAATTTCATTGGAGGCGGAATAAGAGAGAGTGGCTCCTATAAAAAGAGCCACGAAAGTTTTTAAATTCGTCATAAAATTAATTATGGAAGAACTTTAAATTCAGCACGTCTA
This sequence comes from uncultured Campylobacter sp., assembly GCA_963528285.1. Taxonomy (GTDB): domain Bacteria; phylum Campylobacterota; class Campylobacteria; order Campylobacterales; family Campylobacteraceae; genus Campylobacter_A. The sequence goes on along the minus strand of CAURVK010000010.1, from coordinate 26,326 downwards.
TTTTGAGCGTCGCAAGCTTTTGTTTTATCTGTGCAAACAGGATTGCTTTCGCCATAGCTTACAACCGTGATTCTGTCAGCCGCAACGCCTTGTTTTACAAGCGCGTCTTTAGCAGCTTTTGCTCTTTTTAGACCAAGCGCATAGTTGTACTCATCAGTACCCCACTCGTCGCAGTTGCCCTCTACTTTTACAGAAAGAGCTTGAGCCTCTGATTGATTAAATAGGCCTGCGTTTGTGTTGATAGCAGACTGCATGTCGCCTTTGATATTAAATTTGTCAAAGTCAAAGTATACAGTTTGAACTTGACCTTCGATGCTTGAAATTAATTGTTGCAATCTCTCGCTATCACTCATCATGTTATCGCTTGAGTTCATACCGCCCATATTTTGATTAGCGTCAGCGCTCATATCAACTTCAGGGTTTTTAGAGCTACAACCGCTCAACAATAAAGCCGCAATAGCAGCAGAAGTTAAAACTACTTTTTTCATTTTCATCCTTTTATAGAAATTTAACGTGATTATATCATAAAATTTACTAAATATTACCAATCAATCGACTGAATTTTGCCGATTTTTAACGGAAATTGGAAACTTTTGTTCTCATTTACGCGAATTATACCAAGTGAACTCTGTCCTCCAAGCTCTTTTATAAACACTACGCTTTGCCCGTCGCTAGAAAATCTAGGGTATAAATTTTTACCGCTTGCGGTAAGCTGTCTGATGTAATCAGTCTGCGTAGAGATCATGTAAATGTTAAAATCTCTCGTTCCAAAGCTACTCTTGCCGTCTTCTCTACTAGAGTAAACTATATAGTTTTGATAGGTACTAACGGAGTTGTTGTTTTTGCCGTGATAGACCAACTGCTCAAAGCCGCTTCCATCTACATTTTGCGCGAAAACGTTAGGATAGCCGAGTCTATCGGAAACAAAAACTACGCGTTTATCACCGTCGACAAAGTTGCCATTAACGTCTATACCGCTATAGTTGGTTACCTGAGATAGCCTTTTTGAATTTAGATCATATATATAGATATCAGGCTGATCTTGTGGAGCCATAGTTAACAAAATTTTATCTCCGCTTTGACTAACGTCAGAGGCTATAAGCATACCCCCCTTGCTATCTAAAATTTTAGTTTTTTGGCCGCTTGCAACATCGTATCTATAAAGAACTAAGTTTTTACCGCTGTAATCAGAGTAGTAAAACGCGCTCTGATCAGCTCCTACCCATTTAGGAAATATATTCAAACCGCCGCGAACAAGTACTTTTTGGTAGGTCAAAGTGTAGTCGGCTATAACGATCTCGCTTTGCTTTGAACCAGTTCCTTTGGCAAAGATGATAAATTTCTCCATCCAGTTTACAGGCGGCATTTTTAGCTCGTTGATAAGCTCAACTATCGCTTTATGCGCAATAAACGGATACTTTGCTCCATCGTTCATATTATAAATTTTCTCATACTGAGTGGTTGCCGTTTTTGCATTAATTAGCTTAACCCTGAGGGTTAGAGGCGAGTTTGCAGAGCCCTCAAGTGCGTATCTAAATATAAGCTGCGCACCTTTTTCGCTCATCACGTTCGTGTTCGAGTCGCCCTCATAGCTACTGGCGATATATTCGTCCACAACCTCAAAATCAGAGCTAACCTTCAAGTCGCCCAACATGATTTTATGAAATTTGCTTTTAAAAGCCTGATCGCCGACGGCCGTTGTAGCGTCTTGAAGCACGATTTTTGGTAGGGCTAAGCCTTTGTTGACGACCGAAATAGTTGCATCAACAGCAAAAAGCCAACTGGCAAAAGCAAGAAAAAGTAAAATTTTCTTCATTTTTCCTCCATTATTCTAGTTTGTCTTCTAGTTTGGTTCCGAGCCTAACAGCTCTGCCTATCTGGGTAGGCGGCGGAAATTTCTCAAAAGTCATACTTTGCAAGAAATCCCTAACTTTGTTATTAAATTCGCTATTATACGATAACTTTTTTATATCGTAACTAAACGATCCATCAATGCCAATGACGATCTCAACCTCCGCCTCATCGGTAGAATCAGCCTTATAAGCACTCCATTTACTCTGTAAAATTCTACTAATCATGCCGAAGTATTCGTTATATTCGCCTGTCATTTGCGACTTTGGAGTCTTGGCAACCTGATCTAAGGTAAGCGCATTTATAACGTCGCTAGCTTTTTTTTGCTGGCTCGTTATCTGGACTTTTTCCGGTTTTTTACGACTTTGCTCTTTTGGTTGCTCTTTTTTCTTAACAACCTTATCTTCTTTTAGTTTAGAGGTGTCGATACTGCCGAATAAATCCTTTAAATTTGGCTCTTCAACTTTTTTTTCTTCAGGTTTTGGCGGTGCAGGATCCGGTTCAGGCGGCTTGTTTGTAGTGTCCGGCTTTGGCTCTTCTTTTTTAACCTCTTCCTTTACCGGTTGAGGTTTTTCCTCTTTTACAATCTCTTTTTTGGGCTCAGGCGCTTTTACGGTGATATCAGGCTCGCGCTCAACTATCATAATATCCATAAAAGCATCTTTAGTATCGGTGTATTTTTTAGGATCTTCCTTAAAATAGGTAAGCTTAATAAAAATACCGCTTATGATACAAAGGTAAAGAAAAGCCGATAGTAGGAAATAGCCGGAAGTGTTAAATTTGAGATCAAATTTATCCATTAGTTTGGAGCGCTACCTTTGTAAAGCCTGCGTTTTTTACACTCTTTAAAACAAACATCACATCATCGTATATGAGGCTTTTGTCTGCCTTAATATAAACAGGCGAGTTTTTATCATATTTTGCCCCGATAAGCACTATATTGTCAGGAAGTTCGCGCAAATTCATGGTATTTTGATCTATTCTAACCTTTTTTGTGGCATCAACGATAACAGTCAAATCTTTTTTTTGAGCCGAGGATGTTTTAGTTTTTGAGCCGTCCGGTAGCAAAATTTGCTCCTCATAAACGATAGTAGGCGTCGTAACCATAAGGATCGCCAGCAAAACAAGCATGATATCCACAAGCGGAGTTATGTTTAGCTCCGGAGTTTCGTCGAGATTTATCATTGATCTTCTTTAAGCGTTACGAGGATATCGACTTCACGCCTGATGACGCCCATGAGCTCATACGCTTTTCGTTTGATAAGCAAGCTAAACGTATAAGCGGGAATCGCTACAAATATACCTGCTCCGGTAGCCACGAGAGCCTCACTAATAGCTGGAGCAATAACTCCTAACGACGAATTTCCTCCGCCTTGACCAAGCTGAGAAAATGTCTCCAAGATAGAAACAACCGTACCGAAAAGTCCGATAAAAGGCGATGTAGAAGCAATAATGCTAAGCCAAGTAATGCCACTAGTTGCATTTCGCTCAGCGATACTAACGGCGACCGAGAGCTTCTCTCTAGATATCGAGCCGCTTACAAACCGTTTTAAAATGGATTCGTTTAAAACATGTTTAGACCCGCCCATTAATAACGACTCAAGAGCATTTTGTTCTTTTTTTTGCCATGATCTAAGCCCTGCCATACGAGAAAATAGTATAGTAAGGCTTATAATGAAATAAAAAGAAAGCCAGCTCAGCACGAATATAGTAATAAAACTACTTCTAGATAAGTAGTTTAAAAAAATATCAAGTCCAGCCACTATCTTGCCCGAGCCATGCTGTCTAATTTTGCCACAGTAGCAGCCATAGCGTTGTTCTCGCTACTCATGCTAGCGATCAAATCCTTCGCCTTTTGCAATGAATTTGCTATCTCGCTCTCAGAATTTCCCGACACGTGAACGGCGCCATCGGCAAGGATAGTCGCCTTGCCTTCGTTTATCTCGGCATATCCCCAGTTTATTGCGACGGCATCATGGCTTTTATCTTCGCTCTCGATGTCTATAATGCCAGCCTTTAAAAGCGAAATAAGCGAGGCGTGTCCGGGCAAAACCCCAAACTCGCCCTCACTGCCTGGCAAAACTACGCTTTTAATATCGTTTGAAAACACTAAACCCTCAGGCGTAACGATTTCTAAATGTAATTTACTCATTACTTTTCCTTTAAATTTAGGCTTTAAGTTTCTCGGCTTTCGCTATCGCTTCGTCGATGTTTCCTACCATATAAAATGCGTTTTCCGGTAAATCGTCGTATTTTCCTTCCAAAATTCCCTTAAAGCCGGCTATATTTTCCTCAAGGCTTACGTATTTACCGGGGCTTCCCGTAAACACCTCGGCAACGAAAAACGGCTGAGATAAAAATCTCTCGATCTTTCTAGCGCGATCAACCGTGACCTTATCTTCTTCGCTAAGCTCGTCCATACCAAGGATAGCGATGATATCTTGAAGGTCTTTGTATTTTTGTAAAACCGCCTGCACACCGCGAGCTACTTTATAGTGCTCACCACCCAAAATTTGAGGATCAAGCATTCTTGATGTCGAATCAAGCGGGTCAACCGCAGGATAAATTCCTTTTTCTGCGATAGCTCTGTTTAAAACGGTAGTAGCGTCAAGGTGTGCGAAAACGGTTGCAGGAGCCGGGTCGGTAAGGTCGTCCGCAGGAACGTAAACAGCCTGAACTGACGTAATCGAACCTTTTTTGGTTGATGTAATTCTCTCTTGGAATTTACCCATTTCGCTCGCCAAAGTCGGCTGATAACCAACTGCTGACGGGATACGTCCAAGAAGCGCCGACATCTCTGCACCTGACTGAGAGAAACGGAAGATGTTATCAATAAACATCAAAACGTCAAGTCCCATCTCGTCACGGAAATACTCAGCCATCGTTAGACCTGTTAGAGCGATGCGGTTTCTTGCTCCTGGCGGCTCGTTCATCTGTCCGTAGCACAAGGCGACTTTATCTAAAACGTTACTTTCTTTCATCTCGTGATAAAGGTCGTTTCCTTCGCGCGTTCTCTCGCCAACACCTGCAAATACAGAGTAACCGCTGTGTTTAAATGCAACGTTGTGAATCAGCTCCATAATAATAACCGTCTTACCGACGCCGGCACCGCCGAATAGTCCGACTTTACCGCCCTTTGCGTAAGGAGCCAAAAGGTCAACTACCTTTATGCCTGTTTCAAAAATTTCACTTTTTGTGCTTTGCTCTTCAAACGGCGGAGGATCGCGGTGAATAGACCATTTTTTGTCAAATTCTACACCTTCGCCTTCGTCGATTAGATCGCCGACGACGTTGAAAATTCTGCCTAAAACTTTTTCGCCAACCGGAACGCTAATAGGCGCACCAAGAGCCGTAGCCTCAAGGCCTCTGGTTAAACCTTCGCTCATATCCATGGCGATCGTTCTTACGCGGTTATCGCCAAGGTGTGCGGCAACCTCTAGCACAAGTCTATTTTGCTTGCCCTCAACCTCGAAATTTACTTCGACGGCTTCGTTGATCTTGGGTAAATAATCCGTGAAATCGACGTCGACTACCGGACCCATTACCTGAGAAATGATACCTTTCATCCATACTCCTTAATTATTTCATTGATTCGACGCCACTGATGATCTCGATAAGCTCAGTGGTGATAGACTCTTGGCGAGCCTTGTTATACGATAGTTTTAGCTGTGCGACGCGCTCTTTGGCGTTGTTGGTCGCATTATCCATTGCCTGCATTCTGGCGCTGTGCTCAGCCGCAAGACTATCTACTAAAGCGTAGTACATACTATATTCGAAATACTTAGTAAGTAGTTCGTTTAAAATTTTACCGTCGTCGCTCGGCTCAAATTCCATCAAAGAATTCGTCTCCACTTCGACGAGTTTCGGCGGCTCGACCGGAACGATGTCGTTTATGCGAATTTGCTGCGAGATCATATTATTATAGCCGTTATGTACCAAAATAACTTTATCAGTCACACCGCTTATAAAGTCGTCTATCGCGTCTTTTATGATATTTTGAGCTTTCTCATAGGTTGGAGACGAGCTCACGCCGACATATTTTTCAAGCAAATTTATACCCTGGAAGCTAAAAAATTCTATACCTTTTTTACCTACCGCGCGAAGTCTTATCTTTACTTTTTTCGCCTTAAATTCGTTAATCATATTTCTAACGGTTTTGATGGTCTGAATATTAAAACCGCCGCAAAGACCCTTGTCTGCGGTAACGAATATAATATCGACCTTCTCGATATTCTCCTTAACGTCGAAAAATTTACTCTCGGCGTTTACGGAGCGATATTGATTGATCTTATAGGCGATTTCAGATAAAACCTCGTTGATCTTGAGCGCATAAACCCTAGAGTGACGAGCTGCTTCTTCAGCCTTGCGAAGTTTAGCCGTAGATACCAGCTTCATCGCGCGCGTCGTCTTTTGAGTGTTTTGGACGCTCTTGATCTTTCGTTTTATATCTTTTAAATTTGACATATTCTAGCCTTAGTTAGCGGCAAACGTCGCTTTAAAGTCTTTTAGCGCCTTATGCAAAAGCTCCTCGATTTCTTTGTCAAGTGCTTTTTTGGTTCGAATTTGCTCGAAAATTTCAGGATATCTCGCCTCTATATAAGGATAAAGCTCAGCTTCAAATTTTGTAACGGCTACGGTCGGAATATCGTCTAGATAGCCTTTCGTACCGGCAAAGATAATAACGACTTGCTTTTCAACGGCAAGCGGGCTGTAAGGAGGCTGTTTTAGCACCTCGACCATCCTTTGACCGCGCTCGAGCTGTTTTCTAGAGCTCTCGTCAAGGTCGCTCGCAAACTGTGCAAACGCCTGAAGTTCGCGGTATTGCGCAAGGTCAAGTCTTAATGTTCCAGAAACTTGCTTAGTTGCCTTTATCTGGGCTGCACCGCCGACGCGAGAAACCGAAAGACCGACGTTGATCGCAGGGCGAATACCTGAGTTAAATAAGTCAGACTCAAGGAAAATTTGACCGTCGGTGATAGAAATAACGTTTGTCGGAATATACGCCGAAACGTCGCCAGCTTGCGTTTCGATAATAGGAAGCGCCGTTAGAGAACCTGCGCCTAGCTTATCATTTAGCTTAGATGCGCGCTCTAGCAAGCGAGAGTGTAGGTAGAAAACGTCGCCTGGATAAGCTTCGCGGCCCGGCGGTCTGCGAAGAATCAAGCTCATTTCGCGGTATGCGACGGCGTGTTTTGAAAGATCGTCATAGATGATCAGGGCATGGCGAGAATTATCTCTAAAATATTCGCCCATAGTTACGCCCGCATATGGAGCTAGGTATTGAAGCGCGGCAGCGTCTGATGCACCTGCATTTACCACGATAGTATACTCCATAGCGCCGTACTCTTCAAGCTTTTTAACGACTTGAGCGACAGTTGATTGTTTTTGTCCGATCGCTACATAAATACAAATAACGTCTTGACCTTTTTGATTGATGATGGTGTCTATCGCGACGGTAGTTTTACCGGTTTGGCGGTCGCCAATGATGAGCTCGCGCTGTCCGCGACCGATCGGCACTAGCGCGTCGATAGCTTTGATACCAGTTTGAAGCGGTTCGTGAACGCTCTTTCTAGCCATGATGCCTTTTGCTTTTTCCTCGACGAATCTAGTCTCGCTAGCTTCAATCGGGCCTTTAGCATCTATCGGCTCGCCGAGTGAATTTACGACGCGGCCTATCAAAGCATCGCCGACAGGGACGCGTAAAAGTTTAGCTAGGCGTTTTACGCTCGAACCCTCTTTGATACCGTCCGTTTTACCCAAGATAACGATACCGACGCTGCTTTCCTCTAGGTTTAGAGCCATGCCTTTTTCGCCGTTCTCAAACTCGACCATCTCGCCGGCCATAACGTTTTTTAGGCCGTAAACGTTAGCAACGCCGTCGGCTACGGATATAACCTTACCCGTCTCGTTTACATCGACGTTAAGGCTAAAATTTTCAATCCTTTCCTTGATGATGGCGCTGATTTCATCTGCTTTTATTTTTGCACTCACGCTTTTTCTCCTTTATATTGCTTTTAATATGTATTCGCTCATTTGGGCTTTTAGCCTATCTACCGAAAAGCTAGCCTCCACGCCCAAATCGTCTAGCTCGATCTTGATACCGTTGTAATCGCTTTTTACCGGCTCTAAAATAATTTTTGCGTTAAATCTCTTAGAAAAGCTACTTTCAAGCTCTGAAATTTGAGCCTGGCTAATCTGCGAACCGCCGTAAATTTTGCCGTAAAAAACATTGTCCATTTTTGATTTTTGCGCTAAAAGCTCTGAAACGATATTAGGCAAAATATCAAGTCTTTTATTTTCGCCGAGTAGCTTTATGAAATTTGCAAATTTTTGATCCGCCTCACCAACTAAAGATAGGACAAAATCCGCTTTTTGGCTGTTTTTTAAATTCGGCGAAACGATGATGTTTTGAAATTTTTCATTTGCGAATGCGTTTGCGATCTCTTGTAACTTAGCGGTAAAGTTATTAAACTCATCCTTGCTAAGGTCGCTAACTAGAGCTTTTACGTATTTTTTTGCGATAAGTTCTTTCATCAGCCGACCCTTTTAAGCATGATATTGATGAGCTCGCTTTGATCCATTTTGACGCTGTCGCTTGCGAAGATTTCGTTTAAAATTTCGCCCACGACGGACTTAACCATGCGTCTTTTTTCAAATTCTTTTTGATCTTGGAAGCTTTTTTCCAAATTTGCGACCTCTTGTCTAGTCTCTTCTTTGATGCGCTCAGATATCAAAACAGCCTCTTTTCTAGCTGTTTCAACTAGGCCAGCGGCATTTGCTTTAGCCTCTTCTACGCGTCTTAGAGCGTCGTCTTTTTTGGCTTTTGAGTCTTTTAGTTTTTGCTCGATATTATCAAGTCTCGCCGCGATACCGGCAATTCTTCCTTTGTAGGCATTTTTGATAGGGTTTGCTATAAAATAATACAAAATCGCGGCAAAAACGATAAAGTTTATCGTTCTAGGTACGATGTCGTATCCGCCGTCCGCCATCAAAACAAAAGGACATAATAAAAGTAAAATTTTGCTTTTCATATTAAATCCTTGCGAGTTTTGCTTTTAAAGCAGCTTGAAGTTCAGGCAATTTTTGCTGCAAATCAGCTCTAAAATCGCTCTTTTGAGAGTTTAAATTTTGGATAAAAGCATCGTAATCAGCCTCCAAAACTCCGCGCTTTTCGCTGACTATCTTAGCGGCCGCGTCTTTTGCAGCATTGATAGCTTCCTGCTTGATCTTGCCGGCTTCGTTTCTTGCGGCAGCTATGAGCTGTTCTATCTGCGCTTCATACACGCCAAGATCGCTCGTATTTTTGCTAGCGCTCTCTTCATCGTTTTTTATCGCATCGTTTCTAGCGTCTATAAATTTAAGTAGAGGCTTGTAAAGGATGGAATTTAAAACAGCGATAAGCCCTAGAAAAATAACTGCCGTTAGGACGACTAACGGCAAATTAATTTCCAACATCAAATCTCCTTAAAGTTTAATATTTTCTTAAGCATAATAAAACCGTGCTTATTTTACAAAAAAAAAGGATAAAACAAGCTAAATTTAAATAAATATTTTTATTTTATCTTGTTTATTAGCCTATCGATATCAGCTATATCATCAAATTCGATAGTGATTTTTTTGCCTTTTATCTTAACCGGCACGTCAAATTTAGAAAAAATCTCTTTTAAATTTGCAAGTCTTTCAAGGTATCTCTCATCTAGCTTAAGTGCGGCTTTGAGCGGTAATTTATTTTTTAGATTTTTGACCAAATTTTCCGTCTCGCGCACGCTAAGGCGCTGCCCGATGATAGTATCGACCGCTGTTTTTTCATCGTTTGGCTCAAGCCCCACGATGACTTTGGCGTGCCCTTGCGTTAGTTTGCCCTCTTTTATATACTCCTGCGTCACGGCGCTAAGGCTCAAAAGTCGCATAGTATTTGTTATCTGAACCCTGCTTTTATGGATGATGTTTGCGAGCCCGTCCTGCGTGATTTTGTATTCATCTATTAGCTCTTTGTAGGAATTGGCAAGCTCGATCGGATTTAGGTCTTCTCTTTGAATATTTTCTATGAGTGCTAGTTCGCGAAGGCTTTGGCTTTCGATGTCGGCGACTATAGCCTTTATCTTACTTTCGCCTAGTAGCTTAGTCGCGCGAAATCTCCTCTCGCCCGCGATCAGCATATAGCCACCATCTTTTTCTATGACGATGATGGGCTGTATAAGTCCATGCCTTTTGATGCTTTCGCTAAGCTCTCTTAGCGCCGTTTCGTCGAAATTTTTACGCGGCTGATACGGGTTTTCGGTAATCAACTCAAGGTCTATTTCTTTTATTATTTCGCTGTTACCTTCGTTTATTTCGGCTTTATACGCTAGCTCTACATCACCCAAAATCGCCTCTAGTCCGCGCCCTAGTCCGCCTTTTTTAGCCATTCGTTATCCTAAAATGCAGCATGCCAAATTTTGATACGCCACCGAGCCGGGTGATTTTATGTCGTATAAAATCACTGGCTTACCAAAGCTCGGGCTTTCGGCAAGCTTTACGTTTCGCGGTACTATTACGAATTCATCGCCCATATCCTTGTTTTTAAACAGTTTATTTTCAAAATGCTGCTTTAAATTTGCCACTGTTTCTTTGGCGAGGTTATTTTGCGAACTGTACATAGTCGGCAAAAAGCCTTTTATATTTAGCTTCGGATTTATGGTTTTTTTGATGATTTTTACCGTATTTAAAATTTGCGCGAGCCCTTCCAATGCGTAAAATTCGCACTGTATCGGGATTATCACGCTATCGCTAGCACTTAGTGCGTTTACGGTGATACTGCCTAGCGCCGGAGGACTATCGATAATGATAAAATCATACTGCCCCTCGACCTCTTCTATCTTGCTTTTTAGTATCTTTTGATAGTCTTTGTTTTGTTCGCTTAGTTCTTGCTCTATACCCACGAGACCGATGTTTGAAGGTGCTAAAAAAAGCGTCGGTATCTCGGTTTTTAGCACGATTTGCGAGAGTTTTTTACGGCCAGTGAGTACGTGATAGATGTTGTACTCGTAGTCGTTTCTACTAAAACCCATGCCTGTCGTCGCATTTGCCTGCGGGTCGATATCGATGAGTAGGACTTTTTTTTCGGCCACCGCCAGCGATGCGGCCAAATTTACCGCCGTAGTCGTCTTTCCGACGCCGCCTTTCTGGTTTGCAATGGTTATAATTTCACACATGAGAATTTTCCAAATTTTGTTTTTTAATTGATTAATTTTACAAAAAACTTACTTTGTCCAAGTTTAGTTTCGGCTTTAAAATTTCTGAAAGAATTTCGCGGATCGTCCCCGCCGATATTTCATAAAAATATTAAATTTCACGTCAAATTTAAGCAAATTTATCTGAGCGAAAAAACCCTTCGCCCACCTATATCCAAAGAGCCGTCAGATAGGAGTTTTGCGTCTTTGAGCGACATTTCTTCGCCCTCAAAGTGCGTGACAAATTCTCTTGATTTTTCAAATTCGCTCTCAAATTTTTTAAAAATTTCCGCCCAAGACGGAGCCGTTTGCAGCCTCTTAAAAAACTCTCCGACCGCGGCACTAGGGCTAACATCTATATCTAAAATTCCGGCGTTTTCGGGTGCGTTTTTTAGATTTATACCCATGCCGCAAACGTAAATTTCGCCGACTCTCGTCGTCAAAGTTCCGCCGATTTTTTTATCGCCGACGTAAAAGTCGTTCGGCCATTTTAGCCAGATTTTCGAGCCGCGAGCCGCGAGCACTTCGCGCATTATCACCGAAAAGTAAATCGACGCCGACTCGCCCTTTAGATCACCTGGCAGCGCCGTTTCGCTCATACAAAATGAAAAAAATAGATTGCCTTCTAGCCCGCTCCACACGTTGTTTCTGCTGCCGATACCCTGCGTCTGCTCCTTTGCCACTAGCGCAAAAGGCGGCCGTATTTCGCCGTTTCGCAGCCCTTCGACCAAAACTTTTTGCGTAGAGGGGACGCTATCTGCAAACTCTATTCTCAAATTTTATTCCTTTTAAATTTTGGTTCATTTTACATTGCCAGCGCATTAGTATCGTTAAATTTACAAGGCAAGCTTCGCTCGGCTCAAATTTACGACACTATATCGCCGATGCCAAGGCGCTTGCCGTTTAGATACGCGCTAGCGTCCACGGGTTTTTTGCCTGGCTCTTGCACCGTCTCTATGCATAAAGCACCCTCCCCGCACGCGACGTAAATGTAATATTTTCCGTCAAATATGATTTCGCCGGGCCTTCGGCGCTCGTCTTCGCGTCCACTGAGATATTTTAAATCCAAAATTTTTAATCCGCTAGCTAGATAGATCCCCGGCCAGGGCGTTAGTGCGCGAAATTTATTATAAATTTGCCGTGCGCTCTCCTCAAAGCTAAAAAGCCCGTCAGATTTTGCGATTTTTTTGCAGTGCGTAGCCTGTGCGTCATCTTGCTTGATCGGCGTCAAATTTACAAAATTTAGCAGCACTCGCACGATCAGCTCGCCCGCCAAATCCCCAAGCTCGCTAAACAGCTGCGCCGCCGTTTTATCCTCGCAAGGCGTGTAGGCAAAATCAAGCATATCGCCCGTGTCAAGCCCTGCATCCATCAGCATCGCCGTCACGCCCGTCTGCTTTTCGCCCGCCAAGATCGCGCTTTGGATCGGGCTTGCACCGCGGTATTTAGGCAGGATCGAGGCGTGCAAATTTATACAAGGCGCGATATCAAGGACAGCCTGCGGCAAAATTTTACCGTATGCGGCAACCACGATGAAATCAGGTTTTAAGTCTTTTATCTGCGCTGCAACCGCCTCGTCTTTTAAACTCGCAGGCTGAAAGATCGGTGCGGCGGGCAGGTGCTGCTGCGCGTAAGTTTTCACCTCGCTAGGCGTTAAAATTTGCTTCCTGCCGACTGGTTTATCAGGCTGCGTAAAGACGGCCGCGATCTCAAATTTCGCCTCCGTAAGCGCGCGCAAAATTTTAGCCGCATACTCGGGCGTTCCCATAAAAACTATCTTCATTCTTTTCCTTTAAATTTAGCCAAATCAAGGCGCGAGCGATCATACGGGCGCAATCGTGCTCGCAATAAATTTTACGCAGACCGTGATGTAACCACGGGTTCACGCTCGTGCGCCTTATTTGACGGCGGATTGATTTTTATCCTCGGATCCGTCCAGCCAAGGCCAAAAAGCGCACGGATCTTCGGACCAATAAATCTTTGCAGACGGTTTCGCTCCCAGCTCGTCAAGGCTAATCTTGCCGTCGCGATTAGCATCGAGCCTCTTAAATTCCGAGCCTGAGCGCAGATTTAGCTCTACTCTTACCCCAGGCGGCACCTCGCTCGCCATCCACTCCTGCAAACTCAGTGCGCCGTCATGATCCTTGTCGTTAAAGTCCATAAAATTCGGCACCGGATCGGCTGGATCGCAACCGTATGCGCCGAAGCATAGAAATACTAGAATAAAAATTTTATTCATTTCGCATCCTTAAATTTTATCTTTTTGCGGCGTTTGCGAGCGATAAAAATAAAATTTAACCGCATATACGGGCACATTGAAGCTTCCATTCGTCAAAGCCCTCTGTAGCGCGGCTTTAGCACAATCTACAGCTCCTTTTTTAGAAGCTCAAGCAGGGCAAATTTTAGCTCATTTATATTTTGTCCAGTCACCGAGGAGATCGGCATTACAAAAAACGGCTTGGTGGCGTCAAATTCATAAATATCTTGCTTAAATTTCATCTCGCCAACCGCACCCGAAAGCTCCAAATACGACAAAAATGCGTCAAATTTTTCCTGCAAATTTTCGGCCGCATCCGCGCGAGTTAGAGCGATCGCGTAGTCTCTTTTTGCAAGCTCGCCTGAAAATTTCGCCGTCTCGGCCCGCAGCGCGTCAAACTGCTCCTCAAGGCTGCGGTAGTTTGCAAGATCAAGCATAAAAAGCAAAATTTTCGTGCGCTCGACGTGTTTTAAAAACTGCACGCCAAGCCCGCGCCCTTCGCTTGCTCCCTCGATGATACCAGGGATATCGGCCATCACAAATCCGCTGTATTCGTCGACCTCGACTAGGCCTAGCTTTGGCGTGAGAGTGGTAAACTCGTAATTTGCGATCTGCGGTTTGGCATTTGAGACGGTCGAGATTAACGTGCTTTTACCGACGTTTGGAAAGCCCACGAGCCCCACGTCGGCGATGAGCTTAAGCTCCAGTCGCACCTCGCGCGTTTCGCCCTCTAGGCCTTTTTGCGCGTATTCGGGAGCTTGGTTGATCGAACTTTTAAAGTGCACGTTGCCAAGCCCGCCTTTGCCGCCTTTTAAAAATAGCTCGCGCTGTCCCTGGCTAGTTAGGTCACAGAGTAGCTCGCCCGTCTCGGCGTCCAGCACCGCAGTGCCGGGAGGCACGATGAGCTCGAGGTGCTCGCCTCTTTTGCCGTGCATTCTGCGCCCCGTGCCTGCCTCGCCGTTTTGTGCGCGCATGGCCTTTTTGCCTTTATATGCCGCAAGCGTATGGGTGTTATTATCGGCGACGAAATATACATCCCCGCCGTCGCCGCCGTCGCCGCCGTCCGGTCCGCCTAAAATCACGTGTTTTTCGCGGCGAAAGCTCACTGATCCGGCTCCGCCGTGACCCGAGCTTAGAGTTAAATTTACGCTATCTATAAACATTTTTTGCCTTAGTTTTTAAATTTTATTCCATTATTTTTAGTTTGTTATTGTGCAAAATTTTTGGATTATATCGGTTTATTGATTAAAATTCGATTTGCCGCAAAGTTTAAACGATTTGCCATGCACCGTTATTTATGCGGATCGTTTGCGGTAAATTTTCGCGGTTTGGATCAAATTTCAGGATTTGACGAATAGAACGACGATCGTTTCTAATACGAGATTTTTTGATAAATTTTAAATCTTTTCTAAGAGAGTTGGGATAGCGAAGCCGTTTTGAGCGAGAAAAACCTTTAGATTTCATGAAAACTGAGTTATTTTTAAAAAGGGGCTTTCGCCCCAAGGATTACGCAGCGGGATAGACAGAAACTTTTTTCCTATTTTTATCTAGTCTTTCGAATTTAACGAAACCGTCGATTAGTGCGAAAATCGTGTGATCTTTGCCTAGACCGACGTTGCTGCCCGCGTGAGTGGCGGTACCGCGCTGGCGGATGATGATGTTGCCCGCGCGAACGAATTCGCCGCCGAATTTTTTAACGCCTAAGCGTCGTCCGATGGAATCTCGGTTATTCTGGGTTGAGCCTTGACCTTTTTTGTGTGCCATTTCTTATCTCCTTAAGCTGCGATACTTACGACTTTTACGCGTGTAAACTGTCTTCTAAAACCGCGTTTTAGTTTTGAGTCTTTGCGTCTGCGTTTTTTGTAAATAACGACTTTTTTATCCTTGCCCTCGTTTACGACTTCAAGAACAACTTTCGCACCCTTTACGAACGGCGCGCCTACCTTTACTTCACCATCGTTTACGCACAAAACGTCCGTAATCTCGACTGATGATTTTGCTTCAGCACTGAAATGGTCAAGCTTAAGATACTCGCCTTCGCTGACGCGATACTGCTTGCCGCCGTGCTTAAATATAGCGTATTTTGACATACTCTACCTTTCTAAATTTGGTAAGACCAAAAAGCGCTTTTGGATTTCAAAAGACTTGGGGAGCTTTGTTGGTTGTAAGAGACGGATGATACCCAAAAATTTATAAATTTAAGTTGAATGAGGCGGAAATTTATCCGCCTTTTTGTTGAGTTTAGTAGTCGAGTTCCGGTTTTGGGGTCTTTTCGGTAGATGCAGGGAATGACGGATATTCGACTTTAGGCATTTTGCCTGTTAATGAATTTAAAAACGTCACTATATCGGCAGCTTCTTTATCGTTTATCTCGATACCTAGCTGTACGCTACCCATCATCTTGACGGCATCTTTTAGCGACCAAACTGCACCATTGTGGAAATATGGAGCCGTTAGCTCGATATTGCGCAGCGTAGGAGCTTTTACTAGGCCGTTTGCATCGCCTTTAAAGTCGCCTAAATTTGCAAATTCGTATTTGCCCGCAACCTCAAACGGCTGTAAAGTACCGCCCAAATTTATACCGTTATGGCATGTGGCGCAGCCTTTGTCGATGAAGGTTTTTAGGCCTTTTTTCTCAGCGCCGCTTAGTGCAGCCTCGTCGCCTTCTAAAAATTTATCAAATCTAGACGGAGTTACGAGCGTTCTTTCAAAGATACCTATGGCCGTCGTTACCAGCTCAAAGCTCACGTCGCTATTAAACGCAGCCTTAAACTCGCTCACATAAGCAGGGATCGATTTTAGCCTTTGCTCGACGAGCTCCGGAGTAGAAACCATCTCCGGCATCGCAGTCATCGGGCCGGCAGCCTGAGCAGCTAGGTGGGCGGCGCGTCCGTCCCAAAACTGCACCGAGTTAAATACCGAATTGTAAACCGTCGGGGCATTTACGTGATGAGGGTTTGGGGTCCATTTGTGACCGTTGGATCAAATTTTGAGCGTTTAGCGCCGTCGCTAACGCAACCGAACCCAACAAAACCGACTTAATTTTCATTAAATACTCCTTTGAAAATAAAATTAGAATGTGATTGTAATGTTTTTTCGGTTAAATACAAATAAATTTTATTGTTTATTAGAAATTATTTTTAAGTATTTATAATTATTTAAGATAAAATATATCTTATTTATCTTTATTAGATAGTATAAATTATTAAATCTTTTTGTCCAAATTTGCCGCAACGATCTGTTTTTAGAATACTGCGATTTAACCAATCAAATTTGAGCAAAATCGCTCGGTAAGATAAATTTATAGCAAAAATAACAGTGAATACTAGGGAATAAAAAGACAAAATGCGTGCAGGTGCGGCAAATGTGGCATAGAGGCCGCGCCCGCCGCGAGGTCAATAAAAAAAGAAACTCGCGCCTAGCATAAAGGCGTATTAACCCCGCAAGCTCACCCTTGCTACCGTTTTTAAACTATCTCTAGTCAAATGAAACAATCGCGCGAGCGTACAAGCTCCTTAAAAGCTCAATTTTATCGGCATTTGCAAGCTTTTGAGTAAAGTTTCGGCGATTTTAAAAACCGGCTCGCGCCCTTTTACCGTTTTTGATTATTTAAAATTTCATCCGCTAAATTTTCGACCATCGCGTCATGATCTAGGAATCGTATTTGATCGCTCGGCGAAGGCCCGTCAAAAGGCTGATGAAGCACGGTTTTAGCAGGCAGCGCGTTTAAAATTTGATTAAAAACGTCAAATTCGGGCGGAAAGCTAAAATATAATTTTGGCTACGCCGGTTTGCCGCTTAAAAGCCTTTTTGCGTAAATTTCGCTGAAATTTTTAGTTTTCGGCAAGCTAATGCGCTCAAAAATCTCAAAAGGCAAGAGGTAATGCGCCAGCGCGTAAAGTCCGTGCGCGAAAAAACTAATCCTCTTTTCAAATTGCGGCGCGGCGGTTATAGCAACTTTCACGCAAAAATTACTCAAACTTTCGCTCATCGCGGCCGCACCTTTTTCGTGCAAGGCAAGGACGAATTTTACCGCTTCTCTTTCGTTTATTGGCTTTTTTGAGTCTGCAAATCTACGCGCTTTTTTCAGTGCGGGCTCAAGCGATTTTTTATCGTCCCATAGCAGCGCCGAAACCAGATCACTCATCACGCACAAAAATCTATATCCGTTCGTGCTAGGCGGCATAGAGTGCGTCATCACGTTTTTCGCGCCGTTCATGTCGCCGCACGCTAGCACAAGAAACGAATGAATAAGCCTCTCGCACTGATCGTATCCGCCCTCGCAGCCGGGCAGCAGCTCGTTTCTGGCGTACTGAAAAACAAGATCGTTTAGAGCCTCCACATCGCCGCTTTCTATACATTTTTCCAGCCAAATTTCATAAGGAATTTGCGGTATCGAAAAAGCCATCAGTTTTATCAACTCGCATAAAAACTCGTGCTCGCTCAAATTTTTCTTTTTTAGCTTGGATAAAACTTCTCCGCACTCTTCCAAAAGCAGCTCGGTTTCGCTCTTTTGCGGTTTTTTAGATTGTGAAAATTTGCGGGAATTCTCCTGCGAGTCTTGTAAAAACGTTTTCATCTACATACTTCCTATTTTTATTTATTTTATCAAAAATTTCTTGCGCCTGCGGCAAATGCGCGCCGTATCTAGCTAGATATAGCCAGTCTAGCTCTTCGCACTGCGTTTTAGCAAGCGCCTTGCCGCCTTTGGTCGCCTTGGCCGAATACTCCAAAACAAAAGGCAAAGCCGAGTGTGCCGCGTCCTCTTTGTATAAAATCCCCGTCATCGCGTAAAATTTAGCGCGGTACTCTTTACTGACAAGCAAACTCGCCAAAAAGCCGTTCTCGACGCCGCCTGCTAAAAATGCGATCGTTAGAGCCGCGCTACCTTGCACGTCTAGGCTTTTAAATTTGACGGCGCACTTTAGAGCGGGTATCGCACGCGTAGTGCCTAGCTCGCGCAGAGCGACAGTAGCCCAAAGGAGATCAAATTTATCCTGCGAGCTTTGCAAAACTTCTATCAAATTTGACTCGTCGTAGTGGATTTTACGGCTTTTAAAGTGATCGGCGGCGGCCTCGTTGCGCGCCCTCATCTGCCCGAACCACTCGTTTACGTGATCGTCAAGCTTGTGCATTTTTATCCTTTAAATTTAGGCAATTGTAGCGTAAAATTTAACCTCCTTTTAGGTATAATCGCCCAAATTTAAGCAAATTCAGGATAGAGATGGCAGGCGAAGACCAAGAAAAAACCGAAGAACCCACCTCCAAAAAAATAGAAGACGCGCGCAAGGATGGCAACGTCCCCAAAAGCCAGGATTTAGCCGGCTTCGTCACGCTTGCGGTCGCGATCTTCGTCGTAGTGGCGCTTCTTGGCTTCATCGGCGATCAGTTTTTCACGCTATATAACTACTATCAGAGCCTCATCGGGCAGGAGTTTACGCGCAAGCTGCTCTTTAGCGTCGCGATCACGACGATATTTCGCACGCTGCTCATCATACTACCTATCGCCTTTTGCATTGCGATCGCGGGCGTCGTCGCCAACCTCATGCAGTTTGGATTTATATTTACGACTAAGCCTTTGGAGCCAAATTTAAACAAAATCAACCCGCTAAAAGGGCTCAAAAATCTCTTTTCGCTCAAAAAGCTGATAGACGGCATCAAGATGGTGCTCAAGGTCACGGCGGTTTTTACGGTCGGGTTTTTGATGTTTTTTAGCTTCATCAAAGAGCTGCCGCACACGCTCTTTTTCTCGATGGCGGCACAGCTGGCATGGCTAAAAGAAAAGATGCTGATCTTGGCCGCCGTGATGCTCATCGTGATGTTTATCATCGGGCTTCTTGACGTGCTGATCGTGCGTTTTCAGTACTTTCGCGACCTAAGAATGAGCAAGCAGGAGATCAAGGACGAGTACAAACAGATGGAGGGCGACCCGCAGGTAAAAGGACGCATCCGCCAGCTGCAAATGCGAGCCGCGCGCAACAGAATGATGCAAAATATCCCGCAAGCAGACGTCATCATCACCAACCCGACCCACTACGCCGTCGCCCTTCGCTACGATAAAACAAAGGAAAAAGCGCCCGTGATCCTAGCTAAAGGTGTGGATTTTCTAGCGCTTCGCATCAAGCAAATCGGAGTGCAAAACAACGTCAAAATCGTTGAAAATCCGCCGTTAGCGCGCGAGCTGTACAAGATGTGCGAGGTAAACGACATGATCCCCGCGGAGCTCTTTCGCGCCGTCGCCGAGGTGCTAAGCTTCGTCTATATGAGCGACAAACAAAAATTCGGCGATAGGCTGAAGTAAAATTTAAATTTGACTTTTTAGCTGTAAATTTGAAGTTAAATTTGAGATCAAATTTGGATAAATTTTAGAATTCTACTCGCCGAGACCCGCACCTTTAAGGTGCTAAATTTGATTTGGTTAAATTTAGCGTTGTACATTAAATTTAGTTTTCTTGTTAAGGGGGAAGGGGCTTGAATTACGAAGTCGCTCCCTTCCCCCTTAACAATCCCCCAACCCCTACGACGTGAGAGGTTGCTGCACTGCGTGCAGGTTTAAATTTGACGCTGTCGCGCCGCAAATTTTAAATTTGGCATTTTCAAGGTTATGGGTCTCGGCAACCCAAATTTACAAAAATTTACTTCAAATTTGAACGTAAAGCGATAAGGCGAAGTATTTTTGTTCTAGACGAGGCGCTTTTAAATTTGGCGACGGGAGTTACCTCGTCGGTAATGACCGAGCCAAATTTAAAAGCAACGAAGTATAGGGCAAAAAGACAAGCCGCAAAAGCAGCTTGTCTAAAAGCAAAATTATTTAATAAATCCGTACAGATTAGCTAATACCCAACCCACTGCGCACGAGCTAAACACGCCGATAAGACCCGGGATGATGAAGCTATGGTTGATGACGTATTTACCGATATGGGTTGTGCCGGAGCGGTCAAATTGCACGGCCGCAAGGTCGCTCGGATAAGTAGGAAGGATAAAGTATCCGTAGCAAGCCGTAGCAAACGCAACGATGATGCCTGGATCCACGCCGATCTGAACGGCAAGCGGTACGAATGTCGCGGCGGCTGCGGCTTGAGAGTTTAGGAACTTAGAAATCAGCATACCTACGACGATATACATCCATGGATAAGCTTTCATAACTTCGCCCAGAGAACCTTTTAGCATATCGATGTGAGAGTGGAACATCGTCTCAGCCATCCAGCTGATGCCGTAGATCGCGACAAGCGCCACCATACCGCTGTGGAAGATCTCGTTTTGAGCGATCTTAGCAGCCTTGATGCCCGAGTAGATCATCATGATGGACGCAGCTAATAGCATGAAAATTTGGATCGTATCGACCATATTTAGAGGAGCGGTCTTTTTCATAGTATCTTTTACTACGATGCTAGCGTTTGCGACGGTTTCGGTTTTGCCCTCTTTAGTAATAACTACGTTGCCGTCTTGAAGCACGAAGCTTTGAGTTACTTTTTTGTCTTTATCTAGGACTTCTACGTTAGTAAATTTAGTAGCGTCTTTTACTTTACTGTCTTTTACGTTTGAGATGACTTTGCTATCATCTACAGTAGAGACTACTTGGCCGTCTTTTACGGTGATGTTTTTAACTACTTTTTTATCTACTACGATTTCGATAGATTTACCCGGGACGTCGCTAGTCCAGCTAGGGCGAAGTTGTTTATAGTAGCCTAGAACCGCCACGATAGCGATGGTAGCTAGGAATATCCACATTATATTCCATTGCTTTTTAGGCAGATGAACGCCGACTAGCGATTTAGAATCGTCAGAGCCGTAGATGTATTTTCTTTGCTCCGGATCTTTAATTTTTTCTTGAAATTCAGGGTCTTTATCAAGGTCTTTTCCTCTAAATACGGAAAAAGTACCGATGCAAAGCACGCCTATAAAGGTAGCCGGAATCGTAACTTTAAGCAAATCTACATAGCTGGTAAAGCCGTCGATATGAACGGTGCCCGTGCCTAGCAAAACCGCGACCATAGATACGCCCGCAACCGAAACCGGGCTAGCGATGATAGCTAGCTGAGACGAGATCGTGGTAGCAGCTAGCGGTCTTTCCGGACGGATACCGCTTTTCATCGATACGTCGTAAATGATCGGTAGCAGCGTGTAAACCGTGTGTCCGGTACCGCATAGAACCGTTAGCGTCCAGCCGCAAATCGGAGCTAGATAACAAACTAACTTGGGATGCTTTCTAAGCGCTTTTTCCGCAATTTGAAGCATAACGTCAAGACCACCCGCGGCTTGCAAAGTAGCGCTTGCTACGACGACGGCTAGGATCGTTAGGATGACGTCTACTGCTGGTTTGCCTGGCTTCATACCGAATGCAAACACCAAGATAACAAGACCGATACCGCCTAGTACGCCTAGAGCCATACCGCCTTTTTTAGCGCCGTAGAATAAACATCCGAGCACTACGATTAGTTGTAGAGTGAACTGAGTGCTTTCACTCAAACTGGTTAGGAATTCCATTTGTTCTCCTTTTTGGAAATTACGCCGCGATTATATAAATATTAAAATTAAATACTAATAAAAAAATTAAAAATACATTTGTAAGTATTAATCATATATTTAACCAAATTTGATGCGCCGCCAGTCAAATTTAATCGATCTAAATGCATTTAAAAGAAAATTTGATATATAATCCCAAGACAAAAAAATTAATAAATCTGCTTAAGGAGGAAATATGCAAATCCCTATCGCATACGGCAAAGATGATCATCTAAATCTAGAGATAAACGAGAAAAATTTGCTCGGCGTTTTCGATCCAAACCCCGTGGCTAAATTTGACGAAACGGCGCTCATCGCAAAGGCTCTGGCAAATCCGATAAATCAAAAAAGCTTTGACGAGTTTATCGCGGGCGATGAAAAGATCGTCGTCATCGTAAACGACGGCACTAGACCTACGCCGACGGCAAAAGTTTTAAAGCAAATTTACCCGAAAATCCGCGAGAAAAATAAAATTTTCATCATCGCCACCGGCTGCCACAGAGAGGGCACGCAGGAAGAATACGAGATGATCTTTGGCAAAGAAATTTACGCGGAGCTTAACGCCAAAAACGAAGTTCACGATCATGACTCCAAGCACGATGAGATGGTCTTTTTAGGCGAGAGCAAAAACGGCACGCAGATGTATCTAAACAAAATCGTAGCAGAAGCGAAAAAGGTGATCGTCATCGGCTCGGTCGAGCCGCACTATTTCGCGGGCTACACGGGCGGCAGAAAGGCCTTTTTACCTGGCACTGCGTCGTACGAGAGCATCACGCAAAACCATAAGCTCGCCCTAAGCTCCGCTGCGCAGGCGCTGCGCCTAGAGGGCAATCCCGTGCACGAGGATATGATCGACGCGATGAAAGTTCTTGCGCACATCGACGTTTTTTCGATCCAGACGGTGCTTGACAGCGAGCACGGTGTATATTACGCGAGCGCGGGCGACTTAAACGACAGCTTTTACGACTGCGTGGAAAAGGCCGACGAGGTATTTTGCGTAAATATCCCGCGCAAGGCGGATATCGTGATCTCGGTCGCGCCCTATCCGATGGACGTCGATCTCTATCAGGCGCAAAAAGCCCTAGATAACGGCAAACTAGCGCTCGCGCAGGATGGAATTTTAATCATGGTCGCAAAGTGCCGCACCGGCATCGGACCAAAGCCGTTTTTTGACCTGATGGCCTCCGCCGACACGCCCAAAAAGGTGCTCGAAAAGATCAGCGCGGGCTTTAAGCTCGGCTATCACAAGGCCGCTAAAATGGCCGAAATCTCGCTCTGGGCGCAGACCTGGGCGGTGAGCGACTTAAGCGACGATGAGATGCGAGCCGTACATCTAAAACCATACCACGACATCCAAAAGGCCGTGGACGACGCGCTCGCGCAAAAGGGCGCGGACGCTAAAATCATCATCTTGCCGTTTGGCTCGATGACGGTGCCTAAGGCCTAGGCTTGGCTAAAATTTTATATTACGACGCGAGCGCGGGTATCAGCGGCGATATGAACTTGGCCGCTCTTGTCGGGCTTGGCGTGGATTTTGGCTATCTTTGCGCCGAGCTTGAGAAGTTAAATTTAGCCGGCGAATTTAAGCTCGTGCGCAAAAACGTGCTAAAAAACGGCATCGCCGCGACAAAAATCGACATCATGCCGCTAAAATCGCAGCCCCACGCCAGAAGCTACGCCGATATCAGGCAAATTTTAGAAAGTTCAAATTTAAGCCAGAGCTGCAAACAAAGAGCGGGCGCGATATTTCGCACGATCGCGCAGGCCGAGGCCAAAGTCCACGGCACACAGGTAGATCGGGTGCATTTCCACGAGATCGGCGCGATCGATAGCATCGTGGATGTCGCGGGCGCGGCGATCTGTCTTGAATATCTTTTTGAAAATTTAGGCGTCTCGTGCGTCGTAAGCTCCAAAATCGAGCTTGGCGGCGGCGTAGCGATCTGCGATCACGGCGCGCTTAGCGTGCCCGCGCCAGCCGTTTGCGAAATTTTAAAAGGCGTGCCCGTAAGCCTCGGATGCGCAAATTTCGAGATGACTACCCCTACGGGAGCGGCGATTTTAAAGGCTTGTGCGGACGAGTTTACGAACGGCGCGAGCTTTAAAATCGAAAAGATCGGCTACGGCGCGGGCGGCAAGGACGCAACGGACTTTGCAAACGTGCTTCGCGCGATGATTTGCGAGACGGACGAGGATTTAGACGATCAAAATTTAGGCGCGCGCCCTGGCTACGGCGAGGTTTGCAGGCAGATTTTAATCTCCACTAACATCGACGATATGGACGCCGAGAGCTTCGCCTTTGCGTGCAAAATTTTACGCGAAAACGGCGCGCTGGACGTGTTTAGCCGCTCTATTTTTATGAAAAAGGGGCGCATGGGCTTTGAGCTAAACGCGCTGTGCCGCAAGCTGGACGCGCAAAATTTAAAGGATCTGATATTTACGCACACGACGGCGATCGGCGTTCGCGAGGTAGAGGTTGCTAAAACCGAGCTAAAGCGCGAATTTGCGCGGGTGCAGACGAAATTCGGCGAGATAGGGCTTAAGATTTCTGGCAGCGGCCAAACGCAAAAGGCAAAGCCGGAATTTGACGACTGCAAGGCCGCGGCGCTCGCGCACGGCACGACGATCGAGCGGGTGCGAAAAGAGGCACTGAAAATCTATGACGAAACTAGAAAAACTAAAGGCTGATCTACGCGGGCTGGGCGAGCTAGCAGTCGCATTTAGCGGCGGCACGGACAGCTCGCTACTATTGCGCGCGGCGCACGACGCGCTGGGTGCGCGAGCGATCGGCATAACGATAAGATCGCCCTATATGTCCTCGCGCGAGATTGCCGAAGCCGTGGAATTTGCTAGCATTTACGGCATCCGCCACGAAATTTTAGAGCTCGGCGTCGCGGAGGGGATCAAAAATAACCCCGAAAATCGCTGCTATCTGTGCAAAAAGGCGGTGTTTTCGCGCCTGATAGAGCGTGCCCGCGAGCTTGGCTTTAGCCGCGTCGCAGACGGCACGAACCGAGACGATCTGGGCGAATACCGCCCCGGGCTCAAAGCAAAAGAGGAGCTAGGCGTGCTCTCGCCGCTGATAAATTTAACCAAAGCCGAGATCCGCGAGCTATCGCGCGAGCTGGGCTTGCCTACCGCCGAAAAGCCTGGCTACGCGTGCTTGCTAACGCGCCTGCCTCACGGGCGCGAGATCGATGAAGGCGAGCTAAATTTGATCGAAGTGGCGGAAAATCTGCTCATCACAAGCGGCTACGCAAATGTCCGCGCGCGGTGCGACCGCAAAAATATAAAGCTGCAAATGCCCTTTTCTAGCATGCGAGACTTCCTAAACGACGCGAAATTTAAAAGCGTCGTTAGACAGCTTGTGATGCTCGGCGCTGCTGATGTGACGCTTGATCTAAAGGGGCTTAGAGAGGATGTTCTGCATGAGAGAGGATGAAATTTTAGAGCTTTTCGCGGGGATAAAAAGCGGCCGCGTGAGCGAGCAAGAGGCGCTAAAATACCTGAAAAACTACCCCTACGAGGACGTGGGCTGCGCCAAGATCGACACCCAGCGCGCCATGCGAAACGGCGCGGGCGAGGTGATCTACGGCGAGAGTAAGACCGATGATGAAATTTTACGCATCGCAGAGGCGATCGGCGCGAGGCGGCAAAATATCCTAATCACGCGCACTAATGAGCGGGTTTTTGAGCGGCTGCGCGAAATCTTACCGCAGGCGGAGTTTAACGCTCGCGGCCGCGTCATCAGCGTCAAATTTAAAGAGCCCGCGCTCACGCAAAGCTACATCGCGATAGTCTCCGCAGGCACCGCCGACGGCGCGGTAGTGGAGGAAGCGTACGAGACGGCGAGATTTTTAGGCAACGACGTGCGCAAATTTAGCGACGCGGGCGTGGCGGGGCTGCACAGGTTGATCGCAAATTTAGAGCAGATACGCGGCGCAAAGGTCGTGATCGCGGTGGCGGGCATGGAGGGCGCGTTAGCCAGCGTGCTAGCGGGTCTTGTTAGCGTGCCGGTGATCGCGGTGCCCACCAGCGTGGGGTACGGGGCTAGCTTTGGCGGGCTGGCGGCGCTACTAGCGATGCTAAACAGCTGCGCAAACGGCGTTAGCGTCGTAAATATCGACAACGGCTTTGGCGCCGCATATAACGCGAGCCTAATAAATCATCTCTAAATTTTACGCCCGCTTGCGAAGTAAATTTAACGGCTAAATTTAAAAGGAAAGCGTTGCGAGAGGAAAATTTAAGCGAACAAAAAAGTGCCGCAAAGCTCGCACAAAAGCCTCAAACAAAGCAAAGCGCAAGAACGAGGCTAGCGTTTTTAGCTGCGGCGGTGCTGATTTTAGCGGTCGAAATTTACATCGCGATCTGCGTAAATGGCGGCTTCATGCGCCACTACACGGGTGACGTTTTGGCCGTTATCTTGCTTTACGCTTTGGCTCGGGCTGTATTTAGCGCGCCGCCGTCAAATTTGCCGCTTAAAATTTTCGCGTTCGCGGCGGCT
>CAURVK010000009.1:0-81811 GCA_963528285.1 uncultured Campylobacter sp. | reverse complement strand
AAAATCTCAAAAATACGAGGATGAAATAAAATCTCAAAAATACGAGGATGAAATACACAATTTTTTATATATTTTATTGCCAGCAAATGATAACTTGTCGGCTACCTATAAAAGACTTCATTTTTTAGAACAAGATGAATTTTTAGAACAAATCATAATAGAGCTAAATCTAGATAAACTATATAAAGATAGCAAAAGTTTTATGTATAAACGAAACCAACCAGTGAGATTAAAAGCTAAATAAAAACTTTTTTGATACAATAAAACTAAAAATTAAAGGAGCCCAAATGTCAAATATCTTAATCATAGGCGCGGGCGGCGTGAGCCAAGTCGCAACCGTAAAATGTGCGATGAACTCGGACGTTTTTACAAATATCACCCTTGCAAGCCGCACAAAAAGCAAGTGTGACGCGATCGCTAAATTTATAAAAGAGCGCCTTGGCGTAGAGATAAAAACCGCGCAGATCGACGCTGACGATACAGCGGCTGTTGTGGAGCTCATCAGACAAACAAAGGCTGATTTGCTACTAAATGTCGCGCTGCCATATCAAGACCTAACTCTTATGGATGCTTGCGTAAAGGCTGGCATACCTTACATCGACACCGCAAACTACGAGCACCCAGACACGGCGAAATTTGAGTACAAGCTGCAGTGGGCGAAGGATAGTGACTTCAAAAACGCTGGCACCATGGCGCTTCTTGGCTCTGGCTTTGACCCGGGGGTGACAAACGTATTTTGCGCCTACGCGCAGCAAAATTTATTTGACGAGATCCACGAGATCGACATCCTAGACTGCAACGCAGGCGATCACGGCTATCCGTTTGCGACGAATTTCAACCCAGAAATCAACCTGCGCGAAGTAAGCGCAAAAGGCCGCTACTGGGAGCGTGGCGAGTGGAAAGAGACCGAGCCGATGGAAATAATGTTTAAATGGGACTACCCGAAAGTCGGCGTCAAGGACAGCTACCTGCTCTACCACGAGGAGCTTGAAAGCTTAGTAAAAAACATCAAAGGGCTGAAGCGAATCCGCTTTTTTATGACATTCGGACAGAGCTACCTCACGCATATGAGGTGCTTAGAAAACGTCGGTATGCTACGTATCGACGAGGTCGAGCATAACGGCGTAAAGATCGTACCGATCCAGTTTTTAAAGACCCTGCTGCCTGATCCTGCGAGCCTCGGTCCTCGCACGAAGGGCAAAACAAACATCGGCTGCGTGATCCGAGGCCTAAAAGAGGGCAAAGAGCGCCAGGTCTACATCTACAACGTCTGCGATCACGAGGCTTGCTACGCCGAGACGGGCGCGCAGGCCGTGAGCTACACGACGGGCGTACCTGCGATGATCGGCTCGATGATGGTCGCAAAAGGCATCTGGAGCGGAAAAGGCGTCTTTAATATGGAAAATTTCGACGCCAAGCCTTTCATGGACGAGCTAAATAAGCAGGGATTGCCGTGGGAGATAATCGAGATGAAGCCGGGCGAGAGGTATGAAGTTTAGTGTTTAGGCTTGTTTTTCTACTTATACTTCGTTGAAATTTGATTTTTATGCTCACGTATCAAATATACGCTCCGCTTAAAAATCTTCTGCTTGCAGCTACAAACGAAGTGAAGTAGAAATTTCGCCTCGTCTAAGAGAAAAATACTGCACCCGATTTTAAGTTAAATATGTCTTGTAAATTTTCATCTCTTTGATAATTTTAGTCAGTCGTCTCAAATTTTTGCACGGCTAAATTTTCAAATTTAACGGCGATTTTGCGGTATATTTAGGCAGGTTTTGACGAACTAGAGTTAAATTTTACCGGAGGCTAGCCACGTTAGCGCCTTTACCGTGCGTCCTATCTCGTCTGCATAGTGATTGCCCGGATTTAGCTCAAATTTGCTTTCGACGCCCAAACTCTCAAAGTGCGCGGCAATATCGCGCGTGGCCTCTAGCGCCGTTTTTAGGTATTCGTTTTTGCTCATACTCTCGCGGTCGCCGATCGAGAGATACGCGCGCTCCGGCTTACCCGCAAGATGCGAGCCCAGCGCAAACTCGCGAAAATCCTTATACCAAAGCGAACCCGAAACGCTAGCGACGCGCGTAAACATAGGCGTTTTATAAAGCGAATAAAGCGCAAAAAGCCCGCCTAGCGAGTACCCAGCGATCCCGAGCCACGCTGCATCGCCCGTTCTTGCAAGCACGGCAGGCGCGATCTGCTGCGTTAGAGTTTGCAGGTATTCATCCGCCCCGCCCTCAAAAGGTGGCTCCTTCTTAAAAAGAGTAGGCATCGGCCAGGGCGTCATTTCGGAGTTCCACTCTAGTCCGCCCACGGCCGCGAGCGTGAGATTTACGCCGCCAAGCTCGCTTAAAGCTCGCGCGATCTCATCCGCTTCGTTCGCAAACGCATTATAAAATACTATCGGCGTGCCGACTGCATTTTGCGGACTATCCGCATCTACCTTTGGCATCAAATTTCGTGCTTTTATGCGGTAGATTGCGACCCTTTTTTGGGCTATTTCAAGCTCCTCTTTCACCGTGGATCCTTTTTGCGTTCGCGCAAATTTTACTTTTTCTTATTTTCGCTTTTTTGCGTATTTAACGCCTCAAATTTCTGCTTTAAAATTTTAAAAACTTCGTGTTTTGAGAGCTCGTATTTGTCGTATATCACAGCATCGTCGTCGCCGATAGGCTGCATGAGGCCATCAGCTGCGTCGCGGTCTAGTTTACCTCTTTTAAATCTCACATTTAAAACGTCGATTTTGCGTTTGGCATCTACCATGCGAACGCCGATTTCTTCGATGTCTTTAAAGTAAAATTTGGCGTTTTTGACGCCTTTTTGCACCAAAAACCCGTCGTCATCGATGCTCAAAAAGCTAACTTGAAATATCTTTTTCACGCAAAAAACGGCGCAGATCACGGCAACGACCATCGTAAAAACGCCCGTCCCGCCTATGCCGTAATAAAAATACCCCGCGCACCCTGCCGCAAACAGCGCAATAGCCAAAAATAGTGCGCTTACCGCCCCTTTTTTATTTTCTTTCGTCGTCATTTTTTCGCCTTAATTAAATTTTACGGCTCATTATATCTTAAGTTATCGATTTTTTGGCATTACGGAATAAAAAATAATAATAAAGTAGAAAATTCGGCGCAAGCAGATCTTTAAGCGCCGAATTTGAGGATTATTTTATTTTGGCTTCTAGCGAGATTTCTACGTCGGGATAGCTTTTGCCGCCGTGAAACGCCTTGGCCGCGGTTGCAAATTTAGCGAAAGTCTCGTCTAGTTTTAGATCGGCTAAAAGATCGACGCCGATTTTAGCTTTTAGCGTGCCGCCTTCGACCGTATACTGCGTTTTGTAGGTTTTGCTATTTCCTTTTACGCTTACTTCGACTTCTATTTCGCCGGCCTTATCGTCGCCGCTAGCCGATACGATTTTAGCCGCGATTACGTTGCCGTCAAAGATTATGCCGATACGTTTATCGCGGTCGGGAAGCTTTGTGTTTATGTTTTTTGGATCGATGTTAAATTCAAAGCTTTTTAAAAAATCCGCGAAATTAGCATTTTCCGCGCTTTTAAAGCCTAGTTCTTTAAACGTACCTTCAACGCCCGTTTTATTTGCCAGCTTATAGCCGACGAATTTTACGTTAGGCTCGCCCTCTACGCTAAAAGCAAATGCCGAAGCAGCCAAAATAGATGTGACAAGCGCACCTGAAATAATTTTTTTCATACACTCTCCTTAAGATTAAGATTAATAACTAATATCATTAGAACGGGGATTATACAACCCCTATCTTCAAAGAATGCTTAAATTGGGTATTTTTTATCCTTTTTTATTAGTAATACCGTTTTTGCAGTACTTATAAAACACATCTAAGAAATTTAAAGCGCAAAAATACTATAATCGCCGCACTAATTTGCTCCAAATTTAAATTACTCTTTCCTAAAAAGAGATAAAAAACCGCCGCTTCTACCGCACTATCCGAAGCCTACACGCCGAAAATATTTCCTTTTCGAGTACCACCGCGCAGCGTCCTAAAATGTAGCCAAATTTAACCAAAGCAGGGTATAATGCTAATAAGATAGCGGCTTTAAGGAGGCGAAATGGGTTTAAATTTAAGTAAATTTTATGCGTTTTTTGCCTTTTTTATCCTGATTTTTGCGGGCTGTGCGGACGAAAGCCGGAGCGCGTTTTTTAACGGCTACGTCGAGGGAGATTATCTTTACGTCGCGCCTAGCGTTAGCGGACGGATCGTAAATTTGAGCGTCAAAGAGGGTGCCGCCGTTCAAGAGGGCGAGCCGCTTTTTGCCCTTGATAGCGCCGAAGCGCTAGCAAATTTAGACGCCGCAAAAGCTAACATAGACGCGCTAGAGGCCGAACTAGCCGACCTTGGCACAGGCAAGCGCCCGGAAGAGATCGAGCGGATAAATGCCGAGCTAAAACAAGCAAAGGCCGCGCTTTGGATCGCGGAGGCCAACTACGAGCGCGCAAAGTCCCTGCTGGCCAAACATGCCGTTTCGCAAAAAGATTTCGACGCCGCAAAGGCGGAATTTGACCGCGCAAACGCCCTAGTTAGCGAGCTAAACGCCGCGCTAAAAGTCGCAAATTTGCCCGCTAGAAGCGAGCAAATAACAAGCCTAAAAGCAAAAATACAAGCAGCCAAAGCTAACGAGCGCGCCGC
This sequence comes from uncultured Campylobacter sp., assembly GCA_963528285.1. Classification (GTDB taxonomy): domain Bacteria; phylum Campylobacterota; class Campylobacteria; order Campylobacterales; family Campylobacteraceae; genus Campylobacter_A. Next base: position 77,153 of record CAURVK010000009.1, on the reverse strand, counting down.
GCGGTGGAGGCTGGAGCAAACCGCCGTCCTAGCGCCAAAATCCGGACTCGTCGAAGATATATTTTATAAAACGGGCGAGTTCGTCCAAAGCTCGCAGCCCGTGCTATCTCTGCTGCCGCCAGACGAGGTCAAGATCAGATTTTTCGTGCCCGCAGGCGCGCTGCCTAGCCTGCGCGAGGGACAAAAAGCGCGCGTGAGCTGCGAGGGATGCGCGGACTTTAGTGCTCGCATCGTAAAAATCGCGTCCGCCCCCGAGTACGCTCCGCCCGTCATCTACAACCAAACCTCGCAAAGCACGCTGGTGTATCTAGTCGAGGCCGTGCCCGAAAACAACGCAACTGCCCTACACCCGTCGCTACCGATAAAAGCGAGGCTAGAGCCGTGAACGCGAAAAATGTCTCCGCTCAAATTCGGCGTTTAAATTTGGACGAAATTTCGCCGTGGCAAAATTTAAACGCACGCAGCGGTAAAATTTACGGCATAGATAAAGCTCCGCCATCGGCCGGGAGAAAATCAAATTTGAGTGGGTTAAATCTAGCAAACGAGTTAAAAGCGAAATTTGGCAGCACAAATTTGCCGTCAAATTTTAAAAACGCCTCAAATTTAATCGCAAGCCAAAGCTCAAATTTGGAGTCAAATTTGAGCCCGAAACAGCAGAGTGGCGACTACGCCATCGACGTTAGAGGCCTCACTAAAAAATTCGGCAAAAAGATCATCACGGACGGCGTCGACATCAGGGTCAAAAAGGGCAGCGTGTGCGGATTTTTAGGACCAAACGGTAGCGGCAAGACGACAACGATACGCATGCTTTGCGGCCTTTTAAAGCCAGACGGCGGTAGCGGCAACTGTCTGGGGTATGATTTCCGCAGCCAAAGCGAAGCCATACGCCTAAAAACGGGCTATATGACGCAGAAATTCGGCTGGTACGACGACCTTAGCGTGAGGGAAAATTTAGAATTTATCGCTAGGCTTTTTGCGGTCAAAAACCAAAAAGCCGCCGTAAATCAAATCCTAGACCGCCTAGACCTCGCCCCGCGTCAAAACCATCTAGCGGGCAGTTTATCGGGCGGCTGGAAACAGCGACTGGCGCTTGCGATGTGCCTCGTGCATGGCCCGGAGCTGCTTTTACTCGACGAGCCCACGGCGGGCGTAGATCCAAAGGCTAGACGCGAGTTTTGGGATATCATCCACGAACTAGCCCAGGACGGCATCACAGTGCTAGTCTCCACGCACTACATGGACGAGGCCGAGCGTTGCCACGAGCTCATATACATCGCCTACGGCAAGATCCTAGCCCGCGGCACGCAATCAGACATCATCGCTAGTTACGATCTAAACGTCTGGGAGCTTAGCGGAGATAGAGCGGGCGAAGTAGCGTCGTTGCTGGCATCAAACTCCGCTCTTAGCGTTTCGGCTTTCGGTAACGGCTATCACGTAACCGCAAAGAACGAGGCCTCGCTGCAAGAGGCGGTTAAAAGCCTAGAAATACCGTGGGACGAGCTAAGCCTAAAACCGATAAAAGCGAGCCTAGAGGATGTTTTCATCCACCTGCTAGAGCTTCATAAAGACGAGCGGTTTTAGGAGCGGCGATGAAATTTATCTCACTTTCTCGAACCGCGGCGATGATCGTAAAGGAATTTCGTCAAATTTTAAGAGACCGCGCGACGTTAGCGATGATCATCGCGATGCCGCTGATGCTGATGCTGCTTTTTGGCTATGCGATAAACAACAACCCGCGCCACCTGCCCTCAGCCGTAGTGATCGCAGATAGCGGCGGCAAGCTCACTCGCTCGCTAGTTAGCGCGATGAAAAACACGGAATTTTTCGACGTCAAACACGTCGGCGCGGACGCAGCTAGAGCCGAAGCCATGATGCAAAACGGCGAGGCGCAGTTTATTATATATTTTCCGCCAAATTTAGAACGCGACCTCATGCGAGGCCAAACGCCTAAAATTTTAATCGCCACCGACGCCACCGACCCATCGGCAAACTCGGGCGCCGCGGCTGCGCTGCAAATAGCATTTGAGCAGGCTCTAACTAGAGACAAGCCCGGCTACGCCCAGCCTAGGGCGGAATTTGAGCTACGCGCGCACTCCCGCTACAACCCGGAGCTACTCACGCGCTATCAGATCATCCCCGGGCTCATGGGCATCTTGCTCACGCTAACTACGATCCTGCTAACAAGCATATCGGTGACAAGGGAGTTTGAGCGCGGTACGATGGAAAATCTCCTAGCCGCTCCGTTGCGCCCGGCCGAGGTTATGATAGGCAAAATTTTACCCTACCTACTCATAGCCTATCTGCAAGTAGGCGCGCTTTTACTGATAGCTAGGCTGCTTTTCGGGTTGCCCCCTATCGGCGACTGGGCCGCGCTTTTTACGGCTTGCACTCTGCTAATGCTTGCAAATTTGGGCGTGGGATTTACCTTTAGCACGCTAGCCCGCAGCCAGCTGCAGGCGATGCAGATGACTTATTTTTTCTTTTTGCCTTCTATGCTGCTGTCGGGGTTTATGTTTCCTTTTTACGGGATGCCCGCGTGGGCGCGGTTTATCGGCGAGTGCTTTCCTCTAACTCATTTTTTGCGTATCATTAGAGGCGTATGGCTAAAAAGCGCCCAGCTTAGCGATTTTTACTACGACCTGGCCGCGATTTTTGCATTTTTATGCGTTAGTACGGCCATATCGCTCGCTAGGTATAAAAGGACGCTAGATTAGCCTACTCCGGATCGTCGCTAAACTCGTTATCCCTGAAAATTTTATAAAAATCGATAAACCAAAGCGCGAAGGCTACGGCGATAAGCGTCGCGGGTAGATGGATATAAAATCCGCTCCAAACGTAAGCCAAAAAGCCCCTGCAAACACCAGCAATAATAACAAGCGCAAAGGCGATCTTGCTCAGGCGTAAAAACTCAAGCTCCTGCCCACTGTGACGCAGGCCTGCGATGTTAAAGATAAGCATAATGCTAAAAATAATGCCGTTTAGCGCGATGACGTGTAGCATATTTGTCTCTAACCCAAGCCCCAAAATCCCGCTAGCGCCGTAAATGGCATAGCCCGCGGCTAACAAAAGCTGCATCAAGTAGTAATAAATCACAAAACTATGACGTAAAAGCTCCTTGTAGTGCCACTCTTTTAGCTTGGCTAAAATCGCGCTACCGCAGGCTATCGCGGCAAAATTTACAGCCTTGCTGCCTTCAAAAAACAGGCTCGCTAACAAAAACGCGCAAACACTAACGATCGCGATGTTTTTATAGACGAAATTTGGCACGAAAGCCGCGTCTTGCATGCCAGGCTCGCGGTTTAGCGCCTCCTTGCCAAGCACCACGCTAACGCGAAAAGATACGAGTAGAATCGCGATAACGTGCAGGTGAATTTGTAAATTTAAAAATTTCTCCTCGCCGCTAAGTAGATAGTAAATCTCAAAGCCAAGAATGCCTAGTAAAAATGCTAAAACGCCCAGCTGATCGTCGTTTCTATCAAGCCAGATCATATAAACGCAAAGCCCCGCCAGATACGCCCAAAAAAGCGCCATAAAAAAGTGCGCCGCAAACAAGCTAAAAAACGCGCTAACAAAACTCGCCGCAAAAAACGAAAACATAGCGCAGGCGTGCTTTTTTAGCCCCCCGCTAAAATTCGTCCAATCAGTTAGTCCCGTTAGTAAAAATCCCGCATACGCAAGGGCCGCAACAAGGTGAAAAAAGATAAATTTGTGCCAGCTAACAAAATCCACAGGCATAAAAAATATCGCTCCGCCCAGCACCGCACAAACCGCACTCGTAAGGAAAAAAATTCTCATCGGATGGGTGAAAAAGTCGTTAATCATAATAAATTTTTCCTTTAAAATTTTCGTCTATCACGCCGCTAGCGTAGGCAAAATCTCGCTGCGAAAAGGCGCGGTCAAGCTCCAGCTCGCGCTCGATCACCGCGCCCTTGCTGGCTAAAAAGCAAATTTTACTAGACATTCGCGCGGCCTCCATCCTGTCGTGAGTCACCAGCACGACGCTCATACCCTCCTCCACGCGGCGCGTGACGATGTCTATCAAAATTTCCTTCATATCATAATCAAGCCCCGAAAACGGCTCGTCCATCAGCAGCAAATTAGGCTTTGTCACGATCGCCCGCACGAAAGCAACCCTTTGGCGCATGCCGCCGCTTAGCTCGTCAGGGTACTTTAGCGCGTCTTTTTCGGTTAAGCCAAGTCTAGCAAAAAGCTCTAGCACGGCCTTTTCGTCAGGCTCATCCATCACGAGCAGCACGTTATCAAGCGCGTTTTTCCACTCGAGCAGGCGATTTTCCTGAAAGAGATAGGTCGTTTTGTTAAATTTATTGATTATTTTGCCTTTGCGCGGATCGATAAGCCCCGAGATCAGGCGCAGGATCGTGGTTTTACCGCACCCGCTCGCGCCAAATAGCGTCACTACTTCGCCCGCACCGACCTTTAAGCTAAAATCGCGCACGACCTTGTCGCGTAAAATTTCGTATTCTAAATTTTGAAGTTCCAGCATAGCAAACTACCTTTTCCACGGCATTAGCGTGATCTTGAGCGGCTCGATAACCAGATACTCAAAAAGCATAATGATAGCGATAGTGAGCACGACGTAGGCCATCACTTCGGTGGTATCTAGCATCACGCGCGCACTTGCGATCTTTGCGCCCATACCGTCGTTCGCGCCTAGCAGCTCGCCCATGATGACGATCTTTACGCCCATACCTACGGCGACGCTTAGAGAGCTGATGATGTGGCTAGTTAGATGCGGAACGTATAGGTGGCGAATCTTTTTGCAAACACCTAGTTTATAGGCGTCAAACATCTCCTTTAGCTCCTCGCTAACGCTCATCATGCCGACCATCGAGCTAGCAAATGTTAGCGGCAAAACCGTGATAATGATCGTAAAAATAGTGCTCGCGTTTCCAAACCCGAACCAAAATATAGCTAAAACGATCCAAATAATAGGCGGCATAGAAAGCAGCGTAGTGATCACGGGCTTTAAAAATGCGGCAAAGCTTTTATATGCTCCAGCAACCAGCCCCAGCGTGATACCGATGGCACAGGCCGTACCGACTCCGACTAGCGAGCGCACGAGAGTGATGTTTATCTCGCTATTTTTATAATCCGCCAAAAGCTCGTAAGCCCGCACGAAAACAGCCTGCGGAGCCGGGAGCAAAAACTCTCCTCCCAGCTCGCTGCCGATCTGCCAAAGCGCGATGATAAGCGCTATCGTGGCAAACCCGCTAAATCCGCCCCAAAGGTAGTCCGCGACCTTTAAAAACGCGCCGCGGTCTTTTTTGACGTTATCGATAAGTATCATAAAAATAGGCTCTTATCAGGCATTTTGCCGCCGAGAAGCTTTGGATTAAACTCGAAAATTTGCTCAAAAAACGCCATCACGTCATCTTGCAACTCATGCGCTTTTGTTACGGTCAAATTTGCTTTATCGAAAGCCCCGGCTAGCGCAGGCTCGGGAGCTGGCAGATACTCGGCGCCGATTTTAGCCGCGCTTTGTTTGTTCTCTAGTATCCATTTTAGCGCGCTCGTTAGATCAGAGTGCAGCGTCTCAAAAAGCGCGCGATTTGCCTCGTAGTAGTCCACGTTTACGATGATACCCGCCATCGGGATGTATGGTTTAGCACCAAAGCTCTCGCCCCAAATTTTAGGAAAATCAAGCCCGTAATGCACAGCTACGCCCGCTTTTTTACCGCGCAAAATCGTCGCCTCGCTAAGAGGCTGCGGCACGATAAGCACGTCGTAGTCCTTTTGGATAAACAGCCCCACCGCTTCAGGCGGAGTCTGGGTGTACGTGATGTCAAGTTTGCTCGCGTCTATGCCGCGTTTCTTGCAAAGCGCGCGTAGCACGAGGTCGGGCATATCGTTTTTAAACGGCATTATGATTTTTTTGCCGACGAAGTCCTCGAGCGTCTTGATGCTTTCGTCCTTTATCATCGCGTTCATAACGCCTAGCGTGAGTAAATTTAACATCGCGAAATTTAACCCCTGGTTTCGCAGGTTTGCAGCAACGTTTGAGGGCGACATAGTGACCTTGATATCGCCGCTAGCCACTCCCGCGCGCAGGACGTCCGGAGTGTTCCAGATGCGTAGCTTCACGTCGTGCGTCTTTGCTAGCTCGCCTTGCATGCTTGCCACGGCCATTATCACGCTAGGGATCGCCGGCGCGCCCCACATCGTAAAGTTTTCCTTCGCAAAAAGGCTAGGAGCCATCGTCGTCGCGCCCAGCGCCGCTCCGAGTCCTAAAAATCCTCGTCTGTTCATAACTTTCTCCTTGTATTAAGATTTTAAATTTTATTTCGTTTCGCTTTTATTCGCGGTTAAATTTGAGCTCAAATTTGCCGCGCCGCCCGCCAATTTTTACGCGTCGCGAAAATGCTAAATTTACTCGAGGCAAATTTGACTTTACCTCAACTCATTTTTGATAATTATACCTAAGATTTAAATCAAAAATCTTGATTTAAATTTTGAAATTTTATTGATTTGGATTGCTAAATTTGAGTGTTAAATTTAAATACTCAAATTTTTAAAATCCGACTTTTTTGTAGCATACTAGCCCTGCGACGCAAGAAGATGCCGCAGTGCGTATAGGCTAAATTTAGCGCTACCGCACTGCAAATTTCAAATTTACATTTTCAAGATGCGGGTCTCGGCGACCAAAATTTGCAAATTTGAACGTAAAACGATAAGACGCAGTATCGTGAGACGATTTTGAGAGTTGTGCAGAAATTTTAAGTCAAGGCTAGACAAGCAATCTGCCGTAGACTTAAAATTTCAAATCTCTCTCAAAAGCGCTCACGAGACAAGCCGCCGCTCAAATTTTAAAAACTAGAGTGAAAACTGACAAACACCGCCCTCCCCGGCGCATGCACTACCGGATCGGGATCTAGCGCCCCTACGTGCTCGCCACTGATAAACTCGGCGTAATCTTTATCAAAGATATTCGTCACGCCAAGCCTCACGCCCCAGCTGTTTTTAAACTCAAATCCGCCGTAAACGTCCATCGTCGTAAAGCTCTTTGCGGCTTCGCGCTTGTCGATACCAAAGCCGGTGGTTTTATCGAAATCTCCCCTGTTTTGCTTTGCTACGTAGCGCACCGCAGTGCCGATATTGTAGCTGCCAAAGCTCGCGTAGTCTTTGTAATCAAAGGCTAAATTTGCCTCAAACGGGCGGATCTGATAGAGCGGTCTGCCGTCGGTTTTGTTTTGTCCATAGTTGTAAAATAGCGATGTTTTTAACCCGAAATTTCGCGCGAAGTTATACTCTCCGCGCAAATTTACGCTGTAAATTCTAGCATCGACGTTGCGCGTGATAACGGCGTTTTTATTCATCGGCGCAGCAGCGGCCGAGTGGCGGCGATCGTAGATAACCAGATCCTGTGCGTCGTCTGCGATAAAGTACCCGCCCAGGCTAAAGCTATCCTCGCCCTGGCGCGAACTCATGTATTCTTTATAAAATTCGCTCTTGTAAGTAAAGCCCAAATTTACGCGGTTGTGACGCTCGGGCTTTAGCAGCGGGTTGCTCACCCAGCCGTTATTCATCGGACCGTAAAGCGTGTTAAATCGCTCCATATTGCCGGGTATGCGCTGCAAGCTCTCGAGCGCCGCGTAGTAGCTATCTAGCTCGTTTGGCGTGAAGTCGTATTTTAGGCTGGCGCTTAGGCCGTCTTGCTTGACGCTACCGTCAAAATCGTAGCCGTAAACGCTACGGATAAGCCCCTTGACCGTCCTAAGCGGTGCGGCGGGCGCAAAATATGGCTCGTTTAGTCCACGCAAATTTGACTTCATCCAGTCGTAGTTTAGCGCAAGGCTAAGCTTGTGAGCGTCGCTAAATTTATAGCTTAGCGTATCAAAAATCCTCGTTCGCTTATTTGTCACGTCGGCGAACCTATAGCCGTTAAAAACCCAGCCGCTGGGCTGCCTCTGATACCTTTTGCCCTCATGATTATCGTGCTGATAGCTGATACCTGCGAGATTGTGAAAGTCGCCCAAGTCCGCGTCATATTTTAGCTCGGCGTCCACGATTTTTCTATCCAGTTCGACCTTGACCGTCTGCGCCGCACTCCTTAGATGATAGTTGTCGGCGTTTCTGCTCACGTCGCGTAGCATTAGCTCGAAATTTAGCGTATTTGATAGATCCTCCGCGCCGATGCGAGCGTTAAATTTACCGACGTATCGCTCGGTTTTAACGGCGTCCATGAGATGGTGAGGCTGCTTGTCGTCGTCGATGTTGTCGTGTACGAGCGTAAATCTAAACTCGCTTAGCTCGCTAGGCACGAAACCCACGACCGCGCTTTGCCCCTGCCTGGCGTAGCCGTAGTTCCACTCTCTGCCGCCGCCGTCTTTGTAGCGGTTGGCTTTAGAAAAGTTCGCGTTTAAAATCGTGTAGAAATTTGCGCCGCGGTATTTAAAAAGTCCCGAACCGTAAAACGTCCTGCCGTAAAATCCACCTGCAACGTGAAATTTATCCATAGAATTATCAAGCAAATCCGTCACGAAAAAATAATCATCCCTTGGCGCGCGGTCGAATTGATTTTCAGGAAACGCGCTTTGGGCGATGTTTGGCGTATAAGGCGGCGGAGGCGTAAAATCCTTTACCGGCTTTATGACGTCGGGATTTGCGCCGTTTGCGAGCAGCGCCGTCGCAGCCGCAGCTAGACTGATAGCTAGTCTCATTTAAAATCCTTTATGATAATTTTGATTTTTCCTATCACAATTATATAGAAAAGTATTTGAGTATTTCTTGATTTTCGTTAAGATAAAATTTATAAATTTCGCGCGGCTTAGTTTGTAGACGGCGGTAAATTTGATGTTAGCCGAGTTAAATTTGATAAACGTAAATTTTACGTACCGAGACCCACACCTTTAAGATGCTAAATTTGATTTGGTTAAATTTGGCGTTATGCATTAAATTTAATCTTTCTTGCTAAGGAGAAAGGGGCTTGAATTATATTCTGCTCTGCTTCACGCTTTGCGTTCGCAGCATTTAGGGAAGCAGTTGCGAGGCAAAGCCGAAGCAAAAGAGCTCCTTTTATATCCGCCTTTCTCTTTTTTAGGGAGAGGAAGGGGTTCTACTTACGGTCTGCTTGCAGCTACGAGCGAAGCGAAGTAGAGCGTCGCCTTCCTTTGCGTCGTGCTACGCACTCGCAACTGCCGAAGGCAGACCCTCTCCCATACCCTCTCCAACCCCACTGCACGTTAGATGTGGTGACATTGCTTTGCTGATGCAAAGCGTCGCAAATTTAAATTTGTATTTTCAGGGTGCGGGTCTCGGTGTGTAAAATTTGAAGCCGAAATTTACAAATTTGACTTCAAATTTGAACGTAAGACGATAAGGCAAAGTATCGCGAGATGATTTTTCGAGTTTTGAAGCAAAATTGAGCGTGCGCTAGGCATATAGCCTGCGGAGCGAAAATTTTGCGAAATCTCGGAAAAGCACTCGCGAGACAAGCCACTAAGGATAAAAGAAACTAAGTATCTGCGTCGCCGCCTTTTCTTCTATGTATGGGATTATATAACTTGGCGAATAAAGATTTTGGCCGCTTTCGATCTCGAGATTTGTCCTTTGCTCGCTGCCGTTTGCGCGGATCATCACGCTGATAAAGGCTCTATAAAGATAATAATCCGTCCTGTCGTAAAAATCATCGTCAAACGGGTCGCCAAAAAGCATGCCAAATCCCATGCTACGCCTATATCCGTAGCTACCGAAACCATAACCCATGCTCATATACGCGCGCGGGCGTTCGCGTCGCTCAAAGCGCTGCAAGCTCGCAAAATCGCCCATTATCACGATATCAGCGCTCTTTTGATCCATGCTTTGAGTAAAGCCGTTTTGCAGTAACTTGTTTCGCACGGTGTTTTCTAGCGTGTTTGCGTAGCCAGAGGAGTTTTTAAAGTAAACATAGACGCTGCGAGAGGCTTTTTTTACGTCGCCGTTCGTGATGAAAATCGGCATCGTGCTTCTAGCGTAAAGCTCGGGCGTGCGGGGCTCGCCGCAACCTATGAAAAAAACAGCAAATAGCAAAATAGAGAAAATTTTTAGTTTCATTTCGGGTCTCCTCGTTCAAATTTGACCGCCGCAAATTTAACGCGGACGGGTCAAATTTAGGATCAAATTTAAGCGTATTTTACTACTAAATCTTTACGTTTGAGTAAATTTATAATACCAGCTTGATCTCGTTTTCAAGAGTTGCTTTTGGCGTGAGTCCGATGAAGCGCTTTTTGAGATTGCCCTCGCCGTCAAAGACGAAGATCGCGGGCACGCCCATCACGCCGCCCACTGCTTTGCTGAAATAATCAACCGAAATTTTATCGCTAATCACGTCGTAGCCGATATGGTGCTGCCTAACCATGTTGATATCTTTGTCAAATCCAAGACTTGGTCCAAATATCCCGTAAACGCCGAATTTGTCCTTAAACTCGGAGTAAATTTCATTTACGATCGGAGCTTGCGCTACGCAGGCGCCGCAGGATGTGCCGAAGAAAAAGAGCATGTAGGGCTTGCCGTCCGTTTTAAGCCGCCTGCCCTCGGGAAAATAGTGCGTATCTACGCCCTTTGGCGAGTTTAGGCTGATGTGGTGTTTGTCAAAGCCGCTATTTCCGCAGCCAGCTATCATCGCCGCCGCAAAAACTAATAATATATATTTTTTTATCATAATTATCCCAAATTTAAACCGTCGCAAAGGCGCTTTGACCCTTTGGCTCGCTTGCTAGCCTCTCGCATGCCTCCGCACGCTCGCCGTCACTCACGTAGTGGATGTTTTCCATCTTGCCGTGCCTTAGATAGACGATCTTATCGCCAAACTGCCCAAGATCGGGGTTGTGCGTGATGAGTAGGATGGTTTTGCCCTCGCTTCGCAGCTTTTGAAACAGCTCCAAAACCACGCGTTCGTTGGCTTCGTCGAGGTTGCCAGTCGGCTCGTCGGCTATCAAGATATCAGGATCGTTGATGAGGGCGCGCGCGATGCACAGACGCTGCTGCTCACCGCCGCTAAGCTGACTCGGACGGTGATCTAGCCTGTGCCCTAGCCCCACTCGCTCGAGCGCCTTTTTAGCATCCTCTTCGTCCACGCTGCTGTGATAGTACTGCGCTATCATCACGTTTTCGACGCAGTTTAGGTAGGGGATGAGGTGAAACTGCTGAAATATCAGCCCGATCTTTTCGCGGCGAAATTTGAGCGTCTCCTCGTCGCTAAGCCTGCTAGCATCGTCTCCGCCTAGCGTGTACGTGCCGGCTGTGGGCTCATCCATCAGAGAGAGTATATTTACCAGCGTACTTTTACCGCTACCGCTTGGGCCCATTATGCTAACCCACTCGCCGGCGTTTACGTCAAAGGTAATACCCTCCAGTGCCCTTACTTCGCCAAATCTTTTTTCTATCCCGTTTAATCTTATCGCGTATTGCATATCATTCTCCTCTTAAAATATCGGCCATCTTGTTTTCCAGCGCCCGTTTGATCGGATAGATCGAGGCCACGCCAGCAAAAACGAGCGAGATAACCATCGCTATCGGTATGCTCATAAATCTAAAATCGATGCTCGAATCAAAAATCGCGTAGCCTAAAATTTGCGCCAAGCCGTAGCCCAAAATAGCACCCGCCAAAGCCGCCGCAAACGCAGTGACGAAGGTCTCGACGCCGAACAAATTTAACACGTTTTTCTTGCTAGCTCCCAGCGCCCTAAGCAGCGCGATCTCCTTTGAGCGCGAGAACAAAATCGCGCTTAGAGTCGTGTTTACGCACATTGAAGTGATAAGCAAGATAACAAAGCTAACTAGCGCCATCAAAAGCTTAATCTTATCCAAAATTAGGCCCTCTGATTTTGAAATTTTAGCCACGGGTTTAACCGAAATTTGCTCGTCGCTAAGGCTTTTTCCAAGCTCGCTGATGTAGTCAAATTTACCCGTCACTACGGCCTCGGCGTAGTTTAAAGTGTTTGGCTCGTTTGCTATCTTTTGCGCTAGAGGTAGCGAGATGATGAGTAGCGAGTCCTCTTTGTCGCCGTCTTGCACGATGCCGCGGATCTTTACTTTTTCGCCCGCATTCGCGCCGATTTGCCTCACTTCGATCGTGTCGCCGACCTTAAATCCGCTTTGTTTGGCTAGATCGGTGCCGATTAGTGCGTTTCTCTCGTCAAAATCAAGCGTTATGCCCTGACCTTCTTTAACCTCCAAAAACGGCTTAACCCGTGTTAGGTCGCTAAATTTGACGCCCATAGCGATCGCGGTCGTTGGGCCTATGTTTACCTGCGTGAAAAGATATCCGCTCTGCCCGATTAGCTTGTCGCTTGGGATTTTGGCGATCTTTTCGTTAAATTTAGCCTCGTCTATAGCGTCGTTAACGGGGTCTGCAGGAGCGAAAACCACGTTAGCACCGTAGCTTTTTAGCTCCTTCGTTACTTTTGAATCGATATCAAGATATACGTTTACAAAGGCCGCCGTCACGCATGCACCAAGCAAGATAGAGACGATGATGACGCCCACTCTAGCCGCGCCAAAGCGCAGGCTTTTAAAGATGACGTTATAAAAAAAGCCCTTATTTGCGATCATATAGCACCTCCGCAGGCAAGAGTTTAACTACGCTTCTCATCGGCACGAGCGAGCCCGCGATCGAGATAAGAAGCGCAAAAGCGATACTAAGCGGAAGCACGATCCACGCGATGCCGATACCGTAACCAAAGATACTATAAGCGATTATGTAGCTAAGCGCATATCCCAAAAACGCTCCCAAAATGCCCGCAAAAAACGCCACAACTAGGCTTTCGCTCGCAAAAAGAGCGTAAATTTCAAAGTTGCTGGCACCTATGGCTTTTAGAAGGCCTATCTCTTTTTTGCGCCTGTAAATTTCGCTGGTCATTAGCGATGTAATGCCGATAGAGGAGACCGCAAGCGCGATGATGCTAACGATACCCATTAGGCTTTGGATTTTTTTCACGATGTTACTCTCGGCGTCACTTACCTGCATCATCGCCTTGGCCGCTACGCCCGCGTAGTTCTCCTCGATCTGATAGGCTATGGAGCTAACGTAGGCCGAGCAGTACCACATATCGTATTCGGCGCTATCTAGGTTATCGAGGTTTCGCCTAGCCTTGACGGAGAGGTCGTTTTCTGGGATCGTCATCGCTGAAACCTCGGCTTTTGAGTACTGTCCGGGCTTATTTAGAAGCTCCTGAGCTAGCTTTAGCGAGGTTACGATCTTATAGCTCTCTTCGCCCGCTCCTTTTAGGATGCCCGCGATTTTTACGTTATGTCCGTTTAAATTTAGCTCGCCGCCGACGCTCAAATTTCGCTTTGCGGCTAAATTTTCGCCTACGAGCACGTTTTGCGTATCGTCGTCTTCTATCCATTTACCCTCAACCGCCCAAAAGCCAAACAGCGTTTTTACACCCGTTTTAAACTCCGGCTCGTCGGCAACGTTTGCAAATTTGTCAAACCAAGTGCCCGTAATTTGGTATTTTTCGCCGCTAGCGTCTTTTACCTCGCCATTTAAAAACGGCGCAAACGCCACGATGTTGTTTCGCCAGAAAATTTCCTTGATCTTATGCAAATCCTCTTCGTTTAGGTAGTTTTGCGATTTTAGCGGAGTGAAGTTTTTACCCTCGATCTCGATGGCTAGCGCTTCGCCCTTTGGCAAGACGACGATGTTTGAGCCGTATCCGCGCAGCTCGCTAGCGATCTGATCGCCGATTTTTAGCGTGATATTTAGCATACAAGCGATCAAAACCGTCGCCAAAAGTATGGTGATAAAAGCCATACCTTTTTGCACCTTAGAGCCGGTGATCGAGCTTTTTATAAGCCTTAGTTGCATATTTTTCATTTTAAAGTCCCGTTTATATCGACGTATTTTTCAGGGTTGGCTTCAAATTCCGCCTGAGTTTTTTCGTTTTCAAAGAAATACGTCCTGTTGTAGTATAAATAAGATTTCGAGCCGATGTTGCTTACTTTTTTGCGGCTTACCGGATCTAGCACCATTTTTTCGACGACTTTTGAGAAATAGTTCGCGCCGCTTTGGATGGTATCAAGCGTTACGGTTACGAATTTGCCGTCAAATTCAAAAGGCATAGGTATCGGGTTGCAGCCGCCCTCTTTGCCAACTGATGGCAAGAAAATTCGTACATTGCACGAGATGCAGATGAGATCGCCGCCCTTTTTGACGTAGCCCATATCGCCGCATATCGCGCACGCGTCAAAGACGATGATCGGCGAAGCGCGGTCTGAAAAGCGGTTTAAAAGAAAAAACCTTATCTCCCTACCTTCGTCGTTTATGTAGGCGTAGCGGTGTAGTTCATTGTCGGCTAGCTCTTGGACGTCAAATTTAAACTCGTTATTTACGGGTTCTACGACGATAGGATCAGAGATCTCAGGCGGTTTAGATGCGTGCAGGTCGTAGTAAAGCCCAAAAATCAGAGCCGTAACGACGATAGCTATGCTGCTTTTTGAGTTTGCCGCCATGAAATTTCTAGCCGCGTTGTTAAATCTAAATTTATTTGAGCCCACAACCGATTTTACGAGCGGAGTCGGGCGTTTTTTGAAATTTATAACCGCCAAAACCAAAACTAAAAAGATGAAAAAATACTGCGCAAACGTCGTATAATAAATGCCCTTAGCCACGAGCGAGAGCGCCCACGGATACGTAGGTATCATGCCCGCTCGCATAAACTCAAGCCCCGTGTTTGAAATAGCCTGCACTATCAAAACCGCAAGCGAAAGAAGCGAAAACGTCCATAAGACATGCTTGCATAGGCACTCTTTTAAATTTGAAACGACGAAAAATAAAATCAGTAAAAGCAAAAACGCAAATATCATCAAAAATAGGCTGATGATAGACTGCGTGTCGAGCAGCTCGCCGGCAAATACCGGAAAATTCGCGCTAGCGTGAGCGTACGTGAGGCCGTAGCCCGCACCGAGAGCGAAAAACGTTATCATCTTTGCAGGGTTAAATTTGATAAAAATCCAAAGCGCGCTAACTAGCAAAAATACCAAAGTAGCCGCGTCAAACACCATTTTCACGCCGATGTCGTGAAGCGTGAGTCTAGCGATCTTAAAAACGACTATGCCTGCAGCAATACCCAAAACCGAGGGTAGAAACAGCGCTTTTAGGCTCTTTTTGTCGTTGTTTAACGCTGCAAAAAGGACAAATCCCAGTAACGATGAGATAACTTGGACGAAATATATAGACATGATCAGCCCTAAAATTTGAGAATTTAAGTGAAATTTAGAGCGGACTCAGCCGCTCTAAGCCCGAATTATTTAGCAGGCGCGCCTGTGTATTGGAATTTATAAGTCGTGGTGAACGGCTCAAACCATTTACCTACGCCCGTTTCTTTGTCCGCATGGCGACCGAAGCCTTGTTTTTCAGGATTTTCTATATGAAATTTTAGCTCGTAGTTGCCCACGCCAGCGTCCATTTTTAGGTTAGCGCCGTAGTGAGGGCCGTCTTGAGCGACCATAGGCATAAATGTGCCTTTTTTAACTTTGCCGTTATCTAGGTTTTTTAGCTCGTAATTAACTTTTAGATAAGGGATCCACTCGCCAGCCGCAAAGCCGTTTTTGTTTCCCTCGATAGCGTGGATGTCGGCCTCTAGGTGGATGTCGGCTTTACTTGGAGCTAGGTCGATGCCTTTTGGCTCCATGTCGATCGGCTCTAGATAAACCGCAGCTATCTCCATGCCGTTGATCTCTACCGGATCGCCGATAGGAAACTCGCCCGCTACGGCAACTGAAGCAGCAAGACTGAATGCCAAAGCTGTTTTAACAAATTTGTTCATGTTCTCTCCTTTAATTGGTTTGTAAATTTATTTTTAAGCTTCGCGGCAACCCGCGAAAGCTAGAAACGTCAAATTTAAGCCTCTTTGGCTTGCTTGTTTTTCATTATGATTACGCCGATGATCAGCGCCGTTATCATGATAGCCTGCGGCACCAAGCTCTCGTAATACGGATAAATGCCCAGCCACTCGATAGTCGGGAAGCCTTCGATCTTAGTCGGAACGAAAATTTTACCTTCGACGAACTCCATAAGCCCCTTGCCCACAAACACGATCGACATATAAAAAATGATCGCCGAAGTGACCAAGAAAAACGATTTGATCGGGATTTTGATAGCAAAAATTTTAAACACATAGTAAGTAACTAGCAAGACGACGAGTCCTACTACAAATCCCAGAGCTATCATCGAGTAGCCTGCGCTATCTTTAGCGTCAAAAATTAGCGCCTGATAGAAAAGCACGGTCTCCGCGCCCTCTCTAAATACGGCTAAAAATACCGTCCACCAAAGCGCCTTAGCAGAACCAGCCGATATCGACTCGCTGACGTGGCTTTGGATATATTTGCTCCATTTTTTCGCGCCCGCATTTGAAAGTAGCCAAAAACCGACGTAAAAGAGCAGTCCCACGGCGATAAGCATCACCGCGCCCTCCATCACCTCTCTTTTTTGACCAGCAGCGCCGGCAAATATCAAATTCATAATCCACGCCATAACAAAGCTTAGCACGACCGCTACGCCAAGCGAGCTGTAAACGATACTCATGCGCTTTTCGTTGCCGGTTTTTAGCAGATACGCCACGACGGCCGCCACGATGATAAGCGCCTCAAATCCCTCGCGCAGTATGACCGTAAGCGCGTAAACAAATAGCGCCCAAGGCGAGCTACTGCCGCTTGTTTTTTCTAGTGCAGCGTCTAAATTTGCACCTAGATTATCGGCTGCTTGCTGGAGTCTCTCGACGCTCACGCCCGCTTTCATCAGCGCGACTACTTCGCCGAAATTTCCTTCTATCTTAGTTTTTAGACCGACGTCTATCGCGCCTACTTTATTTTCCATGCCGCTACCTTCGAACTCGTCGAAGTAAATATCCTGCGCATCGCTCATAGCTTTATCTACGTCTTTTGCGGCGTAAAGTTTGATCGTATCGGCGATTTTTGCCTTTATGTTGGCAACGACGGGCGCAAAATCAGTAGCCGCGTCATCCTCGGCGCTATCAGGCAAAACTACGTTGGTAGCTAGCGAGCCCGAGTCCATAGGTAGCTTGGCGACGTTTTCGTATATCAGCGCATCAAGCTCTTCCAAATTTGACTTTAGCACGTCGACTGCTACGTCGTTGTTTATCGCTATTATCGCCGTACCCATTCGCTTTTGAATGTCGCCGTCGATGCCCTGACCGCCGTTTATAAATCTACGGATAGCCTCTTCTAGCTTCGTGTTTCGATATAGCTCAAATTTAGCTTTGTTGTTTATCTGCTGTTTTGCTGCGTCTTTATCGCCCTTTTCATAGGCCGCGGCCGCAGCGCTAAGGGCTGTTTTTATGTCGTTATAAACCACTTGCCAGTGCGGCTCGATAGCGGCGCTACTTGCAGGTTGCGCCGTAGTTTGGCTAGCCTCAGTAGCCTTAGCGGTCTGTGCGGCGTCCGCGTTTTTAGGATCGGAGTATTCGCCCACTAGCTTGTGACCGGTGTTTATGACAGGCAAAACCTCATCCATCTCTTTGTTTAGCTCGTCCATTATCGCTTGTATCTCTTCTACGGATTTTTTAGCGATGATGGCTTTGCGGATTTTGCCGAATTTAGACTCCATCGAGTAGGCTTTTTTCTGCCCCAAATTTACCCTGATCGCCGCTTCGATGTTTTCGAAATGCCCAAAATACGCATTTTGCGTAGTGGTTTTTGCCTCGTCGATCTTGCCCTCTTTATACTGTTGCATGATGCTTACGAATGAATCTTTTATGCTCTGTATCTCAGGGCCGTAGTCGGTATCGGCTGCATTTAGCATAAAAGGGATAAAAAGCGCGAGTATAAATTTTAAAAATTTGCTCATAAAAAACTCCGATAAAATATGTTTTAAGCGGCTATTTTACCATTTCAAAACTTTAGCGAAAATAAAAACTGCTATCAAGTATCAATCTTATCAACAAGCTATATTTTTTGATTATCAGATTGATCCGACTTTGAAATTTGAGTAAATTTAAGAGGTAAAATTTGAAAGAAAATTCGGGAGCGAGTCGCCCCCGAATTTGAGTTAGATAGTAGCGCCCGCTTGTCTTAGCATAACGCGTTTGCGATATACGTTTGACACGTCTGCGGCGTCGCCTACTAGTAGCGCGTTGGTGGCGCAAACGGCGGCGCACATAGGGACTTTGCCCTCTGAGATGCGGTTTTGGCCGTACATATGAAGCTCCTCGTGAGAGTTCGTCTCCTCAGGGCCTCCCGCACACATGGTGCACTTATCCATAGCGCCTTTTATGCCGAATGCTCCGTCTCTAGGAAACTGCGGCGCACCGAACGGACACGCGTATAGGCAGTATCCGCACCCGATGCATTTGTTTTTATCGTGAAGCACGATGCCATCAGCTCTAATGTAGAAGCAATCAACCGGACAAACTTGCTCGCAAGGTGCGTCGGTGCAGTGCTGGCACGCGATAGTAGTTGAGACCTCTTTACCCTCAATACCATCGTGAAGCGTGATAACCTTTCTTCTATAAATTCCAACTGGAAGCTCGTGAGCAGAAGAGCAGGCGACTTGACATCCAAAGCAGCTGATACATCTATTAGTATCTACAAAAAATTTCATTCTTGCCATTTTTCTCTCCTTACTCTTTACCTAGGGCGTCTCTCTCGCCATACTCGTGATAAAACGATGTTTTAAAGGTGTTCTCTTCAGCTTTTTCTATGCGGCAAAGACCTGCGTTAAATTCTGAAATTTGAGTAACCGGATCAAAGCCGTAGTTTGTTACGGTATTAAAGCTCTCGCCGATCGTATAAGGCTTAGTACCCTCAGGATAGCGGTCTTCTAGGCTCACGCCTTGCATAACGCCCGCGAAGTTATACGGCATACAAATTCTGTCCGGCGTAACCATCTGAGTATGATAGCAACGAACCTTGATCTTAGTGCCTTGCGGAGAGTGGATCCACATCATATCGCGATCTTGGATGCCGTATTTTAGGGCAAGCTCAGGATGGACGTTAGCAAACATCTCAGGCGTGATCGCCGCTAGATACTTGCTCGTTCGCTCTATCATTCCCGCGCCGCTTAAATTTACTACGCGCAATGTGCTAAATACGATAGGGAATTCCTTACTCCAGTCTTTTGCTTGTTGTTCGGACTTAAATTTAGTCTCGACGCGGAAATTTCTAGCCTGATCGTCAAAGGTCGGATATTTCTGAACGAGATCCCAGCGCGGAGAGTGGATAGGCTCACGGTGTTTAGGGATCGGATCTAGGAATTCCCAAACGATCATTCTAGCTCTTGCGTTACCAAACGGCACTACGCCTTTTTCGCGGCATTTTTCTAGGATAAGACCGCTGTGATCGGTGCTCCAAGTGGCTCCCATTAATTTTTTCTCTTCTTCGGTCAAGGTTATGCCTAGGACTTTTTCGATATTTTCTTTAGTTATTTGCGGATAGCCGCCTTTTACGTCTGATCCTACTAAAGTCGTATCTTCGCTAGCTAGCTGACTAACGCCGTTATGTTCTAAGCCGAAACGATTTCTAAAACCGCTACCGCCTTCTGTATAAGGTTTACTCATGTCGTAAAGTATCGGAGTGCCGGGGTGTTTTTCGTCCCATGCCGGCCAAGGTTTGCCGTAATATTCGCCTTTTACGTCGCCGCCGATACCCATTAGCGTATCGGGATCGAAATTTTGCCAGTTAGCCTGATGTCTTCTAAACATTTCGGCGGTTCTACCGGTATAACCGATAGATTTACCCATGCGAGCTATCTCGTCGGTAGCGTCGTCCGGCCATATGAAATCGTCTTTAACTTGTTTTGGCTCATGATCTACGGTCTTCATCTTCATGCCTTTTACGTACTCGTCGTAAAAGCCGAATTTTTTAGCAAATAAGAACATTA
The DNA here is from genome assembly GCA_963528285.1 of uncultured Campylobacter sp. GTDB lineage: Bacteria > Campylobacterota > Campylobacteria > Campylobacterales > Campylobacteraceae > Campylobacter_A. Next base: position 57,316 of record CAURVK010000009.1, on the reverse strand, counting down.
CTTCGTGATCGCCCTTACTCTCGTAAAGCGGTTCTACTACCTTAGTTCTCCACTGGCCGGAGCGATTCGTAGAGCTTAAATGCCCCTCGTTTTCAAACGCGGTAGCGACCGGCAAGATATAAATTCCGTCTTTTCTATCGCTTAAAATCGTGACCTCGTTGACGAAAGGTTCGGCTACGACTAGTAAGTCTAATTTATCGACGGCTTGTTGAATTTTAGTTAAGTGCGCCATAGAAGTTAGACCGGTTCCTTGTACCCAAAGAACGCGAAGCTTACCGCTAGTATATGTTTTTTCTTCTTTTAAGACGCCCTGCCACCATTTTGACAGCGACCAGCCCTTTTCGTTTCTCCAGTTTCTATCTTCCGGATTTTGCGGATCGTGATAAAAATACTCTTCAAATACGGTATTTTTTACCGGAGCGCCGCCTTGTTTAGGTTCTTTCGTAGAAACCGCGAATCTTTTAATAAATTCGTCGTAATCAACGCCCCAACCTTTGCAATAGTATTTCCAAGAAGTATCCGCTAACCCGTAATACATCGGCAAACTATCCGAGAGATTGCACATATCGGTAGAGCCTTGGACGTTATCGTGACCGCGTAGGATATTACAGCCGCCGCCCGGTTTACCCATGTTGCCTAAAATTAGCTGCATAATAGGTAGAATTCTTGTATTTGACGTGCCTACGGAGTGCTGAGTGATACCTAGCGCCCAGATAACCGTTCCCGGTTTATTGTGAGCCATTATGTGTGCGGCTTGCATTAGTCTATCTATAGGTACTCCCGTAACGTCCGAAGTTACCTCAGGCGTCCAGTGCTCGGCCTCTTTTCTTATTTCGTCTATACCGTAAGTTCTATTTTCTAAAAATTCCTTATCTTCCCAGCCGTTTTTAAGGATGATGTGGATTAATCCGTAGATTAACGCTACGTCCGTTCCCGAACGATGTCTTAGATAAAGGTCTGCTTTTGCCGCAGATTTCGTAAAATTCGGATCCGCAACGATTAGCTTTGCGTTATTTCTATCTTTAGCCTGAAGGGCATGCTTCATACCGCCGACGGGATTTGCTACGGCCGAATTTGCGCCTATCATAAAGATAGCTTTCGAGTTTGCAGCCATATCTCCGCAGTGGTTAGTCATAGCGCCGTAACCCCAAGTATTCGCCACACCGGCGACTGTTGCGCTATGTCAAATGCGTGCTACGTGATCGTTGCTGTTTGTACCCCAAAACGCCGCAAATTTGCGGAAATAATAAGCCTGCTCGTTGTTAAATTTAGCCGAACCCAAGAAAACTACGCTATCAGGACCGTCTTCTTTGCGGATTTGTAGCATCTTGTCGCCGATTTCGTTTACGGCTTGTTCCCAGCTGATGCGCTCCCATTTTCCGTTTACTTTTTTCATCGGAAATTTGATGCGTTGTTTTGATTTCGTAAGGTCGATCTGATCGATTCCCTTAGAGCAGTGCGAACCCTGAGAGATCGGGTGATACATAGCCATATCTTGGCGTACCCATACTCCGTCTTTTACCTCGGCTTCTATACCGCAACCCGCCGAACAAATAGAACAAATCGTTCTAACCTTTTTTGAACCTTCGTAAGGATTTTTTATCTCCTCGTTGGTTGCCTTTCTAAACGTCTCGTTTTCGCCAAATGCCATCGTGCTACCGGCACCAAGAGCGGCAAGCTTCAAAAACGAGCGTCTTCCTATGCGTGAATCACTCATGGTTTTCTCCCTTAGTAAGCGATCTTATAGTAGTATTCCCACTCTTTGCTTTTTTTGTAAAGCACCTCTTTTTTGCTCGACTTGCCGACAACTACGCCGTTGTCGTCAGGAGCAAGCTCGTCGCTAGTCGGTTTTGCGATAGCTGCAGCGGCCAATACGGTTCCGCCTACCGCGCCGACCTTCAGAGATTTTTTGAGAAAATCTCGTCTTGATCCTTGCATGTTTTCTCCTTATTAATCCCAAATTTGAAATTTTTGAGACGTTTTTAGAAAGATATTGTTCAAATTTTGCATATTTCCTAGGCGTAGTGCGCCTTACAGGCGCGTATTTTAGGGCACTTGCATATTTTAAAATATCACTGTGCAAATTTAGCATATTTTGAGAATAAATGAAGTAAAAATATTAGATTAATTATGAAACTTAATAAATAGTTAAGGAAACCTAAAATTTAGCTTAAGTTTTAATACTACATATCAAGTTAAAAATGTATATTTTATGTAACTCTGGAGCTTTTGAGCTAAATTTATCAAATTTAGCTCAAATTTACGTTAGGGATTATTTTTGAAGGTCACTTAAATTGACTATAAAAGGCACGGAGCGAACGCCTGCAGCAGAGTATTTTTGTCTTAAGTTATCCATCGCTTTTACGTCAGCATCGCTAACAGCACCATCTGCAACCTTATAGTCGTCCGCGAAATATTTTCGTAAAATTTTGATCTTATCGCTATCGGTTTTCGCGCTTGCGGCGTCTTTATAGATCAAAAAGCTCTTTTGCAAAGACGATACGTCGTGAACCGGAGTTAAGATTAGCTTTACGTTGCTTTCTTTTAACGTCGCTTCGATCTTTTCAAGCTCTAGGCGGCAGTATGGGCACTCAGGATCGGAAAACATCACGATAGTAGGCTTTTTAGAGTCGTTTCCTAGAGTGATGATATTTTCTTTTTGCTCGTTTTTATAGACTTTTGAGATATTTTTCGCCGCTATTTCCTTTTTTATCTCTTGCAAGTAGGCTTTTTGCGCCTTTAGGTCGATGATATCCGGGAAAAGCAGGTCGCCTTTAGTAAAGATAACCTCGTCTTGGCTCACTTGACCGTTGCTCAAATTTACCACGACCGCTTCGATGCCGTCGGCTATCGGTTTACGCTCGGTCACGTTTACTTTCACGCCCTCGCCGACCATCTGCGAATAAAAACCGACTACTTGCTCGTTTGACGCAGCAAACATCGCGCAGGCCGCCATTAGCGACAAAACTATTTTTTTCATTTCATTCCTTTATAAAAATTTGCGCGGATTATATTAGCTTTTTATAAATAGATAAAAAATCACGCTTTTAAAACTCGGTCCGTGCCGTTTTTAACGATATTTGGATCTAGATCGAGTTGCTCGAGGTAGGCGATTATGTATTTTCTACTCAAATTTAACGCCTCTTTCGCGTTCGTTACGTTTACGAATCCTTGAGCGGAGATGATAGCTTTTAGCTTGGCAAGCGCCTCGTTTAGGGCCTTTGACGTTACGAAAAGATTATGCGCGAGCCTCACTACGCGGCCGATGCCCGTTAGCTTTTTTAGCGCGTTATCGCCGCTAACTCGGTCGATCTCAAGCTCGTCGTAGATGTTATACGGCGCCAAGGGAGCTAAATTTCCGCTTTGCAAAATCTCGTAAATTTTCTCCTCGAGCCTGATTTTTAGCTTGCTCATATCCACGCCCGTTTTGGTGTAGACGCCGTCGTTTTTAGCGATCATGCCCGCGCTTTCTAGCTCGTCAAGCGCCTTTTGAGCGATGCTTTCGCTAGCCCATGAGAGCTTTAAGCTGATACTCGTAGCTGAAAATACCGCAAATTCGTTCTTTTCTATCATAAATTTGACCGCGCTTTTTATCCGATCGACTGCGCTTAGATCGTATATATTTAGCGCTTTTTCATCGACGAATACGTTTGGCGTTTGTTTTGCGATAGCTACGGCCTCCTCGTGGTTTAGCCCGAAACGCTGATAGGCCGAGATGATGCCAAAGCCGTTTTTATGCGTATCTTTTAGCATCGCAAAGGCGCTTACGAAGTCCTTTTTAAGCAGCGCGTTTAAAAACGAAATTTTGCTTGATTTTTTCATCGGTTCGCTCACGGCGTTTAGCACCCTGCCGCCGCCTATGACGCGGCCGTTTGCGATGAGCACGAACGGCTCGTCAAATTTTAAAAACATATCCCTTTCAAATTTAAACGTCGCAAATATCCCGCCGTCTTTTTCGCTAAGAACGAGCGCCTTTGCGGGCGCGGCCTTTGCGCCGACGCAAAACGTCACGCTCTGCCCATGCGTTAGCTCGCGTGCAAAAACTATCGCGTCTATCTCGCGAAATCCTCTAAAAAAGCCCTTTTTACTAAGCAGTTGGCCTTTTTTTAGATCGTTTAGCTCGATTCCAGTCAAATTTAGCGCCACGCGGCTACTAACTCCGGCACGGTCAACGAAAGTGTCATGGCTCTGCACGCTTCGCACCTGCACTTCTTTGCCAGCGTCGTAGTTAAACAGCTTTTCGTTTTTCGTCACGCTGCCCTCTATCACGGTGCCCGTGACTACGTTTCCGATACCTTTTAGGCTAAAAACGCGGTCGATGTAATACCTAAAAACGCCATCTTGCTCGCGGTTAGCCACCTTTAGCGTAAAAAGATAATTTCGCAGCTCATCAATGCTCGCGCTATCCTTGATACTAACCGGGAAAATCTCTAAAATTTGTAGATTTTTGTAGTTTTGCGTGGCAGCGTAAATTTCGCTCTTTCGCTGCTCGATTAGCTCCGCGCTAGCTAGGTCGCACTTTGTTAGTGCGACGATGAGCGAGCCAACTCCAAGGATATTTAAAACCTCCAAATGCTCCAAAGACTGCGGCATAAGTCCGTCGTTTGCCGCCACGACGAAAAGGCACGCGTCAAATCCATACGCGCCGCTGATCATCGTTTTGATCAAATTTTCATGCCCCGGCACGTCGATAAATGCTATATTTTCGCCGTTTTTACTCAAATTTGAAAAGCTAAGATCGATCGTGATCCCGCGCTTTTGCTCCTCCTCGAGTCTGTCGCCCTCAAAGCCGTTTAGTTCCTTTATCAGCGCCGTTTTACCGTGGTCGATGTGCCCGGCCGTTCCTATTATTAAGCTCATTTTTCATCCGTTTCGTTGATTTTTTCTATCAAATTTTGCACGTCCGCGTCCAGCACGCTGCGAAGATCGAGCAGAAATTTGCCCTCCTCGATGCGGCCGATCACGAGATTTTTCCTAAATTTAGCCTCGTTTTCGTTCGCGTTTCCTTTGACGGCCAGCGCGAGGCTAGGTATGCGTTTGTTTGGCATCGTGCCGCCGCCTACAAAGGTCGTCGTGCGAACGATTTCAAGCGGAGTTTTTAGCCGCGAGTTTATAAAATTTGCCGTATTTTCCAGCTCCTCTACGCTTTTATAGAGCTGTTTTACCGTCGTGATAAGCTCAAATTCGCGGTTTGCGTAGGCTTTGACGCTTTCAGCCAAAAGCGAGATGATCACCTTATCCACGCGCAGCATTCTTAGCAGCTGATTTTTCTTTAGTTTTGCTATTAGTTCGCGTTTACCTAGGATTATGCCGCACTGCACGGAGCCAAAGAGCTTATCGCCGCTAAAGCTAACGAGCGAGGCGTCTTTTAGGTTTTTTAGATTGGGCTCGTTGCGCTCGAGACCGTAGGGCAGCTCACCGTAAAATCCGCCGCCAAGATCAAAATAATCAATCAAATTTCGCTCCCTCGCCAGCGCGCTAAGATCTGGCATCGGTACGTCCTCGCTAAAGCCAACGATATCGAAATTTGACCTATGCACCTTTAAGATCAGCTTCGAGTTTTCGTTTATCGCCTCCTCGTAGTCGCGCAGGTTGGTTTTATTCGTCGTGCCCACTTCGCGCAGGATCGCGCCCGAGTTTGCCATGACTTCGGGCACGCGAAAGCTCCCGCCGATCTCGACTAGCTCGCCTCTGCTGATGATAGCTTCGCCGCCTTTTGAGAAGGTATTTAGCACCAAAAACACGGCGCTTGCGTTGTTATTTACGACGACGGCGTCCTCAAAACCAAAAAGCTCAGCCAGCAGCCCGCCCACGTAGTCGTAGCGGTTTGAGCGGCCTCCCTTTTCGACGCTGTACTCTAAATTTGAATACCCCGTGATAACAGGCTGGGCTCGGCGTAAAATTTCAGGATCGATCGCGCTGCGGCCGAGGTTTGTGTGGATGATGACGCCGGTTGCGTTTATTAGACTTCGTAGGCTCAAATTTGACGCCTTTTCGTATCTTTCGAGCGTATTTTGGACGATGGCGTCAAGCCCCGGGCAGTTTTGCCCGCCTAAAATTTGAGCGCGCAGGCTCTCTAGCTCGGCCCTGGCGACCTTAGTCAGCAAGCTCGTGTCAAGCCCGAAAAATCGCTCGTTTTTTATAAATTTATCTATCTGCGGGAGTTTTCGTAGTTCGTTCAAATTCGCTCCTAGTAAATTTGTGTTACCGAGCGCGATTTTAGCATAAATTTGGATAAATCTAATCTTATTAAAAAAAATAAATGTAAAATTTCAGAGCCTATTAATGCCTTTAGTATTAAAATGCGCTCAATTTTGATAACGCGTAGCGCGGGGAGAAAATCATGAAAGAATTTGGTTTTTACAACGATTTTGACGAAAATTTGATGCTAAATGAGCAGATCGAGATAAACGGCGAAGGCGACTACCTCGTCTCAAATTCGCCCAAACTAAAGGCAAGCGTCGTAGCGCCGGAGATAAATTTTTATCTAAAAAACACCGCAGACTCGGTGCTGGATAAGGCTAAAAACACGCTTTTGCTTTATGAGGCAAGAGCTAGCGCCTTTGACCTAGCGCGCGACATCGACTACGAAAAACCAGTCGGCAAAAACGTCGTGATCGTTAGCAACGGCGGCCGCGAAAATTTGGCAAATTTGCTTAAGGAAAAAGGCTTTAAAACTATCGAGCTGACGCATTTTGAGATCAAATTTATCTACGGAGCCGCAGGCGAACTAAGCGTGCTGGTGCTGCGCCCGGACGGCGAGTTTGAGGTAGACTGCGACTTTTTCCTCGTAGAAAACGCGCGCGAATACATGCTAAAACAAAGCGGCTGCTACGAGATCGCAGGCAAAAGCGACGAGGAAATCGCCGCGCAGCTAGAGGCGCAAAGCCCGAAATTTAAATTTAAAAGCCACGTCCACTACGACTCCACGATCTGCCAGTATCACGAGCGCAGACACGAAATCTGCGGCAGATGCGTCGAGGCCTGCCCTACGGTAGCGATCCTAAAAGAGGACGAGACCAAGCACCTAGTTTTCTCTCACATCGACTGTGTAAACTGCGGCGGCTGCGTGAGCGTCTGCCCTAGCGGCGCGCTTGATTACTCGGATATGCCGCGAAACTCTTTTGCCGAGATAGCCAAACTCTACCGCGGCCGGATCGCTCTAGTCGTACCCGCAAAGGCAAATTTAGAAAACTTAAGCGTAAATTTACCCGCAAACGTGTTGCCTTTTGCCGTGAGCGGTGAGAGATTTTTGAGCGAGACGCATCTGCTTACATTGCTTCAAGAAAGCGGCGCGCAGGTCGTGATCTACGAGCAAAATATCGGCAAAGGCACCAAAGACGCGGTGGATATTTTAAACCAAATTTATGAGCTTAAATTTCATGAAAAAGCCGTCCTCGTAGCAGAAAACGAAGACAAGCTAAAAAGCGCCCTATCTCAGGCCAAATTTATCGAAGGCTCGCAGCACTCCGTCACCGAGTACGCTCTGCCAAAGCGCGAAATTTTCGCCAGACGCCTAGAGTGGCTAGTCGGAGATCAAAATTTAGGCTCCGTTAGCACTACCGAGCTCATCAGATACGGCCGCGTCGAGATAAACCGCGACACCTGCACGCTGTGCCTAAGCTGCGTGGGAGCGTGTAACGTCGCCGCCCTAGTCGCGGACAAGAAAACAAACTCCATCGTCTTTAACCCGAGCGTCTGCACCGCGTGCGGATACTGCGAGCTTAGCTGCGCGGAAAAAGACACGATATTTTTACGCCCCGGCAAGATTGACCTGGAGCCTAGTTTCTTTACCTTTAGCGAGCTAGCCAGAGACGAGCTTTTCGCCTGTATCGAGTGCGGCAAGGAGTTTGCGACCAAAAAGGCCGTCGAAAAGATCGCCGCGATCATGGCGCCTAAATTTAACGGCGACAAAGCCAAACTAAAGACGCTTTATTGCTGCTCGGACTGCAAAGCCAAAGTGATGATAAAAGCGCAAATGGATCAAATGAAAGAAGAGGTTTTAAATGGACAATAACTTAACCAAGGCGCGCGCGTATTTTTACGAGTTTTTGGCCTATCCGCTGTTTTTTCACGAGCACGGCGGCAAATTTGACCGCTGGCGCGAGCAGCTAGCCTACCTGGCTACTAGTCCAGTTACGCCTGCGAGCGAGGCTGCGTTTGCAAATTTGGCCAAATTTGACTTTGAGAAATTCGCCAGGGAGCAAAACGACGTACTTTTTGACTTTTCTTACTCAAATATCCCGCTAAACGCCTCGTTTTACGAGGACGGACGCGACGACGGCGCGGCTAGGCTACGCGTGATCGAGTGCCTGAAGCTAAGCCCGTACCGCAGAGACAAAGACGTCTGCAAGGACAGCGAGGACTACGTCGGATTTATATTTTTAGCCACGGCGACCTTTTTGCGCGACGAAGTAGCGGGCGCGGCAAATATCAGCAGCAAGCTATTTACGGACGTTACGAATAAATTTATAGATGAATTTATCAAATTTTTATCCGCTCACAAAAATGCAGACTTTTTCGCCTCTTACGCGGTTATCTTGCGCGATTTTATCGATCTTGAGCGCGCGGTGCTAGGCGTAGAAGCCCCTCCTGCGCCGATCGGTGACAGCGCGGCGGTAGCCTCGATGAAAAAAGAGCCGTTTCAAAGCAAGATGCCTACGGCCAAAACAAAACTCCGCTGGGAGGAGTTCTCGCCCGTCATCTCGCAAGAGTTTGACGACTGAGGACTACGCGCTTAAATTTGCTTGCTAGGCTCGTGCCGGCAGGCAAATTTAACTTGCCCGAGTCGCCCGCGCGGCCGTCTCTCGTCAAATTTGCGCTTTAAATTTGACGAGATAAACCCGTCCGTTTTCGGTGCGATTTTTTAGCATCTTTAACCCGCCCAAATTTACTTCCGCATTTTCCAAATTTCCCTTCCAATTTCACTCAAATTTAACCGCCCTTTGGCTACTATTTCGTAAATTTAGTCATGAGCAAAAGGATCAAATTTGCAAAGCTTTTTTAAATCTATATTCACCCTCGCCGCCTTTGCCGCTATCCTTTTTTATCTTTCTTTTTTAGGAGTTAAATTTGATAAATTTGGCTCAGGCTCTATGCCTACGGGTTTTACCGTCACTCCCGATACTAAAATAGACCCAAACTCCGAGCTAGCCAAATACGTAACGCAAGAGGAGATAGAGGCGTTTGGATTCGGTTCGTCCGATATCGTTTGCGATAAAGAGAAAAACGCTACTCTCGTGCCTTTAAGAGCCGCTCTTGATAGAAAGGATACCGACTTCGTAGTTAAATTTATAAAAGATAACAACCTAACCGCCGACGTAGAGATGAGGGATAAAAGAACTCCGCTGATGTACAGCTCTTTTAGAAACGACGTAAATACCTTTAACGCTTTATTAAATTTAGGGGCGGGTATCAGGGCTAAAGATAGATTCGGTCTATCTCCTATGGCTTATGCCATTATGTTAAACTCCATTGATACAGCTAAGATTCTACTAGAAAAAGGGGTTAAATTTGAAGAGGTGGAGTATGTATCGCCGCATACCCATACAAACAGATACTATGATTCTTCCAGATTTGAATCCATAATCATAAACGGCGAGAACAACATAACAATACGCTACAAATACGATCAGGGGCGTCCAGAGACGGATCTAAATAATCCGCAATGCGTAGAGTCGAGCACTAGGTATAAATCAGATCCGTTTAAATACTTAGTAGATAGAAATCTACCCCAAATGGCAGAACTAATGCTAAGCACGGGGTATAAACCCAAAGAGTTTAAAATGGGTATCGGGTTAAAAGGCATAAAAGATGAAGAGAAAAATAGACCGTTAAAGCTAAGCGGCTGGGCATATCTAGGTAACTACGAAAACTACGAACCAATGCTTGATGTCTTTATAAAATACGACCTCCCTAACGCTCCTACCAAGGATCAGCTAAAGGAGGCGTATGGCAAGTGCTATAAGACTTACCTGTGGTACAAAGTGAGATGGATAGACGGAGCAAGTATAAACAAAAAAAGACCGTTTTATGTAGATATGCCCATAAAAAATTTAGAAAAATATTGCACCGATCCAAACGGAACTTTTCAAGACGTGAGATCGTTTATATCTTGGGCAAACGAGCAAAAAAAGATGAATGAAATAATAAAAATAGGGGATACGGGGAAGGTAATTTACGTAGATGGCAACCGAAGTAAATCTAGTTCAAGCTCAAATTTGAAGTAAATAATCTCGGCGCAAAGACGAAGCCTAAGATAAATTTGAGCTCGCGGTGGGCGTAAATTTAAAATTTAAGCAGGCAAATTTGACGAGAATGACCGCAAATTTGCCCGTCAAATTTCAAATTTGACTAAATCTTGTTAGCTTCTAAAAGTGCGTCGCCGCTTAAAGAGGTTAAAAATTTAACGTTGCGGACGGATCAAGTCCAAACTAAAGCATTTTAAGCGACCGCGAAAACCGCCCGAGATAAAAAGGCAAATTTGAAAAGCAGCGCGCTAGAGTAAATTTGCGCTTACCGCTCGTCTCGCGCCAAAAGCTTCGCCGTGCGTCCGTTTTTTCGTACTTCTTTGAAAAATATCCGCAGCGCCTTTTGCTCCTTTGCGCCGATTTCGTAGCTGATAAATTTTAGATACCACTTGATATCATCCGCGCTGATGCCCCTAGTTTGGGCGTATTTGGCGAGGATATAGTTTGGGATTTTGACATTTGCTCGCAAAAACTCGCGCGCCAGCCGCTCATACGCGCCGCGCCCCTTCACGCAGGAAAATCGCCCGAAAACAAACGGCAAGCCCGTCCGCTTGCGCCACGCCCGCCCCAGGTCGTAAAACGCCTCCTCGCCCTCCCGCAGATACGCCTTTAGCGCGCGGTCGCCGATGAGTACCTCGCCCTCTAGCCCCAGCACTGCTGCTAGTGCGTTTGAGCTCGCAGACGCAGGGTCGGGACGCGCGGCGGTGCCCTTTCGCACGAGTACGCTTTTGACGTCGCCTTTTGCGACGATGCCTAGGCTCACTTTTTTGTAGCGTTTTTTGCCGCTTTCAATACTTGAGACCACGGCTGCGTCGATCCTACGGCAGCGCAGATCGCGGTTTAGTTTGCTTGGCACACCCTTCTTAAATTCGATGATTTTTTTATCCTGAGAGCTTAGGCGCGAGCGCTTTAAAAATACGTGAAAAGGAAGCAAATTTAGATAATCAATCTTGCCAAAAATCATAAAAACTCCGAATTTATAAGGATTTGCACCGCTTTAATATGCCAAAAATTAAAGCCAAATCCCAATGCGTAAAAATTTCATAAAACTAAAATCATCGCTCGCGGCAAAAGATACGGTCGCGAGCTCGGGTGCGATACTGCAAATTTGACCAAATCTCGCCATAAAATACGCCCGCACCAAAGCAAAGTACGATAAAAGTGCGAGTCTGGGCCGTCAGGAAAAACAAAAAACTAGCTCGCCCCGCAAAGGACTATGGCGCAAAACCAGCAAAATCTCCGCGATACGCCGAGTCGCTCGCATTGTTTGGGAGTCCAAGCAGGCATTTTGTGCAGTTAAATTTGAAAAAGCGGCGACTCTGCACGGGAAATCGCCGCTAGCGGTGCAAATTTTAGCCCAGGGTCGAGCTATTTTGCGTCGTTAAATTTGGTATTCGTGCTCTTCAAGCTCATCGTTTAAGAGCTTCGTAAATCTCGCTGCGTGCGCCTCTATCACGCTATCTGGCACGCCCGGCTCCACGCCGCAGCTAGCAAAAATCCGCCCGTAAACAAGCTCGCAAAAGTCCGCGCAACACTGAAGCGGTAGCAAAATCTCGTTTAGGGTAAATTTGATCGCGCCGTGCTTGGAGTATTCGCCTAGCCCGCCGCCCGCGCTAACGGCGATTTGCAGCTGTTTGCCAGCGATCTTCGCGCCCTGCCCGTAGGCAAAGCCGCGGCTGAGCACGTAATCGATGTAGGCCTTTAGCATGGAGGGCACGTTAAAGCCCATCATCGGAAACAAAAACACGATACGATCGGCGCGCAAAAACGCCTCCTGTTCTGCTGCGACGTCGATTTTAAGGGCGTCGGTGCCGTAAAGTCCCTCTAGGTGGCGAACCTCGGCGCCTGCGCTTTTAGCGGCGTTTGCCAGCGCCTTGTTTAGGCGAGAGGCGGCGAAATTCGGGTGAGATAAAACTACTAGCGTTTTCATTTTGGCTCCTTTTTTTGATAAATTTTAGAGCATTTGCGTTTTTGGAGGCGTTAAATTTAAGCTGATTAAATTTGCTATTTTTTAAACTCGCCTCAAACCGCAAAAGTCTTATTTTTGAGAAATTATATCATCAAAAGCCTAAAAACGGGTTAAGGCGAGCGGCTAAATTTTAACTAGTAAGACACTAGATGGTACGGCCGTAAATTCTCGCTCAAATTTATCCGCAAAATCCCCAATCATCTAAGCCGTCAAATTTGCCCTCACTTAAAAATATCAAGGCTCAAATTTAACTCGTCTATGATAGATAAAAGTTCTGAAATTTCCTTTTTTATCTGCTTTACCTCATAAAGGCTAGGCGGTAGCGAAAAGAGCGTCGTCTCAAATTTATTTTCCGCTCCGTTTAAAAATAGGTAAAATTTATCGTCCATAAACGCCGCGCTCACGCCAATCTCTGCGGCGTATTTTATCTTTAGCTCGCGCAAGCGCTTCATAAACGCAGGCGTCAAAAGATATCTTGCTTCGACCTTGTTGTCTGTAAAAACTCTAAATTCATCGTTAAAAAGAGTATCGTCCATCTGCTCTTTTTCGCCTAAAAATTTAGTATTTAACGTGCGGCTTGCCACTATCGTTTGACCATTAAATTTCTTGTAAAACTCGCAGACCAAGACCGAGCCACTAAAAGGTTGTGTGTATTTCATTGCTTCCCACATAAAACTATCACTCAGAAAGTGAAAGCCTATCGTAGCTTATGGTATCCATGACTTCGTGAGATTAAATTTGATATCGTTTGGAGATAAATTTATACCGTAAAGGTGCGGGTCTTGGCAAGTAAGCAACTAAATTTAAAAAATTGGTCAAATTTGACCGAAAATAAAAGAAGTTAAGCCGAATCAAATCGGCTTAAATTTGCGCTCAAATTTGAGTTTAGCGTAGATATTTGACGTTGGCTTTGGCGCGGAGCTTGTTGAAGTATTCGCCGATGACGCGGTCTTGCTCGAGTTTATAAAGTGCGTTCATCGCTTCGTCTCTGACTTCGTCAAATTCAGGCATCGTTTGCCCCTTTTTAGACGCTACGTAAAACATCTCAAAGCCCTCTGGAGTCTGGAAAATCTGCGTGAAAGTGCCGTCCGGGGTCTGCTGAAATATCGTTCGTAGTTGAGGCGGGATCTGCTCGCTTTTTAGATCCAGGACGTCCATGTGCACGCTATGGTTGGCGTTCATCGGGGAGCTTTGTCTGGCGGCCTCTAAAAGCTGCATCGAAGGCGCCACGTATCTAGTCACGCTCACGTCGGTAAAGTGTGCAAAAAGGTCGCGATTTTGCTCAAAATACGCCCTTGCCGCATTTTCCGAGATGTTGATTTTAGCCTCGGCAAATATGCTTTGATATAGCTTTTCTTGTTTTATGCTTTTTGCGACGTCGTCTTTAAACTGTGCGTAGTCGCCGCCCTTTGATAGCACGGCCGAGCGTAGGTCGGAGGCGCTCATACCGCTCTCGCTTGCGATCTTTTGCAGCCTTTGATTTAGCTCGTAGTCGCTAGCTTCGATTTTTAGGTTTTTGATCTGCGCAGTTTCGAGTCTATCGCGGATCAGTAAATTTAGCGCGTTTGCTTCGCTTGTTTGCAGCTGCGCGGCGGCTTTGCGCACTTCGTTTACGGTGATGGGTTCGTTTTCGATGATGACGGCTATGCCGTTTGAGATCTGGCTCGCGTTAGCCATACAAAAACTGAGAAAAAACGCGGCGAATGAGATCTTTTTTAACATATAAAACCTTTGTTTAAGTCTAAAGTAAATATAATTTGAGCATTATAACATTTTAAATTTAAGCGCAAGCTATACAAGGTAAAATTTAATGCAAAATTCACAAATAGTAACTAGATTTGCCCCCTCTCCGACCGGATATTTGCACATCGGCGGGCTTAGGACGGCGCTTTATAACTACTTATACGCTAGAGCAAACGGCGGCAAATTTCTGCTGCGCATCGAAGATACCGACCTAAAACGCAACTCCGAGGAGGCCACGCAAGCGATAAAAGAGGCCTTTGCCTGGTGCGGGCTAGATCACGACGGCGAGGTGACGTATCAGTCGCGTAGATTTGATGTGTATAAAGAGTACGTACAAAAGCTGCTAGCCGAAGGCAAAGCCTACAAATGCTACATGAGCAAAGACGAGCTAGACGCTCTGCGCGCCGAGCAAGAAGCGAGAAAAGAGAGGCCTAAATACGACAATCGCTACCGCGAATTTACAGGCACTCCGCCTGAGGGGGTTGAGCCCGTTATCCGTATCAAAGCACCTCTAAGCGGCGAGATCGTGATCGACGACGGCATAAAAGGCGAGGTCAAATTTAGAGTCGAGGATATCCTAGATGATTTTATCATCGCGCGCTCCGACGGCACTCCGACCTATAACTTCACGGTCGTGATAGACGACGCTTTAATGGGCGTAACGGACGTCATCCGCGGCGACGATCATCTATCAAATACCCCGAAGCAAATCGTACTCTATGATGCGCTGGGCTTTAAGGCGCCGAAATTTTATCACGTCGCGATGATAAACGGCGAAGACGGTAGTAAACTGAGCAAACGCCACGGTGCGACCGACGTGATGGAGTATAAACGCATGGGTTATCTGCCTGAGGCTCTTTTAAATTTCCTCGTGCGCCTAGGCTGGAGCCACGGAAACGACGAAATTTTCGGTATGGACGATATGCTAAAGTACTTTGATCCGCACGATATAAACAAAAGCTCAAGCACCTATAACGCAAGCAAGCTAGAGTGGCTAAACGCCCACTATATCAAGACTTTGCCGTATGAGAGACTAGCACGTGAGATGCTTGAATTTGAGATAGATTTTAAAGCGATGCCAAAGGGCGAGGTGCTGTTAAATTCATTGCGCGAACGCTCAAAAACGCTTGTCGAGATGAGCCAGAGCGCAAGGACGATCATAAACGCTCCAAGCGCATACGACGAGAAAGCCTACGCTAAATTTATCACGCCCGAAAGCAAGGAAAATTTGGCTAAATTTGCCGAAATTTTAGGCGAAAATTTAGACGCCAAAGGCTATGAGGAGATGACGGGTAAATTTTTAGAAGCAAACGGCTTAAAGCTAAAAGACCTAGCACAGGCGCTTCGCGTCGCGCTAACTGGAAATAGCGTAAGCCCGGGGATATTTGAGGTGCTCGAAGTTTTGGGCGCGGACGAGACGAAAAAACGAATAAGAAATATTTTAAAGGAGAACAAATGACACACGTAACTAACGAAGAGGCGCTCGCGTATCACGAGGGCGGCAAGATAGAGATAAAAGTAAAAACCCCGTGCGCGACGGCAAAAGACCTATCTATGGCGTACACGCCGGGTGTTGCGGTACCTTGTAAAGAGATCGAGGCCAACAACGAACTAGCCTACAAATACACCAACAAAGCAAATTTAGTAGCCGTCATCACCGACGGTACGGCCGTGCTCGGTCTAGGCGACATCGGCGCGGTAGCGGGCAAGCCGGTAATGGAAGGCAAAGCGGTTTTGTTTAAAAAATTTGCAAATGTAGACGCCTTTGACATCGAGCTAGACGAGCATGATCCTGATAAGATCGTAGAAATCTGCAAAGCGCTCTCTCCGACTTTCGGCGGCATAAATTTAGAAGACATCCGCGCTCCAAAGTGCTTTGAGATCGAGCGCAAACTACAAGAAGCAGTCGATATCCCGGTCATGCACGACGATCAGCACGGCACGGCGATGATAACAAGTGCGGGCATAATAAACGCGATGGAGATTTCGGGCAAAGACATCTCTAAAATCAAAATCGTAGTTAGCGGCGCGGGCGCGGCAGGCATCGCATGCGCTAAGATGTATAAAGCTCTAGGCGCAAAACACATCGTGATGGTAGATAGCAAAGGCGTGATCCATAAAGGCCGCACCGATCTAACTCCGGAAAAGCTAGAATTCGCCCTAGAAACCGCAGATAGAACGCTAGCGGACGCGATGAAGGGCGCGGATATGTTCCTAGGCCTTAGCAAACCAGGCGTAGTAACCAAAGAAATGGTCGCGTCTATGAACGGCGAGCCGATTATTTTCGCACTTGCTAACCCGACTCCGGAAATCTTCCCTGAAGACGTCGCAAGCGTGCGAAACGACGTGATGATGGGAACCGGCCGCAGCGACTATCCAAACCAGGTAAATAACGTACTTGGCTTTCCGTTTATATTCCGCGGCGCGCTAGACGTCAGAGCTAAAAAAATCACCGAAAATATGAAAATGGCTGCGGCGCGCGCGCTTGCAAATTTGGCTAAAGAGCCCGTTCCTGCGGAGGTTTGCGAGGCGTTTGGCGTAAAAGAGCTAAAATTTGGCAAAGACTACATCATACCAAAACCGTTTGACAATCGCGTGCTTTTAGCCGTGGCTCCTGCGGTAGCGCAAGCTGCAGTCGACGACGGCGTAGCTAGGGTGAAGGATTTTGACGTAAAAGCCTACACAGAAAAGCTAGCGAAGGGTCTGTAAATGAAAAACGTCAGGCTCATCTCTCATCCGCTCATCGAGCACAAACTAGCGATTTTAAGGGATAAAAACACCGAGCCGTTTCAATTTAGGATGCTCGTGGACGAGATCAGCCATCTGATGATATTTGAGGCGACTAGGGATCTGGCACTGCGCAATGTGAGCGTGCAGACTCCAGTCGCCCAGGCCCAGGCTAAAAAGCTCGCGACAAAGGTGATGATTTGCCCGATTTTGCGCGCGGCTCTGGGTATGCTTGATAGCGTATTTACGATCATTCCAGATGCTAGCGTTGGCTTTTTGGGCTTTCAGCGAAACGAAAAGACCGCAGAGGCGGAGTTTTTCTACGCCAAGCTGCCTCGCGACGCCAAAAACCGCCTAGCCATCATCATCGATCCGATGTTTGCTACCGGCGGTACGGCTATCGACGCGGTTAAATTTCTGCGCGAAAACGGCATAAAGCAGATCAAATTTATCTCTATCATCGCCGCTCCAGAAGGGCTAAAGCGCTTTAGCGAGGTTTACCCGGACGTAGAGGTCTATACGGCTGCGATCGACGAGCGACTAAACGAGAAAAACTACATCGTGCCGGGCCTTGGCGACGCTGGCGATAGGGTGTTTAATACGCTTTAAATTTGACGAACTCGGACGAGCAAATTTAGCTTAATTGTGCCGTAAATTTAGCCGAATTTGACTGCGATTTATGCGGTTAGATTCGGCTTTTGTCTAGTCAAATTTAGCGTAAATTTACTCTCGTCTTTACGGCGCGACATTATCAAATTTGGATTTAACTCGTAAAATTTGACGTTAAATTTAACCCCGAAGCGAGCGCTTCAAATTTATTCCAAAAGGTCTTTTTTGAACAAACAACTACTTAGAAACGTCATCTTGCCGCTGGCTGTTTTGCTACTCGCGGCGCTGTTTAAATTTATCATCCCGGATAACTCGGCCGCCCCGAAACAAAATCAACCGCAAAGCGAATTTAAAGGAAACGGCGCAGGCAAAAACGTAGCTACCACGCCTTCCGCAAACATCGTAAAAGACGGCATTTACACCTCAAAAGACGAGGTTGCGGCGTATATTTATAAATTCGGCGAGCTGCCGCGAAATTTCATCACCAAAAAAGAGGCGATCGCGCTCGGATGGGACGCTAAAAGCGGCAACCTATGGCAAGTCACGGACAAAAAAAGCATCGGCGGCGACCGCTTTTCAAACAGAGAAAAAAAACTACCCAGTGCCGACGGGCGCAAGTGGTTTGAGTGCGATATCGGATACCGCGGAGGACGACGCGGAGCCGAGCGTATCGTGTTTTCTAACGATGGGTTGATCTACTACACGCCCGATCATTATGAGAACTTTTATCTACTTTATGAGCGGAGACAGCAGTGAAAACCATAACTCTAAACTGCGCGAAAATGCGCGAGAAAACGGCGGCCTTTGAGTATCTAGCGCAAAAATTCGGCCTTGACTTAGATGTAAAAAACCTCGACGCGCTTTACGACGCTCTGGGCGAGATAAACGAATCAACGCAGATAAATCTAAAAAATCGCACTGCTCTTAGCGCGCTTGGCGACTACGCAGACGATCTGATTACTGTTTTTACCGATCTCGCGGAGGAAAACGAGCGGGTCAAATTTGAGATTTTATCTTGATTTGGTTACTACTCGTGATATGCGGTAAAATTTAAAATTTACTCGCATTTTTATATAAATAGTCGATAAAATTTGATTCCAAACTCGTTTTTGTCCCTTAAGTAAAATCACCAGAAATTAAGCCGAATTTTATCGTCCAAAATTCGGCTTCAAATCCAAAAATTAGAGCTAAATTTTGATAACTAACGCGACCTTAAAAGCCATATCTGACGCCACCGCACACATTGTCTTATTCGTTTGACGAGGAGATATTTTACCGCGAAGGGTTGCGTGGATCTTATGCTCGGATGCTCTGCTGAGCCGACCCGCAGCCAATACCAAACCATTACGCGGTGCGATAAAAATAGCCAAAGAGGGAAAACCGTCGCCTAATACTAATAAAATCATCTAGCACCGCGCTTCGTCGCACCTTGTGTGCGCAGAAATACTGCGTGCATACAGAAAGCTCTTTAGGCAAGCGCGTGACGCTACACGGTTTGACAACTACGTGAATCGATATTGCAGATAGCTATATTGGCATAGCAGGCGCGCAAATGACCATGAGCAAAAAAGCGTGACAAAGTGTAGAGAAAGCCAAAAGGCGAGGCTAAATTTAAAAATGCACCTTGGTTTAGACAAAAAGTCGCTAATTTTTATAGACCAAAATAGAAAGCCGGCGATTTTTTGCCGAGTAACGAGCGGGTAATGCACAAAGTTTTTTTGGGAGCGAAATTTACACTTGGTAACCCAAGCCCGCATAGCATCGTAGCGTAGCAAATTTTAAAATATATATCCGACGAATTCGATTTTAAATTTACGTTATTTTCAACCACGAAAAACTTATCCGCATTACTCGCCTAAAATCCAAAATACATTTCAAAAATCGACCATTTATGTAAATTTGAATATCGCAAGCAAAGACGCAAGATTTGCGGTTTAAATGCGCAAATTTAAAAGATACTACCGCAAGCGCGGCAAGCAAAACTTACGGACAAGTTTTAAAATGACACAAAAGACAAATGCCGCGGCTACTGATAAAATCACTCGTCAAAAAGCTTTGAGTAAAATTTTATCGCCATAGTAATAAATTTAAAGTTAGATCGCCTTGCTTGCGGCCGCTTAAAGCTGCAAAACAAGGCAAAAATGCCGCGCCGCAAATTTAGCGGCGGGAGAGGTAGTTGGTATCGTAGTTGTTGTTGATAAAGTCTTGGTTTTCCATCATCGCGATGTGAAAATCGCGCGTGGTCTTGATACCGCCGATGATGAGTTGCTCGAGCGCGACCTTCATCTTGTGGATGGCTCTGTTTCTATCGGTATCCCAGACGATGAGCTTGCCGATCATACTGTCGTAATACGGCGGGATCGAGTAGTCCTGATAGATGTGGCTATCCATGCGCACATTGCGGCCGCCCGGGCAGACATATTTTGTTATCTTGCCTGGACTTGGCGTAAACGTATTTGGATCTTCGGCCGTGATGCGGCACTCGATGGCGTGGCCTTTTAGCGTGATGCTTTCTTGCGGCGGTAGCGCCTCGCCCTGGGCTACTTTTATCATCAGTTCTATGATATCTAGGCCACTCACCATCTCGCTCACGCAGTGCTCGACCTGCAGGCGCGTGTTCATCTCGATAAAGTAGAAATTTAGATCCTTATCGACCAAAAACTCAAACGTTCCCGCCCCCTCATAGTCGATCGCTTTTGCCGCGCGGATCGCCGTTTCATGCAGTCTAGCGCGAGTATCGTCGTCTAGCAGGATCGCAGGGCTCTCCTCGATCAGCTTTTGGTGGCGGCGCTGCATAGAGCAGTCGCGTTCGCCGATATGCAGGACGTTGCCGTGGCTATCGCCGATGATCTGAACCTCGATGTGGCGCGGGTTTAGGATGTATTTTTCCATATACATCGTCCCGTCGCCAAACGCACTCATCGCTTCGCTCTCGGCCGACCAAAATGCCTTTTCGATGTCCTCTTCGCGCTCGACCACGCGCATACCGCGTCCGCCGCCGCCTGCTGCAGCTTTTAGGATAACCGGATAGCCGATTTTTTTAGCTAGCTCTTTGGCGGCCTTGGTGTCGGCTACCGCGCCGTCAGAGCCCGGGATCACCGGTACGCCCGCGCGCTGCATCACTTGCTTTGCCTTGCTTTTATCGCTCATTAGCGCCATCGCGGCTACGCTAGGTCCGATAAATTTTAGCTTGTGATGCGAGCAAATTTCGACGAAATTTTGATTTTCGCTTAAAAATCCGTAGCCCGGAAATATCGCGTCGGCTTCGCTGATTTCGGCCGCGCTGATGATAGCGGCGATATTTAGGTAGCTATCGCTTGAGCGCTCCTTGCCGATGCAGATCGCAACGTCGGCGTATTTGACGTAGAGCGCGTCTTTATCGGCCGTGGAGTAGACCACGACGGCTTCTTTGCCCATTTCCTTTATCGTTCGCAAGGCTCGCAGCGCGATTTCGCCGCGATTTGCGATTAAAATTCTTTTTATTTCCATCAAATTTTCTCCACGCCAAATAGCGGCAAGCCAAACTCAACCGGCTGACCGTCGGAAACGAGCAGCTCGGTGATCTGACAGTCAAATTCAGCCTCGATCTCGTTCATTATCTTCATAGCTTCTATGATGCCCACGACGTCGCCTTTTCTCACGCGTTGGCCTACTTTGACAAACGGCGCCGCGCCTGGGCTTGGAGCAGTGTAGAAAGTACCGACCATAGGCGATTTTATGCTGTCTTTTGGAGAATTAGCAGGAGCTTTGACCTCTGAGCTTACCACAACGTTTACCGGAGTCGGAGTCGGGGCGGGAGCTTGGACGATGGGCTTTGGCAGCTCGCAGCAGTCGGCGAATTTTTCAAGCTCAACCTCAAAATCCCCGCTTTTTACTTTTATGCGGTTCATGTCCATCTCGTTAAAAAACTCGATCAGCTCTTTTATGTCTTCTTTTTTCATAGAAATTTCTCCTAAATAGTTAAAGTTCAAAACTTCTTATTGTAGCAAAAAAATAATGAATTTATGCTCGCAAAGCCGTATTTTGTTTTACACTCGTGGTAAATTTGGGGTGCTCTCGGCTTTACGCGTTTAAAATGGCAAATTTACGACGCTAGTCTATTTTTTAGCTCGCTCGAGAAAATTTATAAATCCAAAAAGCACCAAGCTAAGCACGACCAAAATTACGCTCAAAACAAGCGCGCGGCCGTTTTCGCCGTCGTAAACCGCATTATAGATCGCTAGCGAAACGGTGTCGGTTTTGCCCACGATATTTCCGCCTAGCATCAGCGTGATACCGACCTCGCCAAGACCGCGAGCAAGAGCCAAAACGAGCGCCGAAACGATGCTTTTAAAGACGTTTGGGATGAGGATAAAAACGGCGATCTCAAAGCGGTTTTTGCCTAGGCTTTGACCTGCTTCGATTAGGCTTTTGGGCAGGCTTTCAAGCGCGCTTTGAACGGGCTTTACAAACAGCGGCAAGCCCGCCAAAAACGAAGCGATAACAAGCGCTGAAAAGCTAAAAACGATCTGTAAATTTAACGCCTTGCCGATCACGCCGTTTCGCCCCAAGACGTAAAGCAGCAAAAATCCAGTGGCGATGGGCGGAAAAATGAGAGGAAACATCACGGCCGCTTCTAAGACGGCCTTAAATTTGCCGCGGTAAAACGCCAAAAAATAAGCCGCGCCAAGCCCCAAAAACAGGAGCAGTACGAAAGTAACGGCGAGCGTTTTGGCACTTAAAAGCAGCGGATGGACGAGCCAGGCGAGTTCCTGCAAATTTTTCCTTTTTTCGTTAAATTTTGCTTTTCGTTTGAGTTAAATTTAGCGAGTAAATTTTAGCGTTTAAATCAAATTTGACGCAAATTTTACGTCAAATTTGAAGGTAATTCGACCGAGCCAAAAGCCGGCGATTTAAATTATCTTAGCCCAAATTTAGCGAAAATTTCCTTTGAGCGAGAAGTTTTTATCTCGTCTATAAATTTAGCGCACGCCTCGCTACCTTCGCACGCCGGAAGTTTGGCCGCCGAGATGAAAACCGGGCTATAAAGCGCCTCGTCGATATATATCACGCTACCAAACTCGCCCTCTCTAGCCACAGCCTCGGTTGAGTTGATAAAGCCAGCGTCCACTTCGCCGTTCGTGACGTAGGCGACTACTTGCGGTACGCCCGCGACCGGTAGCATCTTAGGCGCTAGATCGGCCTCAAGCCCCGAGTTTTTCAAAAACTCGGTAGTTCTAACGCCATAGATCGCTTTTTTGGCGTCTGGCATCGCGATTTTAGATAGATTTTTTAGCTCAGAGACGTCTTTTATCTGCTTGCCTTTTGGAGTTACCAGCACCAAAGCGCCCTTGCCGATGCGCTCATAGGCCTTTATGTCAAGGTCGGTTTTTTTCAAAAATGCCTCGTCGCCCACGATCGCGGCCATCTTGCCCTCTTTTGCCTGGATGGTTATCTGGCCCAAATTTGCAAACGCGCCCTCAATCTGCACGCCGTCTTTTTTGAGATTTTCTATCACTTCAGTGACCGGTTTTTTGTATCCGCCGCCAGCTCCTACGAGCAAATTTTCGCTGCCAAAGGCAACCGCGGCCGCGATAGAAATAAGTAATAATTTTTTCATAAAATTCTCCTTTGAAATAAAATTTATCAATTTTATGAAATATATCATTATACATTGATAAATTTTGCTATTTTCGGAGGTTTTTTAAAAAAATATAGATAAGGATATTTTATATCGACTCTAGTCCGTTTTTTGTTAGGCGGTACATTATGCTCGCTAAGTCGCTTATAAATTCTTTGTCGTGAGAGACGATTATCTGCGTGACGTCGAGGGATTTTAAGATAGCGGCTATCCTTCTTTGCATATCCGCATCAAGCGCGGTCGTAGGCTCGTCAAGTAGCAAAATTTTAGGCTCGGCCACCAGTATCCCAGCTAGTGCGACGAGCTTTTTCTCGCCTCCGGAGAGGTTAAACACTATCTCGTCTTTTAGATGCCAAATTTCAAGCTCGCGTAAAATTTTCTCGGCTTTTGCCCCGGCTGGCTCTTTGTCCTCGCCGCGGCTAAGTAGCGAAAACATCACGTCATCAAGCACGCTAGGGCAGATGAAACAATCGTTGCTTTCTTGAAAAAGGTAGCCTACGTCGCGGCGAAACGGTTTGTAATCATCAAGGTTTGAAATTTTATGATGAAAAAGCTCGATATGCCCGCCGCAAGGCGCTTTAAGCCCAGCCATTATCTCTAGCAAAGTGCTTTTACCGCAGCCGTTTGGACCTATGAGGGCGATTTTGTCCTTGTGCGTCGCGTTTAAATTTAGATTTTCAAAAAGCGTTCTTTCGCCTATTTTTGCGCAGACGTTTTTTAGGCTTATCGTGCAGCTCATATCGTGACTCCTAAACTAAAAATATAACAACACACCGTTAAAGCGATTATAGCGGCGTCTTTAACGCTTATTTTGAGGCTTTTATCTCCGTAAAGCTTGCCGTCAAATCCCCTGCAAGCAAAGGTTTTTTCAAGAACGCTCGCCTTATAAAACGCCTCCAAAAAAAGCATAGCGACTAAATTTGCGTAAATTTTGTAGGTAAAAAGCGAGGCTTTAGGCTCAAATCCTCGAACTTTTAGAGTCTTTTTTAGCCTTAAAAATATCGTTTTAAGATCGGCCGTAAATTTGGCGCTAAAATAAAAAATCGCCGTTAGCTTGTCGCCTAAATTTAGCGACGAAACCGCAAGCGCGATACTAAAATAATCGCTTCCGTAAAAAGCCAGCCGTCCAAAAAGTATGATCAAATTTGACCTTATAAATATCAGCTTTGCAAGCGCGTATTCTCCGTAAAGAACGAGGCTTAAGACGACTAAGATTATAAAAATATTTAGTTTTAAAACGGATTTTAAAATTTCAAAAAGATTTTTAAAATTTAAAATCGCTAAAAAGATCACCGGCGCGATAAAAACGGCGTCCGTACCGCTTGAAAGCGAAACTCTAAAACTAAAAAAAGTAAAGCAAACGAGTAAAACGGATAGGTTCATTTGCCTCTTTTTACCAGATAAATTCCGCCAAAAAACAGCCCAATTCCCAAAAACGCAAGGATAAATTTAAGCGCATATGCCCCAAAATCCTCCTCGCTCTCGTCAAATTTGACGCTTTGGACGTCGTTTGACGCGTTACTTTCGGCGCTTTTTAGCTCAGCTTTGTTTGCAGTAAATTTGATCCTTTTTTCGTGCGCTAGTCCGCCGTCGATCAGGATTTCAAATTCATCTGCGGGGATTTTAACCCTAGCAAAGCCGTTTTCGTCGGTTTGCGCGCCTCCTATCTGGGTACCGTCTTTTATAAAAGATACGGGGCAGTTTTTACAAGGGGAATTTCCGTAAAAATAGCTTTTTATCTCGATAAATTCGCCCTCTTGCTTTGCAAAGCCTTTTAGAGAGTGTGCGTTTAGGATGCTTGCAAAAAGCATAATCAAAAATATTTTTAGCAAATCAAAAGATCCTTTTTAACCCTATAAATAAATGAAAGCGCAAAAAGCGAGATGATCCCCTCAAGCGCCATAAGGGCTAAATTTGAAGTAAAAACAAGCGCGGCCACGGGCGTAAATTCTTTACCGTTTAAAACAAGCGTCAAGGAGAGCAAAACCGAAGAGCAAAGTATAGGTAAAAACCCTATCAAAAACCAGAAAAACGATCTGTATCGCTTAAAAGAAAGCTTTAAAAGATATGGGCTAAGAAGCGCTGGGGAGGCGATGATGAGCAAATTTACGCCAAGTGCGCTAAGTCCGCCGTAACCAAAAAGCAAGGCCTGAAAAAACAGCGCTATAAAAATAGCCAAAACCGCATTTGCGCCCAAAAACGCCCCCGCAAGGCCGCTTAGCACGAGATGTATCGAGGTAACGCCGATGGGCACGTGGATAAAAGACGCCATAAAAAACATCGCGCTGACGGCCGCTACCTTGGGTATCTCGCTCGTTTTTAGCTTGTAAATCAAGCTTGAGACCAAAACGACACAAAGGGCCGAGCAAGGCACTATGATCTCGGGTTTTAAAACGCCTTCGCTGATGTGCATTTATTTATACTCTTTGGTTTGCACCCAGATGACGGCTCCAAGCTCCACTGGATACTCTTTGCCCTCGTGTTTTATCTTTTGATCGTCGTCGATGAGCGCGGCAAATCCCCACCAGCCCTCAAGCGGCATCGCAAAGCTAAATTCGCCCTGCTCGTTGGCGTTTACGACCTGCGTCACGTGCGAATCGGACGGAGCTTTTAGTCCTTTGGTGTTATAGTACTCTACCTCGACGGTTACGTTTTTAGCGCGCTTTCCTTTATAATAAACCACGCCTGAAAACAAATTTCCCTTATAAAGGCCATACGGACGCGTTAGCGGCACTATCTCGGCTTTTAGCCCGGCCGGTTTATCCCAGCCTTCTCCGTAGCCGTAGGCATCGACGACGGTTTTTGTTATATGCCTTATAAATTTATCCTCCGCAGGCTCGAAATAGGGCTTTGGATCCATATAAAACTGATAAATGCCCGGTTCCTTTACGTCGTAACTAGCCGTAAAGTAGCTAAATTTATCCTCTTTTAGCTCTTTTAGGCCTTTTATTGCCTCTTTTTTGCCGTTTACGAAAACGCCCGCCTCGTTTGGAAGGGCCAGATTCATCATATCGCCCTCAAAAGGATGGGTAAATTTGTAAGTGATCTGTAAATTTGCCTCTTTTTCGTCGTCCACGGTCGAATTTGACGGTACGACCATACCAAAATGCGCATAAGCGCTAACGCCCAAAAGCATAAGCGCCAAAGACTTGATTTTCATTTTTGCTCCTTTTGAAGGTATTTGTTAAACGAAATTGTACCCCTGCAATGCTTATTATTTATTAAATTTTTGAGATAAATCATATTTAAAGTATAAGAAAAATATTTTGGTATTATTTATAACTACACAAAATAATAAACAGGGTTTTTCAAATTTATTCGGCAAAATTCAATGCCGATATAAGCGCCGGTAGGTTTCGATGAAAACCGCATTCTTATAGGCAAAACGTAGCAAAGTAGTATTTAGATATGATAACGTCGCAGACAAAGTCCGCTTAGTTTATCTCGAGCCAAAATAATTAATAACAATCTAAGCCCAAAAAAGACAAAATACAATTTAAATATTTTATATATAAAGGAGTAGAGATGAAAAGAGTTTTTGTTTTACTCGTCGTTTTGTGTTCCGTTGGATTTTCCAAAAATCTTTTTGAGCTAGGGCAAGAAGCCTATGGCAAGGGCGACTATCAAAAAGCAGTCCAGTTATGGCAGAAGGCTTGCGATGATGGAAATGTTTTGGGTTACTCTAACTTAGGTTTTTTATATGAAAATGGTCAAGGCGTAAGACAGGACTACAAAAAAGCAGCCCAACTGTATCAAAAAGCTTGTGATGGAGGAGAGGCTACGGGTTGCTTTAATTTAGGACTTTTATACGATAACGGTCAAGGCGTAGGACAAAACTATCAAAAAGCAGCCCGGCTGTATCAAAAAGCTTGTGACAAGAGAAATGCTTTGGGTTGCAACAACTTAGGTTTTTTATATGCAAATGGTCAAGGAGTAAAGCAAAACTATCAAAAAGCATTTGAATTATTTCAAAAAGCTTGTGATGGCGGAAATGCTGGGGGTTGTGGTATGTTAGGGTTTTTATATAAATACGGCAAAGGCGTAAGGCAGAATTTTTCTACCGCAAAAGAGTACTACGGCAAAGCCTGCGATTTAGGGCTTCAGCCAGGATGCGATGATTATAGAAAGCTAAATGAAAAAGGCTACTAGCGTTAGATCCGCGGTCGGTTTCTTGCCTATTAACGGGGACGCTAATCACGATTTCTCTTGCTTTACCAAACTACATTTGTAGTTTTTTAAGACGCAATTACTAAAATATCGAAGTAGACGTTAAGAGATCTTACAAGCAGCGGCGCAAGTCGTATCTATCCGCTTAATTTTCTAAGCCGCATTTTCGAGACGAATTTCTATCTCCAAAATGCGGCAAATTTGCAAAGTCAAATTTAAACCCGTCGCGAGCTAAGTAAATTTAGCTCGCTCTAGGCAAATTTAAGCTTTTAATCCAAAAGATTAAAACGCCCAACTAAATTTGGCGTTTACGCCGTTTGATTTTACGTTGCTGCCGTATGCTCCAACATAGCTAAGGCCGACTCTAAAGTTTCTGGTAAATGCAGCCTCTATACCAAGCTCGGCAGTGGCTAGATCTTTTAGCTTTTCGCCCTCTAGTTTAGTTGCGCCAAGGCCTGTAACGTTCATATGAGCGCTAGGAGTTTTATCGCCTATGAAGCGGTTATAGGCTACATCTGCTTTTGCGACTAGGCCTACGCCGTCCATGGTAAATGCGATACTAGGTTTTACGCCCACGCTTGCGACTTGCAAATCTCTATCCTCGTTTCTGATCTGTACCAAAGAATTTGCTACGTCGTCGTTTTTAGAGCGGATATAGGTTAGTCCTGCATAAGGTTCTAGGCTAAAGCCGTTTTCATAGCTTAGCCCCGTATAGGCGATCTGGGCAAATGCGCTGATAGCGGACGCGTCGGCGTCTTTATACTCGTAAGCCAAAGGAGCGTATGAGTTAACGACTCTTTTTTCTTGATCAAATTTCGAGTAGATAGCGCCTAGGCTGATTTTGATAGGATCAAATCCTATGTCGCCGTAGATACCAGCATGCGCGTCTTTGCTTTTTACCGCCTTGCTATCGCCTAGCTTGTGATTAGTTCTGCCAAGACCTACGAATACGCCAGCTTTTGAGCTATCGCCTACTAGAAAATCAACGCCCACTAGATTTGTAAATGCGTTCGTGCCCAGTCTGCCGCCGGCGTTATTGTCAGAAGTTACCCTGCTTGCGCTACTAAGCAACCAAAGCTCGACTCCCGTGTCGATATCGGCTCTTTTGGCACCGTTTTTGTTTTTAATAGAATTTGCTAGCATAAACGAGTCTATAGCGGAGTTGTTTTGCGCTTTAAAGTCTAGATCGTTTGAAAAAGCGCCAAAGTATGCCGCCGCTACGTTATGAGTGGCTCCGAGCATAGACGAATAAATAGCGCTGCTAGGATTTGCCTCGACCAATCTCGCAAACGACTTCTCGGCGCTAGTAGAGGCTACCTCCTCCATGCTTTTGCCTTTTTGTAAAGAAAGAGCCAAATTTGAGCCGCTAACAGTTTCTTTAGTGGTTTTAAAGAACGCATAGCTATCCTCGACGTTAGCCAAATTTGCTCCCGCAAAGTTTCCGCTCGCGCTTAGGGTTTTCTTTAGAGTAGGATTTGCCGCCAAATTTGCAAGCTCGGCGTTTGATAGCAATGCAGCCTTTAATAAAGAGCCCTCTTTAAATGTTAAATTTAGATTATGAGCGCCGTCGTTAACTACAAATGCGCCACCCGCGTTTATAACGGCGTTAACTTGCGTAGCGTCGCTTGCCTTGGTCGTGCTCACGAAACCGCCCGCGCTTGGAGTTTGGTAAGTAAGAGCGTTTAAAACCTCAAATTCGCCGCCGTTATAGACGTTTATGCTTCTTGAAGAAGAGATTGATTGATTTAGGGCCGAAATTTTACCGCCGTATATATTTACCGCTCCGGTAAAGCTATTGTCTCCGACAAGAGTCAAAGCGCCGTCTCCTCTTTTAGTTAGCGAGCCTTCATAGCCTTCCGCCGCTCTTGCAGCTCTAGCCTGCTCTCTCGCAGCTTCAAAGGTCATCTCGGCTTTTTCTTCTGCGCTCAAATTTGACTTGGCATTAAGAGCCGCTTTTCTAGCCGCCCAAGCCGCAGCGTCGCTATCGTCCTCGGTTTTTCTAAATTTGATGGCGATGTCTGAGATGTTATTTGTCCAGATATCGTTTTGATTCATCGTGACGTCGAAGTTTCCTAAGAACTGCCCAGGACCAAACATCGCTTTACCAAGGTCGAGTATACCCCAACCCCAGACGTTGCTAGGTACGCCCTCGCCGTCGCTACCCCAACGCTCTAGCATGCCGCCTGCACCGTGACCGGCTCTTAGCGTCCTTTGTCTAGCCGTAGTTAGCATAGTTTCTCTAATCTGAGGCATGCTCATATACGGATAGCGCTGCATTATGACGCCCAAGGCTCCGCTAACGTGAGGAGCGGCCATAGAAGTACCGCCCGATGATTTATATATAGCTTTGCCGTATGTTGCATTGTCGGTAAGCTCGACGTATGCGGAATAAATCTCCTCGGCCGGCGCAGCTATCGTCCACCACTTCGAGTGTCCGGCAAGGTTAAATTCCTGAATATCCGAGGACGCCTTATGTCCTCTTATGTATTCGTTAGAATCATTAGGATAGCCATCCGCGCCGGTTTGACCCGTGACATTGATCCAGTAGTCCTCAGCGTCCGGTCTAAAATAAGGCAATGCCGCGCGAGTGAAAGATTCGGCCATTAGGCTTCTGTTTCCAGCCGTAAATACCTGGATAACGCCTCTTTTTACCGCTACTTCGTAAGCTGCATCTAAAAAGCTTTTTTCACCGCTAGTTACGAACTGATAATAAGCCTTTTTAGCCTCGTTCATATCTTTTAAATTTATATGGTCTTTTGCCGCGGTAGTTTGATTGGCTACAGCCACGTCGTAAAACTCTACATCGTATTCAGGTACGGCTCGCCAGTCGTAAGTAGGCTTGTACCCTAGCGCGCCAGCAAAAGAGGAATTTACGCGCCTATTCGAACCCCAGCTATTATTTATCACCTTCGCACCTGAGTCGGCTAAAGCGGTGTAGCCCTTTAGAAAGTAGTTGTAGTCTTGATTTGGCCCGTACGTCATATTATCGTTGCCGCCGGTATTTGCGGAGTATAGTTGTGCGCCAAACGCCACGCCGTGCATACCGCTACCGTCTCTACTAGCCGCCATCGTACCGCCCACGTGGGTGCCGTGAGCGTCGTTTACGCCCCTTATCCAACTACCGTCCGTATTAAAGGCTTCGCCTTTTTTAAATACGCCGTTATCGTTTTTATCATAGTTTCGCTTGCCGTCTTTTACGGGTTGATTTTTATCTATCGGGCCGTTTCCTAGTGCGGCGTCAGGGTATCTCATGCCGTTTTTGCTATAGTTACCGATCGTTTTTACTGTATGAATCCTACCGTCTTGAAACTCGGGATGGCTCAAAAGTACGCCAGAGTCCATGACGCCGATCTTCGTTCCGCTACCGTTAAAGCCTAGAGCGTAAGCCGTAGAGGCGTTCATGGAGACTAAGCCCCAGTCTTTTTTATACTCCGCGCTCTCCCAGCTAGAAGTATTTCCGGAAACGCCGGCTTCGGTGTAAGCATAAGCTCCGCTTGCGGCTAGTAGCAGGCAGGTGAGCGCCGAAAGAGGCAAATTTGAGCCCTTGTTACTGCGTAAATTTGCAAATTTACGCGACGTGTTTGAATGCATTATTTTCCTTTCGTTTAAGAGAATTTAAAATATGTTATTATACTTTGCTTTAATTTAAAAATTAATTATAAAAAATAAGAAAATTTGCTGATAACGTATTCAAATTTGATAAATTTTGGTGTAAAACGGCACTCAAATTTTACGTAAATTTAAATTATGTTATAATCGCTTAAATTTAAAATAAAGGTAAAAAATGGGGCTAAAATCTGACGC
Organism: uncultured Campylobacter sp.; assembly: GCA_963528285.1. Lineage (GTDB taxonomy): Bacteria > Campylobacterota > Campylobacteria > Campylobacterales > Campylobacteraceae > Campylobacter_A. The sequence continues at coordinate 26,427 of CAURVK010000009.1, read as the reverse complement.
CTGGATACGCAAAATGTCGCACGAAAAGGCGATGATAGTGCCGTTTGCCGAGGAGCAAGTCGGACGCGGCGTGGTTAGCTACGGAGTGTCCAGCTACGGCTACGATATCCGCGTGGGCGACGAGTTTAAAATCTTTACGAATATCGGCGGCACCGTCGTTGATCCAAAAAATTTCGACGAGAAAAACGTGGTAGATTTTAAAGGCGACGTGTGCATCGTCCCGCCAAATTCATTCGCTCTAGCGCGCACAATCGAGTATTTTAACATGCCAGATAACGTGCTAGCCATCTGCCTGGGCAAAAGCACCTACGCTCGTTGCGGTATCATCGTAAACGTCACGCCTTTTGAGCCCGGATTTAAAGGGCACATCACGATAGAAATTTCAAATACGACGCCGCTACCTGCTAAAATTTACGCGAACGAAGGTATCGCGCAGGTGCTATTTATCGAGGGCGACGAGCCGTGCGAAGTGACGTATGCGGATAAAAAGGGTAAATATCAGGCGCAGGAGGGCATCACGCTGCCTAGGATTTTGAAGTAAAAGCTTGTCTTTTGAGTGCTTTTTGCGGAGCTGGCTAAAATTTAGCTCAGCGGACTTACGCTCAAATTAAATTTACCGAACTAAATTTTGAATCAAATTTAAGGCACGGTTTTTGCTCCGGCTGAATAAAATTTAAATAAACGGCGAACCGTTTTAGCTAGACGAGACAAATTTAAAAATTTGCGAAGGAGCGTATGCAAAATACGCGGCCGAAAGATTTTAAATTTAAGACGCACGGCGAAAACCAAGCCGCGAAAGGCAAAAATAAATGTTTAACGGAAAATCCATTCTCATCACCGGCGGCACCGGGTCATTCGGCAAAAAATACACAGAAATTTTACTCTCCAAATTTAAACCCAAAAGGCTAGTCATCTACTCTCGCGACGAGCTCAAACAGTACGAGATGGCGCAGGTTTTCAAAGACTCCGCGATGCGATTTTTCATCGGCGACGTGCGCGACGAAAAGCGCCTGATGACCGCGATGAACGGCATCGACTACGTCATCCACGCAGCAGCCATGAAGCACGTACCTATCGCAGAATACAACCCGATGGAGTGCATAAAAACCAACATCAACGGCGCGCAAAACGTCATCGACGCGGCGCTAGAGTGCGGCGTGAGCAAGGTTATCGCGCTCTCGACCGATAAGGCGTGCAATCCGGTAAATTTATACGGCGCTACTAAGCTTGCCAGCGATAAATTATTCGTCGCGGCAAACAACATCGCGGGTAGCAAAAAAACGCGTTTTAGCGTCGTTCGCTACGGCAACGTCGTGGGCTCGCGCGGCTCGGTCGTGCCGCTGTTTAAAAGACTGATCGCAGAAGGCGCGAAGGAACTGCCGATCACGCATGCGGATATGACGCGGTTTTGGATCACGCTAGAACAGGGCGTAAATTTCGTACTTAAAAACTTTGAGCGCATGAAGGGCGGCGAAATTTTCATCCCAAAAATCCCATCGATGACGATGATAGAGCTTGCTCGCTCCATGGCGCCGCAACTTGGCGTAAAAATAATCGGCATCCGTCCGGGCGAAAAGATGCACGAGGTCATGGTCGGCAAGGACGACGCGCACCTAACCTACGAGTTTGAGGACCACTACGTGATCAGCCCGTCGATCAAATTTACGAGCAAGGACGACGACTTTAGCATAAACGCGCTGGGCGAAAAAGGGCATCTCGTGGAAGAAAATTTCGAGTACAGCTCGGATAAAAATAAAATTTGGCTAGATAAAGACGGGCTTTTGGAGATGATAGAGGCTAGTAAATAATTTGGCCAGAATTTGAGTTAAGCGTATAAAATTTATAAAAAACGGGGCGAAGTATTTTTTTCGCTAGACGAGGCAAATTTAAAATTTGCGAGGGAGCGTATATAAAATACGTGACCGAGAAAATTTTAAATTTAACGACGTATAGCGGAAAAAGACGAGCCCCAAAAAGACAAGTCGAAAAAGGACAAAAATGATACCCTACAGCAGACAACAAATCACCGACTCCGACATCGCCGTCGTCGTGAGCGCCCTAAAAGACGACATGCTAACCGGCGGCGACAAGGTCGGCGAATTTGAGCAGGCGATCGCAAAATACGTCGACGTAAAGCACGTCGTAGCGATGAACTCGGCGACGAGCGCACTTCACGTCGCGTATCTAGCGCTTGGCGTGCGAGAGGGAGACGAGGTCGTAACGACGCCCATCACGTTTGCGGCGACGGCAAACGCAGCATTGATGGCTGGAGCGGAGGTTAAATTTGCGCCCGTCAAATTTGATGGAAATATCGACGAAAACGCGCTAGCAAGCCTAATCACGCCTAAAACCAAAGTCGTAACGGCGGTTGATTTCGGCGGCAATCCCGTAAATTTAGACGCTATCTTAAAACTAGCCAAGGAGCGCGGTATAAAGGTACTTGACGACGCATCGCACGCGCTGGGCAGCTCTCAAAACGGCGTCAAAGTCGGCGCAAAAGCGGACGTTAGTATTTTTAGCTTTCACCCCGTTAAGCCACTAACGACCTTTGAGGGCGGCGCGCTAGCGACAAACGACGACGAGATCGCACGCCTAGCACGCCTCTACCGCTCGCACGGCATAGCTAAAAAACGCCTCTGGGATAGCGACCAGAGCTTGCTTGGCTACAACTACCGCCTACCCGACGTCGCCTGCGCACTAGGGCTAAATCAGCTAAAAAGGCTAGACGAAACCATCGCGGCGCGCGAGAAAATCGCCAAATTTTACGACGAAAAATTTGAGAAAAACCCGTATTTTAGCACCGTTAAGCTACCTAGCGACGTCGTTAGCTCGCGCCACCTATACCCTATCTTGCTCTTTCGCCAGTTTTGGTGCGCCAAAGAGGACATATTTGCCGCCCTTCACGAGCGCGGTATCGGCGTACAGGTGCACTATAAGCCGACTTATAAATTTAGCTTTTACCGCGAGCGCTACGGCGATATCTCGGTGCCTAGCGCCGAGGATTTTTACGCGGCAGAGCTTAGCATCCCGTGCCATCAGTGCATGAGTTTAGAGGACGCAAATTTCGTCGCGGACGCGCTTTTTGAGGTTTTAAAGAGCTTTGATACGCCGCAAGGCTGCAGGGTTTAGGGCGGTAAATTTGATGAGAGATAATCAAAACCGCGCCCTTTGCGTCATCCCGGCTCGCGGCGGCAGCAAGCGCATACCGCGCAAAAACGTTAAAGATTTTCTAGGCAAGCCGCTGATAGCCTACAGCATTGAAGCGGCGCTAAATTCGGGCGTTTTCGAGCGCGTCATAGTGAGCACCGACGATGCTGAGATAGCGTACGTCGCCGTCAAATTTGGCGCGCAAGTTCCGTTTATGAGGGACGCTGCGCTGAGCGACGACTACGCCACGAGCAGCGACGCCGTAGCGGACGCGGCGAGAAGGCTAGGCGGCGGATACTCTCATGTCTGTTGCCTTTACGCGACCGCGCCCCTCATCACGGGAGAAATTTTACGCGAGGCATACGGCAAATTTGAGGAAGCGGAGTGCGAGTTTTTATTTTCCTCGACCGAGTTTAGCTTCCCTATCCAGCGCGCGATTAGGCTTGGCGATGACGGCGCCGTAAATATGTTTTACCCGCAGTTTGCGCTCACTCGCTCGCAGGATTTAGAGCGAGCCTATCACGACGCAGGCGCGTTTTATTTCGGCACGCGTGAGGCGTGGCTAGAGAAAAAACCGATCTTTGCGGCGCATTCTAGGGCGTTTTTGCTGCCGCGAAATTTGGTCTGCGACATCGACACGCCCGAGGATTTCGAGTTTGCGCAGAAGCTTTACGAGATAAATTACCGCTGAGGAAAAATGCAAAAAGATTACATAAAAGCCAAAATATCGGTAACTAGAACGCTCATGCAGATCTTTGCGGTTGCGGGGATCTTGCACATCTTTTATCTGGCGGCCAGCTATCGCGGGCTAAACGAGGTTCAGATCCTGTTTTTCGCCGCGGCCGGTGCCGTTTACCTCATCGCTGCCGTATGTTTGACGCTTAGGATTTTAAATTTAGCGGAAAAACTCGATGAATTTTGACAAAATCTCAAACCTAAAAACCCTCATCCGCGCCGATAGTGGCTCGAAAATCGGGCACGGACACGTTAGACGCGACCTTATCTTGGCGCAAAATTTTAAAGACGTTAGCTTTGCTTGTATTGATCTGCCGGGTAGCCTAGCGAGCGAGATACCCTACCCCGTTTTTACGCTAAAAAGCGCGGATGTAAATGAGCTGGTAAATTTGATAAAAGAGCATAAATTTGAGCTTCTGGTGATCGATCATTACGGCATTAGCGCGGCGGACGAAAAGCTAATCAAAGAGCAAACGAGCGTCCAAATTTTAAGCTTTGACGACAACTATAAAGAGCATTTTTGCGACTACTTGCTAAACGTAAATATCTACGCCCAGCCCCAAAAATACGCAAATCTAGTGCCGAAAGGCTGCGAGCTAATATTTTCGCCGCTAGTTAGGAGCGAGTTTTATGGCGAAGCAAAAATCAAACGCGAGAAAAAATTTAATTACCTCATCGTGCTAGGTGGCACTGACGCGCTAAATTTAACGGCTAAAATCGCCTCAAATTTGCTCGCTAAAAACAAAAAAGTGGCCGTCATTACGACGAGCGCGAACGTAAATTTATCAAATTTGCAAATTTTAGCGGATAGCGAGCCAAATTTTAGCCTTTTTATAAACCCAAACGAGGTGGCGCGACTGATGAACGAGAGCGAAATTTTAGTGATTTCAGCTAGCTCGCTCGTAAACGAAGCGCTGGTTTTGGGCGCTAAATTTAAAGCCGTGCGCGTCGCGGACAATCAAAACGAGATGGCGCAGTGGCTAGCCGCAAATGGGCGCGAGATCTACGAGGCGGATGAGATATGCTTGAGCTTATAAATTTCACCGATCTAACGGACGAGCAAATTTTGATGATTTTGCGCTGGCGAAACGACGAGCGAGTCGCGAAGTATATGAAAAACAAAAGCGTGAGCGAGCAAGAACACAGAAAATTTATCGCAAATTTGAAAAATGACGAAACGAAAAGGTATTTTTTGGTAAAAGAGGATAGCGACTACATCGGCGTGATTGATTTCGTGGATATCGAGGCGAATTCTTGCGAATTTGGCATTTACGCAAATCCGGAACTAAAAGGCAAAGGCAAAATCCTAATGCAAACCATCGTAGAATACGCCGCCAAAACGCTCAAAGTCGGCGAGCTAAAATCGTGCGCCTACAACGAAAACGAAAAAGCGATCGCGCTATACGGCAAATTCGGTTTTGAAATTTACGGGCGCGACGAGCAAATGAGCTATATGTCGTTATCTTTACGCAAACTTGATATAATGGCTAAAAGTTAGGAAAATTTATGAAAATAGCAAATTTCGACACGGACGAAAAGGTATTTATCATCGCCGAGCTCTCGGCAAATCACTCCGGCAGCCTACAAACGGCGCTTGACACGATAAAAGCTGCCAAGCGCGCGGGCGCGGACGCTATAAAGCTGCAAACATACACGCCTGATAGCCTCACGCTAGATTCGCGCGGCGAGGACTTCATGATAAAAGGCGGGCTGTGGGACGGGGCAAATTTATACGAGCTATACCGGCAAGCCCTGACGCCGCGAGAGTGGCACGAGCAGCTTTTTTCGGCGGCACGGGACGAAGGGCTAGTCTGCTTTTCAAGCCCGTTTTGCAATGACGATACGGATTTTTTAGAGAAATTTAACCCGCCCGCTTACAAGATAGCAAGCTTTGAGGTTACGGATTATGATTTCGTGCGGTACGTCGCGCTCAAGGGCAAACCGATCATCATCTCCACGGGTATCGCAACCGAGCAAGAGATCGCCGACGTCGTGCAAATTTGCAAAGATGCGGGAAACGAGCGGATCGCGCTTTTAAAATGCACGTCCAGCTACCCTGCTCCGCTTGATGGGATGAATCTACGCACGATTGCCGATATGAAACGAAAATTTGGCGTCGAGGTCGGCTTTTCAGACCATACGCTAGGTATCGCGGCGCCCGTAGTGGCCGTGAGTCTGGGCGCTCGCATCATAGAAAAACACTTTATCCTAGATAAAAGCGTTCGCAGCGTCGATGAAGCTTTTAGCTTGGACGAGCGGGAATTTAGCGAAATGGTAAAAGCCGTGCGAGACGCCGAAGCACTGCTTGGCAAAGTAAACTACGAACTAGACGATAAGGCCGTGCAAAATCGCCGCTTTTCCCGCTCGCTTTACGCCTGCGAGGATATCAAAGAGGGCGAAATCTTTAGCGAAAAAAACATAAAAAGCGTACGCCCAGGATACGGCCTGCACCCTAAATTTTTGCCCGAATTACTGGGTAAAAAAGCAAAAAGAGATATAAAATTTAGCGAGAGAATCACAAAGGAGGATATATAATGGCCAAGAAAAAAGAGGACGAGTATCTAAAACTAAATAGCTTACAAAAAAAAGGCGCGCACGAGAATCAAACAAGCGGCAAAGGCGATAAAAATATCGATGAAACCGTCACAAATATCGCAAATCCTATTTTCAAAAAAAATCTACAAGCGCTTTTCCAGCAGGACGAAATTTTAGCCGCGCGCCTTTGGGGAATGAAAGAGACCGAAAAATATGATGTTTTTATAGGAAAAGATCCGATAGATATAAACATCATCGACAATAAAACCCTAAAATACGTCTACGAAAGCCCGGCTAAAGATGTTCTACGCATCCTAGAGTCGACCGAAAAAGAGTATAAAAGATATCCTATTATGTACTTTTACGGTCTTGGCAACGGTATTTTTTATAAAGCCTTGCTAAAAAACGAAACGCATCAAAAAGTTATCGTCGTGGAGCCTGAGATAGAGATTATTTATATAGCATTAAATTTAATCGACTTATCGGATGAACTGATTAGCGAAAGGCTGGTTTTATTTTTCTCGGAATTTGCGACATACTCGCAGTTTTATTTTGCGGTTTCTAGCCAACTTTTCTCTTCATACGCAAAAACTTATAACCTGCATATTCACACGCCGTTTTATGAAAATTTCCATGAAGATATCGTAAGGATAAACAAAGACTTCACCAAGGCTATATCTCAAATGGTCGTCGCTCACGGCAATAGCATAGACGATACTCTAATAGGCATAAAACACCACATAGAGCACATCCCCGAGATGGTTACAAACTATTGCTATACGGATCTGATCAAAAAAAGACACGGGCTCATGGATACCGCCATCATCGTATCTACCGGACCGAGCCTAGATAAACAACTAGAAACTCTTAAAAAATTTACGCCGTATTTTACCGTTATCAGCCTTGACGCGTCGTATCCTATTTTATTAAAGCACGGTATAAAGCCGGACTACGTAACCTCAATCGAGCGCGTAGAGGCTACGTCCAGCTTTTTTAAAAACAAAAACAAAAAAATAGACGAAGATATTTATTTTATAGTAGCGTCGCTAACACATAAACAAACGGTAGATAATATTTTACCGCGCCGCCTAACTCTTACGATGAGGCCGCAACAAAGCGAAATGGCGTTTAATATGCCAAAATACGGCTATCTCGGCATCGGACACTCTACGGCAAACCAGGCTTATCAGTTAGCTTACGCTCTCGGGCATAAAAATATTATTTTAATAGGCCAAGATTTAGCCTTTGCTCCGGACGGCAAATCTCACGCCAGCGGGCATGCATTTGCTCAGGCTGATGAATACCTATACGTAGAAGCTTACGGCGGAGAAGGCGAAGTAAGAACGACCTATATATGGGACAAATTTAAAAATCAGTTTGAAAAAGATATAGAGCAGGCTAAAAACGAGCAAATCACGACATATAACTGCACGGAAGGCGGCGCCAGAATACAAGGAAGCACCGAAAGACCGTTTTTGGAAACCGCAGAAGAGCTTAGCAAAGATAAAAAGATCAAAAAGCTACCACACATAGAAAAAACCGGCGAAAAAACGGCAAACAAAGACTTGCTCAAAGCCTACAAATTTATCGTAAAAAAAGTACAAACTCAAAATAAAGTAAAACAAAGAATAGAAAAAACATTCCTAGAGCTAGTTCCCAAGATCGATAAGATAATGAAGATCAAAGATGAAGGCAAAGTAGACGAAAGCCTATTTGATCCGCTAGTAAAAATTATCGACAAAATAGATAAGTTAAAAAATTACATTAGCGGACAAAATCTAAAAAAATATATAGAAAACGTCTTGCAAATCGCCGTATATCATCAAGAACTAGAGCTAGCCAAAATTTCGGTCGCGCCCAGCGATACTAAAATGGAAAAAGTAAACAAGCTGCTCGAATGGGCCGAGATGCACAAATACTGGATGTTTTCGGCTGCAGGCGGTATAAATGCTGATATGGAGGTAACCAAAAAAGCGTCCGAAAATTTAGTCAAAGAGCTAAAGAAGCGAGGACTAATAGAAACAAGCGAAATCGGAGAGGTGAAAGAGGAATTTAAGCTAAGCATTTAAATTTCGATTTTTCTTTATTTTTAGCCTTTATTTGCTAAAATCACGCAAATTTAGCTAAATCGGACGAAAAGATTGTTTTCAAATATTTATACGTATAGGTTTTTTATCGTAAATTCGGTCAAAAACGAATTTATAACCAAATTCGCAAAAAGCAAGCTGGGCGTAGCGTGGGCGATATTGCATCCGCTAGCCCAGGTGCTCATCTACGCGACCATACTCTCCTCAGTACTCTCAGCCAAGCTACCCGGCATCGATAGCAAATACGCCTACGCTATCTACCTAATGAGCGGGATGCTTTGCTGGATGCTTTTTAGCGAGATTTTTTCGCGCTGCATCGGTATTTTTACCGACAACGCCAACATAATCAAAAAAATGTCCTTCCCTAAAATCGTCCTTCCGGCTACCGTGGTTTTAAGCTCAGCGATAAACAATCTAATTTTATTCGTCTCTATTGCGGTCGTATTTGCTTTTTTGGGACATTTTGCGGGCGTAAATTTGATCTTTTTGCCGATCTTTTCCCTCGTTACGGTGATGCTAGCCGTCGGATTTGGGCTGTTTTTCGGCGTGATAAACGTCTTTATGCGCGACGTAGGCCAGATTATCGCCATCGTATTACAGTTTTTATTTTGGCTAACGCCGATCGTTTATATGACGAGTATCTTGCCGCCGAATTTGCAAGAGCTTATCTACATAAACCCGCTCGTCGGCGTCGTTAGCGGCTATCACGATATTTTGATCTACGATAAGACGCCGGATTTTTCGCTTTTGATTTATCCGGCCTTTATCGGCGCGGCAAGCCTTGCGGCCGCATTTTTCGTTTATAAACGAGCCGAAGAAGAGATGGCGGACGTTTTATGATTTTATCCGTTCAAAATATCTGCAAAACTTACTTGGATTACGAGAGCAACTTTAAGCGATTTGCCTCGTGGTTTAGTAAAAATAAAGAAGAAAAAAACGTAAAAACCGTGCTAAAAGACGTAAGTTTTGACGTGGGAGCCGGTGAAGTAGTCGGGCTAATCGGGCAAAACGGAGCGGGCAAAAGCACTCTTTTAAAAATCATCTCGCGCACGCTAAAGCCCTCAAGCGGCCGCGTAACGAGTGGGGCTAAAATTTCGTCCATCTTGGAGCTAGGCATGGGCTTTCACGGCGATCTAACGGGCAGACAAAACGCCTATCAGTCCTGCTCTCTCATGGGCTACTCAAAAGAGCAAATCGACGAAATAATAGCCTATATCGAGGACTTTGCCGAGATAGGCGAGTATTTTGATTATCCCGTGCGAATTTACAGCAGCGGCATGCAGATGCGCCTTGCTTTTTCGGTCGTCACGGCAAATCGCCCCGATATACTCATCATTGACGAGGCGCTATCGGTGGGCGACGTGTATTTTCAGCATAAAAGCTTTGATAAGATAAAAGAATTTAAAAGCCTAGGTACGACGCTCATCATCGTCTCGCACGATAGCGGCGCGATAAAATCCATCTGCGATCGCGTGATCTTGCTAGAAAAAGGGCAAATTTTAAAAGACGGCGAGCCTGAAGCAGTGCTTGATTATTACAACGCCCTAATCTCAAAGAAACAAGACGTACAAATCTCGCAAATAACCCTGCAAAACGGCAAAACCGCAACCGTATCGGGCAATAAAAAGGCCTGCATAAAAAACGTTGAAATTTTAGATGCCGCAGGCAAAAAGATACAAAATTTAGAAGTCGGCAAAAAAATCAAGCTAAAAGTAACCGTACTGGCAAACGAAAATTTACCCTCGCTAGTGCTGGGCTATCAGATCAAAAATCGCTTCTCACAGGTCGTCTACGGCACGAACACTTATCACCTAAAACAAGCTTTAAAAAATCTCAAAAAAGGCGAGGAGTACGACTTTAGTTTTGAATTTGACGCAAATTTGGGCGTCGGATCGTTTTCAGTCACATTAGCGCTACACGATAGCGACAACCATCTGCAAAACAACTACGAATGGCGCGACAACGCGATCATTTTTAACGTCGTAAATTTTAGTAAGCCCGATTTTGTCGGCCTTGCGTATCTTGAACCGAGTTTGGAAATAAAGAGAATAAATGGATAAATTTTATAAAAGTTTCGAAGATAAATTTAGAGGCCAGAGGAGCGAGATCAAAAAACGCCTGCTTGCTTACGAGCCGTTTTTGCAAATCTTAAAACAAAACGATGAAAAGCCGGCGGCGGTCGATCTTGGTTGCGGCAGAGGCGAGTGGCTTGAAATTTTAAAGCAAAAAGGCTTTACCGCGCGCGGCTGCGACGTGAGCGAGGAGATGCTAAAAGAGTGCGAAAAAAGCGCGCTTGAGGCCAAAAATCAAGGCGCAATAGAGTTTTTAAGCGAGCTAGAAGACTCAAGCCTTGCGCTCGTTAGCGCCTTTCAACTTGCAGAGCATTTAGAGTTTAGCGAGCTTTGCGAGCTAATAAAACAAGCGCGCCGAGTTCTCAAAGACGGCGGCATCTTGATACTTGAAACGCCAAATCCTGAAAACTTACGCGTCGCTACGCTAAATTTCTATCTCGACGCGACGCACGTTAAGCCTATCCCGCCGATGCTGCTTGAGTATCTGTGCGAATTTGAAGGCTTTAGCGATACTTTTATGATGAGGCTGAACTCAAATTTGAGCTTTAGTGAGGATTTAGAGAACCAAAACGTAACGCTAAGAGACGTTTTGAGCAGCGTCGGACTTGATTATGCGGTTTTGGGGCTTAAAAACGGCGAGGAAAAAACGCGCGAAGCATTTTTAAATGCGGCCAAAAGCGGCTATAGCTTTGAAGAGTTAGCCGATAGATTCGACGTATCGGCATTTGAAAACAAAACTCAGATGCTTGAGCTAAAAAACGACGTTTGGAAGGAGTCTTTGGAGACAAAAGAAGCTCTTTGGAAAAGCTCGCTTGAGCTAATGGAGAGCAAAAATCAAATCGCAAATTTGCAAAACGAAAATGCGCGCCTGCATGACGATTTAGAAAATCTACTCGGCAAATATCTCGCGCTAAACCACAAAGTATACGTCCTAGAAAACGAAGCTCCCGTTATCAAAAACGATATCGAGCATCTTAAAATTTTCGTCGCTAAATTTAAAAGAGTCGCAAAGCCGCTTATTTGGGTATATAAGTTTTTGAGATTTTGTAAAAATTTCGCTAAAGATAATCTCAAAAAAGCACTCAAATTCGGTATAAATTTAACCGAAAAGACGGCAAATAACAATCCTAAATTTAAAAAGAATCTCAAGATATTTTTAAATAAATTCCCGGCTCTTAGGGCAAAAATTTTTAGCCTCAAAGGGCAAATAAGAGACGATATCTACGTCTCGCAAGAGGGCATTTTCGAACCGAACGTTTTTGAATTAAAGCACTCAAAAGAGTACGAGCAAAATTTGGAGCTAAAAAATCTCAAATTTAAAGAAAACTTTAACGAGCTAACGGTAATCGGCAACATCAGCGGACACTATAGTTTGGCCGCGATAAACAGAAACATCATATTTAGGCTACTAAACAAAGTAAAAAACGTCTTTGTTATCTGCTATCATGCAAACTATTTCGATAAAATCGAAGACATCGCGATAACCAAAGACGAGTACGAAACGCTAAGAAGCATAGTGCCGGATAAAAACGCGCACCCAAAAAGAAGCGACGACAAAGTCGCGATCTACCACCACTACCCGCTAATCGAAGACGTGCGCGAAGGCTACGGCTTTGAGATCGCGGTATTTTTCTGGGAGGAGTCGCGTATCCCGCCTAGGACGATCGAAATTTTAAACTCCAAGTATAAGGGCATTTTAGTTTCGACCTTTTTCATCAAAAAAATTCTCATCGACAACGGTTGCTATACGCCCGTAAAAGTGGCCGATATACCGCTAAAAACGCCGCCTGCGCCAAGCGTTTTGCAAGAAAACAGCGACCAAAAGCGCAAGATAAAGCTCTTTCACATCTCGTCGTGCCTACCTAGAAAGGGTGCCGACGTGCTACTGCGAGCCTTTAACGAAGCTTGCAAAAAAGCTAAATTTGAGCTGAGCCTAACGATAAAAAGCTTCCCCAACCCGCACAATAGCGTAACCGAGCAAATCGAGCTTTTAGTCGATAAAAAGTACCGCAATAAAATCCGCGTGATACTAAACGAAGATCTAACCGCGCTTGACGTGGCAAATCTCTACAAGCAGTGCGATATCGTCGTGCTACCGACGCGCGGCGAGGGGCTAAATATGCCGGCAATCGAAGGCGTACACTACAAAAAGCCGGTTATCTCCACCGACTATAGCGGCCAGTGCGAGTTTTTGGACGATAGCTGCGAGTTTATCGGATACAAATTTGCGCCGGCCGTTACGCATTTTAATCTAAATTATTCATTTTGGGCGGAGCCTAGCGTCAAGGATCTAAGCGAAAAGATCCTCAAAGTAGCCGAGCAAATTTTACAAAACCGCACTCCAAACATAGAATCGCTAAAACAGAAAGTCGATGAAATGATGTTTGGTGAGACAAATGCGCTAAATTTTATCTCGAGCATCTCGCATCTAAAATCCTTTAAAAATGAGCCAAGCGAGCTAAAAATCGCCTACTTTTCGACCTATAACGCCGTTTGCGGCATAGCCGAATACTCAAAATACCTAACGGACGAGCTTGCGCGAGCGGGTGCAGATTTGCAAATTTACACTTGGAGCGAACAAAAGCGCGCCGATGGGTCAAATTTAACCCAAGAAAACGACAATATAAAAGTCTTTGAAATAGAGCGCGAAAAACTACTATCGGGGCTTGAGACGGATGCGAATATAATCTGGCTACAACACCATTTTACATTTTTCGAGATAGACGAAAAGCTAAAATCAGACGTCCTCACTCTAAAATCACAGGGCAAAATTTGCCTCATCACGCTTCACAGCACAAAGCAAATCCTAAACTACCCGCACCAAACTCAGCAAAACTGGCACGATACGCTTTACGAATTCGACCGAGTTTTCGTCCACAGTATCGACGACCTAAATACGCTTAGACTACTAGGACTTGCCGATAACGTCACGCTAATGCCGCACGGAACGCAAAATTTAGCGCCCGAGCAAAACAAACATAAGGAAACGGACGGCAAATTTATGGTAGGATTTTTAGGACTGCTATTTGCGCATAAAAACCTACCTGTGCTACTAGAAGCTTTTGCGAAATTCAGTCAAAATATAGACGCAAAACTAGTCATAATCAGTCCGGTCGCAAGCGCGGACGGCGAGGCAGAGCTACAAAGATGCCGCAAGATTTGCGAAAAGCTAAATTTGAGTGAAAAAATAGAGTGGCATACGAGCTTTTTACCGATAGAAACTGTAAACGAAAAACTAAGTTGTTGCGATGCGATCGTATTGCCGTACGGACAGACCGACGAGGGTAGTAGCGCAGCAGCCAGAGTCTCTCTAAGTCTTTGTAAAAACGTTATAGTTACGCCGTCAAGAATCTTTAGCGAGATGCAAAATATCACGATAGCGGCGGACGGTTTTAGCGACGAGGATATCCTAGAACAACTCGAAAAAGTAAAAAATAATGAAATAGATGGTAAAATTTATGATAAGCGCATAAAATGGCTAGAAGAAAACAGCTGGCAAAACATCGCCGCTCTTTATTTAAGAATCTTTAAAGCCATAAATACTGATCATAATTTTATGCGACATTTAAAAAACGGAGAAGAATAATGAAAAAAGCTATAATCACGGGCGTCGGAGGCCAAGACGGCGCGTATCTGGCTAGATATCTGATCGATCTGGGATATGAGATCTACGGCGGTTACAGACGAGCGGTGAGCCCGAATTTTTGGAGATTAAACGAGCTAGGTCTTTTAAACGAGCCGAATTTTCATCTAGTCGAGTTTGAGCTAACTGACCCGTTTAATATCCTAAGCGTCGTCAATGAAATAAGACCCGAGGAAATCTACAACCTAGCCGCCCAAAGCTTCGTAGGCGTTAGTTTTAAAGAGCCTTTTCACACAGCAAACGCTACTGGCATCGGCGCGCTAAATATACTAGAAGCAATCAAAACGGTAGATAAAAGTATCAAATTTTACCAAGCTAGCACATCAGAGATGTTCGGCAAAGTCCAAGCCGTCCCGCAAAGCGAAACGACGCCGTTTTATCCGCGTTCGCCTTACGGAGTGGCAAAGCTTTATGCACACTTTATCACGGTAAACTATCAAGAAAGCTACGATATTTTCGCCTCAAGCGGCATTTTATTTAACCACGAAAGTCCGCTAAGAGGACTTGAGTTCGTCACGAGAAAAATCACGAATACAGCCGCAAAAATCGCCCTAAAAAAGGCTAAAACTTTGGAACTAGGCAACCTAGACGCAAAGCGTGACTGGGGCTACGCTAAAGAATACGTCGAAGGCATGCACGCGATGCTACAAGCGCCAACTCCAGATACCTTCGTGCTCGCTACCGGCGTAACGACCACTGTCAGGGATTTTGTAAAGCTTAGCTTTGAAGCGCTAGATATCGGAATAAAATTTGAGGGCGAAGGCATAAACGAAGTCGGGCTAAACGATAAGGGCGACGTAATCGTAAAGATAAATCCGGCATTTTTTAGACCCGCGGAGGTCGATCTACTAATAGGCGACGCCTCAAAAGCCAAGCAAAAGCTCGGTTGGAGCGCAAAGACTGATCTAAAGGGACTTTGCGATATGATGATAAAAGCCGATCTAAGACGCATCGAGGCGGGATTTGAGTTCTAAGCGAGTTTTTATCACGGGGATTGAGGGCTTTACGGGTCGCTATCTGGAGCGATACCTTTGTGCGCTCGGTTACGAGGTCTCAGGCGGCGCCCTGAGCCCTAGCGCGCCTAATCATACGCGCCTTGATCTGCTTGATAAAGACAGCATAAAAGCTGCTTTTAGCGTCAAATTTGACTACATCATCCACCTGGCAGCGGTGTCTTTTGCTATGGCCGATCCCGCCGAGATAAAAAACGCAAACGAAATCGGTACGCTAAATTTGCTAGAGGCTCTAGGTTCCGTTAAATTTGAAAAGGCGATCTTTGCAAGCTCAGCTAGTGTCTACGGCGGAGGAGATATGCCCATGTGCGAAAACTCTGCGCTAAATCCGCAAAGCATATATGCCGAAAGTAAAATTTTTATGGAGGAGCAGATAGCTAAAAGCGGACTGCCTTTTATCATCGCGCGCCCATTTAACTACACAGGTACTGGACAAAGCGAAAATTTCCTCATACCAAAAATAGTGCGACATTTTAAAGATAGAGCTCATACAATAAAACTTGGAAATTTGACGCCAAAGCGCGAATATAACGACATAAACGACGTCGTGAGAATATACGAGCAACTACTAAAACTCGAAGCTAACAATGAAATTTTTAACATTGGCTCTGGTAAGGCTTATAGTATTGAGCAAATTTTACAAATTTTACGCTGCCTAAGCGGACACGATATAGCTGTGCAAAGCGATCCCCGATTTATCAGAGCAAACGATCCCGCCCTACTCGTCTGCGATACGGCAAAGCTGCTAAGCTACGACATAGCTCCTTGCGACGGAGATATAGAGAAACTACTATATTCTATGCTTTAGATCTTAATATACTTTGGTGCCATTTACCAAAATCTGACATTACAATTATTCTATCTATTTTTATATAAAAACCTTGAGCGACTTGATTTTAGACATTAAGATATCAAAGTTGGCTCATAGACGGCCAAAATTGCCAATTTTGACTACTTTTTTATGCCAGTTTTAGCTTGGAGATCTAGACTAAAGTCATAAACTTGATACTAAATAGAAAAATGCAAAATCGCAAACATTATATATCGCTAAAAATTGATTTTTATATAAAATTAAATTTGCAAAAAAGAGGTTCGGCAGGTAAAAACCTGCCGAAAAGAAGGAGAAATCAGAATGCGTTAATAGTAACTTCACCAGCATTAACTGTTGTGTTAAGGTTGGCAATATTTACGCCCGATAGCTTAACGATAGTATCACCTGCGCCAAAGTCAGTATCGCCACCAGCAGCATTGTACACCAAATACGTATCATTTAGATACGAATAAGCATATATCTTACCGGCTTGGTTGTTAGGACCATCAAAGAATCCGCCAAGTTTAGCCGCAAGAGCAAAGTTATCTTGCGCGTTTCCGTTAGCATTTAGAGTTACTTTTTCTATAGCAGTGGTACCGCCGGCAAATTTGATCTTATCGCCTACATTGATCTTATCTATTGTCACAAGTCTAGTGTGAGACTCGTTGGCACTATCAAAACCTGCACCTATAACCGAAGTACTAACATCGAATGTATCATTGCCCGAACCGCTTTTGATGGTTATATTTTGACCTTTTGGATCTGCGTCGGCATGACCTGGGGTTAGGAAAGTTCCAGTTTTAATGGTATTCTCGCCCTCGCCTGCATCGATTGAAATTTTTGCAGCTTTTTGATCACCCGCTAGTGTAATAGTATCGTCTCCATCGGTAGCTTTTATGTCCTCTATAACTTTACTTGCAGTATTTGTTATAGTACCTTTCTCTACATTTTTTAAGCCGCTAAAGTCAATTTTTGTTAGCTTTTCAGCATTGGTATCGTCAAACGTGTACTCGTCGGTAGCGTCTGTACCCATATCGCCCGATATAGTAGCTGTTTTTAGATCATTACCGTCAACTCTTTCAGAACCATTAACAAGCGAGAATTTTGTAGCAGCAGTTACAACCAATTTATCAGCCTGAGCAGACGTAGTAATATTGGCAACGAAATCTTTTGAATTGATATCTTGCTTCATGGTGATGTTAACATCTGTTGAAAGTGGAGTCTGGGTAGAGCCCTTATAGACTACAGTATCTGCCACGATACTGGCAAACTTATTCGCACCTATAGTTTTACTTAGGTCTACCGTTACGCTATCAGCACTTACAGGTCCTGTGTTGCCAAGATCAACGATACCCTTTGTGTTTCCAGCATCAATGTTTATGCTCGTGCTTTCTTTTACTTTTATCTTGCCATCTATAACTGCGGCGCTTTTTAGATCTAGAGTACCGACTTTAACGTCTTTTAATACGTCTTTTAGCGTAATATTTACGTTTTTGACGTAGTTGCCGTTTATATCTCCTATCCCGACCGCGCTAGTCTCGTTTTGGCCCTTGATATTAGTTAAGCTGATATTTACGTTCTCCGCTTTTATGTTTGCGATAGTCACTTTGCCTATTACGTCTTTAGCGGTAAAGTTTATGTCATTTTTAACGTCTATGCCGTTACCGCTGCTTATTTCGACATTAAATCTAGAGTCGCTAATATCAAATGTAGCGCCGCTATTCTTAGACTTGATTTCATCTGCTATTTTGACGTTACCGATCTTATTAGCTACGAAAGTTATCTCGCCGCCTACGTCAAATTTATTTACTTCGATATCGTTTGTGACATTTTTAAAGTTAAAATTTGCACCAGCATTTGTCGTCTTTTTCGTAGTTACGTCTCCTACCTTTAAAGCCGTTACGTGGCTAGAGCCTTGATAAACGGTAACAAGATCATTTACGTTTAATTTTACACCGTTTTCAGAATCTATCGAACCAAGATCGTGAAGCTCGACCAGGCTTGCTACAGGCATATTAGCTAGCCCTTTTACGTTGATCTCGGATATATATTTGAGGCCATTATTTAAAACATCAAGAGCACCCAATGTGGCTATGTTTAGAGTTTTCACTCTTGCGTCTTCATGGATATCAAAAGTAAATTTCTTAGGATTATTATTGGTTAAATTTATAGTCTTCAACTCATGAATATTTCTTAGAGAAAGGCCTGAATTTTCAACCATATTTACATTCACATTGATTGTAGTAGCCTTTGGCGCCTCAATAACGCTAGCTGCGTTATCAGTAAGGTTACCATTTACAGTTTTAACCGATTTATCCAAATTTACAGTAAGGTTTTTGGACTCAGAAACTCTTACTTTGCCGATTATATCTTGTGGCGTAGTCACATTATCTATCGCATAGTTAATGGTGTCAACAAATTTGTCGTTTATATGCAATATGCCGTGACCGTTTCCTGCGCTAGCAGCTTTTGAGTCTACTTTATCCGTTAAATTTATAGTCTTTATACTAGAGCTTGTAACAACTAACGTTTGATCAAGCTGGCCAACTTTTAGACTCTTAACGTCAGTTTGTCCAGTCAAGTCTAGAGCGCTCACGTTATTATTTTTATCAAAGATTTCGATATTATCAACGCCTTTTAGTTTCATTTGTTTTAATGCATCTACTTTTTCTATCTGAAGAGTATCATTGCCGGCACCCATATCTATAGAAACTGAGTTAGACTCAAGCTTTCCTATCTTTATCGTGTCATTGCCGTTGCCGCTTTTAATACTAGTGTAGTAAGCAGACTCGGTTAAATCAGCCGTCAAATTTCCAATAAGCGCCGATGCATCAAGGCTATTGACAAAGTCTTTAAATGGAGCATCTGGGTTTTTATCTTTGGTGGATATAGTTAAATCCGCCTCGCCTTTTACCGTGATAAATTTATTTTCCACCTCTTTTATATAACTAGCGTTTTCTCTAGTCGTAATGTTTAAAGTCTCGATACCGTTAAATTTGACCTTAAGAGAGTTTTTGTGGCTGTCGGCTTCCGTATCTGGAGTAACCCTGCCCACATTGTTTAGGATTAAATTTTGCGCGTCATTATTGCCTTTTACTAGATCAGTGTTATAGGCAATACCAACTTCGGTTGAATCTTTTTGATCTATTACCGTTAGATCGACTATATTAGATAAATTTGTTACTCTAACACCGTTTGCACCATGAGTAGACACGGACTGCAAGCCCTCTACCTTATCTGCATTAAATACTCTTTGGCTATTTGAAGTATTGACTAAATTTAGTCCCTCAATATTTTTTGCATATCCGGTTGTAAAGCCAGTAAAACTATCGTCGATTTTAACATTCAACATATCATTACCGGCCCCGCCGTCTATCTTGTCTTCAACGCCAAGGGTATTTTTATCAGCAAATGAGCTAACGACCGCGCTATATATATCCACGCCCGCGCTTCCGGTTAGTATTTCAGTCGTGTTGTTTAGCGTATGCACGGTGGCACTTGCCAAGGCATCGATTTTAGCCTTCTGTTCATCCAAATTTGTAGCCGTGGTCGTTCTAATAATTTCTTGGAATATTCCATAATCATAGTTGCCTGAACTATCGGTTTGAATGTTTGGTATTTTTTCAGCCATGTAAGCAGATATAGCAGTCTTGTTTTCAAAAATCTTAGCCGCCACAGGATCTGCCGCTTTTGCGATGTCGGAAGTTGCAACTTCAAATAATTTAACTAGAGTTTCACCTCTACTGTGACCTAGCTGAAGGTGCAAAACCCACGAATCGATACCGTTTGGATCTTGAGTATAGTCTTTGCCCAGGATGTTTTTATATATTGTTTCGATGTAGCCTCTATCGCTATCTATCGTATTTCCATAGTATGCCAAAGCCGCAGGGGACTCTAGCATTAGCTGGGCTAGCTGAGCTTGGGTTTTATTGGCTCCCGCCGCCACCCATGCGTTAAAGCCCGCGCCTTCAGGGGCACGATTAAATAACGCTACGTAAAGCTGTGCAACTTGTGCTTGTGTTACTGCCATTAAGGACTCCTTTTTAGTGTGTTTCTTGAGTTTTTGGGTATCTTTACAGAATACTATTGCTAATTATAGCATAAAAATACTGGAAAAGAGAAAATGGATAGACAAATTTAAAAATTCAAATGAAGAAAAAGTGTAAAAATTTTATAAAGATTAACCTGCAGTTAAATTTAACTGCAGGTTATACTGCATTAAAGCCGGCTTAGATCGTGAATGTTCCGCTATCCAAGAACGGATTTAGGTCTTCGATATTTTGGCCCGCTAGTTTTACTAGATTATCGCTAGCCGTAAGAGCCGAACTTCCACCATCAGTATCTTTTACTAAGTATGTATCATTTTTATAAGTAAATGCCCATACCTTATTAGCTACAGTAGCAGCAGCATCGGTCAACACTTTATTTACAGCATCTTTTAGTGTATCTTCCGCATTTAGATCCGTAGCTGTATATTTAGCCCACTCGCTTACAGTACCTAGCTCTATCTTGTCGCCTTTTTCGATGTTGACTAGAGATACGTATTTGCTGGCATTTGCGTCAGTTACTGCGGCATCTAACTTAAATGTATCTACGCCTCTACCGCCGTCGATAGTAACTACGTTAGGTTTTTCCGTAGTGCCTGCAACTGTTATTGCACCGACAGTGATCTCGTCTTTACCATCTGTTGCTACTAAGCTTAGAGATTGCTTGTTTACGGTCATTATGGTCGTTAAATCGATATTGCCGTGCTCAACGCCTTTTAGTCCGCTTAAATTTACCGTTTTTAGATTATTTGAAGCGACTAAATCAAGAGTATATTTATCTTCGCCGTCGCCTAGAGTTCCAGTTACCGTAAATGTTTTAGCGTCTGTGGTTGATTTAAATACAAATTCATCTTGTCCAACAGAGCCGGTTACATCTATCTTCGAGTCTACGTTTATCTTATCTTTTGAAGCCGCCTCTAAGGTTACAGCTGCGCTGGCTGTTATAGCAGAGCTTTTATAAACGATCTCACCGCCTTTGATATTTCCTATGGTGTTAGCTTGTAGAGATTTGCTTAGATCTACCGTTACCTTTGAGTCTGCGCCGGTGTCGATATTGCCTATGTTTACTATGCCTTCTGTTACACCAGAGGTAATGTTTACCGCGCTCTTATGAACGTCGTAGAAATTTGGGGACTCTTTTATAGTTATAGCACCTACATTTAACTCTTTTGCTAGTTTATCGGCTGTTACTGTATATGTAGTGCCTTCGTTTTGGTCGCCATTGCCAAAAGTACCTACGGTCACGGAATCTTTTACATTAGTAAATTTAAGCGTAGCGGTAGAGTCTATCTGGGTTCCGCTGATGTTGCCGATATCAATCTTATCGCCCAAGTTTTTAAAGTCGCCGTTTAGCGAATTTAGATTTGAGATGTTGCCTATAGTTACGGCATCTTTGATGCCATCTAGCGATAGATTGGCCTCATGAGCTTTACCGTTGGTAGAGGTTGCCATTAGATCAATATCTGCTACTTTAAAAGTTTTTTCTACATTTTTCGCTACGATTTTTATTTCGCTAGCCTCTATACCAGTACTACCGACGGTTACGCTATCTTTCATATTCAAGAAATTTAGCAATATTGCGGATTTTTCCTTCGAGTTTGTGATATTTCCAAGCGTAAAATCTTTTTTGATATTTCTGTAGTCGCCGTCAAGAGAGCTTAGGTTTACGATGTCTCCTATACCTACTCCCCCTTCTACGTCAAATATAGCCATTCTTACGTTATCGGTACTCTCTGTAGCGATAGTATCGGCATCCATGTCGCCTATAATTAGATCTTTTGCTAAAGTTTTTGCGATTATTACCGTATTACCTGATTTTATATTGCCAATAGTTGCATAGTCTCTAATATCTTCTAAATTTACGTTAAATCTAGCGTTTATTTGAGTATTAGTTATTACGTTACCTACAGTTAGGACACCGAGCTGTTTAGCAGTTAAATTTATACCGTGAAGCGAGCTGTTGTGACCCAAGTTACCCAAAACAACATCAGAGTCAGTTGTATCGTCAGATTTGATAATACCTTGAAGACTGATTTCGGAGATATTTCTCAAATGAGCATCCCTGCTTGTGCTCAAATCTTTTATGTCAAAGCTAGAAGCAGTTTTTACGTTTAATGTGGCTAGTTTATCAAGTGCTTGGAGCGTATTGTTTACTCGTAGTTCAAAATCCTTACCCTCATTTACATAGTTTATAGTCTCGAGAGATGCTGTATCGATTAGTCTAAAGCTATCGACGCTATACTTGGTCTTGTCTGCTGATTTTTCTATGTTCATGTTTAGAGTCTTTAAGCTAGTAGCCTCTAAAGACTGCTCGCCGCTTAAGTCGCTCACGTTTGAGTATTTGTCTATGTTCATAGTAAGCTTTGTAGCGCTATTGGCAACTATTTGCTTTGTAGTCGCAAAATTTGGTACGCGATAAGTGCTCAAGTCTCGATCGGTGAAATTAATGGTATCCAAAGTAGCCGTAGTTACGTTCACTCTTGTATTCTCTACATAATCAGTATCGATGTTTAAAGTAGTGATAGCTGAATTTGTAACATTTATAGTATTATTATTCTCTACGACCGTTACAGACTTCACGTCTTGGGCATTAGCTAGGTCTATAGTACCGCTGTTATCCTTTACAAATGTTACGTTTTCTACGTTGCTTGAGTTTAATCTTCTAGTTCCAGACAGGTCCTCAAACTCTATGCTATCATCGTTAGCGCCACCGTCTATGACTAGATCAGGATTCGCTCCAGCTATACCGTTAAATTTAAATAGATCCTTACCGCTACCGCCTTTTACGCTTTTTAGCTGAGTAGAAGTTTTTAGTCCGGCCGTCAAATTTCCAGTAAAGCCTGAAGCATCCAAGCTCTCCACGTCTGTACCGGTGTTAATGTCTAAATTTACATTTCCTTTCACGGTTATGTTTTTATTATTTACATCTTTGATATAGCTCTCTTGGGTTCTTGTGGTGATGTTTAGATTTTCAATACCGTCAAATTTAACGCCTACGTGATTTTTATAGTAATTGTAAGCAGGGTTTGAAACTAGATCGTCCGTTTTATTACCTACGTTTTCTAGTACTAGCTCTTGAGAGTCATTTGAGCCGGCAACGGTGCTTGGGTTGTACACTATCGCTATCTCGCCTCTTTTGATATCGTTGGCAGACAAGGTTACGATTTTTGCTTCATTTGTTAGTCTTGAAGCATAGTCGCCTATCATAACCACATTTTGAACATCTTCCATGTTGTTCATATTGAAATATCTAACAGCATTTGAAGTGTTTGTAATTTCAAGATTTTCGATATTTTTAACACTACCGGTAGTTAGGCCTGTAAAGTTCGTATCAAGTGATACTTTCAACGTATCGTTACCGCCTTGACCGTCAAGCTTGTCTGCTGCCTGGAAAGTATTTTTACCCATAAAGCCGCTTACAACGGTTTCAAAAATATTGTCGCTATTATTACCTTTGATATCGTCTACGTTTGTAGTAAAATTTATTTTTACAGCATCATCAACCAATTTTTTTTGGTGAGCTAGGTTGTTGGCGTTTGTTTCGCTGATGATTTGCTTGAATAGAGTATAGTTATAGTTGCCTTCTTCGTCTTTATCTACGTTGCCTATTCTTTGAGAAACGTATTCAGATATAGCTATCTTGTTTTCAAATACTTTAGCAGCTACAGGGTCTGCAGCTCTTGCTATATCAGACTGCGCTACTTCAAATAATTTAACTAACGTTTCGCCTCTGGTGTGGCCTAGTTGTAGGTGAAGAACCCATGAGTCTATACCGTTTGGATCCTGAGTATAGTCTTTGCCTAAGATGTTTTTATAAATCATCTCTACAAAATCTCTATCATTGTCGATAGCGCCGTTAAAATACGTTTTTACTGCAGGGGCTTGAAGCATAGTGTCGGCAACTTGCGCCATAGTTTTGTTGGCGCCGTCGGCCATCCAGTTTCTAAGGCCTTCTCCTTCTGCCGCACGATTAAATAACGCTACATAAAGCTGTGCAACTTGTGCTTGTGTTACTGCCATTAAGGACTCCTTTTTAGTGTGTTTCTTGAGTTTTTGGGTATCTTTACAGAATACTATTGCTAATTATAGCATAAAAAAATTAAAAGGAATAAAATTTGTTTAAGTATTTTAAAAAAGTTTTAGAGAGAGGCGACTTCGATTTATAAAATAATAGATCAAAGATATCAAATTTTGAATAAAAATTCGGCGATATTAAAACCGCCGAATTTTTGCTTTTTAAAAATTAGTATTTGTTACGGTTAGCATGCTCGAATACAAGGATGCATCAAACCTATCAAAATGCGACAATCCTGCAAGTTTAACAAGATTATCGTTAGCATTTAATGCACTACTATTACCATCGCTATCGTTTACCAAATAGGTGTCGTTTTTATATACGAAAGCCCAAACTTTATTTGCAACATTAGCATTGCTATGGGTCAACACTTTATTTGCAGCAGCCGATAGGCTAACTTCACTATCTAGATCTGTAGCGGTATATTTTTCAAAAGCAGCAGTTGCTCCTAGCTTAATCTTATCACCCCTGTTGATATCGGTGATAGTTGTGTATTTGCTAGCAGTAGCATCAGTTTTTACAGCAGACAAGTCAAACGTGTCGTTGCCGGCTCCGCCGCTGATTTCAAATTTCTTATTAGCAGTTAGGGCTGCAGTACCGTCAAATACAAAATCGTCATCGCCAGTACCTAGGCTTACTTTAATATCCTTGGTTTGAGCAGCATAAAACACCACCTTATCGTTGCCTGCACCGCCCTCTACAGTTTTTAAGCCAGTAGAATATATATTCATTTGGGTTGCAGTAGTTGCGCCTTTGATTGCAGTTAGATCCGTGCTTGCTACTGATGTAGTTAGCTCAACTTTTCCGCTACCGTTTGTGTAGCCACTTAGATCAATAGATTTTAATGCAGTTAAATTAGACGCGTCTACTCGCAAATCTGAATTTTGACCAGCGCTTTTCAAGCTAGAAGGGTTGGTTATACTACCTTTTATAGTCATGGTCTCTATGACAGAGTTACCACCAACTGCATTTATAGTTCCTTTAACGTTAGTTAAATTTGCCACAAAATCCTTCGCCGTGGTATCCACAGGTGTTTGAAGAGTAATTGCAAATTGACTTACGTCATCCCCTGCATATCCATTTATCGTTAGATTGTTTTGGACATTTACAGTTGTGACACCGGTTATTGGCGCAGTTACGTTTGAAACTTCCATAGTTACGTTTTTACCGCTTACGAACCCAAAAGATGCCGTTTCTAGATATGTATTTGTTCCAGTATTGATCATTACGTCGCCATCGGTTGCAGTTGCACTTTGTACGCTCAATGATTTTAGGTTATTTACGTTTAAATTTACGCTCACGCCTCTTACATTCCCAAACGTTGCTGTAGCATCATTATCGCTAGTAGTAACATCAATATTTACTTTACCGAAATTTTTAACGCCGGTAGAGTTATCGTCAGCAGTTACTGCGCCTACTCTTAAATTTTCCTGGCCGGCAAATTTCAAAGTAACGTCTTTATTTAATGAGGATACACTGCCCACTTGAACACTAGCATCTTGTATGTTTGTATTGGTTGTAATATTTACATCGCCTCTAGTAGCAGCCGTAGCTCCGTTTGCGGATACGTTACCTATAGTTACGGATTTTTGGTTAGATACAGTCACATTGATATCTTTTGCATTGGCAGTCAAATTTCCATATGTTAAAACAGCATCTGTTATACCATAAGCTGCATTTGCATTTACCGTCAGACCTTTTGTTGTTCCGATTACACCCTGGATATTAGTAGTGCTTTGTGCAACTGTAGCTGTAGTCTTAATAGTGGCCGAGCCGGCAACTTGTATATCATTAGTAGTTTCGCCAAGCTTCAAACTCTTATATCCGCTAGCAGTTACATTCAGGTCTTTGTTTGCTTTCAAAAGGTTTCTAACAAATACTTCACCGTCCGTTACGCTACTATCTGAGGTATGATTGATGGTTACGTTTCTGCCTATAGTATAAGCATTGCTATTGGCGCCATAGGTAGCTCTAGAGCCCTCCTGTGTAAAGTGCGTTGTTAAATTTACATCGCCTGCAGCATTAATAGAAGTTACATCCAATGTTTTTTGTCCGTTAGCATTTATGGTTACATTATTAACCTGATATGTGTTAGTTGGGGTATTATTATCAAGAAGGCCAATAAATCCGTACGTTACCGTAGAGTCCTCTTTATCCGTAGTAGATATTAGGCTTACGTCTCTAGTGGTATATATTTTATCGTTTGCGGCTACGCTTAAATTCTTTAATCCTTCGGCTTTTAAAGAAATATCTTGAACGCCTT
>CAURVK010000008.1:0-93437 GCA_963528285.1 uncultured Campylobacter sp. | reverse complement strand
GGCTAAGTATCGCGAGATGATTTTGAAAGTTGTGCAGAAAATTTTAATCAAGACTGGGCATGTAGCCTGTCGTAGATTAAAATTTTCTAATCTCTTTAAAAAGCACTCGCGAGGCAAGCCGCCGAAAATTTAAAGGCGAAGTATTTTTTCTTTAGACTAAGCGGAAACGACGGAAGCGAGGGAGCGTATATGTAATACGTGACCGAAGCCGACCGAGTTTCCAACGACGTATAAAGGAAAAAGACAAGCCTTTCCAAACTACTGAAGCCTAGCGATAATGTTTCTTACAACTTCCGCCATCATCTCCACCGACGCTATCTCGCAGTGCTCGTTTACCGAGTGAGGCGAGTGTATGTTTGGGCCTATGGAGCAAGCCTGCAGCTCGGGCTGTTTTGCAACCAGTACGCCGCATTCAAGGCCTGCGTGCACGGCGGCAAATTTCGCCTGCGGCTTTTGTTTTTGCAGTTCCTCAAGCACCAGATGCGCGAAGTCGCTGATGCACGGCGCCCAGTTCGCCGAGCGATCGGCTACTTTGACCTCAAAGCCCAGCGCGCTAGCTAGTGTGCTAGTCTCAAAGCCCAGATTTTCAAGCCCCTCTCGCTTCATCGCGCGTCCGAAAAAGTCAAACTCAACCACTTCGCCCTTTTGCTTGACGGTCGAGAGGTTTATGCTTTCGTTTACCATACCAAGCTGCGTGTCGTAGCTGCGCACGCCCTGGGCAAAGGAGTTGATGAGCGCCAAAATTTTGCCGCTATTTACCAGTACGTCCGCTTCGCCATCGCCCAGGCTCTTTACCCACGCCAGGCCGCGCTGCTTTGGCTCATGCGTGCAGAGCGCCTTGCACACCGCGTTTGCTGGGATCGAGTTGCTCCTCTCGCCAAAATCTAGGCTAATAAGCTCGCAGCTCTCCTCGGCTAGGAATTTCGCCAGCAGCTTCGTCGCGTTTGGGATATTTTTATGTATCTCGTTGCCCGAGTGTCCGCCGCTAAGCCCCGTGACGCTAATCTCGTAAATTTTGCCGCTCTTTTTGACGCTCTGCGCACCGATTTTTGCGCTTACGTTTATGCCGCCCGCACACCCCAGCGTCACGCGATCGTCCTCTTCGCTGTCTAAATTTAGAAGATTAGGCGATAGAATTTTACCCTTAAAGGCGTTTGCGCCCACGAGCCCGACCTCTTCGTCGTTGGTAAATAGACACTCCAAATTTGCAAACTCCCGCATTGCGCCCATCATCATCGCCACGCCGATACCGTCATCAGCACCCAAGCTCGAGTTTTTGGCTCTTAGTATGCCATCCTCTTCGATGAGCTGCAAATTCGGCGCCGCGCCCACGCAAACCATGTCGTAGTGGCTTTGCAGGCAAATTTTAGGCTCGCCCTTTACGGCGTGGATATTGCCCGCCTCGTCGATGTTTACGCTAAAGCCCTGAGAGCGCGCAAAATCCACTAAAAACTCCCTCATCTGCTCCGTCTCGCAGCTGCAGTGCGGTATCTCGCACAGCCTCTTAAAATCGTTCATAACCTCGTTTTTTTGCATGTTTGCTCCTTAAATTTACTTAACGATCTCTCCCGTGTAGCCAGTCGTAGCCACCGCATCTAGCAGCTGCTTCTCGCTCACGCCGTCTTTCGTCTCGACGCGGGCGGTTTTATCGTGCAGGCTAGCCTTGGCGCTGATGACGCCGTCCACATTCAGCAGGGCTTTTCGCACCATCGCCGTACACAGCGGACAGTGCATCCCCTCGACTTTGATAACAAAATTTTGATTTGCAAACGCCATGCTTGCAAGCAGTAAAATAGATAGAATTTTATTCATAAATTTTTCCTAAAACTTCGGGGTATGATAGCAGAATAATCACAAAAACAGCTAAAAAAACGTAGATGAAGATCCACTTTTTGCGGCGATTTGAGAGGTCGCAGGATTTTGGCTTTTTGAAAAAATAAAACGCGCTCGCCGCAAAGCAGATCGCGGCAAGTGCGGTAAAATAGGGCCTTAGCTCGGTTAGGCTCTCTATCGCCTCCGAGCTAAGCAGGCTAAATGAAGCGCCGAAAATCAAAAACAAAAGCGCGGGCAGGCAGCAAAGGGTCGCCGCCAGCGCGCTCGCAACCGACGCCAGAGCTAGCCAAAAGCCCTTCATTTGACCTCTTGCGACTTGTAGTCGTAGCTAAAATCTTTTGGAGAATAGTAATTTAGCACGTTGTCGTCCACTTCGCCGTAAGGATAGCCGAAGTTATTTAGCGGAAATTCCGCAGGTTTTGGCGATAGGACGAAGTCGCGCGCATCGTTAAAGCCGATCCAGCACATCTCCCAGTTGCCGAACAAAAACTCGCGGACTTTGGCGAGCTTGCTATCGTCGTTGCTTAGCTTCTCGCCTAGGCGCACCTTCGCGACGTCCGCAGGATCGACCGGGATCCAGCCATGTCCTTTTAGATAAAATTCCGCCCTGCAGTGTTGACCGCCCGAGATCGCTGCGAGCCCCTTCTCATCGGCCTTTCCCATCTCGTTTGAAAATCTGCTCTGCCCTACTCTGATACCGAAAATCTCGCGTGCAGGGATGCCTACGGCTCTGCAAAGCCCCACAAATACGGAGTTTATGTCGGTGCATTTGCCCACTAGCTTGCCGCTTTCAAGGATCGCTTTTACGTCGCCCGTGCCGCAGCCCAGGATGCTGTTATCGCGTTGCATGGTATTTGCCACCCACGTATAGATCGCTTTCGCGCGCTCCAGATCACCCTTGATTCCCCTAGTGATCTCCTCGGCTTTTTGCTTTACGATGCCGTCATTTGGGATGTGCTGAGTCGGTTTTAGATAAAACTCCGTCTCAGGGCTTAGCTTTTCGTTCGGGTTAAATTTAACCTTACTAAAGTCGGTGTTTCGCTCGAAGGTCTCGACCCTAAATTTAACGCTAAGCGTCGGCTTTGCCACTTCGGCGTAATCCACGTAAAGCGTCGGGATCGCGTCGTAATTCACCGACGGATTGGCGAAATTACCGTCAAATTTGATATCGCTTACACTCTGATACTCCCTAATGAACGGCAGTGGTATCCACAGCCTGGTTTTCTTGCCCGCCTCTAAAATTTCGTGATTTAAAGTGAGGTCAAAAAACCCTCTTGTTGCCCATAGCTTTGCCCTCGCCCAAAACGGTGCTCGGAGTAGCCATAACGGCGCCTAAAATCGCAGTGTTTCTTAAAAAATCGCGTCTTTGCATGAAATGCCTTGTATAAATAATAGTTGTCCCGCAACTCTTGGGCGGTATTTTACTAAGAAAGGCTAAATTTGGCTTTAAATAGCGGTATTTTCGCGAGTCGTTTGGGCATAGTCAAATTTTGAATAATTTTTTAAATTTTACCGGCCGAGACCTGCACCGCAAAAACGCTAAATTTGGTTTGGTTAAAATTTATGTTGTTAAGTTGTATTTATTTGTATAGCGGCTTAATTTTAGGATTTTTAAGGTGCTGGTCTCGGCGAGTCAGATTTGCAAATTTGAGTTCAAATTTGAATAGAAAAAGTTAAGGCGAAGTATCGTGAGATGATTTTTGGGGTTTTGAAGTTAAAATTTGACGAAGATAAGGCATGTAGCCTATCGAGTCAAATTTTAACGAAATCCGTAAAAAGTGCTCGCGAGACAAGCCTCAGTCGATAAATCTTTTTGTTAAATTTGCGTATGCATCTATCCTTCGGTCTCTCAAAAACGGCCAAATCCTGCGCACTTCTTCGCTTCTAGTCATATCGATCTCGACGATACGGCACTGCTCACTCTGGCTATCGGCGCGGAAAAGCTCCTCGCCCTGCGCGCCGAAAACAAAGCTGTTGCCCCAAAATTTGATCCCGTCCATCACGCCGCTTTCGTCCTTTTCAAAACCCACGCGGTTTACGGCGATCACGGGTAGGCCGTTTGCGACCGCATGTCCGCGCTGCACGGCGACCCACGCCTCTAGCTGGCGCGATTTTTCCTCTTCTTCGTCGCCCTCGAACCAGCCGATCGCGGTCGGATAGATGAGTAGCTTCGCGCCGCGCAGAGCCATGAGACGCGCGGCCTCAGGATACCACTGATCCCAGCACACCAAAAGTCCGAGCCTGCCTACGCTCGTATTGATGGGCTCAAAGCCGATGTCGCCCGGGGTAAAGTAAAATTTCTCGTAAAAGCCCGGGTCGTCGGGGATGTGCATTTTGCGGTATTTGCCGGCTACACTGCCGTCTTTTTCAAAGACGAACGCGGTGTTGTGATACAGCCCATCCGCGCGCTTTTCAAAGAGCGAAGTAACGAGCACGACGCCGTTTTGTCGCGCTACCTCGCCCCAAAATTTGACGTCGTTTTCCCAGCCCTCGGCAAGATCAAAAAACCTCGTCTCCTCGCTCTGGCAAAAATACTGCGTCTGGTGCAGCTCCTGAAGCACCACAAGCTCCGCTCCGCCGCTGCTAGCCTCGCGCACGAGCTCGAGCGTCCTTTGCACGGTCGCGTCTTTGGTGCCGCGAAATTTTTGTTGGATTAGCGCTACTTTCATATTTTTCCTTATGATTTAAAATTTCAAAATTATATCAAAGCAGGGATAAATTAGGGCTTGAACGGCTAGTCGGGCGAGTAAATTTCGCCGCCCTAGCCGCTTATAAATTTTGCTTCAGCCTCTCAAGCAAGCCCGCGCAAGAGCTAGAAACATCCTCGTAGCACCGCTCAAAATCGCGGGTGTAGTACGGATCGGCGATTATCTTGCCTCTTGGCGAGTCACTAAATTCGAGCAGAAATTTTACTTTTTCATCAAATTTTGCCTCAGCGCCGAATTTACGCTTTAGAGTCCTTAGATTTTCATCATCCATTATCAAAATAAGATCGCTGTTATCAAAATCTCTTTGCGTTATCAAGGCGGCTTTATGGGGCGTCACGGGCACGCCGTTTTGCTTCAAAACCCGCACCGTCTCGTAATACGGCGGCTCGCCTATCTCGTCCTCGTGAGTGGCGCGCGAGTCGATACTGAGGCGCCCGGCCAGACCCGCATTTTCGCTCAAATTTTGCATAACGGACTGCGCCATAGTCGAGCGACAGATATTTCCGTGGCAAACGAATAAAATTTTCATATTTTTCCTTTGATTTAGCATTCGCATGAGCCGTTTTGGTCGTCGCACGGATCAAGATGCGTAGTGATCTGCCATTCAAACTCGCCGTATTTAGCCCTGATAGCGGCCTCTATCTCGTCTGAAATTTTGTGCGCGTCGTAAAGCGAAATTTCGCGGTTAAAGACTAGATGAACCGCGACGTAGCAGATGTTTGCGCTCTTTCTGGTAGCTAGGCCGTGATAGCTTGCTATCTGAGGGCGCGAGCGGATTATCTCTTCGATTTGCGCCGTTATCTCGGGATCTAGCGCTCGGTCAAGCAGCACGCCTACGCTTTCTTTCATCAAATTTATCGCGCTAACGGCGATGTAGCCGCTAATTACTATACCAAAAACGGCGTCTATCGCGGCAAATCCCGTAAATTCGACCAAGATAAGCGAGGCGATAACGGCTAGGTTACTAAAAAGGTCGCTTTTATAGTGTAGCGCGTCGGCTCTAACGATCAAATTTCTCGTGCGGCGAGCGACGCGAGAGAGGTAGGCGACCAGCAGCCCCGTAACCGCGACCGATAGCGCCATCGCATAGAGCGAAAAAGCCGTATCTACGGGTGCTTGCTCCGTTTGCAGCTTACGCACGCTCTCGTAAAATATAAACGCGCCGGCACCCACGATCAAAATGCCCTCAAACATCGCCGCAAGCGCTTCTAGCTTGGCGTAGCCGAAGTTAAATTTAGCATCAGGCGCGGCCTGAGATTTACGGATGGCGAAGAAATTCAGCGCGGAAACCAGCAGGTCAAGCATCGAATCGATCGCCGAGCTAAGCACCGCCACCGAACCGCCAATCAAACCCGCGGCAAATTTAACCACAGCTAGCGCAAATGCCGTCGTGCCAGCGACTATCACGGCTCTGCGACCTAAAATTTCATTTTGCCTTTTTATACCGGCATTGTTTAGTTGCATTTAGATTTCGCTTTCGTTTCTTGCGCCTGCAAATCTATTCTGTGAGGAACAATGTAGCGAGCCGTTTTGACGTACGAAAACGAGCGAATCCACGCCGATTATCTTATGGTTAGGCAGCTTCTGCGCTAGTCTCTCAAGCGCGATTTTATCATTGTCATCATTGTATGTCGGAACGATAACGGCGCCGTTTATAAAGATAAAATTCGCATACGTGCACCCAAGCCTCTTGCCGCCGTAAAATTTAGCCTTAGGAAGCGGAAGCGGCACGAGCTTAAAGCCCGTGCTTTCAAGCTCTTTTTTCATCGCACCTAGCTCCTCAAAATGCTCGTCAGCAGGATCATCGCAAGAGGCGTACGCGATGGTATCAGGAGTGATAAAGCGCGCTAGAGTATCGACGTGGCTGTCGGTATCGTCGCCCTTTATAAAGCCGTTTTTAAGCCATATCACTCGCCGAAGGCCAAAAAGCTCCTTAAGCCGCGCCTCGATCTGTTCTTTGTTTAGATGAGAGTTGCGGTTGTCGTTTAGCAGGCACTTTTGCGTCGTTAGTAGCGCGCCACACCCGTTAAAATCGATACTGCCGCCCTCAAGCACTAGATCAATACTACTCAAATCGCTTTTAAAACGTTTGGCAAGCTCTAAATTTACGGCATTATCCTTCGAGCTTTCAAATTTACCGCCCCAAGCGTTAAATTTGAAATCATAGCTGACGATTTTCTCACCGTCCTCTACGTCTATCATGCCGTAGTCGCGTATCCACGTATCATCGGTGTCGATTTTTACGAACTCTACGTTATCAAATTTAGCAAATCGCTCCCGAAAAATCCCCTCATCGGGGCAGATCAAAACGACCTTTTGAAACGGCACGATAGCTGCCACGAGCCTCTCGTAAGCGTCTAAAATTTCATTTAGATACGGCTTCCAGTCGGTGTTTTCGTGCGGAAGCGATAAAAATATCAGCTCTTGTTTTTCCCACTCAGCAAACGCTCTCAAATTCGTCCTTTATTTAAATAATTTCTATCAAAATTTAGAGGTTATGATACCTTTTGCTAGCTTAAATTTTAAAATAAATCATACAAAATTAGTTTTAAATTTAGTTTGCTTTCGCTACAATCTCGCGAAATTATCAAAAAGAAGCTAAAAAATTTATGGATTTTGAGTTTATAAAAGAATTTACGCCAATGTTCGTAAAAGCGGGCATTTTCACCGTCAAACTCTCTGTTTACGGCATCTTGCTCTCGCTTGTTATCGGCATATTTTGCACGCTGGTTAAATTTTACAAGGTCAAATTTCTAACACCCGTCGTAAACGGCTACATCGAGGTTTCTAGAAACACGCCGCTACTTATACAGCTTTTTTTCCTCTACTACGGACTTAGCAAATTCGGGCTAAATTTGAGCGCCTTTACCTGCGCGGTCGCGGGACTTGCATTTTTAGGCGGCAGCTATATGGCTGAGAGTTTTCGCCTCGGCTTTGAGGCGGTGAAAAAGACGCAGATCGAGGCTGCGCTTAGCGTCGCGCTCACGCAGGGGCAAATTTTACGCTACGTTATCCTGCCTCAGGCTTTTAGCGTTTCAATCCCTTCGATCGCGGCTAACGTCATCTTTCTCATCAAAGAAACCTCGGTCATCAGCATCATCGCCCTGCCCGACCTAGTCTACGTGACAAAGGACATCATCGGGCTTTACTACATGACCGACGAGGCGCTTTTTATGCTGGTTGTTAGCTACTTGATTATCATTTTGCCGATATCTTTGGTCTTATTTTGGCTTGAAAAAAGGATGAGAGTTGGACGGAGTTAGTATTTTATTCGACCCGCTGGTCTTAAAGCGGCTGATTTTCGAGGGGCTATGGATGAGCGTGCAAATTTCAGCCATCTCGATCGCCATCTCTCTTGTTTTAGGCACGTTTTTGGGCGTGTTGATGAGCTCGAAAAACAAATTTATCTTTTTCGTCCTAAAAATTTGCCTCGAAATCGTTCGCATTATGCCTCAAATCGTCTGGCTATTTTTGTTTTACTACGGCGCAAGCAAGGCATTTGGGCTCGATATATCCAAATTTAACGCCTCACTCATCGTATTTAGCTTATGGGGTGTGTTTGAGATGATGGATATCGTGCGCGGCGCTATCGTCTCGATACCGAGGCATCAGTTTGAGAGCGCAGCGGCTCTAGCGCTTAGCAAGACTCAAATTTATCTTTACGTCGTGATCCCGCTAGCCACGCGCCGCCTAGTGCCCGCGGGCGTAAATTTGCTAAGCCGTATCATCAAAACCACCCCGATCGTCGCTCTCATCGGCGTGCCCGACCTGCTAAAAGTGGGCCAGCAAACGATCGAGACCGCGAGCCTAACCGCCAACCCGACCGTGCCGTTTTGGATATACGGCTTTATATTTTTATTATATTTTCTCGTCTGCTATCCTATCTCAAAACTATCCAAGATACTTGAAAACAGATGGGCATAAGGAATCAAATGAGCGAAATTTTAAAACTCTCAAATTTAAGCAAATCTTACGGCGAATTGCAGGTACTAAAAGGCATCGACCTTAGCGTCAAAAACGGCGAAGTAGTCGTGATCCTAGGGCCCTCAGGCTGCGGCAAAAGCACGACTCTGCGCTGCATAAACGGCCTTGAGCCCTTTGACGGCGGGCAGATAGAGATAGCCGGCGAAAAGATCGATAAGGACTACAAAGACTGGATCAAAATCCGCCAAAAAGTGGGCATGGTTTTTCAAAACTACGAGCTGTTTGATCATATGAACGTCATCGAAAATATCGTGCTAGGCCCCGTAAAAGCGCAAAAAAGAAGCCGCGAAGAGGTCAAAAAAGAGGCTGAAGCGTGGCTAGAAAAAGTAGGTCTAAAACATAAAAAATACGCCTATCCAAAGGAGCTTAGCGGCGGACAAAAGCAGCGTATCGCCATCGTGCGCGCGCTTTGTATGAGGCCAGAGATCATGCTATTTGACGAGATAACGGCCTCGCTGGATCCCGAGATCGTGCGCGAGGTGCTAGACGTCGTCATAAACCTCGCAAAAGACGGCATGACGATGCTGATCGTAACGCATGAGATGGGCTTTGCTCGCTCGGTGGCGAATCGTATAGTCTTTATGGATGAAGGCAAAATTGTCGAAGAGAGCGAGCCGGAGGCGTTTTTCACGCATCCAAAAAGCGAACGCGCGAAGAAGTTTTTAAATTTATTTTCGTTTTAGGGGTTTTAAATTTGACGTTTTTAGGCTAAATTTGAAAGCTTTTTCGTCAAATTTAACTATTAAGTCCTTGCGCTTTCGTTAAATTCAAATAACCTAGATTTAACATCCTGGTTTTAACCCAAATTTACTCAAAATAACTGGCCTCAATTTGATCCGCTAGCCATTTCTTAAATTTAAAATTAAATTTGCAAATTTATATTGAGTAAATTTTACACTCCATTTTAAATCTAGCGTTACGTTTTTATACAAAATTTGATTATTCTCTGGGCTCGCCGTCTGAAAAACTACAAATTTAGTCGCATTTTAGCCAAGCTTTTGTATATTTTGCGCACTTTATTTTAAAGGAGAAAGAATGAGAAAACTTCTGTTTTCATTTTTGGCAACATTCGCCGCCGTCTTTCTAACGGGTCAGGCTAATTTGCAGGCTGCCGAAGCGGACGCTTTGGCTAAAATCAAAGAGCGCGGATACGTGCGCGTGGGCGTTTTTAGCGACAAACCGCCGTTTGGCTACGTCGATAAAGAGGGCAAAAACCAAGGCTACGACATATATTTCGCCAAACGCATCGCAAAGGATCTGCTAGGCGACGATAGCAAGGTTAAATTTGAACTCGTAGAAGCAGCAGGCCGCGTAGAAGTGCTAGTAGCCGACAAAGTCGACATTACTTTGGCAAATTTCACCAAAACCCCTGAGCGCGCTAGAGTCGTTGATTTTGCGCTTCCGTATATGAAAGTATCGCTAGGCGTAGTTAGCCCGGACGGCGCCGTCATAAAAAGCGTGGACGAGCTAAAGGGCAAAAAGCTAATCGTCAATAAAGGCACGACCGCAGATGCGTATTTCACGAAAAATCACCCTGACATCGAGCTTCTAAAATATGACCAAAACACCGAAACCTTCGCCGCCCTGGTCGATAAAAGAGGCGTAGCGCTAGCGCACGATAACGCGCTGCTTTTTGCGTGGGCCAAGGAAAATCCCGGCTTTACCGTCGGTATCGAAGCCCTAGGCGAGGTTGACGTCATCGCGCCTGCGGTTAAAAAGAGTAACAAAGCGCTGCTTGAGTGGCTAAATAACGAGATCATTGAGCTAGGCAAGGAAAATTTCTTCCACAAAGACTACGACGCTACGCTAAAACCGATCTACGGCGATAGTGTAAATCCAGAATCTCTCGTCGTCGAAGGCGGGAAACTGTAAAACCCAAAGTCGGAAGAAATTCCGACTTTTTCATTCTATACATTTTAGAATTTAAAGCATTAGGTAAATTTATCACCCGCACACAACCCACCGTTGCGATATTTTAAATACGACTAAAATTTTACGCTTGCTTATTATTAAAGCAAATTTGATCCGAAAAATACAATAAATGAACCGCCAAATTTAAGCTCACATATCAAAGTTTGTAAATTTTAATCACTATAGAGTTCAAGGGTATTTTTTAATTATTATAAAGGATAGTTTTGTGAATTTTTCCTTGTACAATTTGCAAGGAAATTTTAAAGAAAAAGCTGCGGAAAGCCTGAGCCTTCCGCAGATAAAGGCGTATTACATCATTCCGCCCATGCCGCCCATTCCGCTCATATCAGGCATCGCAGGCATCGGTTTGTCCTCTTTTAGCTCACTTATAGTAGCTTCCGTAGTTAGAAGCAAGCTCGCCACGCTGACCGCGTTTTGAAGCGCCACGCGCTCGACCTTGACCGGGTCGATGATACCGGCTTTAAACATATCTACATACTCGCCCGTAGCCGCGTTAAAGCCGTAGTTATCGTCTTTGCTCACGCTTACGGAGTTTGCTACTACGCCCGCGTCAAATCCCGCGTTTTCAGCGATCTGGCGTAGCGGAGCGGTTAGGGCGCGTCTTACGATATCTGCGCCGATAGCTTCGTCGCCGCTTAGTTGTAGATCCACTTTTGCGCTCGCTTTGATAAACGCAGCGCCGCCGCCGATCACGATGCCCTCTTCTACGGCCGCTTTAGTCGCGCTTAGGGCGTCGTCCACGCGGTCTTTTTTCTCTTTCATCTCAGTCTCGGTAGCAGCGCCAACCTTGATGACCGCTACGCCGCCGCTTAGCTTAGCTAGGCGCTCTTGCAGTTTTTCTTTGTCGTAGTCGCTAGTAGTTTCTGCGATCTGAGCTTTTATCTGGATGATTCTAGCGTCGATTGCCGATTTCTCGCCTGCGCCGTTTACGATAGTCGTATTGTCCTTGTCGATGATGACGCTTGAAGCTTGACCTAGATCGCTTAGAGTCGCGCTTTCTAGCGTTCTGCCTAGCTCTTCGCTCACTACTTCGCCGCCCGTTAATATCGCAATATCCTCAAGCATCGCTTTTCTGCGGTCGCCAAAACCCGGAGCCTTAACCGCAGAGATGTTTAGCACGCCGCGAAGCTTGTTTACTACTAGCGTTGCAAGCGCCTCGCCCTCGATATCTTCAGCGATGATTAGCAGCGGTTTACCTGTTTTTTGGATCTGCTCTAGCACTGGCAGCAAGTCTTTTAAATTTGTAATCTTCTTATCAAATAGCAATATAAATGGATTGCTAAGCTCAACTTGCATCTTTTCGGCGTTTGTGATGAAGTACGGGCTTAGATATCCGCGGTCAAACTGCATACCCTCGACCACGTTTAGCTCGTCGTGGATAGATTTTGCTTCCTCGACGGTAATGACGCCGTCTTTGCCGACTTTTTCCATCGCGTCAGCGATCAGTCCGCCGATAGCAGAGTCAGAATTTGCCGAGATAGTGGCTACTTGCGCGATCTCTTTTTTATCGGTTACTTTGCGCGA
This sequence comes from uncultured Campylobacter sp., assembly GCA_963528285.1. Taxonomy (GTDB): domain Bacteria; phylum Campylobacterota; class Campylobacteria; order Campylobacterales; family Campylobacteraceae; genus Campylobacter_A. The sequence goes on along the minus strand of CAURVK010000008.1, from coordinate 81,456 downwards.
TAGGCTTTTTAGCTCGGCGATTATAGCTGCGGCCTCTTTATCCATACCGCGTTTTACCTCTACCGGATTTGCGCCTGCGGTGATGTTTCTTAAGCCCTCTTTAAAGATAGAGTGCGCCAAAACCGTAGCTGTAGTCGTACCGTCGCCAGCCTCGTCGTTTGTTTTGCTAGCGACCTCTTTTACTAGGCCTGCGCCCATGTTTTCTAGAGCGTCTTTTAGCTCGACCTCTTTAGCTACGCTCACGCCGTCTTTTGTGATCGCTGGAGCGCCGAAGCTCTTTTGCACTAGCACGTTTCTGCCGCGAGGCCCCATCGTTACTTTTACAGCGTCGTTTAGTTTTCTAACGCCTTCGTATAGTCTATTTCTAGCCTCGTCTGAAAAAAATATCTCTTTTGCCATCTTTTTTCCTTTAAATTTAGATTATTTTAAAACGCCTAAAACATCTTCGATTTTTAGAACCAAATATGTTTTACCATCAAGCACGACCTCGGTGCCGCCGTATTTAGCGAAAACCACGCTATCGCCCACGCTTACGCCTTCCACCTCGCTTGATACCGCCAAAACCTTGCCGCTTAAAGGTTTTTCTTTTGCATTATCGGGTATAATGATGCCCGAAGCGGTCGCTTTGACGTCCTCAAGACGCTCGACTAAGACTCGTTTGCCTAACGGTTGAAAATTCATGATTCATCCTTTATGGTTTGATTTTACTTTTTAGCACTCTTTTGTTCTGAGTGATGAAATTATAGTCAAATTTTTAGAATTTGTCAATAATTTAGCTAAAATTTTTAACAAGTCTTAGTATAATCGGCTCAAGTTTCATAATAAAATTAAACTAAATCTAAAAGGATAGACGATGAAAATTTTAGGCGCCCTGCTCGGACTCGTTTTTGCTTTGCTTATCGCGGCTTACGTTGCGGCCTTTACGGATTTTGGCAACGGCTTGGTTAAGCCGTATGCCCAAAATTTGATTAAAGAAAAAAGCGGATTTAACGTCAAATTTGACAAATTTCAGATCCGTCCGACGAGCGTAGATATCGTAGCTAACATAAACGGCGAGATCGTAGCGAACGTAAACGGCGGGCTTTCAATTTTCTCGCAAAGCCTCGATCTAAAATACGACGTCGCCGTTAGCGATCTAAAAAGCCTCGGCGTCAAGCTAAACGAAGCTATGAAAATCTCAGGCATCGCAAAGGGCAAATTTAGCGATTTCGCCGCTAGCGGAGTAGGCCAAATGCTTGGCTCAAACGTTAGTTTCGACGCAAATTTAAAAGACTACAAGCCGCTTTCCCTAAAACTCGACGCCAAAAATTTACAAGTAGAAAAGGCTCTAGCGCTAGCCGGCCAGCCTATCTACGCGCGCGGTAAAATCTCTGCCGTCGCAAATATCGTAGAAAGCGGCGGCAAACCAAACGGCACCGCAAACATCGATATCTTGGACGTAAAAACCGATAACGCGCTAATCGCAAAAGATTTTAACGTCACTTTGCCGTCAAATTTCGCCGCAAACGGCAAAATCGTAGCCGACGTCAAAGACGGCATCGTAAACGCCAAAAGCGCTGTGATCACGCCGCTAGCGACGATCGGTAGCGACAAGACGATCTACGATCCAAACTCAAACACCCTAAGCAGCGACGTCAAGCTCATCGTGGACGATCTGGCCAAATTTGAGCCCGTCGTTGGGCAAAAGCTTAGCGGCGCGTTTAAAGCAAACGGCAACGTCATAGCCACCGCCGGCGAGCTCAAAAACTTCGACGTCAAGATCGATGGCTTTGGCGGTAACGTCGATGCGGTGCTAAACGGCGGCAAACTCATAGCCAAAATCAGCTCGCTAAAGCTTGACGAACTCGTTAAAATCGCCGCTTTCCCAGCATTTGTCGGCGGAACGATCAGCGGCGAAGCGGTACTAAACGACGTGCACAACACGCAAAATATCTCGGGCTCTGTTAAGCTCGCCACCAAAAACGCGCGGCTAAATCCGGCCGAGCTAAAACAGGTCGTAAAGGAGATAAATTTGAGCAAACCTCTAGCCTTTGAACTAAACGCAAACGCCGACGTGGCAAGCTCGAAAGCCAAATTTAACGCCTCGCTAAACTCCGAGCTTTTAAAACTAAAGAGCCTAAGCGGCGTTTACGGATTGGATGACAAAAACGCGGACGTCAAATTTGATGCGGGTATCGATGATCTGGGTAAATTTGAAGAGCTGATCGGCAAAAAACTATCGGGTAAAGTGGACGTCAAAGGCGCGGCAAAACTCGCAAAGGGCGCGCTTAGCGAGCTAGATCTAAACGCAAACGCGCTAGGCGGCAAGATAGATGCGATCCTCAAAAACGAAAAACTCACGGCAAATTTAAGTGCGCTTTCGCTCAAAGACGCATTTACGCTGGCTGCGCTGCCAAACTACGCCGACGCCGTGATCGACGGAACGGTAAACCTAAGCGGGCTCGATCCGAAAAATCTCAGCGGTACGGCTAAATTTAACGTCAAAAACGGTATCGTAAACAGCGCCGTCGTAGCAAAAGAGCTGGATAAACGCTTCCCAAGCGGCACGAAATTCGACGCTAACGCGGATGTCGCTATAAACGGCGGCAAGGCTAAATTTGACGCAGCAGCAAACCTCGTCTCAAACGCAAACAAAAACCTAATCGCGCTAAAAAATCTAAAAGGCGACTACGAGCTTGAAAGCGGCTCGGCGAAGGCGGACTTTGAGCTTAGCATAAGGGAGCTAAAAGAGATCGAGTTTTTGGTCGGACGACCGCTTTACGGGCCTTTGCTAGTTATCGGCGATGCGACGAAAACGGGCGAAAAGCTAAGCGCAAACGTAAATTCTCGGCTCTTTAACGGCGATCTTAAGGCGGTCTTAAAAGACGATATCCTAAACGCAAATTTAAAAAGCTTTACCGCCAAAGGCCTCACCGACTTTTTGGGCCTCTCGCACGTCTATGACGGCATTGGCGATATAACGATGGACTATAATCTCGTCTCGCAAAAAGGTAAATTTGACGTCATAGTGGACGAAGGCAGACTCGTAAAGACCGATTTTACCGAGCAGGTAAGGATATTCACGGGACGCGACATCACGAGCGAAATCTATAAAAACAGCAAAATAAAAGGCACGATAAATAAAAACCTCATCGACTTTAACGCCGATATGAGCGCGACTAGAAGCCACGTCTCGGTAACCGGCGGCAAATACGACATGGCAACCAAGGCCCTAAACGTGCCGATCAAGATGAACTACGAAAAAACCGACATCGACATCACCGTCACGGGCACTAGCGACAACCCGAAATACACGATCGGCTCGGACTACCTAAAGGGCAAGGCGGTCAAAGAGTTGGATAGATTTTTGGATAAGAAATTCGGCAAGGATGACGAAAACGGCACCACGGGCGATGCGAAAAAAGATGCGATAAAAGGGCTTCTCAAGGGGCTGTTTTAGGTAAATTTGAGCTGGGCAGACGGCGAATTTGGTACCGAATTTGAGTAAAATAAGTTCGGTAAGTGCGGCAAATTTAAGCCGGAGCTCGTTTGCTCGGCGCGTCAAATTTGAGCTGTTGCTCGGCTAAATTTGGTCGCTCGGCTCTGCGGTTAAATTTACGATTTGCCGGGCGGTAAATTTGAAAGCCGCTTTGCGGTTGCCAAATTTGGACTTTGCTACTCAAATTTGCGGCTTGGATTTAGAAGCTGCAAATTTAGCTTAGCGTCAAATTTTACACGCTATTTCGCCGTTAAATTTAAACTGCGGAGAGTTAAATTTGGTCAAATTTGATTTTACCGAGCGAGATGGCGGCAAATTTAATCAAGACAGACTCAAGGAAAAATTTTAGCGGCAGATACGCGGTGTGCTTAAAAAGACGCCCGAGCAAAGCCAAAATAATAAATTTTAAATGATAGAAATTTTAGAAGCGGACGCTGCGCAAAGCCGAAAGCCAAATCAACGCCCGCCCATGAATTAAAAAACAACGGCGAGCAAAGTTCGCTCGCCGCATTTACGCCCCCGCCAGACAATCAAAATCTAGCGAGGCGCGAAATCCTACTTCTCCTTTTTAACGAGTTCTCTAAATTTGACGCAACCTTCCGTATATCCGTAGTCGCAAGAGGTTCCGTAGATATCCATCGCTTTTTTCATATCCTGTTCGCCCTTTTCGTATCCTTGCGCGAGCATATAGCAGCCTTGCGAGTCCTTGTGGTCGCAAGCTAGCGAGTAGTATTTGCGGACTTTTTGCGGATCTTTTGCGCCGCCGTATTCGCCGCTGTGATGAGCAGCTGCCCTATAGCACGCCTCGCCGACTCCGCCCTCGCAGGCTTTTTCATAAAGCGCCGCCGCCTTTTCGTAGTCTATCTGAGAGATTTGCCACAGTATGGTGCCCTCGTACACCGCGGCTACGGCCGTGCAGCCGTCCATGTCGCCCATATCGCAGGCCTTTTTATATAGCGCAAAGGTCTTTTCGCCGCCGTCATCGTCGTTGTATGAGAGCCCCTGCTCGCCCAAAAATGCCGCCATATAGCAGCCGGCGGCATTTTTATCGTCGTTGCAAGATTTTTCAAACAGTCGCGCGCCGTTTTCGAAGTCCGATTTTTTTAGATAAATTTTCGTAGCTTGTTCAAAGTTTCCACCAAAGGCCGCCGCCGCTAAAAACGCAGCTAAAATAATCTTTCTCAACGCATCCTCCTATTTGCTAAATTTTTTAGATTTGGCGCAGCCGCGACCAAGACCGTTTTCGCAAGCAAGGCCGTAATATTTAGCCGCTTCGGCGCTATTTTTAGGCGTTCCGTCGCCTGACTCGTAGATATCGGCCGCGTTGTAGCAGCCCTCGGCCTCTCTCGCCTCGCAGGCTAGTTTATAGTATTTTAGCGCATCGGCGAATTTTGAGGCGCTATCGTGCTTCTTAGCTATCATTAGGCAAGCCTCCCCGTCTTTGCTCTCGCATGCTTTTTCATAAAATTCGGCCGACTTTTCCGTGTCGTCTGGCTCTACGACGAAATTGTCATTTGACGGCGTAGAGTCGTAAAAATCGCCCGCCGCCGAGCAAGCTTTATCGTAGCCAAGATCGCAAGCGCTTTTATAAAGCTCAAAAACTTCGCCGTTTATTCGCGCATACTCGTCATCGTCTTTTAGGTCGTATGTTTGATAGGCTTTTAGCTGCGCGGCTATGTAGCAACCTACGGCGTTTTTATCCTCGCGGCACGACTTTTCGTAGAGTTTGGGCACGTTTTTATCGCCCATATCTTGTAGGTATTTTTTAGTAGCGATTTCAAAATTCGTCTGTGCGGCCGCCAATCCGGCTAAAATCAAAACAAGATAAATTTTCTTAAACATAGCGGCTCCTTATTTTTTGTTTTTATAAAGTTTTCTAAAATCGGCGCAAGCTCCCCTAGAGCCGTAGTCGCAAGCCAGCCCGTAAAAATCCATCGCCTTCGTCTCGTCTTTTTTTACGCCCTCGCCCCTTTCGTACATATCAGCTAGCGCGTGGCAGCCGCTCGCGTCCTCGTACTTGCATGCGGTTTCGTAAAATTTAGACGCTTTGGCTAAATTTTGCTCGGTGCCCCTGCCCTCGTCGTAGTATCCGGCCACTCTCGCGCATGCGGCGCCCACTTTGCCCTCGCAAGCTTTTTCGTGAAATTTCATCGCTTTTTTATAGTCGGTTTCCTGCCCGGCCTGTCCGTTTTCGTAGATGTCGCCCAGAGATTTGCAACCGTCCATATCGCCCGCATCGCAAGCTTTTGAAAACTGCTCGAAGCCTTTTGCCTCACTAGAGTTTTGCGAATAGGCGTTAATGTTTATAAAGCCCGCGGCATAGCAGCCTACGATATTTTTCTCCTCGTAGCAAGACTTCTCAAAGAGCTTTAAGGCGTTGTCGTAGTTGTTTTGAACTAGCTCCGCGCTCGCCTCCTCAAAAGCAGGCACGGCGGCAAAAGCCGCGGACGCCAAAAAAGCGGCGCAAACGATTTTCTTTAGCATTTGTTTTCCTTAAATTTGATTATTTTTCGCGAAATCTAAAATTTGACGCAAACTATCTGCCCATTCTATCGAAAAACCACATAAAAGCAAACAGTAACCCCGTGGCCTTGGTTTTGGTTTCGTCAAACATAAACTCCCGCGCCCGCTCAATCGGCACGTAAACAGGCTCGATATTTTCGCCGTCTATGCCGCCGCCCTCGCCGATTTTCATCGCGTCGTTTATCACGGCAAAAAACATCGTCTGCTTCGCTCCGCCAAACCCCAGCGCGCCGCGAGTGGATGTTATGCGCTCTACCTTGCTCACGGCAAAGCCCGTCTCCTCGGCGATCTCCTCGATGACGGTCTGCTCCTCGCTCTTGCCTTTATCCATCAGACCCGCGCAAAGCTCGTAGGTATAGCCCTCGTCGCCCTTTTGCGTCAAATTTAGCTCGCGTCCGTCTTGTAGGTTAAACCAAACGGCGGGGCGAAACTGCTTAACCAGCAAAAACGCGTCTTTATCCTCGTGATAAAGCAGCACAGAGACGCTGTCGTGAGCCTTGATACACTCCCATCTGACGGACCTTTCGCACAGATCAAACGAAATTTGATACGGCTTTACGTAGCGCGGGGCGGTTAAATTTTCTATTTTGATATTTTTTACAGAAGTATCCATTTTGCCAGTCCTAAAAAGCTAAAAAAGCCAACCGTGTCGGTAACGGTGGTAAGCAGTACGGCAGAGCCGACGGCGGGATCGATGTCAAATTTCTTTAAGGTTAGCGGTATCAAAGTACCGAAAAATCCGGCGAAAAATAAATTTATAAGCATCGAAGCGCCGATAACTACGCCTAGCATCGGGCGGTTAAACCAAATCGAAGCGATAATGCCCATCAAAAATGCAAAGGTTAGTCCGTTTATAAGCGCGATACCTACCTCGCGTTTTAGCGCGACGGCGGCATTTTTAAACTCGATCTCTCCCAGAGTTAGTCGGCGCACCGTAACCGTAAGCGCCTGCGTGCCGGTGTTTCCGCCCATGGATGCGACGATTGGCATAAGCACCGCAAGTGCTACGTAGCTAGCTATCGTCTCGTCAAAAAGCCCGATGATCGAGGAGCTAATAAGCGCGGTAAATAAATTTATAAGTAGCCAAACGGCACGCGCGCGAGTGGCCTTAACCAGACTCGTATCCTCTTCCTCAGCCTCGTCGTCGACGCCGGCTAGGTTATAAATTTGCTCCGTGGCGCTTTCTTTTATAAAGTCGTGGATGTCATCTGTTGTGATACGACCGAGCAAATAACCCTTGCTATCGACGACCGCGATCGAGTTCATATCGTAGTTTTCGACCGTTTCTACGACCGTCTCGATAGGCTCGTTATCAACGGCTACGTTGGGTTTATATTTATCCTCTTCGCTCTTTGCGATGATCTCTCTTAATGTTTGGTTAAAGTCAAATAGTATCAGATCCTCAAGCGGCACCGCATGGAGCAAAACGCCTTTTTTATCGGTGATAAAAAGCTGCGAGACGTTTTCTAGTTTGCCCTCTTCTTTCTCGCGCCTTAGCCGCTCGACCGCCGTTTTTAGCTGCTCGTCGATATGCGCGCTAAAAAGCTCCGTCTGCATGAACGCGCCCGCTTCGCCCTCGTCGTAGCTGCGGATACGTAAAATCTCCTCCTGATCGTCCTTATCCAGGCCGTCAAAGAGCTCTTTAGCCTTTTGCTCGTCGATCTCCTCGATATACTCCAAAAGCTCGGCCGCGTCGTCACTCTCTAGCTCCTCGATCGCCTCGATGATCTTGTTGCTTGGTATTTGTTCGATCACGTCCTTTAGCATGTGATCTGGCATTTCGATCGCTACGTCGCCCAGGATCTCGGGGTCTAGCTTTTCGAGATACTCGCCAAAGAGCTCCTCATCGTGCTTTTTGAGCGTTTTTAGATGCTGGGCGAGGTCGGCGGGGCTTAGCTCCTTATCGATCGTCTCGTTTAGGTGCGAGTCTAGCAGCTCTTTGGCTTCGTTTAATTGCTCGTTTTCTTCCATCATTTACTTCTTTTTGTCGCTTGACTCGGAGGTTTTACCTTTTGATTTAGCCTTTTTATCGGCGGCATCTTTTTGCTTTTTAGACTTATCTTTGCTGGCGTTTACGTCTTTTTTCTTTTTGGACTCGGTTTTGGTTTCTTTATTTTTTTTGTCCTTTTTCTTATCCGTCTGTTTTGTTTTGTCTTTATTTTTAGCGGATGAATTTGACTCTGACTTTTTTGCCTCTTTGCTTGATTTTTTTGGCTCAGTCTTACTTGCCGCCTTGTTTGACGCTTTTGCAGAGGTTAAATTTGACTCCGGTTTTGCTGATTTTGCCGCGGCTAAATTTGCCGTTTCGTTCGCATCCGTTTTGGCTCCAGAGGAGTTGCTTTCAGCTTTAGGCTGCACGGTCAAATTTGACTCTGTTTTAGTTAAATTTGAGTCCGTCAAATTTACATCGTCGGCGCTGCTTGTAAGCTCGCTCGTCAAATTTGCTTCGGTTTTGGTCGCATTGTCTTCCTTGTTGTCACTCTTTGTCTCTTTTGTCAAATTTATATCGGTTTTTAAAGAGCCGATGTTAGTTAAATTCTCCTCTGCCCTTTTCGTCTCCGTAGTTAAATTTAAATCTCCGCTAGAAAAGGTAGAATTTGCATCCGTCATCGTCAAATTTACGTCTGCTTTTGGCTCGGTTATAGGATGCTCCCAGTCCATCGCCGCATCAAATTTCTGCTCTTTTTCAGGGATTTCATCCTTGTTGGCATACTCTTTTATCTTATTTTCAAACTGTTTTATATATTTTTGAAATTTAGCGCTTTCATTTAAGGCAAATACGCTTTTAGCTACCTTTATCTCGGTCTCCGGGTTTATAGCGTTACCATTTTTATAAACGCCGAAATGCAGGTGCGAACCCGTACTCATGCCCGTGTTTCCTACATATGCGATGAGCTGACCTTGCTTAACTTTTACTCCGCTTTTTATACCTTTAGCAAAGCCGCTAGTGTGCGCATATAGCGTCTCGTAACCGCTAGTGTGACCTAGTATTACTACCTTGCCGTAGCCGCTTTTAGTACCGACGAATTTTACCGTACCCTCGCCTGCGGCCTTTATCGGAGTGCCTTTAGGAGCGCCGTAGTCCACGCCTAGATGGGCCTTATAACGCTTTAGTATCGGATGATAGCGCTTGGGCGTAAAAGGCGAGGTAATACGAGCGTTTGCGATCGGTCTAGTTAGCAAAAATTTATCGTTTTTCTTGCCGCTTTTGTCGTAGTATTTGTTTTCGTATTTATAAACAGTGTATTTTTTACCGCTGATTTCGATCGTCGCCCAGTATATCTCAGGAGAGCCAAACGTGCGTCCCAGTCTCATCTTTTGCGTATACTCCATCGCGAGCCTGTCGCCTTTTTTTAGCTTCGTAAACTCTTTAGCACCCACTTCGCTTCTCATAGCTAGATAAAATCCATGCGCCAGCGCCGCGCTACCCGTAGCTTCTAGTATATCTTGCGAAGGATTCGATACGATCGGTATACTAAGTACGCGCCTATAAGTCTGATACGAAATCGATGAGAGCTGAAATTTAAATTTACCCTCGTCGTCTTTATAAATTTGCGCTTGAAGCTCTTCGTTTATGGGGATGAGAACTTGTTTTAATCCGCCGCTTTCGTCCCTTAAAATTTGATACGGAATACCTGCCGTTATCTCGCTCACAAACTCCTTATCGTCCGAATCCATATCATAATAAAGAGAAAGGGGGATGGAATTTTTCTCCAAAAAAGTTAAAAATGTATCTCCGCTAGGCCAGTTAAGCTCCTGGATGGTAGGTTGTATAGGCGCGGCGGCGAATAAATTTACCGCCAGCAGTAAAGCTAATGAAAATTTCTTCATAAAATCCCTTGATTTAAAAGTCGTATTTTACTCGAAAATTACTTACATTTTGCAAAACTAAGCCAGTTTCAGATATAATGAGCGCTAAAATTTCAAACTTTCAGGAGATAAATTTTGAAAAAATTTCTTTTATTTTTAGCGGCGGCTTGCCTTAGCTTTGCGGCCGAGTTTTCGATGAGAGAGTATAAAACCCCGCTAATAAGCGTGGATGAGGGCGTAGGCACGATCATAGACAACTCAGATATCGTCGTAGGCAGTAGCGGCGTCGTGATGCACAAATTTGACGGCGCTCAAAGCTCAATCATCGCTCGCGCGGTCGTCACGCAAAAAGGCGGCGGCTTTGCAAAGGTACGATTTGAGGTATTTGACACGTTAGCGCAAAAAGCCCTGCCGATACCTGGCATAATGCCTAAAAGCGGCGACGAGATCATCCTAAACTACCTCTACAACCGCTCGCTCATCGTCGTACCGAACAAAGAAATTTACGCCGAAGTAACGAACGCGTTTAAAGACATCACCTTTATCCACCCAGATATCGTAGGATCGTATCTAAGCTACGAGTATAAACCAAACCCTAGCCGCGACGACTTTCGTAAAATGTGCTCCCAAAGCGCTGCGGGGCTTATTTTCATCGCTATGAACAACGAAGCGCTTTTTGCCGATTGCCAGAGTTTTGAGCCGCTAAAACGATTCCAAAGCGGCGCGGTCAAATACTATCAGCTGCCTTTTTACACTCGCGTCAAGGACATCGATACGGTATTTTGGAAATGGGGCTCGGAGCAGATCAGTGACTTTGACCGCCACTACAAAGCTCTTTTGAAAGAGAAATGATGCACGAAAAACACGCTAAATTTTTTGTAAATTTACTAGGCGCCGATAACGCCTACTTCGACGATGCGCACAGGATCGCCTACTGCTACGACGCGACGAAAAAGCGCCATTTGCCTGACGGCGTGCTTTTCCCTAGAAACGAGAGCGATGTTAGCGAGATTTTAAAGTACTGCAACGAAAATAAAATCATAATCGTGCCTAGGGGTGCTGGCAGCGGCTTTACGGGAGGGGCGCTAGCGCACGAGGGCGGCGTGGTGCTTGCATTTGAAAAGCATATGAATAAAATCCTAGAAATCGACATGCAAAACATGGTTGCCGTCGTGCAACCTGGCTGTATAAATATAAATTTACAGCGCGAAGCCGAGAAGCTAGGCCTTTTCTACCCGCCAGATCCCGCCAGCCAGGACTACTCGACGCTAGGCGGCAACGTCAGCGAAAACGCGGGCGGCATGCGCGCGGCAAAATACGGCATCACCAAAGACTACGTCATGGCGCTACGAGCCGTGCTGCCTAACGGCGAAACGATCCGCGCGGGCAAACGCACGATAAAAGACGTCGCAGGATATAATATCGCTGGCATCCTCATCGCCAGCGAGGGCACGCTAGCAGTAATAACCGAAATCACGCTAAAGCTCATCGCAAAGCCTAAATTTAGAAAAACGGCGATGGGAGTTTTCCCTAGCGTAAACGCCGCGATGAACGCCGTTTATAAGACGATGGCAGCAGGCGTGACGCCCGTAGCCATGGAGTTTTTGGACGCTCTTTGCATACGCGCGGTCGAGACTAAATTTAACAAAGGCCTACCTCAAGATGCGGGCGCCTTGCTCATCACCGACGTCGACGGCGACGTTTTAGACGGCTTAGAGCAGGATCTCGCCACGATAGAGCGAGTGTTTAGAGAAAACGGCGCTAGCGAATTTAGACGCGCCAAGGACGAGAGCGAGCGAAACGACATCTGGTTTGCCCGCCGCAACTGCTCGCAGGCGATAAATATCTACGGAAATTTAAAACTAAACGAGGACATTACGGTGCCACGCTCAAAGCTACCAGAGTTGCTAGAGCGCATAGGCGGCGTCGCTGAAAAATACGGCGTGCAGGTGCCGTGCTTCGGCCACACTGGGGATGGCAACGTACACACCAACGTCATGGTCGTGGACAAAGCCGACCCTGCGCAGGTGGAGAGCGGACACAAGGCGATCGAGGAAATTTTTAAGATCGCAGTGGAGCTTGGCGGCACGCTTAGCGGCGAGCACGGCATCGGCATCAGCAAGGCCGAGTTTATGCCGCTTGCCTTTACGCATGCTGAGATGGAGCTTTTTAGAAGTATCAAAAAGGCGTTTGATCCGAACAATATCCTAAATCCGTTTAAAATGGGGCTGTAAAAAGCATTGCTTCGTTAGCGTTTTCTTGGCCTGGTGCTCTTTTTGAGAAATAAATTTCGTTTTTGCTTCCGCGGCAACTTGTTTGTTTAGCCCCGGTCGCAAAGACTTCAACAACACTTCCGCTTAAATTTTTAATTTTACTTTTTTAATTTATATAATAAAATTGCCTCGGAGCTCTAAAATTCGGATCTATTTCAAGCGGTTCTTTGGGCGGCTCATATTTGATTGCTCTTTTAATCTTTATAGCATATGCCATTTCGTTATCATAATAGTCATAAAACCGGCTTTTACTTATACAAGAGCCATCACTTGTAGCTTCCCATATACTATCCCTATCGGAGTATAGAATTCCACTCACTTCAAGCTCTCCGACTATTTTAGCTGTATCCGGGCAATACACATATATTTTCTTAAATTCTTTCGAAAATTTGTGTTTTCTGTGGATTATATTTTTCTCGCCCGACACCAACATCCCAGAGCTTGGCTCATAGATGGACATCACTATCGCTGTTGCCTTCACTGCGCTACCTCGACAAAACTATCGCCTCTTCCGTTATCATAAACGTCATAGATTATCGTTTCTTGTCCGGTATCTGGATTATCATAGATACTCTTACTAAGCTCGTCTTTACGCCTTTGCAGATCGCTTTCTATCTCTTTAAAAATATCATTTTTCATATTTTGATCTTTTATAGATAAAAACATTCCATTGGTCTTAAAGAGTTTTTCCATTACGAGCACTACTCTAGCCATAATTTTAAATTCATTTTCATTTTTTGGATTTTCTACCGTGTATTTAACCTTACAAGTGGAACGTTTGGTTTTATCATTAATATTCATGATTTCTCTTGAGTTGATTTTAATCAAAGACATAGAGTCATCTATGATTTTATCCAGTCTAGGATCAAATTTATTATACATTTTATCATAGGCTTCAAGCTTTATAGCCTTGATAGTAGCAACATCATTATCACAGTTATAGCTATCGTCGCCACATCCAACGACAAATAATCCAGCAGCCAAAACGGCGCACATTTTTATTTTACTCATTTTTTATCCTTTTAGTTAAATTTCTTTTTTATCTGTTTGTATTTCAGTGCTTTTAAATCCGCAATTGGCGCATTTTTTAAACACCTTAACTTTTGTCACCTCGTATATAGCCTTTAGCGTTCTTGTATTGCCGTTTTTGTATTTACCTTTTTTGGTGCCTTGCATAATCTTTTGATCTAAAATTTCCCTATCGATCTCAAATGTTGAAAATAGCTTTCCGCAAGATTCGCACTTTGAACCGAGAGCAAAAATGCAAAAAGCGACTATAAATCCAACAGCCGCTACTATCCATTTGATTGTTTCGCCCTCAACTCCAAAAATACCGGCTAAAAACCAAACAACTCCGCCGCCAAAAACAGATGCTATAAAACTAAAACCAATCTCCGAGTAATTCAACCTAAGTCCCTTTTTGTGTTATTTTAAAAAATTAAATTTTACGATTTTACGACATTATTTCTAAATTTATTATAAATTTACGAATATATGTCGCAATTTGCTATTAAATTTATAAAAGCTAAACTTGCGCTATGAAATACAGCCAACAAGACAAAGCCAGAATTTTAAAGATAACCACTAGAACGCTACAAAGATGGAAAACCACTAAGCCCGAGCTCTACGCCATCATTGAAGCCGGTTTTAAAATGCGTGAACTCGTGGCTGACGAAGAACAAAGCTTGTCCGAGATAAAAAAAATAATAAAAGAAGCCTTACCGCAAAGCTAAATGTAAACTCTCATTACTTTAAATTTGACAAAATTATCGCACAGAATTTAACTGATTTTAACCTCGCCGCCATAAATCCAAATTTAAAACCGCCATATCGCAAAACGCAAAATAAATAAAATTTTATCTAACCGAAATTTCAAAAATTTTAAAGTAAAATACCTCAAATTTAAGGATTTAGGATGACCCCGCAAAAATTTGAAAAGATAAAAGAGACGCTTAAAATTTGGCTCACGGCGATGCTAAAGATCAAGGATAAGCAGCTACTGCACTACGCATCAAGCCTGAGCTTTCACACGATGCTATCCATCATCCCCGTGCTGCTCATCTCGCTCTCGCTCTTTACGCAGATGCCAAGCTTTAGCGTCTACTACGCAAAGATCAAGGAATTTATATTTGCCCAGCTGCTACCCTCAAACCAAGACGCGATCTCAAACTACATCGAGACCTTTTTACAAAACAGCTCCAGCCTTGGCATCCTAGGCCTTGGCGCCATCATCTTTACCTCGATTATGTTTTTTGCCGATTACGAATACGTCATTAACCGCATCATGCACACGCAAAGCCGCAAATTTTGGAACTCGCTGAGTGCTTATTGGACGCTCATTACGCTAGCTCCCTTGGGGCTTGGGCTTAGTTTTTATCTCTCAAATTTATTTCAGGATATGCTAAACTCTAGCGCCTACACGAAATGGATAAATTTCCTCAGTATATTTCCGTACCTCATCATCTGGGCGATATTTTGCGTGACCTATCTCATCTCGATAAACCGCCAAATCACCCTAAAAAACGCGCTTTTTAGCTCGTTCGTCGCCTCGCTCATCTGGTATCTTGGCAAAAATATCTTCGTCTTTTACGCCGCAAACAACAAGACCTATCTTAGCATCTACGGTTCGTTTTCGGTGGTGCTGCTATTTTTCGTGTGGATTTACGTGTCGTGGATCATATTTCTTTACGGCGTGAAGCTGTGTGCGTATCTGGAAAAAGCGGGCGAAAGCGACAAAGAATCTTAAAAAAGCGCGGCAAAGCAGAGTAAATTTAGTGGCACGATAACGGCGGCTAAAATTTTGCTTTTGACGCTCGCTAGGCTCAGCGCGTTATAGAGTAAAAACAGCCAAAACGGCACGCTCAAATTTACCCCCTTTGCGCGCCACGAGAGAAATTCTAGCAAATACTCATCAAGCGCGCCGCCTACGCCAAATGCGTGCAAAAGCGCGCTTATCGGATAAAACAAGCTAAAAAGCGGCGTGAGCGGCAAGACGGCTAGCTGCTGGGCGCTAACGAGCGGGAAAAAGTAGAGCACGGGCAAAATCATCGCCGAAAATACCCAAAAATTTAGCAAGATAGCGTGCGTCAAATTTGAAAACCGCTCGCCAAAATGCCGCAAATACAGATAAATATAAAACACGCCGAGGCTTGAGAAGTAAAATCCTACGCTAAAAAGCAGACTCGGCATCAGCGCTACGGCGGCGCAAATCACTGTAAAAAGAAGCTCAAAGCTCACGACGCGCACGTTTCTAGCGAATAAAAACAGAGCCAGCAAGCTCATCAAAAACGCCCGCAAAAATGACGGCACGAAGCCAATCAGCGCAAGGTAACAAAACAAAACCGCAAAGATCGCGGCCGAGAGGTCAAATTTGGCGTTTCGATACGGAAAGTAGCGCGCCTGAAAATAGCGGTAAATCGGGCGCAAAATAAAATATAACGCCCCAAAAATCAGTCCCAAATGATAACCAGAAATCGCGATCAGGTGCGCTACACCGTAGAAATTTACGTCTTGCCGCAGCTCCTTGCCCACGGGTACAGCCAGAAACAGCGCGGTAAAAAGCTCGGTCATTTTTTCGCTTTCGTGCTGCTCGGCGATAAACTCAAAAATTTTATCGTAAATCCGCTCCTTGCTCGCGGCATACCTAAGCTGCGTCACGCCGTAGCTCGGCATATAAAACGAGCCGCTTAGGTACTCTTTAAATTTGACGTTTTTGTTTTCAGCGCCGATTAAAATTTGCTCGTTCGCTCCCGCGTCAAAATCCGCCTGAGTCGTCGTAAAAAAGCTAAAATCCTGCGTTTTAAGCTTTAAAACGCGATAAATTTTGCCTTTTGCATTCGCTTTTTCGTAGTTTTGTAAAATTTTAGCTTGCAGGATAACGCCGTTTTGGGATTTAAATTCGCAAAATTTATAGTAGCTAAAGCCCAAATTTAGCGCAAACATGGCGGCGCAAGCAAGGCAAAATATATAAACCTCGCGCGCGTTTTCAAAGATGGATTTACGTTGCGGCTTTTGCAAATTTTGGCTTTAGGCTTCGCATTTTAGGCGTTTGGGTTAAACTCCGCCACGTGCGCGGCGCCAAAGCTCTTATCGACAAAGCGCGTAAATTCCTTCTGAAATATTACTTCTACCGTGCCGACCGGGCCGTTTCGGTTCTTGCCCACGATGATTTCGGCGTCCTCTTCGATCTTGTTAGGGACAAATTTACGCACGTACTCTTTGCCCTCAGCGTGCGCCTTTTTCTCGGCTTCTTTCTCCTCTTGCTCGCGGTAAACCTCGTCGCGGTAGACAAAAAGTATCATGTCGGCGTCCTGCTCGATGGCGCCTGATTCGCGCAGATCGCTTAGCATCGGGCGTTTGTTGGCGCGGGACTCTAGGCTGCGGTTTAGCTGGCTAAGCGCGATGATAGGCATGTTTAGTTCACGTGCTAGCAGCTTTAGTCCGCGCGAGATTTCGGCGATCTGCAGGTGGCGGTCGGAGAAATTTGACGTCGCCATCATGAGGCCGATGTAGTCGATGACGCACAGCGCGATCTCTGGGTGGGCGGACTTGAGCTTGCGCATTTGCGTGCGGATCTGGTGGATATTTACGTATCCGCTGTCGTAGACGAAAAGCTTACGACTAGACATATCCTCGCACGCGTCGCTTAGGCGAGACCACTCCTCGTCGTCCATTTTGGCAGTCATTATGTTTTGCAGCGGGATCGAGGTTTTGGCGCTTAGCATACGCAGCATGATCTGCTCGGCTGGCATCTCAAGCGAGAAAAACACGACTCCGCCGCCTCGCATCAGCACGTGGTTCATCAAATTTAGACAGATCGTGGTTTTGCCCATACCGGGGCGCGCCGCGATGATGATGAGATCGCCGTGCTTAAAGCCCTTCGTCATCTCGTTTAGCTGACGAAATCCCGTGTCGATGCCTACGATATCCTTATCTTCGAGCAGTTTTTGCTTTTCTAGGTGTGCGATGACGTCTGCGATGATGACAGGAGCGTCCTTGATGGCGCCCGCGCTCTGCCCGTCCACTAGCGAATAAAAACTCTGGCTCAGCTCGTCAACCATATCGCGGCTAGGCTTATCCTCGCTCACTTTGCTAGGTATCTGGTGCGCGATTTTTACCAAGCTTCGCTTGATAGATTTTTCTTTTATTTCGTTGGCGTATTTTTTTACATCCAGGATCGAGTTCGTACCGATGATCTCGTTCATCACGTTCTCGTCAAATTTACTTCCTAGCTTAGTTTTTAAAAATCCAGTTTCGACGGGCAAATTTTCATTGAGACACTTTACCATCGCGTCGTAAACATCGCCGTGAGCGCGCAGGTAAAAGTCAAACGGGCTTAGGATATCGAAAATCTCGCTTAGATTATCCGCGCTGTAGATGATGGACGCGAGGATCGCGCGCTCCATATCTAGATCATAGAGATTGTGCATATCGATGTTTTCTTTTGCCATTTTCGTATCCTTTTGTTTTGTTAAATTTGCCTGCGTTTGGGCGGATTTTATAAAATTTGAATTCAATTTTGACGCTTGCTCGTAAATTTGCTTTAGATTTGAACGGTCAAATTTGAGTTAGCGCCATAAAGAGCGTGGTTTCGCAGGCTCGCGCTGATAAATAGAGTTCAAATTTGACGAACAAATTTGAACCCGAGCCAGAGGCAAATTTATCGGCTCAAATTTGACCGAGCCGAGCGTCGCCAAACGTCAAATTTGACGCCTGAAATTTACGCCCGCGACTTTATCTCGTCGTCGATTTCTAGTAAAAATCTATCTACCAGTTCGCTCTCTGGCAGCCTCGCGACCACTTCGCCTTTGCGCATTATCATACCGTTTCCTTTGCCAAATGCTATCGCCACGTCGGCACCCTTAGCCTCGCCGATCGCGTTTACGACGCAGCCCATCACCGAGACGTTTAGCGGCTCTTTGATGTGTTTGGTCTTTTCCTCTACGAGCTTTACCGCGGCCATCAGGTCAGCTTGCAAACGCCCGCAGGTCGGACAC
Source organism: uncultured Campylobacter sp. (assembly GCA_963528285.1). Lineage (GTDB taxonomy): Bacteria > Campylobacterota > Campylobacteria > Campylobacterales > Campylobacteraceae > Campylobacter_A. The sequence goes on along the minus strand of CAURVK010000008.1, from coordinate 63,376 downwards.
GAGATGATATTTAGCCCCTCTTTTTGGCGGCCGCTGTCTTTTAGGATCGCTTTTGCGACCTTGATCTCCTCCTCGAGCTCGCCCGTGATGCTAACTCGCATCGTATCGCCGATGCCCTCCAGTAGCAGTCCGCCTAGCGCGATCGCAGACTTTATCGTCGCGTGAAAGCTAGTGCCGGCCTCCGTCACGCCCAGATGAAACGGATAATTTACCAGCGGCCGAAGCGCGCGGTAAGCGGCCATCGTGCGCTCGACGTTGCTTGATTTTAGCGAGATTTTGATATCGGTAAAGTCAAAATCCTCGAGCAAATTTATGTTATAAAGCGCGCTTTGCACCATCGCTTCGACGCTGCGGCCGTATTTGTCCTCAAACTGCTTTTCGAGCGAGCCCGAGTTTACGCCGATGCGGATAGGCAGATTTCGCTGCTTGCACGCGTCCACGACGGCTTTGATGTTCTTTTTTGAGCCGATGTTGCCCGGATTTATGCGGATAGCGTCGACGAACTCGCTAACTATCACGGCGTAGTTGTGATTAAAGTGGATATCGGCGACGACTGGTAGCGGGCTAGATTTGACCACCTCGCGCAGCGCGGCGGTGTCCTCTTTGTCAAACACGGCGCAGCGCACGATATCGCAGCCTGCAAAATAAAGCCTTTGTATCTGTTCTAGCGTGCCTTTTACGTCTTTTGTTTTGCTAAACGTCATCGACTGCACCGATATGGGCGCGTCTCCGCCTATTTTTACGTCCCTGATTTTTATCTGTTTTGTGGGGTATCTTTGCAAATTTGGCCTTTAAATTTTATTGTGCGATTATATAAAATCTTGGCTTTTAAATAAATTTACCGCCCTAAAATCTACTCGCCAAAAACCTCGCGCCTATACTCCCGCGTATCTATAAATTTAGCTCTCAAGCTCTTTTGCTTTTCTATGTGCGCGTCTATGTTTTTGCTAGTTATCTCTACGCCTAGCCCCGCATGTTTGCCCTGCCCCACCAAAAAATCCAGCATCATATCGCCGAGCTTTGCGTTATAGTGGCTAGCCTCCCAGTAGTACGGCGAAATTTGGTCTGCGCCTTTGGGTAGCTCCTGTGCCGTTATCTCGTTATAAAGGCCAAAATCCACTATCCTAAACGGATTTTTTCCTAGACGCTTGGCAACCTCTTCATTTACGTCCGTTATCTGCTTTTTCCACTCGTACCACGCCGCGTCAAGCCCGACTCTGTAGTCCATCGTTTCAAGCAGCCTAGCATGCAGCGGACTTATAGCGATATCTAGGGTTACGTTATTTTCGTGAGCGTCCGTTAAAATATCGATAAAATTTTCATAAGACAGCCTTGATACCTCGTCTCTTTTGCGTTCAGCCATATATCCGCTTTCTATCTTTTTTACGGAGTATTCGCGGTAGCCGCCGTTTCTTTGCACCTCTTCTAGTAGCGACGCCTCGGTCCGTCTGCCGTCAGGTAAAAAAAGCGGCGTTTTGCCGTATTTTAGGACGGTCGCTACCGAGTCGCGAAGCATCTGGAAGCTAAATAAAATTTTATACGCGCTAGGATTTTTAAAATACTCCTCGAAATCATCTGCCTTGCTACCGCCGCCTAGCATCGTCTTGTCGTCAAAAACGAGCAATGCCTGCTTTAAATTTCCCTGCTTTATCGCCCATTTTAGATAGGCCTTAGCTTCTTTTAGATTGCCTCCTGATACGGCAGCGTTAAAGGCTGGCTGCATAAAGTATCTATGCGCAGGATTTAGCGCGGTTTGCGGGCGGGAGTTGCCTAAAAATATCGAGGCGGGCCTGATTTTTTGGATCTTTACAACCTTCATAAAGCGCGACTGCAAATCCTCTCTGGGCTTATTTTTAAAGATATCCGTATCGTAAATCCTGTATGGATCGACCAGGTAGTTAAAAGCTGCTACGAACGTGAAAATCAAAGCCGCCGAGGTCAAAAAGCCAAACGTCCATTTTTTAAATTTCATACGACTTTCCTAAAAGTTAAAATATAAAAATTGAGACATTTTGTGCAAATTTAAAACGCCCAGCGTAAAACAAAGCACGGCAAGGGTCAAATTTGGCCCGCCAAGCTTAAAGCCTTGCAGCTTTTGCGCGGAGTTTTTAAACAGTAGCGAGACCGCAAAACCCGCGATCAAGTAGTAGAGCAAGGTATTTGTGCTGTCTATTTGTATATTTGGATTCCACTCGCCAAATTTTACGCCGTACTCCCTCAAAAAACCGACCTTTCTCTCTAGCCGGGAATTTAGAGCCAGCCCGCCGCTTAGGCCAAACATCCCCTTTAGCACCTTTAGCGCGTCGTCCCACTCCTTTGCTCTAAAAAACACCCAGGCGATATTTACGAAGTTAAAGGTTATAAACCAAGCTACGAATTTATTTAGCCTAAAGCCTAACTCACTCCAAATCCTTTGGACAACCAGAGCCGCGCCGTGCAGACATCCCCAAAATACAAACGTCCAGCCCGCCCCGTGCCAGATGCCGCCTATCACAAAGGTCGCGGCTAAATTTGCGTACGTACGCACCTTGCCACAACGGTTGCCTCCCAGCGGGATATAGACGTAATCTCTCAAAAAGCGGCTTAGCGTGATATGCCATCTACGCCAAAAATCCTGAATATTTAAAGCCTTGTAAGGCGAGTTGAAATTTATCGGGAGCTTGATGTTAAAAAGTAATGCCGCGCCGATCGCCATATCGCAGTATCCGCTAAAATCAAAATAAAGCTGAAACGTATAGCTAAGGCTAGTCACCCAAGCTTCGATCAAATTTAAGCTCGCGGCCATGTCAAAGCCCTCGGTCGCCCAAACGGCGAAAGTATCGGCGATAACGACCTTTTTAAAAAGCCCGATAGAAAATATAAAAAGTCCAAGAGCGATATTTTTGTAGTTGATTACTTTGTTTTTGGTTTTTGCAAACTGCGGCATCATCTCCTCGTGATGCACGATGGGACCTGCGATTAGCTGCGGGAAAAACGTAACAAACAAGCAGTAATTTAAAAAATCATACCGCTTTGCGCCCTCTCCCGCCGCGCTATCTACCAGATACGCGATCTGTTGAAACGTAAAAAATGAAATAGCAAGCGGCAGGAGTAAATTTAGGTGCGATATCTGCGTGCCGAAGGCAAGATTGATGTTGCCGATTAAAAAATCGGAGTACTTAAAATAGCCGAGCAAAGCTAAATTTGCCGCGATACCAAGGGCTAGGAGGATTTTTTTTGAAATTTTAGGATTATTTTTACAAAGCTCTAGCCCAAAAGAGTAGTTAAATATCATCGAGCCTACTATTAGCGGTAGATACGCGATGTTCCACCAGCTGTAAAAATATAGCGACGATAGCACTAAAAAGCCTTTCGCCGCTTCGGTAAGGCGCTTTTTATTTAAGAAAAAATATACGAAAAAAGTTACGGGCAAAAATAAAAATATAAATTCGTAAGAGTTAAAAAGCATTATCCATCCATTGATTTTTAGCGCAATTATAATAAACATTATTTAATATTTAAACAAAATAAAAATTAATTAATTGCTACCGAGCAAAAACTAAACGCACAAGCGGCCAAATTTGAAGTAAGGACGTAAAAATAGTCTGCCAAAGTTACAACTTAAATTTGAGCGAAATGACGCAAGAGGCGGTATCGCGAAGTTAGACTAGGCGCGGATGAAATTTGCGGGCGGAGCGTATGCTTGATATGTAATAAAGCAAATTTTAAACGCAACGACGTATAGCAAAGAGAAACAACACACAAAGATAAAGCGAAATTTAATTTTTAAGCGTAGGCTAGTTTAAATTTGAGTTAAAGAATGCAAGAGAGGCAGTATCGAGAGATGGCTTTAAGTGTTGTGCCGAAATTTTAAGTCAAGATAAGGCATATAGCCTATCGCGGACTTAAAATTTCAAACTCATTTAATGACGCTCGCGAGACAACGCGCAGTATTTTTTCTTTAGACGAGGCGGAAATGAGCCGAATGAAGGAGCGTATATTATAATACGTGACTGAAATTCGGCGAAATTTCCAACGATGTATAAAGGAAAAAGAGGGGCCACTAAGTATTCAGATCAGGATAATCCCACGCGTTATATTCATCCGTCAGATTATCGTTCTCAGCACCCTTGCAGCACAGCCACTCTAGCCCGCCGCGTCTCTCCATCACGACTTCCTCATCGAGTCCAGCACTCTTGGTGCCGTGCACGCGGGCATTGACGCACGCCCAGTGGTAACGATAGACGAGATCAAGCGCTTGCAGGATTTCATCAGTACCCCGCAGCTTCACGCGCTCCGAAAAATCACCGCCGATAAAGGTATCCATCACAAATTTGCAGTCGCAGATCTCGTTTGGGAAATTTAGCTCCTCTACGAGACCCATGGCCCACATCAGCGCCCACAGCGACTCGTATTTCCAGCCCATATTTACGGCCTCGTTATAGCTCGCCTCACCCTCTATGACGCGGCGTTCCATGCGCGTTAGCTTGTCTATGCACCCAAAGCGATTATCCAAAAAGTCCTTCGTGCCCTGCTTGTCTTCGTCGGTTAGCTCGCCGTTATCTCTGATCGTGCAGGCGCACATTATCGCAGCAAACGAGCAGATCGCACGGGCGATAACCTCGTCCTTTTCGCGCGGAGTGATCTCACCCGTCTCATATCGTAGCGGCAGATGGTCAATGTACGGCACGCCTTGGGATTTTAAAATTTCTATGCTTATATCCTTGCGCTCCTGCGCGGTCTTGCCGATCTTTGCGGCGTTTGCGCTATTTTTGCCGCCTCTTTTGAAAAAATCGAAAAATGCCATATTTTCTCCTTTAAATTTAGGGCTGCATTTTACCTGATCTTTGCTTACGGCAGCATTTTACGCGGATACGGTTTGCTAAATTTAACGAGCGAGCAAACGGATAAAATTGATTTGATATAGATTAAAAAAGCAAAGTAAATTTCTAACGAGATAGTAAAAAGTAGAGATGAGAAAAACGGCCGCGAGCGGCGAGTCGCCTAAAAATATAAATAGGTCTACCGCTCGCTAAAATCCGCAATTTTACTTACCTGCGCAGCTTTTGCAGCACTCCAAAAGCCTGCGCGCCGCATTTGAGGCTACGATTAGCCCTGCGGCAGACATTATTATATCTTTTAGCACCAGTCGTCCGGCACCCGATAGATACGGGAAGCCGTGATTAGGACTTTCGGCGATGCCGAGCGCCGGATTGCCAAGATTTGGCACCCAAGTCTCAGGCGTCGTTATCAAAAAGCTAAGCGTTACGATAGACATGCCAAACGTCAGCAGCCCGCCGATAAGCCCTAGTTTAGGGAACCAGATGCCAAGCAGCACGAGCGTACCGATAGTGCAGATCATCGCGCCGATCAGATACGAAACCGCATAAGTACCGTTTTGTTTATGCCACTCGATGTTTTTAGGCACGACCAAGCCTTCCGGGTTTTTATGTAGGTTATACTCGGCGACCATTTTGCCCTTGCCGTTATCTACGATATCTTTTTTGCTATACATGTAGCTAAAAAACGGGCTGTTGGTTACAAACGGCACGATGCCGTCGGCCTCGTATTGCACGACTTTGAGTCCGCCTATCCACGCCATCACGATGAAAATCGCGACGCTAACGTAATTTACGAAATATTTTTGCGAGCCTGCTAGGGCTTGTAAAAATTTTTGCATTAAGTTCCTTTAGGGTGATTTTTATAATTTTAATTAGACTGTATATTTAAGGCTAGATAAAATTATAACGGGATTATATATAAATCATATAAAATTCGGCTTAAAAAGATAAGTATTATCATAAACAAAAACTTTAATTACATTTTAGTTTTGGTTTAAGTAAGATTTTAAATTTATAATATCTTTATCCGCAAACAGCCACCAAAACACGCTAAAGACTATTTGGTAGATTTGGCTGGTCTATATGGGTGGATTAATAGCAAAACTTGCGTTAAATTTAAGACTTGATCTCTAGCTGCCAAAACCAAAACGAGCTCGTTTTAGCTTAAATTTTGACACCAAGCCGAATGTGAAATTTGATTTTACAAACCTTGCAAAACATTTAAGACGCTTTCACGATGCCCAAACTAAACATCGAAAATCAAACGAAAAGAAATCAAATTTACGAGAAATTTATCGGATCCATATCGACGTCAAAGCCGTGCGCGGCGCAGATACGAGCGGCCTTTATGAGCGGAGCGTGCGAGGCGCAGCGCAGTAAAATCTCAAAACGGTATTTTTCGCCCAGTATTTCGATCGCGCACTTGCCGTGTCCGACGATCTCTAGCGAAGATTCGGCCATGCGCAAATTTTCAAGCTCGGCTACGCAAATTTCAAGCCTTTGCTTTGCCGCCTGCTCGCTTTTTTCAGAAACGACAACCCGCAAAAGCCTAGCAAACGGCGGATATATCGGCTCTCTAGCAAGAATCTCCTCAGCCAAAAACGCATCGTAATCCGAGATAAAATTTTCAAAAAACTCCCGCTGCCTACTCTGCACGACCACGCGCCCCTCGCCCGAGCGTCCAGCCCTGCCCGCCACCTGCATCGCCAGCGCCAATGTCCGTTCGCGAGCGCGAAAATCCGGGAAATTTAGCAGCTCATCTACACCCATGATGACGGCGAGATCCACATTGTGGTAGTCGTGCCCTTTGCTCAGCATCTGCGTGCCGACGAGCGCGTCTATTTCGCCCGCGTTAAAGGCTTTTAGCGTCTTTTCGAGCTTATTTTGCGTCGTGATCTCGTCGCGGTCGAATTTCTCGATCCTTGCCGCCGGAAACGCCGAGCGCAAGGCCTCCGTTAGCTCGTCGGTGCCGATTTTTTTCGCCTCGATCATCTCGCTACCGCACTTCTCGCACGAGCACGTCGCAGCTGTCGTAAAGCCGCAGTACTGGCACTTTAGCACATTTCGCTTTTTATAAAAGCTCATCCCGACGCTACAAAACGGGCACTTTATCGTGCTGCCGCACTCACGGCACGACAGATAGCGGAAATTTGCACGCGTCGGCAGAAACACGACCGCCTGCTTGCCGCTAGCAAAACTAGTAGCAAGCTCTCCCAGGATCACATCGCCGAGCCCCGTCTCGCTCTCGTCGTAGATAAATTTTTTCTCGCTTTTAAAAAACGTTCCCCTTAGCCTAAAATGAGGCTGCTTTTTGAAGCTCACGACGCTTGGCGTGGCAGAGCCTAGCACGACTTTGACGTCAAATTTGCTCGCTAAAAATAGCGCGAGGTCGCGGGCGTTATAGTGCGGATTTTGCGCAGATTTGTAGCTGTCGTCGTGCTCCTCATCGACGACAGCTAGTCCAAGCTCGCTAAAAGGCAAAAACAGCGCCGACCGCGCTCCCGCGATCAAATTTATCTCGCGACTCTGAAATTTTTGCAGGATTTCGCCGCGCTTTTTCGGAGTTATTTTAGAGTGCCAGACTCCGAATTTTTCGCCAAAATAGCTCTTTAGTCGCTTTGTCATCTGCGGCGTGAGCGAGATTTCAGGCATCAAAAGCAAAACCTGCTTGCCCGCAAGCAAATATTCGCGGATAAGCGAAAAATAAATCTCGCTCTTGCCGCTTCCAGTGTCGCCGAAAATCAAACTCGTTTTGTGACTCTTTGCAAAATTTAGCGCTTCTTGTTGATCTTGGTTTAAACTTGGGATTTTTGGAAAAAACTCGGTTGCATGCTGCTGGTCGAAAACTGTTTTTAGCGACTGTGCGGGATTATTAAAATTTAATTTAGTAGCAATACTCTCATTTAATTTCAAATTTTCTTGCAAGCTATTATTATTTAAATTTTGGGGCAAATTTGACAGCGATGTTTCGTCAAATTCCGTAGTCAAATTTAACTCTTTGCTATCGTCAAATTTTGCATTTGTCTCGTTTTTATCGCTCAGAATTTGCGCTTGCGTCAAATTCTGCAAGCAAGGCGCTTCAATTTCTAGCGGAGTAAAAAGTCCGGCCGCGATAGATAAATTTACAACATAGTAATGCGAGATAAATTTTAAAAGCGAAATTTGTATCGGTGTAAGCGTGGCGGGTAAAATTTCTAAAATTTCAAGCGTTTTAAAATTTGGCTCGGCTACGCTTTGGAGGACATAGCCGATAGTTTTTTTATTTTTTATATTGATTAAGACTTGGGTAAAATTGGGTATTTTAAAATCTGAACAATATGTAAGCGGCTTAAGATTTAAGCCGCTCGGAATTATTTGGTAGTAGGGCATTACTCCGTAAGGTCTTTACAAAGACTATCAGTTCTAGGGCAAGAAAATGAACCATTTGCTATATTATACGTAAATTTGGTAGATTTGCCCCTAAGGGTAAATTTATAATCATTTCCATCCTTGCTCCATCCGCTTTTTGCATCAGTTTTTATACCATTTTGCAAAACATTTTCAAATAAGAGCCCAGTAGTGCTGCCGTTTCTTTCAAGACTTGGATATGCAAACCTGCCCGTCAACATATTTGCATTATATGCATTAATAACAGCACTCCTTATTGAAGCTATATCAGACTTTGCTCTAGCGATTACAGCATCATCCCTTGTCACAAATAGTTTTGGTACAGCAATACCAGCCAATATACCTATAATAACTATTACAAAAACTAATTCAAGTACTGTAAATCCACGCTTCATTGCAAAATCCTTATAAAAATACTATTAATAACTTAGAAATCAAAATATCATGGACACTTTATACAAAACAAGCTCATTTGTGGAAAAAACACATTTAAGCCCGCTTCCATAAGCTACTTTAGTAGAATTTAAAAAGCCCAAGCTTGCACTAGGCGAACTTGGGCTTAGAAACTCTGTATAAAGCTCTTTAACTAAGACTTAGTTAAATTTAACTCCGCTACCACCGACTCTGATAGGGCTTGAATCTTTAATTTTTTGCACAGCACTTTGCACGCCTTTGCAAGCAGCGGTATCAGGACCTGTTTTAAACTCAACAAGAAGTATTGGGTCGTCTACTTTTACATCAGTTCTACCGGCAGGGATATCTCCAGCAACAGCTTTTTCTTTTCCAACTAGTTTAACGCAGTCAGTATCAGTTTTAACAGTTATTTCGCCGTTTGAAGTTAAAACTCCTGACATTTTTGTATAATCTGCATTCCATGAGCCTTGCGCAGTATAATAACTTGTTAGCTCAGAAACAGCAGTAGCTACGTTTGTAGCAGCCTTTGAAACTTCAGCATCATCACGAGTCGCAGCTAATCTTGGTATAGCAACAGCAGCTAGAATACCTAAAATAACGATCACGAAGATCAACTCAATCATTGTAAAACCTTTTCTCATATGAGACTCCTTGTGTTTATTTCTGCATACACTTATGCAGTTGGCGGAATTATATAGATAATTAGCTTAAAAATAGATTAAAATGAAATCTTCTTATATGGGTGCGTGTAAAAAAGTAATCTAGGATAAAATTTAACTTATTTCTTTACTTACTTTTTGAGCCAAAGAGCGCAAGTCGCGCTCCTGTTGATAGTTTTCATAGCATTTTTGAACAAAGGCGCTTAGTAGCTCTTTGACGTCGAGATATTTTTTGCCTCCGGTAAAGGTCTCCCACTCTTTTTCAAAATTTTGGGCAAAGTCGTCCTCGAGGCTGATGTTGTAGAATGTGGAAGCTATTTTTACCGTTATTTTTTTCATCGTTTATTTATTTTCCCAGTACCGCTTCGATCTTGCGGATAACGTCGTCGCTCTCGGTATTTTTGGTTCTCAGATCTTCTTCTAGGCGTGCGATTTGGTTTGTTTTAGCTTCGTTTTGAGCTTTAACGCTGATTAGTTCGTTGCGTAGAGACTCGTTTTCTTCGCAAATTTCGTTATATCTAGCCAGCAGGTCGTTTACCTTGTCGGTTAGGGTGTTTAGTACTTTATCGTTATCAAACATCTTTTTCCTTAGTTTTGGTATAATTTTATGTAATTGTAACAAAAAAAAGCTGATTTTTAAGGTAAAAAATGAAAAATTTTGAAATTTCGTCCAAATTTAGCCCGAGCGAGGATCAGGCCCGCGCAGTCGCTAATATAGTCGCATCCGTAAAATCAGGAAACAAATATCAAACGCTTTTAGGCGTCACGGGCTCGGGCAAGACCTTTACGATGGCAAACGTCATACGCGAGCTAAATATGCCAACCCTAATAATGACGCACAACAAATCCCTTGCCGCGCAGCTTTATAGCGAATTTAAGGGCTTTTTCCCTAAAAATCACGTGGAGTATTTCATCAGCTACTACGACTACTATCAGCCAGAGGCCTACATCCCGCGTCAAGACCTTTTCATAGAAAAAGACAGCTCCGTAAACGAAGAACTCGAACGCCTGCGCCTCTCTGCGACGGCTAGTTTGCTCAGCTTTGACGACGTCGTGTGCGTGGCGTCGGTGTCGGCCAACTACGGCCTGGGTAATCCTAGCGAATACAAAGGCATGGTCGCATACCTAAACGTCGGCGATAAAATCAACCAGCGCGCGCTACTGCAAAAGCTAGTGGATATGGGATACAAGCGAAACGATAACTACTTCGACCGAGGCGACTTTCGAGTAAACGGCGACGTGGTGGACGTATATCCCGCGTACTGGGGTGATGAGGCGCTTCGCATCGAGTTTTTCGGCGATGAGATCGACGCGATGTATCACTTTGACGTGCTAGAAAACAAAAAGCTAAAAGACGTGGGTAAATTTACACTTTACGCCACGAGTCAGTTTATCGTAGGCGCAGATCGCTTAAAAATCGCGATCAAACAGATAGAAGAGGAGCTAGCTGAGCGGCTAAAAGAATTTAACGAGCAAGGTAAGCTCGTCGAGGCGCAGCGCCTAAAACAGCGAGTGGAATTTGATCTGGAGATGATGAGCAGCACGGGCATGTGCAAAGGCATCGAAAACTACGCGCGCCACCTAACCGGGCAAAAGGCGGGAGAGACGCCGTACTCGATGTTTGATTATTTCGAGCTTGGCGGCAAGGACTATCTAGTCATCGTGGATGAAAGCCACGTGAGCCTGCCGCAGTTTCGCGGTATGTACGCAGGCGACCGCAGCCGCAAAGAGGTGCTGGTTGAGTACGGCTTTCGTTTGCCCTCCGCGCTTGATAACCGTCCGCTTAAATTTGACGAGTTTATAAACAAACGCGCTAAATTTCTTTTCGTCTCAGCCACCCCAAACGAATACGAGATAAATTTAAGCTGCGGCCACGTCTATGAGCAAATTTTACGCCCGACGGGACTGCTCGATCCTTTAATCGAGATAAAAGATAGCGAAAATCAGGTGGAGATTTTATTTGACGAGGCTAAAAAAACGATCGAGAGAAACGAGCGAGTGCTAGTCACTGTACTCACCAAAAAGATGGCCGAGGAGCTTAGCCGCTACTACACCGAGCTTGGCATCAAGGTCAAATACATGCACTCAGACATCGACGCCGTCGAGCGAAACGAGATCATCCGCGGGCTGCGCGGAGGCGAGTTTGATATGCTCATCGGCATAAATTTGCTCAGAGAGGGGCTTGACCTGCCCGAGGTTAGCCTCATAGCCATCATGGACGCCGATAAGGAGGGCTTTTTGCGCTCGACGACGAGCCTCATCCAAACGATGGGGCGTGCGGCCAGAAACGTAAACGGCCGAGTGCTGATGTTTGCCAAAAAGATCACCAAATCCATGCAAGAAGCGATGGATACGACGCTGGCGCGACGTAAGATGCAAGAGGATTACAACCGCGCTCACGGCATCGTCCCGCGCTCTGCTAGCCGAAACATCGAGGAGAGCCTGCACGTCGAGGATGAGGGCGAGATCTATAAACGCGGCAAAAATCTGGAAAAAATGCCTGCCACCGAGCGAGCCAGCATAATCAAAGAGCTAAGAAAACAGATGTTGGAGGCGGCGGCGCAGCTGGAGTTTGAGAAGGCGGCGGCATTGCGCGACGAGATCGCCAAAATCCGCAAGCTTTAAATTTGACGGCTTGTCTTTTTCCGCCATACTTCGTTACCGGCTCAGTCGGCTTCGGCACGGACGGCTAGTCCGCTCCCTCGCCTCGCTCGCCGCTCCCTCGTCTGACGAAAAAATGCTTCGCCTTATCGTTTTGTATTTAAATTTGAAGTCAAATTTGCAAATTTCGGTTTCAAATTTGACCCACCGAGACCCGTACCCTGAAAACATCAAATTTAGAGTCAAAAACTCGCGACGCTTTGCGCAAGCAAAGCTATGTCGCCACCTCTAACGTGCAGTGGGGTTGGAGAGGGCTTGGGAGAGGAAGGGGCGACGCTTCGTAAGTAGAACCCCCTTCCTCTCCCAAAAAAAAGAAAAAGGGGCTCTTTTGCTTCGGCTTTGCCTCGCAACTGCTAGCAGAGCGTAATTCAAGTCCTTCCCCCTTAACAAAGAAGCAAAACGACCTCAAACAATCTTTTTTGTTTAGATGGTTTTTAACACATGGCGTCAAATTTAATCAACCCAAATTTAGCATTTTCGCGGTACAGGTCTCGGTGCGTAAATTTCAAATTTTAGTCAAATTTAGCCTCGAAACTTAACTAAAATCACCCGCTCTCCTCGATATTTTCTTGCATAAAGACTCGCATGCTCGGAAACTCAAGCGCGCAAAGATGGCCAAAGCCGTGCTTATAAACGCAGCCAGTGTCGATATTTGCGCTAAATTCTCTGATATCAGGCTCCCCAATCGGCGTATGGCCGTAGACATTAAAGACGCCTTCATTTTGGCTAAAATCGCCTCTGCCGCAAAGTACATGCCGCCTGAACTCCGCCGCGCTATCGCCGTGCGAGTTGCGTAGCGCCCACATCCGCCCAATCGCCGAATGCGACGCGACGAGCCGCCTGCCTTGTGCGTTTTTAAACTCGGCAAACTCCAAGTAAAGCGGTAAATTTGATAAAAACTCTAAATGCGCTAGCTTCTGGGTGCGGCTGGCTTTGGCGTAGGATGCAAAAGTCTGAGCGCCGCCGTTTAGATAAAACCATCGCAGATCGCTAGGCATTTCGCCGCGTAAAAATGCGTCTTTGTGTTGCAAAAGACGGTATTCGTGATTGCCCATCACAGCCGCGTAGCCGCGCTGCATCGCTAACTGCACGACCTCAAAACTCCCCTCGCCGCGGTCTATCAGATCGCCCACGAAGCAAATTTTAGAATCGGCGCCGCGCGGCAAGCGATCTATCAGTGCACAAAGGGTTTTATAACAGCCGTGGACGTCGCCGATGAGGTAAATTTGGTCGTTCATTTTTTCTTTTCTTGCAAATTTACTTAAATTTTAGCAAAGTTTAGCCAACGGGGTATAAAAACAGCGCAACAAAACTACATAAATTTGGTCGTCAAATTTAGACGCCCTCACTAGCCGATCACCAGCATCGCGCCAAGCGCCATCATCGTGACGCCGACGAAAAACTCCAAAATTTTCCATGCGGCGGGCTTTTGAAACAGCGGCGCTAAAAATCTCGCCCCGTATCCGAGCGAAAAGAAAAACGCAAACGACGCGCACATAGCGCCCGCGCCAAAGAGCCCGGCGCGCTCGCCAAATTTCGTAGAAACCGAGCCAAGTAGCACAACCGTGTCAAGATAAACGTGCGGATTTAGCCACGTAAAAGCTAGCGTGAGAAGTGCTATTTTAGCCGCTCCGTGCGCCTCCTTGCCGCCCGCTAAAAGCGTATGCGAGGCGCTAAACGCGCTATAAAGGCTACGCAGCCCGTAAATACTCAAAAATACAAATCCGCCCCAAAGTGCGGCGGTTTTGATGACGGGATAGCGCTCTACCACGTAGCCAAACCCCGACACGCCCGCAAAAATCAGTGCGGCGTCGCTAAGCGCGCAGATAGCGCAAACTAGGAAAATATGCTGTTTTTTGATGCCTTGTTTTAGCACGAAGGCGTTTTGCGCTCCGATAGCAAGGATCAGTGAGAGTCCGAGTGAAAAACCAGAGAAAAAGGCATTGAAAGAAATCATTTTATCACTTATATTTTGTTTTTTAAATTTTGACTGAAATGCGTGCGACAAAAAGCTCGGCGAAGTAAAATTCGCGACATGCGGAGATTTCTGCAAATTTGTGAGTCAAATTTTAGCAGCATCAAGGTGCGGGTCTCGGCGAATAAAATTTGAACTCAAAATTTACAAATTGACTTCGAATTTAAATACAAAACGATAAGGCGAAGTATCGCGAGATGATTTTTCGAGTTTTGAAGCAAAATTGAGCGTGCGCTAGGCAAGTAGCCTGCGGAGCGAAATTTTGCAAAATCTCGGAAAAGCACTCGCGAGACAAGCCGATCAACTCTCTTTCAAAAGCTTAGCCACCATCTGCTCGCTCTTGCCCTTATCGGTATCCTTTTTCGTCGCCTTATATATCCCGCTCACGTACTCCTCGAGCACCTCTTGCGAGTTTATGCGCGCGTCGCCCTCTTTTGGCCTTACTTTGGCATATTCGCCGCTATTTTGTAGCTCAAACGCCAGCTCGTTATCGCTAAGCTGCAATCGCAAAAACTCGAGCAAGCGCTCTTGTAAATTTTTATCGATTATCGGCGTCATGAGCTCTAGGCGGCGCTCGAGATTTCGCGGCATCCAGTCGGCGGATGCGATGTAAATTTGAGGTTCGGCGTGCCTAAAATAAAATATCCTCGCATGCTCAAGGTATTTGCCGATGAGCGATCTCACGCGGATATTTTCGCTTAGGCCTTTCACGCCCGGGCGCACGCAGCAGATGCCGCGCACGATGAGATCGATCTTTACGCCCGCGCTGCTAGCCTTTACCAGTGCGTCTATGATGTCGCTATCTACTAGCGCGTTCATCTTTGCCACGATCCTGCCATGCTCGCCGTGTGCGGTCTCGGCCTTTATCATATCTAGCACGCGCTCTTTTATCTGCATCGGCGACATAGAAAGCGTCTGCAAGCGGCGGTTTTTAGAAAAGCCAGATAGTATATGAAAAAACGTCGTCGTATCGCTCGCAAACTCCGCCCTGCTCGTAAAATAGCTCACGTCGGTGTAAATTTTCGCCGAGCCGCCGTTGTAGTTGCCGGTGGAGAGATGCATGTAAAATTTGAGCTTGCCGCCCTCTTGACGGATGACTTGGCTCACTTTTGCGTGCACCTTAAAGCCCGTGATGCCGTATATCACGTGCGCGCCGGCGTCCTCTAGAGCCTTTGCCCAGTGCAAGTTGTTTTCCTCGTCGAACCTCGCCTTTAGCTCGACCATCACGGTTACTTGCTTACCGTCGTTTGCGGCGTCGATGAGAGCCTGGATGATAGGCGAGTTTTTATCGACGCGGTAGAGCGTCATGCGGATCGAAATCACGCGCGGATCCTTGCTCGCCTCCCTGATAAACTGCACGACGGGATCAAAGCTCTCATAGGGATGCACGACTAGCACGTCTTCTTTATCGATGACGTCAAACATCGAGAGGTGGCTACTAAAAGGCGGCAGAGTCTTTGGCGCGTACGGCGGCAGGCAAAGGTGCGAGAATTCTTTATTTCCCACGATTTGCCAGAGCGAATTTAGCGTGAGCGGGACGGTGTACTCGTAGATGTCTTTGTAAAAAATCTTCATATGCGAGTTTAAAAACTCGACTATCTCGGCGTCGGCGTCCTTTTGTATCTGCATGCGGACAAAGGCGCCTTTTCGGCGTAGCTTGAGCCCTTGCTCTAGGATCATCATAAAATCATCGGCCTCTTCTTCCTCGATGACGATGTCGGCGTTTCTCGTGACTCTAAACGCCGCCGAGCTAAGTAGCTTGTAGCCAGGGAAAATTTCCTCCGCGTGGCGGTGCACGATCGTTTCTATCGGCACGTAGACGTTATCTGAGGCCTGGAAAAATCTCGGCAAAACTCGCGAGATACGTATCATGCCAAATTTTATGATCTCGGGACTATCTGCGTCGGCAAGCTTGACGGCTAGACTAAAGCTAAGGTTGTTTAGATGAGGATACGGATGCGTGGCATCAACCGCGATAGGCACGATGACGGGCAGGATGTTTGAGAAAAAATACTCGTCGCATTTAGCGCGAAGCTCAGGCGAGATTTCGTCGTAATTTTTCATAAAAAGCCCGTTTTGCGCGAGCTCTTTTAGCGCGTCTTTATAGTGCTTTTCTACGAGTGCGAGTTCGTCTTTGATGTATTTTCTGATCTCTCTTAGCTGCTCGAGCGGGCTCATGCCGTCGCTACCGCTAGCTGCGACTCCCGCGGCAAAAAGCTGCTTAAGCCCCGCGATGCGGATCATATAAAATTCATCCAAATTCGTCATGTAAATCGCGATAAATTTTAGCTTTTCAAGCGGCGGTAACGCCTTTTCGCACTGGGCTAAAACGCGCGAGTTAAAGCGTAGCCAGCTAAGCTCGCGGTTGATAAAAACGCTCTTTTTTTCATCCATTTTCCATCCTTTTTAAACTTTCATAAATTTTAGCGAATTTTCTCTTAAATCACGGCCTTTACGAAAAACCGTAAGTTTGTGTTATAATAAACGAAAAACAAATTAAGCTTCGGAAAAACTAGGCAAGGAAATAAGATGGAATATATTTGGGCGATTATTATTTTATGCGTCGGAATGGCGGTTTTTTGGGTTTTAAAGAAAATTTCAATGTAATTGCGTTTCAAATTTGACGAACAAATTTGCAATTTATACGTTAAATTTAGTATTTTTTACAGTGATTTTTATTCTGGTTTTGAGTCAAATTTGGCGCTATTTTTAGCTAATAAAAAACAAAAATTGAGAGAATTTGAAGCAAAACGGCGGCACAAATCGTCCGCCGCTATTAAATTAAAGATTATTTTCTTTTTTATACTCGGCTAAAAAGGCGTAAATTTCGTCTTTTAATCTGAGTTTTTCGCGTTTTAGAGCATCCACTTCGGCATCGTTATAGACATTGCCTTTTTGCATCTCTGCAATCTTTTCATCTAGGTCGTTGTGTTTGTCGAAAAGCGACGTAAATCTCGCATTCGTACCTTTTAGCTTGGTTATAAGCTCTCTGTCTTCATGAAACATATCTGCTCCTTTGATGGATTAAATTTTAATTTAATTTTAGCGAATATTATTTTAAGAGCGGGTTAAAAACGTGCCGTATCTGGGCGATTTGGCAAATTTTACCTAGCCTACGACAAGTTTAAATTTATAAAAATTTTATTGCGCCGATGAATTGTTTTAGCGTTAAATTTACAGTGATCTTGCAACGTAAATTTACCGTGCAAAGCTCAAATTTAAACGTACTTTAGCTCTTCTGGCTTATGCTTGCTTTTTATGACGCGTTTGGTTAGGCGTATCGACTCGCCAGTGCCGATAACAAGCAGCTTCGTGCCTGTGCCTATCAGCGTATCGCCCTTTGGCATCGGGATAAATTTGTTATTTACGTCTTTGATGCCAACGACGTCGGCGTTTGTTATATTTCGCAGGTTAGTTTCTTTTAGGCGTTTAAAGCGCACCCACGAATAATCAGGCACCAATATCTCCTCGATGTCGATCGGCGAGTCTTGCTTATACAAAAACTGCTCGAGCAAATTTTCCATATCCGGACGTACGCTCATCGCGCTAAGGCGCTGGGCGACGAGTTTTGACGGGCTCACGACGCTGTTTGCGCCGAGCTTTTTTAGGCGCTCGGTATCGTCTTGGTTGTCGGAGTTTGTCATTATAAAATAAGGCTTTTTGCGCCCGATCTCTTTTTCATATAGTCTCACGGTGGCGATAAGGGCGATGTTATCGGCGATGTTTGGACTTAGCGTGATCATGCCTTTTGCGCTTGAAAAATGCGTCTTTAAAAGCGCAGTTTGCGTATGCGGCTGAGAGACGATATAGTATGGATACTTGTATTTTTCCGCGATTTCCGGCAGATCCTCGCGCGGATCGATGACGATGAAAGGAATATGATTTTCCCTAAATTCGCGGCTTAATTCCATTGTGTATTGGTTGTGATAGCAGATGACAAAGTGGTTTTTCAACCTTGCGATTTTATATAACATTCGTCTTTCCTTTATGATCGCTACGAGCGCGCCTTTTTTTAAAACTTCGAGCATCAAACCCGTAGAAAACGTAAAAACAGCAAAGCCTAGCAAAATAAAAGTGATAGTAAAAATCCGGCCGGCCGGAGAAATAGGTGCGACCTCGGTAAAACCGACGGTCGTAAAAGTCATACCGGCCTGATAAATCGCGTCTATCAGGCTAAAATTATCGATCGTGACATAGCCCATAGCCCCGACCATCATCATCAAAACGACTAAGATGAGCGGTAAGCGAAACGGGCGAAGTTGTTCGTAAAGTTCGGTATTAAGACTAATTTGAGGTTTGGCGGAACTTGACCAGTTGAGGAATTTTAAAATCTTTCTAAACAAAGACAACTCCTCAAATTTGCGGTAAATTTAGCGTGACTGTTTTCTCATTGTTCTTAGCGTAGAAGCAGCTACTTTGATCTTTCTTGTAGTGCCATCCTCTAGCGTAACGCGGATGGTTCTTAGGTTTGGTAAAAACCTTCTTTTTGTTCTGTTTTTGGCGTGGCTAACGTTGTTGCCTACCATCGGACCTTTACCTGTTATTGCACATACTCTTGACATATTTGTTTCCTTAAAAATAAAAATTTCTGCTGATTTTATCCAAAATAAACAAAATAAAAGCTTAAAGCCGCTTTTACAAACGCGTTAGTTTTTAAACTGAATTTATGGATAAAAAAGCTAAAATAACAAAATTTAAACACGGTTAAATTTTAAAAGATTACCGGCTCGATTTACGTAAAAAATATCATTTTTTTAGGAAATTCTTTTATCTTATGAGATTAGATTTTAAAGACGACGTAGCTATATTTTATCCTTCCGGCTTTTTAGACGGCGATATCGATAAATATGAAATCAGCGACGCAAATATAAAATATCTATGCCAAAAAGCTCCGCGTCATATCCTAATATCGCTTAAAAATACCGTTTATTTTAATAAGGTAGGCTTTAATCTAATCCTTGAGTCCGTCTCAAGAATAACAAAGGAAAGCGACGCGGACATAGGCTTTTGCGACTACAATGAGATAAAATTTAAAGCCCTAAAAAGAATGTCTAAAGATGTTTTAAATTTATCTTTTTTTGAGACGCTCAGCGTTGCGCTTTTATTTTGGGGGAAGTTTGAATCGGAAAACAAACAAATCATCGTTTTTAACGCCGATACCGAGCAAAAACGCCAGATTGCGCTAACATTATCAGGGCGCGGATACAAACCGGTTATCGCAAAAGACGAGGAAGAATTTAATCGTTTACATAAAGATTTCGAATGCGCCATCCGCCTCACCGACATAAAATCAAACAAAAAAGAATTATCCACTACCCTTAAAGAAAACGTCGTCGTTTACGAGATAAACGGCTTTATTGACTCGGAATTTGCAGACAAATTCGCTTATAAAAGTTTCCTGCAATCGCTAAAAATCGGCTTTAAATTTTTTGTTTTTGATATGAAAAAATCAAGTTTTATAAATATTCACGGCGTGTCGTTTTTGGCAAAACTTGCGATGGAGTGTGCCGATAGCGGCGCAACTATAGCTATGTGCGGACTAAAAAAATCCAACGTCTCAAAAGCATTACTTCATGATTTAGAGGACTGCGGGATTTTACTTTACGACACGATCCAGGATTTTTTCAATGACGACGCGACGATAGAAGGCGGCGGTAGTATAGAAGACGAAAAACCTAAAAACATAACCAAAGAGTTAATAGATCTTTTACCGGATATCTTAAAAGTAGTGATGGATACGCTAGCATCTTTATCAAATTTGCCCATTTCTCGTAATAGCACCGAGATAACAAATTTTAGTTGCGACGAGGAGAAATTTTGCATGGGCTCGGTAGCGTTTTACGGCGAGATAAACGCCAAATTTATCCTCTGCGTCGAAAAAAACGCCGTTAGTGGTATCTGCAAAATTTTACTCCAAGAAGGCAGCGAAGCAAGCATAACCGAAGCATATGCGGACCTGCTTAGCGTCATCTCAGACCGCATCGAGGCATGGCTAAAGAGCCGAAAGATAGAATCAAATTTTACCTTGCCGCATATTTTTGAAGAGATCAAAGAGGAAGACAAAAAAAACAAAGGCGCCCTCGTACGACTCGACATAGACGGCATGGACGCGATATTTTTTCTAAGCAAATAAAAGGACAATAAAATGTATGTAGCACCGAGTATTTTATCGGCTGATTTTGGAAATTTAAGAGCCGAGATCGAGGCCATCTGCGAGGCTGGCGCCGATCTAGTGCATGTTGACGTGATGGACGGGCATTTCGTGCCAAATTTAACCATCGGCCCGGTGGTCGTAAACGCCGTCGCAAAAGCCACCACAAAGCCGCTAGATATACACCTAATGGTGCAAAATAACACCTTTTTTGCCGATCTTTTTTTGCCTCTGAAGCCTAAATTTTTAAGCTTTCACATCGAGGAGGAAAAGCACCCGCTACGCTTAATTGATCACATCCGTAGCCACGGCACGGGGCCAGCGATAGTGCTAAACCCGCACACGCCGGTATCGGCGATCGAGCACATCGTAAACGAAGTCGACATGGTGCTACTAATGAGCGTAAATCCTGGCTTTGGCGGGCAAAAATTTATCCCTTCGGTGCTCGAAAAAGCCCGCAGCCTACGCGAAATGATCGAGCGTAAAAACGCTAAATGCATGATCGAAGTCGACGGCGGCGTGACAGGGCTAAACGTCGCGCAACTCGATGAGGCGGGCGTAGATATCGTCGTGGCTGGCAGTTATATATTTTCGTCAAATTCATACGAGCACTCTATCCGCTCGCTAAAGCTCGAGTTTTGAACCAAGATTTCGAAGCCCTACTAGCCGTCATCGCCAAGCGAAACGTGCCCTACGCCGACTTTGTCGCCGCAACTAAGCAAATGGACGAATACGCCGAGCTTTTCGACGTTCGCGACGTGCAGATGTGGCGCGCGCTGGGGCTTGACATAACCCGCACCGCAAAAAACCAAATCGAGCTAAAAACTCGCCGCAAGGAGATAAAAGATCAAATTTTTTGCGTCGTAGATATAGAAACTAGCGGCGGTATAAATAGCGGCCAGATCATAGAAATCGGCGCGCTAAAGCTACAAAACGGCGAAACAATCGGCAAATTTGAAACCTTCGTGTACGCGCCCTACGTCCCGGAAAATATCAGCGAACTAACGGGCATCACCGCAGAACACCTAAAAAACGCGCCAAGCCTAGCCTTCGTCATGGAGCAATTTAAAGTTTTTCTAGGCCAGAGCGTTTTCGTGGCGCACAACGTTCGCTTTGATTACGGCTTTATCAGCGCGACGCTGGAGACGCTAGGATACGGCGAGCTACTAAACCGCAAACTCTGCACAATCGATCTAGCCCGCCGCACTATCGCCTCGCCAAAATACGGCCTAGGCACGCTAAAAGAGATTTTAGGTATAAATAACGCTCACCACAGGGCGCTAAGCGACGCCATCGCGGCGGCTGAAATTTTTAAATATTCATTGCGAAAGCTCCCGAGCGAGGTAAAGACGACCGAGGATCTAATAGAGTTTAGCAAATCAGCCAAGACGATGAAACGACTTAAGATCACGACGAACGAAGCCGGCGAGCCGGTCAAATTTGACGATAGCAAAAAATTAGGCGAAGCAAGCGAGGCTCAAATTTTAAACGCTAGCAACAAAATACAGCCTAAACTTCCGATATTTGATGAGTAAATTTAACTAAATTTGCCGCAGTTAAATTAGATAAATTTAAAGCCAAATACAAACTCGCAAAAGCATCCGCTGCCTCTGCCTGCCCTATAAAAATCTTACATTTTCCAAATTTAGCAGAATAAAAAGAATAAATTTAAAAAATAGCAGCCAAGGTCGGCACAAATTTGACCTACTCGCCGACTCGTTCGCCGTTTATCCGCACGATCCTAGCGGGGATGCCTACAACCGTGGCGTTATCTGGCACGTCTTTTAGCACTACCGAGTTTGCGCCTATTTTTGCGTTTTCGCCGATTAGGATGTTCCCTAGCACCTTTGCGCCGGCTGCTATCGTGACGCCGTTTTTTACGGTCGGGTGACGCTTGCAGCACTCTTTGCCCGTGCCGCCCAGAGTTACTTGATGATATATCAGTACATCGTCGCCCACCTCAGCCGTCTCGCCGATAACTACGCCCATGCCGTGATCGATAAAAAGCCGCCTACCGATCTTGGCGCCCGGATGTATCTCGATGCCAGTTAAAAAACGCGACATCTGCGAGACAAAGCGCGCCGTAAATCGCCACTTTTTAACGTGTAAAAAATGCGCGAGTCTATGAAAAACGACGGCATGGATGCCGGGGGTGTTGACGAGGATAGCCCCGTAGCAGCACGAGGCTACCGACGGGTCTTTTTCGCGTACGGTCGCGACTAGTTCGTTTAGTTCGGCTATCAGTCCCAAATCACGCCTCGTAAAGCGGGGTACTAAGATACCTCTCGCCGTTATCAGGAGCTATGAAAAGCACCTTTTTGCCCTTACCTAGTCTCTTTGCAACCTTTACTGCAGCCGCCAAAGCCGCGCCGCCCGAGATACCTAGCAGGATACCCTCCTCTTTAGCCAGCTTTCTAGCCGCCTCAAAGGCCTCATCGTTATCCACGCGCTCTATCTCGTCGATATAGGCGGTATCAAGCGTAGCCGGGATAAAGCCCGCGCCGATACCTTGGATCTTATGCGGACCCGGTTTTTCGCCAGAGATCACGGCAGAGTCGTTTGGTTCGACGGCTACGATTTTAGTTTTATAGCCGTTTGCTTTTAGCGCTCTTGCCGTGCCGCTTAGCGTGCCGCCCGTTCCTACGCCCGCCACGAACGCGTCAAGCTCTTTAAAGTCGTCCATGATCTCTTTTGCCGTCGTTAGCTCGTGAGCCTGCGGGTTAAATTTGTTTTCAAATTGACTTAGCATCACATAGCCTTTTTCTCGCACGAGCTCGCTTGCTTTTTCGATCGCGCCTTTCATACCCTTTGCGCCCTCAGTTAGTACTAGCTCCGCGCCGTAGGCCTTTTGCAGCTTGCGTCTTTCTATACTCATGGTTTCAGGCATCACTAGCACAACCTTGTATCCTAGCGCCGCGCCGACCATAGCCGCGCCTATGCCGGTGTTGCCGCTAGTTGGCTCCACGATGACGTCGCCTTTTTTTAGCGCGCCCTCTTTTTGCATACCTAGGATCATATTTGCGGCGATTCTATCTTTTACCGAGCCTCCCGGGTTAAAAAACTCAAGCTTTG
Source organism: uncultured Campylobacter sp. (assembly GCA_963528285.1). Taxonomy (GTDB): domain Bacteria; phylum Campylobacterota; class Campylobacteria; order Campylobacterales; family Campylobacteraceae; genus Campylobacter_A. The sequence continues at coordinate 40,237 of CAURVK010000008.1, read as the reverse complement.
CATAAATTTCAGCCATGCCCTCTTCGTGCACGCTGTTTATCTTTACGATCGGGGTTTTACCGATGGTTTGAACGATGTTTTCATATATCATTTAGACTCCTTTTGAAAAAATCGTGTAATAATAACTTCTTTTTCCATAAATATAAATAAAATATAAAAAAATAAATTTTCTTTTATATTTCAGACTAAAATTTAGCTCGCACTCTCTATGATTTTTAGCGTTTTTAGGCTATCCTTTATACTTGCTCCCGAGCTTTGCTCGCCACTTAAAAGACGCACGAAGTCCTCTAGCTCGCTTGTTAGCGGATCGGTTCTTTTGACGAATATATTTTGCATTTTGCACGCGCTTGCGTCAAATTCGCTAAATTTAACAAGGCTCTGATTTAGCAAATCAGCCTCGTAAACCGCCCCTTTGCACGCGACCTCGACCGTTCTTTTGCGTCTGTGCGCTAGCCAGCTAGTAGCGATGAGAGCCGTTATCTCGCCCTCAAGCTCAAACGACAAAATCGCGTTATCTTCAAATTTAGCGTGGATTTTGCGCGAGCTTTTTATATCCGCACTTTTTATCTCTTTGCCGCTTAAAAATCCAATCAGATCTATATCATGCACGGCTAGATCGGCCAGTATCCCAACATCCGTGATTCGCTGCGGAAATGGCGCGTTTCTAGTTATTTGCACGCTGTAAATTTCCTCGTTTGCTAGCTCTTTTTTTAGCGCCGCGATCGCTGGGTTAAAGCGCTCTACGTGCCCGACTGCTACTTTTAAATTTCTATTTTGCGCTTCCCCTAGTAAAATTTGAGCGTCTGAGGCATTTGCGCAAACGGGCTTTTCGATAAGCAAATTTAGTCCCTTTCGCATGCATTTTAGCGCCGCTTCTTTATGTAACGAGGTCGGCGTAGCGATGACGGCGGCGTCTAAATTTTCACTCTCTAGCATCTCGTCAAGACCCAAGTAAATTTTATGCGCGAAATTTTCCTTGCAAAACGGATCGCAAAGCGCTGCTATCTGCACGCCAGCAACGTTTTGTAGCGCGCGGTAGTGGTTTTTACCCATGACGCCAAGACCTATGAGCGCAAATTTAAGCATTATTTATAACCTCGATGACGTAGTCTTGCTCCTCTTTGGTCACAAACGCAGACATCGGCAGAGCCATTATATCCTGCGCCACCGCCTCGCTCACGGCAAAATCACCCCGCTTGTAGCCAAGACCTTTGAACACCTCTTGCAAATGCAGCGGCACAGGGTAATAAACTCCCGTCGGCACGCCTTTTTGCGTGCAGGTTTCTAGCATCTTCGCTCTATCTTTTACGCGGATGCAGTACTGCGCCCACGCCGAGACGTTGCCCTCTGCGACGAAAGGCGTTACTACGCCCTTTAGCTCGCAAGAATACCGCGCCGCGATCTCTTGGCGTTTTGTGATTTCCGCGTCAAGGTACTTTAGCTTGACGTTTAAAATGCCCGCCTGGATGGCGTCGAGTCTGCCGTTTATGCCGACGTATTTGTGGATGTAGCGCTCGGACTGGCCGTGGTTTAGCAGGATGCGCATTTTTTCGTTCAGGGCGTCGTCGTTCGTAAATATCGCTCCGCCATCGCCATAGCAGCCAAGCGGCTTAGCCGGGAAAAACGAGGTCGTAGCGATGCGCGAGAGATTACAGGACTTTACGCCGTTTTGGCTCGCGCCAAAGCTTTGCGCCGCGTCCTCGATAACGGTTAGGCCGTGCTTTTGCGCGATAGCGTTTATCGCCGCAATATCCGCCGCCTGACCAAAAAGCGACACCGGCACGATAGCCTTGGTCTTTGGCGTGATCTTTGCCTCGATCAAATTCGGATCGATGTTATACGTCCTCTCGTCGATATCGACGAACACGGGCTTAGCGCCCAGAAACGCTATCATCTCTGCCGTAGCGATAAAGGTAAAAGGCGTCGTGATGATTTCGTCGCCGGACTTTATATCAAGCGCCATAAAGGCAAGTAGTAGCGCGTCCGTGCCGCTACTGCAAGCTATAGCGTGCTTTGCGCCGCTAAATTTAGCCAGATTTTGCTCCAGCTCGCCGACCTTGCCGCCGATATAGACCGAGCTATCTAGCACCTCTTTAATCTGCTCGTCGATTTCGTTTTTGTATTTTTGATACTGAGCTTGTAAATTTATAAAATTTATCTTCATCTTTGCCCCTATTTTATGGATTTTAGTATTTCTTCACCGGCATCGTCAAGCCTCTTGCCGTTAAAGTGCGCCTTACAAAACTCCACTATCTTGCCGTGAAATTTGGCGTAAATTTCATTCATGCCTAGCTCGCGTCCGTATGCTTTACAAATCTGCTCGCTATCTACGGCCCCCAGCCACTCCTGCGCCTCGTCATAGCTTTCAAACTCATACCCCAAAAAGCTCAAAATCCGCAAAGCGTAGCTATCTACGACTATCGCGTCGCGTCCGCACGCGTAGCAAAGCACCGCGTCGCAGGTCTCCGCGCCGATGCCTTTTACGCCTAGCAGCCACTCGCGGCTCACGTTTTCTTTGAAATTTTCAAAATCGCCGAATTTTTTAAAAATCGCATCGCAAAGCGTTTTTAGGCGTTTTGCCTTGGTATTGTAAAAGCCGCTTGGTTTTATGAGCAAGGCAAGCTCGGCCGCGGGCATTTTTACGATGCCCTCAAGGCTCATCAAATTTGCGTTTTTTAGATTATTTAGCGCCTTATCCGCATTTTTCCAGTTGGTATTTTGTATCAAAACGGCGCCGACCACGACCTCAAGGGTGCCGGCATTTGGCCACCAAAGAGGGCCGTCTGCGTCAGCCTTTACGCCCGCGTTTTTTAGCGCCAAAAAAAGCTGCGTGCTATCCATAGTTTTCCTTTTTTTTCTTTGTTTATTAGCAAATTTTACGCCCGGCTCTTGCTCAAATTTATCGTCCACAACGCCGCCGCGCTTAAATTTGAGTAAAAGCCGTCGCTAGCCTTGCTCGGCTCAAATTTGATCTCGTTTATATAAATTTAACCGCCCACTGTACCAAAGGCTCGCTAACGCCGTCTATCACACGGATCTTAAAGGCATCTGCGCAGCGCCCGCCGTCAAATTCAAACACGACCATTTGAAAGATTCGCCTGCACTTTTCATTTACTTTAAACGAGTGCTTTAGCCCCGTTAAAAAGCTCTTCACGGGCGCTTCCGCGTCCATGCCGATGACGCCGTCAAACGCCCCGCTAAGCCCTACGTCGCTCACGTATGCGGTGCCGCTAACTATTTGCAAATCATCGGTGCCCACGTGCGTGTGAGTGCCCGCTATGGCTCCCACTCGCCCGCAAAATAGCTTAAAAAAGGCATTTTTCTCGCTTGTGGCCTCGGCGTGAAAGTCTATGAGGACATTTTCGCTCTCGCACTCCTCTAGCGCGCGCTCGGCCTCCAAAAAGGCGTTGTTCGTATGCGGCAAGCCGTAGTGTCCCATCAAATTTACCACGCTTAGGCTCTTGCCCTCTTTACTTAAATTTATCGCGCCGCGCCCCGCAGTTCCCGCGAAGTGATTATACGGGCGGATGATAGGCAGGGCGTCCATCAGCGCGACTACGTCTTTTTTATCAAAGCTATGGTTGCCGCCCGTGATCGCGTCGATACCGCATTCTAGCAACTCGTGCGCGTTTGTGGCGGTGAGACCGAAGCCTCCGCTTGCGTTTTCGGCGTTTGCAACGATAAAGTCAAGCTCGAATTCTCGCTTAAATTTGGGCAAATTTTGTATAACCGCGCTTCGTCCCGCGCGCCCGACGATATCGCCCACAAAACCCACTCTAGTTAAATTTGCCATCAAATTTTATCTTTATAGCTTAGATAAAACTGCCTCGCAGTACGTCCAGAGCGGCTCGCGCGCAGCTGGGCGTATTGTTTGGCTAGCTCGTGAAGTATCGCTCTATCGCCAACGAAATCTTTAAAATAAAAATCCACTATCTTTAGATAGTCCGCAAAACTGCCCTGATAAAAGCTAAGCCAAAGCCCGAATCTATCGCTAAGCGCGATCTTTTCCTCGACTGCGTCGCTATAGTGCAGCTCCGTCTCGCCGACCCTTGCGCCCTCGTTGTCGCTTTTTAGCTCGCTGATCAGGTGGCGGCGGTTTGAGGTGGCGTAGACTAGCACGTTTTTTGGCGCCTTTTCGATCGAGCCCTCAAGCACGGGTTTTAAAAATTTATAGCTCATGTCTCCCGCCTCAAAGCTAAGATCGTCGCAAAAAATGATAAATTTAAAGCTACTATCCCTGATCTCGTAAATGATCTCGGGTATCATCTCAAGCTCGTCGTTTTTTAGCTCGATTAGCCGCAAGCCCTCCGGGTAAAATTTAGTAAAAACAGCCTTAACCAGGCTACTTTTACCACAGCCTCGCGCGCCCCACAGTATCGCGTGATTTGCGCCCTTGCCTTCTAAAAAATTTCGCGTATTTTCTACGAGCTCTTCTTTTTGCTTTTCAATCCCGACAAGCCCATCAAGCTGCGTGAAATCAACGTCTATTACGCCTTTTAAAGCGCCGAATTTACGCCTATAAATCGCTGCGGCAGTCGTATTCCAGTCTATCATTTTTCCGCCCGTCCTTTGTTTAGTTTTCTAAGATAGATCAATATCTCCTCTATCACGTCATCGTCGTCTTTGCTCTTTGATCTTAGCCTGGTTTGTTCGCCGTTTTGCGCGGTTAGCATGATATTTTGCTCGGCGTTTGAGATAGCTTTAAAGCCCGCTTTTATCGCTAAAATTTTAATTATAATGAGGCTTAAAAACTGCTTGGTGTAGATGTCCGGCTTACCGAATCTATCCTCTATCTCGCCCTCTATCTCGTAAACCTCGGCCACCTCCTTGCACTTGCTAAGCCGCCTATAAAGCTCCAGACGCAGCCTATCCTCGCCGATAAACTCCGAGTTTAAAAACGCGTTTATGCTAAGCTTCAGATCGATTTTCGCACTCTCAAAGCTCTCTTTGTTTAGCAGTTTATTTATCTCTTCTTCAAGCATCTTAATGTAGAGCGAGTAGCCGATAGCCTCGATATGGCCGCTTTGGGCTTCGCCGACGAGGTTGCCGCCGCCTCTGATCTCTAGATCGTGGTAGGCTAGCACGCTGCCAGAGCCCAAAAACGAGTTGCTCTCAAGCGCAACTAGGCGTTTTAGAGCGTCCGCGCTTAGGGCGTTTTTGTCTTCGACGAGGAAGTAGCAATACGCCTGCTTGTCGCTCCTGCCGACGCGTCCGCGTAGCTGATGCAGGTCTGCGATACCAAATTTATTCGCACCCTCGATGATGATGGTGTTTACGTTTGGCAGATGTATGCCGCTTTCTACGATGCTGGTGCTTAGCAGCACGTCGTATTCGCCGTTTTCAAACTTCATCATCTCCTCTTCGGTCGTTTTGGCGTCGATCTTGGAGTGTAGCGTGAGGATGCGTAAATTTGGCATTATGTCTAAAATTTGCTTTTTTGCCTGAGGCATCGTGGCGATGTGGTTGTGGATATAAAAAATTTGCCCGCCGCGGCGCAGTTCGCGCATGATGGCTTCTTTTACCGCCTTTTCGTCCCACTCGCGCACGCTGGTTCGCACGTCCAGGCGCGAGCTTGGCGGAGTTTGTAGCACCGAGTAGCCCTTGACGCTTGAAAGCGCCATATTTAGACTGCGCGGTATCGGAGTCGCGCTCATAGATAGCACGTGCGAGGCGCTAGAAATTTCTTTCAGTTTTTCTTTTTGTTTGACGCCGAATTTATGCTCCTCGTCGATGATAATGAGGCCTAAATTTGATGGCTTAACCGACAAAAGCGAGTGTGTACCCACGCAAACGCAAGGCTGCCCCGCCTCTAGCGCCTTAACCGCGGCCGCTTTTTCCTTTGTGCTTGTGAAGCGATCGAGTTTAAAGACGCTAACGTCAAATTTGCCCAGCCTCTCTTTTAGGCTTTTAAAATGTTGCGAGCTAAGAAGCGTCGTCGGCACGAAAAATAGCGCCTGAAAGCCCGATTTCACGCATTTAAATATCGCGTTCATCGCGACCTCGGTTTTACCAAATCCCACGTCGCCGCTGAGCAACCTATCCATCACCTTGCCGCTTTTTAGGTCGTTTGCGATGTCGCTTGATGCGCGTTCCTGATCTCTCGTGTAGGCAAAGCCCGCGTTTTGTAAGAAATTTAGATACTCCGCGTCCTCTTTTTCGATGATTTCGCCGCGGATTAGCTCGCGCTGGGCAGCTAGCGAAATAATCTTTGAGGCGATGACAAAAAGTTTGGCTCTAACTTTTTCTTTTATCTTGGCGAAATTTGCCTTGCCCAGGCGATCTAAAACCGCGATACTGCCGCTGCTTGCGACGTATCTATCGATCAAATTTAAATGCTCGACGGGTAGCAGTAGCTTGTCCTCGTTTTGATAAACGATCACGACAAACTCGCGCGTCCTGCCTAGCACGGTTAGCTTTTCAAGCCCCGTAAATTTGCCGATGCCGTACTCCTCGTGCACGACGTAGTCGCCCGCCTTTAGCTCGTCGATCACTAGACTCGGTTTTTTGGCGCGCTTTTTCTTTTCAAATTTGTTTAGCGAGACGATGATTTCGCTTGATGAAACCAAATTTAACGCCGCTTCGGTTTGCACGAACTCTACGTTTTTATATTCGCTCAAATTTAATGCGTTAAAAAGCCCCTCGTTGCGCGCTAAAACCTTGATTTTTTTATTTTTATTAAGCTCGAAAAAATCGGCGTTTAAAGTTACGCTTAAGTCTTTATAAACCTTGGCCGCGGGCAAGACGGGTAAATTTGCCACCTCGCCCAGATCGCGCTCAAAGCCGTCAAATTTTTTCGTTAAAACCGTTTTAAATTCGCGCGTGTAGTCGATAAATCCATCTATCGCCCAAAATCCGAGCGTCTTTAGATCGCTGATTAGCGCGTCCGTTTGCATATCTTTTATTTTTTCGGATGTTTTTTCAAACTCGGCCTCGCCCAGAGCCGCGATAAAAGGCGAAATTTCAACGCTTTTTAGCTCGGTTTTGTTTGAAATTTGCGTTTGCGTGCTGTAGTGCCTGATGCTCTCTATCTCATCGTCAAAAAGCAAAATGCGGTTTGGCTCCTGCGCACCGACGCAAAAAATATCGATGATCTCGCCGCGAACGCAAAACTCGCCCTCGCTCTCTACGATATCGACCGACTCGTAGCCAAAGCGCAGTAGTTTTTCGGCTAGCTCTTTTGGGTCGATTTTATCGCCGAAATTTAGAGTGAGCTTTTGTAAATGTTTTTTGCCTGGAAGTTTGTTTAGAACCGTGCAAACGGGGCTAATAAGGACCTTTTTGCCCTCAAATTCGTAAAATTTAGATAACTCGGAGGAGAGCTCAAAAAGCTCGGCGCTAAAGCTGCGCAGATCATCGCCCTCTTGCGCCCTAAAATCAGGCAATCTAAAAGCTCTAAGCCCGGCAAATTCCGCCGCGCTAAGAGCCGCGATGGCTTCCTTATCGTCTTCGCAAACGAGCAGCTGCGCATCGCCTCCGTTTAAAAAATACTCAAAAACCTCACTTTGCACCGCGGTACCTTTTTAAGAAGGCTTCCACGAGGTAAAACGACCCAAATGCCAGATACTCCTCGTCCGCGCGCACGTCCGTAAAGTCCGCAAAATCCATATCAAGCTGGCGCAAAGCCTCTTTTACCTGCGCCGTCGCAAGCTCGCGACCAGGCGTCTCGTACTCGATGATGTAAGTTTTTTTAACGATCGGTTTGATCGCCTTTAGAACGGCTTTTATGTCCTTGTCGGCAAAGGCGTTAAAGATCAAATTTAGCTTTTTACCCGCAAATTTTTTAGCTAGAGCTTGCGCCGCCATCTCATTGTGCCCGACGTCAATCGTTACGTTTGGCGCGATCTTTTCGCAACGTCCGCCAAGATCTAGCGCACCTAAATTTGCCAAATTTAGGCTAAACCCAAGCTCCTTAAACGCCGAAGAGCTGAGAGTCAAATTTGAGCGTAAAAACTCGGGCAAGCCGAATTTTTCCGCATAAATTTTAATCTCGTTTTTATCATCGTCGCTTAAATTTTGGGAGGCAAATTTGAGCGTCGCACCCTTTTTGGCAGCGATCCCTCTAGCGATACCGACGCAAAGCTCGCTCATATCGTCGTTCATTAAAGCAACGTCCGCCATCGCGTTAAATTTAGTCGTCGCGATCTGCTCTAACGTATCGCCCAGCAGCGCCGTGTGATCATAACCGATCGGAGTAAAGAGACTAAGGCGCTTGTCAAATACGTTCGTAGCGTCAAATTCTCCCCCAACGCCAGCCTCACAGACGAAAAAGTCGCACCCCTCAAAAAGCGGAGCGCAAAGCAGCGTCGCATACTCGAAATACGAAAGCGAGCGCGCAACCTCGGGGGGCAAAATTTTAATCAGCTTCTCGTGAGCCGTCTCGAGCGCATCTGCGCTAGCTACGGAGCCGTTCATCCAAAATCTCTCTCGAAACTCGAAAATATGCGGGCTCGTATAGTGTCCGACGCTATGGCCGCGCGCAAGCATCTGCGCTAAAAATCGCCCCGTGCTACCCTTGCCATTCGTGCCGATAATATGGATGGTTTTTGGTATTTTAAACGCGCCCTGCACAAATTTAAAGGCATTTGGCATGCGCGCGCGGTTGATTTCCTTATAAAAAAGGGGTTTGTTTTCTAAAAAATATTCTAGTTTCATTAAATTTTAGGCATCACCTGATCTCTGCCGTTTTGCTTAGCCTGATATAGCATTTTATCCGAAGCTTCTAATACGGCTGCTTGACTTTGATTTTGGCTACGTATAGCAACGCCGCAACTCACCGTAACGCTAATGCGTTCGTCTTTATATAAAAATTTGGAGTTTTTTAGCACATCGCGCACCTTATCCGCAAACCCTATACTCTGCGCCATATCAAACCCCGGCAACAACACCACAAACTCCTCGCCGCCGTACCTAGCAACGAAATCGACTTCCCTGGAGTTGCCCCTAAGCACCCTTCCTACGCTTGCTATTATCACGTCGCCGGCATCGTGGCCGTATATGTCGTTTATATTTTTAAAATGATCTATATCAAAAAAACACACGGCGTAGTCGGCATTTTGTTGTAAAAAATCAAGCTCCAACCGCCCAAGCTCTTCCATTAGTGCTTTTTTTGTCGCGGTTTTAGTTAAAAAATCCTCTTTGCTCTCGGCTTTCGCGCTTTCTAGCTCTACTTCCAGCTTGCTCACTTTTGCTTGTAGCTCTTTTATAGTTTGCTGGTCGCTTAGCATCTGCTCGCCCAATTGCCTAACCTCGACATCTAAGGTATCGGCGATATTTTTTAATTTATCTCTGATCCCCTCAAAACTATCTTCGTTTAAATTTATCGAATTTAGATCGTTTTTGATAAACTGCATCTGGCTCGAGCTCTTAGAAGAACTGCTGATTAGGCTTGCTATTTGATCGTTTATACCGTCCAAAACCTTATCTAGCGATCCGACTTTCGTAGAAACCTCGGCCCTATCAAGCTCGATACGCTTTTTGGTCAAATTTTCTATATTTTTTCTAACCGAAAGATCCTCTAAAAGCTTTGGATCGCTTTTTAAAATTTTATTTACTTTTTCTATCTCGCCGTCGATTTTATCGGTAATAGAAGGCCTTAGCATATCCGATACGAGCGGAACTAGTTTTTCGCAAGTCTGCTCTTTTGTCAAAACATCCTCAAGCTCAGCAACGATATCTTTTAAGTCGCTAAAATTTTTAACGCCGTAAACGCCCAATCTTTTCAAAAAACTATCGTCGTAATCGGTCAAAAAATCAAACCATTTGTCTTTTATTCTATCTATGGCTTGCGCATCTAGTCTTCTATTTAGAGCTTCGGAGCTAGCTTCGGCTAAATTTTTAGCATTTTTATTATGTAGCGAAGCTACGGCTTGAAAAACCTTTTTATTCATAGCTATGAGCGCATTTATTAGTTTTGGATACTCGGCAAGGCCGGGCGAATTTAGCCTAGCCGCCATAAAAGCAAAAAGCTCGTCCAAGTTTCTTACGTTTTTTTGTTTTAGTTGCGCCTTAAGCTCATCGTTTAGGCGAGCCGAGTATTTTTCAAGCTTCTGACAATCAGGCACTATTACGCCGTTTTTTTTAGCTATCTCGCAAAAAACCTCGGCGTAGTTATCCGGAGTTAGCATGAGCCCGCGCTCTTTCATGGTCTGGATTGATTCTTTTATGACTTGGCTGACGCTAGTCGCCATTTTTTAGCCCTTTTACCGCAAGCACGGCGATATATTCGTCAAAAGCCTCCTGCGAAGCCTCTTTTATAGCGTTATATTTTTCGCTCTCGCTGATAACGCCGTCGGCAAATCTAGTATCCCTTACTTTTTGGGAAACTGTAAAGTCGTGCTCGCCCGAAGTCGTCACCGATAGCGTTTTGCCGCCTTTTAACTTAGTGTCGAAATTTAGCGCTAGTATCGCTTTATACGAAGTTACATAGCCATTTTCATCGTATAACAACGCTTGATAGTTAAGCGATTTGATCGAGACGGTTATGGTGGTTGGCTCGTTTTTATCGTAGCTTATGCGTTTACCTAGCCTTGTTACGATACCCTCTAGTACGCTATCTTTGATCCAAACGCTGTTTTTAGGCTCTTCTTTGCTTATCAATACGTTTACGTATACACGGTCGCCCATTATGTCGTTCGTGATCTTTGAGACGGGCTTATAGCCGCATCCAACCAAGATGAAAGTCGCCAAAAGTAGTAAAAATTTTATCTTCACGATTTAGCCTTTTATTACGAAATTTACGAGTTTGCCGTTCACGTAAATTTGTTTGATTATTTCTTTTCCTTCTAGCCATTTAGCCGCGCTTTGTCTAGCTAGAGCCAAAACCTCGTCATCGCTCGCGCTACTCGGCGCTTCAAATTCGCCGCGCCTTTTGCCGTTAACGGTAATAGCCAAATTCAAGCTATCTTTTTCGAAAACCTCGTCTAAAATTTCTATTTTCGTAAAATTCGCCCTACCAAATAGCTGCTCGCTAAGCTCGTTTGCGACATGCGGTACGATAGGCTCGAGCAAATTTAAGATGATAAAAAACGCTTCCGTCGTTACGTCCTGATTATCCTGCGCGTTTACGGCGTTTAGAGCCTCCATGCAGGCGGCGATCAGGGTGTTAAACGTAAAATTTTCCTCGTAAACGTCGTTTGATTTCTTAAGCGCTTCATAAACCTTCATGCGCGCGTATTTTTCTTCTTTGCTCAAATTTGAGTGCGCTATCTGCGGGATTTGCGCGCATTTTTTTACGCCCGAGCTTCGTTCGTACAAGCGGTTTAAAAATCTAAAGGCACCCTCGACAGCGCTGTCGTTCCACTCAAGTTCTTTTTGCGGAGGCGCGGCAAATAGGATAAAAAGCCTCGCCGTATCGGCGCCGTATTTATGTATGATGTCGTCGGGATCGACCACGTTGCCTTTACTTTTACTCATTTTTTTGCCGTCTTTTAGCACCATGCCTTGAGTGAGTAGTCGCTCAAACGGCTCATCGTCTCTGAGGTAGCCTAGATCTCGCAAAGCCTTTTGGAAAAATCTCGCGTAAAGCAGGTGCAAGATCGCGTGCTCGATACCACCGATGTACTGGTCCACATTCATCCAATAATTCACGCTTTTAGCGTCAAATGCACGATCCTGCCACGTTTTTTCGTCGCTCGCGTATCTAGCGAAATACCAGCTACTCTCAAAAAACGTATCCATCGTATCGGTTTCGCGCACAGCCTCGCCGCCGCATTTTGGGCACTTTACGTGCTTCCAGCTCTCGTGTTTATCGAGCGGATTTCCCTCGCCTGTTATCTGCACGTCGTCAGGTAGCGTCACAGGCAAATTTTCGATATTCTCAGGCACGACGCCGCAGCACTTACAGTGCACCATCGGTATCGGAGCGCCCCAATAGCGCTGCCTAGAGATACCCCAGTCGCGGATCTTAAAATTTACGACGCGTTTGCCAATCTTATCCGCTTCAAATTTTTCTATGATTTTTAGTTTTGCCTCTTCGCTGCCAAGACCGTTTATGAGCGGCGAATTTATAGATATTCCGTATTCTGTTAGCGCCTTGCCGCCCTCAAATTCGCCCTGCGCAGGTTTAACCACCCACTTTATCGGCAGGTCAAATTTGCTCGCAAACTCGTAGTCTCTATCGTCGTGAGCCGGCACCGCCATAACCGCGCCGCTACCGTAGTCCGCTAAAACGAAATTTGCCACCCAAACAGGCACTTTTTCGCCCGTTAGCGGGTGTACGACGTTTATACCCAAAAACAGTCCGTCTTTTTCGCTAGCTTGGCGTTCGCGCGGGCTTTGGTTTAAAATTTTCCTGATTCGCTCAGCCTTATCCGCCTCCAGCTTACCGCCGTCAAGTAGTCTTTTTACGATCTTGTGCTCAGGCGCCAAGGCCGCGTAGCTAACGCCGTAAATCGTATCCGGGCGCGTAGTAAATACCTCAAAACCCTCTATCTGCTCGCCGCCTTCTAAAATTTGCTTCGACTCCTCGTCAAGCTCAAATTTAAACTCCAAACCAAAGCTCTTGCCGATCCAGTTTTCCTGCATCGTGAGCACTTGAGACGGCCATTTGCCTTCAAGGCGCTTTAGATCGTCTAGCAGCTCCTGCGCGTAATCGGTGATCTTTAGATAGTAGCCAGGTAGCTCGCGCTGGATGACGGCATTACCGCATCTCCAGCAGCATCCGTCCTCGACTTGCTCGTTAGCAAGTACGGTTTGGTCGTATTCGCACCAGTTTACGACCGCGCTTTTGCGGTAGACCAGCCCTTTTTCGTACATTTTGATGAAAAATTCTTGCTCAAATTTAGTATAAAGCGGATCAGATGTCGCAAACTCTCGCTTTTTAGAAAAGCTAAGCCCTAGCGTCTCAAGCTCGCCGCGCATGTAATCTATATTTTCATAAGTCCAAATTTTAGGATGGATCTTGTGCTTTATCGCCGCATTTTCCGCAGGCATGCCAAAGCTATCAAAGCCGATCGGATGAAGGACGTTGTAGCCGCGCTTGCGATAGTAACGAGCCAAGGCGTCGCCGATGGTGTAGTTTCTCACGTGTCCCATATGGATGCGTCCGCTAGGATACGGAAACATGCTTAGGATATATTTTTTAGGCAGGCTATAGTCGTCTTTGGGCTCAAATTCGCCGTTTTTGCTCCAAATTTCTTGCCATTTTTTTTCTATTTTCGCCGGCTCGTATTTTAAAATTTCACTCATTTTTACTCCTAAAATTCTTCTTGCGTCTTGCTGGACTCGACCAAAACAAGCGCCAAAGAAAAGACGTTTGCTATCGCGGCGCCGATCGCTAGCGAATACGCCATATGCGCGTTGCCGTTTACCTGAAGCAGCACAAAAGCCGGAATAAGGTGCAAATCAGCCACTAGCGAGCTAGCAAAAAGCTCTGCAGCAAAGACGTTTTTGACGCCGATTTTTAGCAGCGTCGAGATCACGTTTACACTCGCCGCTACAAATAGCGCAATCTCGTTTTTATCGTATAAAAACCCCGCCGTCGTCGTCAGGCTCATAAGCGCGAAAAATATATAAACAACCTTGCCCCAGTTCATCGCATCTCCTTATATAGTGCCTTTTTCAAACATCGCGCGTTGCTTGTCTTTTTCTCTTTGTACGCGCGCCTTTTCCGCTTCCATAGCGCGGTATTTCTCCACGCTAAATTTAAACCACAAAAGCATAGGCGCAGCGACGAATATCGAGCTAAGCGTACCGATGACTATGCCCACTATCAGCGCCAAAGAAAATCCGTGTATCATATCTCCACCGAATAAAAACAGCACGACGACCGTGATGAGCGTGGTGCCCGAGGTGAGTATCGTTCTAGTTAGCGTCGCAGAGACCGATTCGTTTATTATCGTATCAAGATGCGTACTCTTGCTGCTTTTGATATTTTCTCTGATACGGTCAAAGACGATGATCGTGTCGTTTAGAGAATAGCCCACGACCGTAAGGATCGCCGCAAGAGTGTCTAAATTTACGTCGATAGCAAAAAGACTGATAGCTCCCATCGTAATCACGACGTCGTGAATCTCCGAGGCCACCGCCGCCATCGCAAATCTCCACTCAAATCTAAACGCGATGTAGATCAAAATACCAACAAGCGAGATCGCAAGCGCCATCATGCCCTTTTCGCGTAGCTCGTCGCCGACTTTTGGTCCGACCACGTCCGTACGGCGGATCTCAAATTTACCCGTATCTTTTAAAAGCTCGGCTACGCTAGCTCCGACATCGCTACCTAAATTTGAGTTCGCTCCCGAAAATCTAATCGTAACTTCTTCCGCCGAGCCAAATTCCGTAACGCTCGCATTTTTATAAGCTTCGTCTTTTGCCAAAGCCGCGCGAATTTTATCCAGCGAGACCGCGCTATCGTATTTCACCTGAATGAGCGTACCGCCGGAAAAGTCGATGCCGTAGTTAAAGCCTTTCGTCGCCATCAAAAAAAGCGAACCAAAAAACAGCACGGCTGAGACGGCTAGCGCGATGTAGCGCTTGCTCATAAAATCATAAACATGTGCCTTTGAGAAAAATTGCATTTATACCCTTTTATAACCGAACCAAAACCGCGTGTTACCGCTTTTTTCTATTTTATTTATAATCGTATCAAACATACCGTGAGTACCCAAGATCGCCGTTATCATCGAAGCGATGATGCCTATGCCCATCGTTACGGCAAAGCCCTTGACCGGACCCGTACCGTAGGCGTAAAGCACGACCGAGGTGATAAGCGTGGTCAAATTTGCGTCGATAATAGCGCTCATCGCGTTCTCATAACCTTTTTTCACGCTCGTTGCGATACTGGCCCCGTCGCGCAGCAGCTCTCTGATACGCTCGTTTATGATGACGTTAGCATCCACGGCCATACCGATGGTTAGCACTATACCGGCCATTCCCGGTAGCGTTAAGGCAGCGCCGAACATCGCCATCACGGCGACTAGTATCAAGATATTTGCGATCAGTGCGATATTTGCCAAAATGCCGCTAAATCCGTAATAAGCTATCATAAACAGCACCACTAAAACAGAAGCCGACGCAAGCGCGATCATAGATTGTCTTATGCTATCTGCACCCAGGCTTGGTCCTACGCTTCGCTTTTCTAGCATTTTTACGGGAGCTAAAAGAGCGCCGCTTCTAAGCGCGATAGCCACGTCGTGAGCCTCCTCTACGCTAAATCCGCCGCTTATCTGGCCGCTTCCGCCGCCGATTCTCTCGTTTATCGATGGAGCCGAGTAAACCCTGCCGTCAAGCACGATAGCTAGACGTTTTCCCACATTTGCGCCCGTAAAATCGCCAAAAATTCTAGCTCCCTCGGCGTTTAGAGTAAAGCTGATGATAGGCGAGTTTGTGCGCTGATCAAAGGCAACCCTAGCGTCCGTTAGCATCGCGCCGTCAAGGACGGGGATGTTTTTTACGACGTATTTTATTTGCTCGTTTTTGACGTCCGGATAGATGATGTCGCCGTAACTCTCAGCCTCGGCTTCGCTCATCGAGTTTGCCTGCGACTGGCGCTTTTCATCGACGGCCATCAGCTGGAGGTGCGCGGCTTTTGCGATTAGATCGCGAGCGCGCTGCTCGTCGGCCGCCGTTTTGATGCCGGGAAGCTCGACTAGGATATTATCCTTGCCCTGTCTTGCTACCGTAGGCTCGGCTAGACCGAACTGATCGAGTCGGTTTCTGATCGTTTCGACCGCTTGGTTTATCGCGTATTCTATCGTCTCGGCCTTCTCGGCGTCGGTTAGACCGACTGAGTATTTTAGACCCTCTTTTTGCACGTTAAGACCCTTGATATCTTTTAGCATGCCGTCGATTTTAGCAGCTTCGTCCGCATCAAGTAGCTCAAAGTCCACCTTGTCTTCACGGATCTTAAAGCTATCGATCAAAACGTCCTCTTTTTTCGCAAAATAGTTCACGCTGGCGGCTATCGACTTAATCTTTGAGTGTATGGCCTCCTCGGTCTCGACGCCAAGAAGCATATGAAGTCCGCCCTGCAAATCAAGTCCTAGACTGATTTTAGAGCCGCCTAGCTTGTCCGTAAAAGACGGCGCAGAAAAGATAATGCCGAAAATCAAAGCCAAAGCAAAGATAATCAGCCTATACGTTATTTTGCCGTTACGCATTTGCTTTCGTCTCTGTTTTTTCTATTTTTCTCGCGACGAATTCGCGTGAAACGCGCACGATTACGTCGTCGTTAAGCTTAACTCTGATAAAATCCTCTTCCGGTTTTATCACCTCGCAGATTAGTCCGCCGCTAGTTATGATCTTGTCGCCCTTCTCGAGTGCGGCCAGCATCGCGGCATGAGCTTTTTGCTGTTTTTGCTGCGGTCTGATAACCAAAAAATAAAATATTGCGAAAAGCACGACTAGAGGCAGTAATGAAGCTACGAAATTTCCTTCTTGCATGGAGTTCCTTAATAAAAAAAATTTTAAGCCCTTATTTTAGCACTAAAATTATAATAAAAGCCTTTGTCGGCGCGATTTTAATCTCAAATTTTATACTAGCCGATGTTTTAGGCGGCGAAATTTTAAATTTTATCTCGCCGTTTTTTGCGATCGCAGGCTTTTATTTGCTGCTCAAATTTGACCGCCGCGGCTTTTTTTGGACGGGATTTTTTATCGGGATTTTATGGTTTTACTGGATCAGCTTTAGTCTCGTTTATTACGAGATTAGCTACCTTATCCCGCTTGAGATTTTAGCTATCGGGATCATCTACGGCGCACTGTTTTTGATAGCTGGTATCCCGGCTCAAATTTGGCTAAAGGCTTTGCTGCTTATCTTGGTTTCAAATATCCATCCATTCGGCTTTAATTGGCTAAATTTGGAGGCCGTTTTCGTGCCGGGAATTTTTGCGCCGAATTTGCTCGCCCTTGCATTTATTTTCGCCGCGATTTTGTGCCTGTTTTACGTTAAAAACCGCCTCAAATTTATCGCTTTTGCTACGCTTTTAGCCTGCGCGGTGCAGTATGGTACGCCAAATTTTAAAACTCTACCTTTTGAAGTAAAGCTCGCAAACACGAAAGTCGCACAAGAGCTAAAGTGGCAAAAGCAGCTAAAAAACGAGTTTATAAATCAAAATTTAGACATCATTGATGAGGCGATAAGCGCGGGATTTAGAGCGGTTATTTTGCCCGAGAGCGCCTTTCCCGTCTATATGACGCACGAGCGAAATTTGACCTCCGAACTACTGGAAAAATCGCAAAAGATCGCTATCGTTGCTGGCGCGCTGGCTCGCGAAAACGGCACCAACTACAACTCGGCGTTTTTCTTTGACCACGGCAAGATGCGGCGGCTGGATAAATTTATCCTCGTGCCTTTTGGCGAGGAGATTCCGTTGCCAGCGTTTGCTCGTGATTTGATAAATAAAATATTTTTTGGCGGAGCGAAGGATTTTGAGACGGCGAGCGCTCCTAGCGACTACGAGATAGAGGGCCTTAAAATCAGAAACGCGATCTGCTACGAAGCGACGAGAGACGAGCTGTTTACGGGAAAATTTGATGTCATGATCGCGGTTACTAACAACGGCTGGTTCGTGCCTAGTACCGAGCCAAATTTACAGCGCATTTTACTCAGATACTACGCGACGAAATACAGCAAAGCCATCTATCACAGCGTAAACGGCTCGCCGTCTGAGATAATAACGCCAAAGCAAGGCTTGCTCGATAAATTTTTCAGATAAATTTGCTAAATTTAGGCGTTTTTGCGTTTGCGAAATAGCAACCGAATTTGCAACGATACGTAAAATATACAAGCCGCCACAATAATCAAAAATATAAAATCAATCGTCATTTGCCAAAATAGCTCGCCGGGAGACCTCAGCACCCATTCGTATTCAGGCGAATTTCTTGGCTTACGATATCCGATATGATAACCCGTAAAATCCATATTTATCAAAAAACCAGCCCACAAAATGCCGCAAAATGAAAGAAAAAATCCCACTACCGGATTTTCTTTTCTTGCTTGTTTCATCACGCGAGCTCTATGTTTTTTACTGCCGTACAGCAAACAAGCCGCGACGAAACCGACAAGCGTGACGACCTTTACAATTCCCATATAAGCGATATAAAACGCGGCTTTTTGCGTAAAATCGGTATGAGTAAAAGCTCTCTCTACGGCCGTGTAAATTTTGAGCATAGCTTCCACGAAATCTCTTGCCAAAGACGAGCGAGCCAGCACGTCAAAAGGCAATACAAAAATGCCTAGCGCGCAAATAAAATAAAAAGCGCAAAGCCCGAGCAAAACGAGTCCGAGCGTCTTGTTTTTACCATTTTGTTTTATCGTCGTTTGCATTTTAATTATCTTTAAATTTTACCGAGCGTTTTTGAAGCAAATTTAAGATGCAAAGCGGGGCGAAATTTCATACGAAGCCTTAAATTTGAGGGCAAATTTAAGCCCGCGTTAAATTTAGCGGGCTTAGGAAATTATTTAACCAAAGCCTTGAAAGTATCGACCGCGTCAAGCTTTTCCCACGGATATTTGGCGTTTCCAACTTGACCTTTGGCTGCTACTTTAGCGTATAAAAACGTATCTTTGCTAGGTTTATCCAGGCCGAATTTATTTGTTATCCAGCGCGGAGTGAGGGCAAAATTTTCGCTAACGAAATTTGACAGCATATCGTCGTTTACGCCCGCGATCTGCGTGCCCATCGTATCGACGCTAACGGAGGTCGGTTTTGCTACACCGATAGCGTAGCTTAGCTGGACGATGCACTTTTTAGCAAGGCCGGCCGCGACGATGTTTTTAGCTATCCAGCGCGCCGCATAAAGGCCGCTGCGATCCACCTTGGTGTAGTCTTTGCTGCTTTGCGCGCCGCCGCCTATCGGGCTATATCCGCCAAAGCTATCCACGATGAGCTTGCGACCCGTTAGTCCGCTATCGTGAAGCGAGCTGTGATTTACGTAGCGGCCTGTAGGGTTGATGTAGATGAGAGTTTTGCTTTTATCATAGAGGTCTTTAGGCAAGCCTGCATCGTCGATGAGAGTTTGCACTAGGGCGCGTAGCTCCTCGATCTTCATCGTCTCGACGCAAGGGGCCGAAACCACGATAGTGTGGATGCTTTGCGGCTTGCAGCTTTCAAAGTTATCCTTCGTGCCGTAGTCTACGGTAACCTGAGTTTTGATATCGACGCCCAGTTTATCCGGATTGGCTTTGGCAAATTTATAAACCTTATCGCAAAGCATCCTAGCGTAGGTTATGGCTGCTGGCATATATTCGTTTGCTTCGCAACTAGCAAAGCCAAACATTATGCCTTGATCTCCAGCGCCTATCTCGCCGCCCTCTTGATCGACGCCTTGATTTATATCCGAGCTTTGCTGATTTATGCAGACTTTTATCTCGATGTCATCTGGGTGCAGGCACTGCTCTTTCGTAAATTTAGACTTGCCGTCGTAGCCGATTTTGGCTAGTGCATTTTTAACGATCGCCTCATAGTCTTTAAAACTTAGCTTAACCTTAGAGTTTATCTCGCCGCCTATTATAATGTTTTTACCAGCGACAAAAACTTCGCTGGCGACGCGACCGTTTGGGTCTTGCATCAAGATCGTATCGACGATACTATCGGCGATGATGTCGGCGCATTTATCCGGGTGACCCGGACTCACAACCTCTGAAGTAAATAAATACATGCTTTTCCTTTATGAAAATTAATCTCGCAATTGTAACATTTCATAATAAAATTCAAATTAATCTCGCTCAAAGCTTGTAAATTCCGCGTAAATTCGGCTATAATCCTAAACTAATATTAAATTTTAAGGCAAGGACACTAGAATGTTTAGCAAACTGGCAAAAAGGTTCGCCGACGGAAATTTGATCGTTCAAATTTTAATCGGCATAGCTCTAGGCACCGTTATCGGCTTTTGGACGCATAGTCAATCGGCTGATTTTAACAAGCTCATAGCAGACGGCATAACCGATACGGCGCAGCTAGCCGCGGCTAAAAAGGGGCTAACGGACACGGCAAATTCGGTAGCAAATTCTATCGCCGTTTTGGGCGATCTCTTCGTCGGTGCGCTTAAAGCTATCGCTCCGATCCTAGTTTTCGTACTAGTGGCGGCCTCTATCATCGTAAAAGAATTCGGCCACGCCAAAGGCATGCAAAAAGTAGTCGGGCTATATCTAGTAGGTACGTTTTTAGCCGCCGTAGTTGCCGTAGTCGCTAGTTTTCTTTTTCCTACGGAGCTTGTGCTAAAAGGCGTACAAAGCGCCGATATGAGCGCGCCTCAGGGCATCGTAGAGGTGCTAAAAGACCTTATCTTTAAGATGGTTCAAAACCCTATCACCGCGCTTTCTAGCGGCAACTACATCGGCATCATTACCTGGGCCGTGGGCGGCGGTATCGCGATGAGATTTTGCACCGCCGAGACTAAAAAAGTCTTCCAAGACGTTAGCGACGGCGTGACTAAAATCGTTAGATTTATTATCCGTCTCGCGCCGTTTGGTATCTTTGGTCTAGTTACTATTAGCATCCATAGTACCGGCTTTGACGCGCTTGCGGGCTACCTAAAGCTAATCCTCGTCCTAGTAGGCTCCATGGCTTTCGTTTCTTTCGTCGTTTATCCTGCGATAGTGTTTGTAGTTACCAAGAAAAACCCGTATCCGCTTGTTATGACTTGCGTGAGAGAGAGCGCGGTTACGGCGTTTTTCACCCGTAGCTCGGCGGCAAACATCCCCGTAAATATGGCGCTTTGCAAAAAGCTAGGACTAAAAGAGGAGCTCTACTCGATCTCGATCCCGCTGGGAGCTACTATAAACATGGGCGGTGCAGCCGTAACTATCGGTATCTTGGCGCTTGCGGCGGTAAACTCGATCCCGTCTATCACGGTTGATTTTGGCGACGCGCTACTACTTTGCTTTATCTCGGCTCTGGGCGCTTGCGGAGCCTCAGGTGTCGCTGGCGGTTCGCTACTACTCGTGCCGCTTGCTTGCGCGCTATTTGGTATCGGTAACGACATCGCGATGCAAGTTGTCGGCGTAGGATTTATCATCGGTGTGATACAAGACTCGGTAGAAACAGCCGTAAATAGCGCCTCAGACGTACTTTTCACCGCCGTAGCCTCAGAAACCGTAGAGTAAATTTAAGGTCGCAAAATGAACGTTTGGGACTTGACCCCGCTTTTTAAAAACGAAAAAGAGCTGGAGATTTCGGCTCTTTCGTTACAAAGCGAGTGCGAAAAATTTGAAGCTAAATACTCGGATAAATTTTTAAATTTAAGCGACGAGGAGTTTTTAAACGCGCTTAACGAATATGAAAATTTACTAGAAAACATCGCTCGCGTGCAAATTTACGTAAGCCTAGTTTTTTCAAAAGACACCTCAAAGGGCGCGTTTTACGCCAAATTTGACGAGCTTAGCTCAAAAGCGCAAAATCATCTGCTCTTTTTCGAGCTTAAATTTAACGAATTTGACGAAGCCAGGCAAAACAAAATCATCGCCAAAAGCGCGAAACTTGGCTACTATCTAGCCAATATCGCAAAAGAAAAAGCCCACCAGCTAAGCCTAAAAGAGGAGCAAATTTTACTGCGCACGGCAAACACCGGCGCGGAAGGTTTTTCGCGGCTTTTTGACGAGACACTAAGTGCGCTTAAGTTTAAATTTAAGGGCAAAATGCTGGGCGAAGAGGAGATCTTATCTAAGCTTCACAGCCCAGATCGTGCCGAGCGAAAAGCGGCCGCAAAGAGCCTCTCTGGCGGCCTAGCGCCGCAGCAGCATCTGCTTAGCTACATCTATAATATGATAAAAACCAGCCTAAAAACTAGCTGCGAGCTGCGAAAATTTGATCTACCCGAAAGTCCGCGGCATTTTTCAAACCAAACGACTAAAGCCAGCGTGGATGCACTGATAAAAGCAGCCGAGACGAGCTTTGATCTACCGATCAAATTTTACGAGAAAAAGCGCAAAATTTTAGGCTTTAAAAAGCTCTACGACTACGATAGATACGCGCCACTGGGCGAAAGCAAGAGCGTTTATAAATTTGAAGAGTGCAAAAAAATCGTGCTTGAGACTTTTTCTAAATTTAGCCCGAAATTCGGCGAGATAGCCGCTCGCGCGTTTAAAGAGGGCTGGATCGACGTCTATCCGGCCGAAAATAAACGAGGCGGCGCCTTTTCGCAATCAGGCGTCGCAAAAGCCCATCCATACGTGCTTTTAAACCACACCGACGAGAGGCGGGATCTTTTTACACTAGCGCACGAGCTAGGTCACGCCACGCATCAAAATCTAGCCTATGAAAGCGTCGGATTTCTAAACGCCGACACGCCGCTAACTACGGCGGAGACGGCGTCGGTGTTTTGCGAGATGCTGGTTTTTGATCACGTCAAAAGCACGCTAAAAGGCAGAGAAAAAACCGCCCTACTCGCCGGCAAGATCGAGGATATCTTCGCCACGCTTTATCGCCAGATAAACTTCACGACCTTTGAGCGCCGAGTTCACGCGCATGATGGCGAGATCAGCGCCGAGGAGCTAAATCAAATTTGGCTCGAAGAGAGTGCAAAGATGTTCGGACGAAGCGTCACGCTAAACGAATACTATAAAATTTGGTGGAGCTACATCCCGCACTTTATCCACACGCCGTTTTACTGCTACGCCTACTCGTACGCACAGCTTTTGGTGCTGGCGATTTTCGGACTTTATAAAAGCAGCAAATGCGAAAATTTCGTGCAAATTTACACCGAGTTTTTAAGCGCGGGCGGCTCGCGCTCGCCAAAAGAGCTGGTCGGGATGTTCGGTTTTGATATCGAGGACGCTGCGTTTTGGCAGATCGGCATAAACGAGGTTAGAAAGCTAGTGGAGGAGTTTTGCCAGGAAGCGTAGCGAGCGCAAATTTGACTAAATTTGAGAACACGGACGGCTGCGAATTTGACGCTAAATTTTACGTTTAATTTAAGGTTAAATTCGGCGCCGCAACAGACGGCAAAGTTTAAAAAGGCACAAAAGGAGGCAAAATGCTTGATGAGATTTTAGACGACGAGAGATTTGCGGCGATGATGAAGGAGCACGTTTTTGAGTGCGTGGAGTATCTGCTAAAAAACGACCGCTCCTTTTCGGCGATGGCCAACCTTGATCTAGTCAAATTTAACCCCAAGCTGCCGGAGTATATTATGAGCACTTTTACGGCTCCCGTTATCGTCTTTACGCTTGCGGGCTATACTTTTAGCAGCGCTAAGCTAACGCCGGAGGAGCTGAGCTTCGAGGCCGGCTTCGGCAAGGAAAATTTTGCCAGCGTCGTTAGCTTTCCGCTTGGAGCGATCGTTCAAATTTTAGTAGAAAACAGTCCGATCTTGGTAAATTTTTCCATTTACAAATCTCAAAAAAATCAGCTCGAAAAGTCGATGTCGGCACTAATGTCAAACCCAAACAATAAAGATCTGTTTAAAAAGTGAGCAAATTTTTACCCGCCGTTTTGCTCACGCTGTTTTTATAGATTTATTTTATGCGCATTTCCTTGATTTGAGCCGTGCAATATTAGTTTTGCAGGAGCAGACGGCTTTACAGCGCTTACTGCGCTTTGCTTTTCGACAGATACAAGCTTCATCTTAAATTTACTAAATTTGCTTAAGCAAAATATTATCCTATTTGTACCGGTTTTACCAACAACAATCCTTTTATTCCTTAATATAAAAAATTGATTTATAATTTTTAAGATAAACAACTAATTTTTAATCAAACTATAAACAAATATTTATTATCATTTCGCCTTTATAGCAAATGAATATCAAAACTAGCGTTAATAAGGACGGAAAATGAATCATCTTAAATTTTCTCTTGCCGCTTTGCTTATTTTGTCGAATTTAAATGCAAAAGAGGCCGAAGTCGAGCTAAAGGAAGTAACGGTTAGCGGCGAAGCGGAGGCGCAAAGCGATCCGATGCAAAAAAAGTCGGCCAAAACGTAAAAAGCTCCAAAGAACTAACCAAAACGCAGGTCTCAGACAACAGAGACCTCGTGCGATACGAAACGGGCGTAACGACGGTGGAGGCCGGGCGTTTTGGCCAAAGCGGCTACGCGATAAGAGGCGTGGAGGAAAACCGCGTGGCTATCACGGTAGACGGTCTCCATCAGGCTCAGACGCTAAGCTCGCAGGGCTTTAAGGAGCTATTTGAAGGATACGGAAACTTTAACAACACCCGCAACGGCGTGGAATTTGAAACGCTAAAACAAGCCACCATTGCAAAAGGCGCGGACTCCGTTCGTACGGGCTCTGGCTCTCTGGGCGGCTCCGTGATGTTTGAAACTAAAGACGCAAGGGATCTTTTGCTAGATAAGGACTATTTTTACGGCTACAAGGGCGGCTACAACACTGCCGATAATCAAACCATGCACTCGCACACCCTAGCCGGTAGGTTTAAGTGGTTTGACATCATGGCCGTACAAACCAAGCGCAGACATCACGAGACGGAAAACTACGGCTACAAAGACTATGACGATAACGTACTAGGTAGAACCAGAGAAAAGGCCGACCCGTACTATATCAAAAAAACGAGCAGCCTCATCAAGCTAGGCTTCCAGCCTCACGAGGAGCATAGATTTACCTTTATGTCAGATACCTACAAAAACCGATCTCAAGGCAAAGACCTATCATACACGCTTACGCTTTCTAGCAACAGGGACGAGATCATAGATACCGGTCTAAGATACAACGACGATATGATGGATAGGAAAAATCGCGCTTTTGCCTATGAAAATTTTAGCGAAACTCCGTTGTGGGATACGATGAAATTTACATACTCCAACCAAAAAATCAAATCCCGTGCCAGAACCGAGGAACACTGCCAAGCAGGAGAAAACTGCCCCGAGATTTCAAATCCTATCGGACTTCAGGTTAAAAACAACAAGGTTGTCGATAAGTACGGCGGCGAAGTAACCTTGCAAAGAACCCAGGAAATCGACCCCCAGTACGGCGGACTAACGTGGGTAAACAGACTCGTAGATAGCCAAGGAGCCGTCCATGATCAGAATAAATTTAGCATCAATCAAAACGTAAGCAACACGTGGCTTGACTGCTCCGTATTTGACTGCTCTCAGCCAAATATCGACGTGCTAAAATACGACTACGCCACCGAGCAATACATAAAATCAACCGTTCCGCTAGATAAAAGCTACACCGACGCAAGTACGGGCAAGACCTTTAAGCAAAGCTCAGAAAGCGGATATCTCATCACTCCGTACGGCAAAGGCTACATAAGCCGCGATTGGAAAGAGCGAGATCTAGACACAAACACCAAACAGTTTAACCTAGACTTTAATAAATACGCCAAAACCGGCGACGTAGAGCACGATATCGCATACGGACTAAGCTTTGCCAAAACCGAAAAATCCATGACAAACAAGCAAGGCTACGACACTACAAATAACCAATGGTGGGCACCTAAAACTCTAGGTACGGATTTTACCGGCACGCCGTATACGTGCGAAAATGCTCCGCTCACGCTACTTTACGCGCTTTGCCCTAGAACCGAACCGCTCACGTCGTTTTTAATCCCTGTTAAAACAAAAGAAGGCGCGCTATACCTCAACGACGACATGCGCATAAACGACTGGCTGGGGATAAATTTAGGCTACCGCTACGACAAGATAAAATATAAACCAAACTACGTCCCGGGCTCTACGCCTAAAATCCCAGACGATATGGTGCTAGGTCTTTTCGTGCCGTATAATCCCAGCCCAGAGCCAAAATGGTGGGACTACGCGGATAGAGACGAGTGGAAAATAGCCCATGATGCATGGAAGCAAGAAGCACCTAATAACGCGCTAGCAAATATAAAATACATAGCTCAAAATAAAAAATTTACCAACAGCTCTTATGCTATCGGCGCCGACATCGATCCGCTAGATTACTTTAGAGTACAGCTAAAATACTCCAAAGGCTTTAGAGCGCCGACCACGGACGAACTATATTTGGCGTTTAAGCATCCTGATTTTACCCTCCAACCAAACCCGGATCTAAAACCTGAGATAGCTAAAACAAAAGAGCTTGCATTGACGCTGCATGAGGATAAAAGCTTTATAACCACTAGCTTTTTTGAGACCAAATACGATAACTTTATCGATCTAATCTCGCTAGGCACTAAAAGCTACGCCACGGGCGGCGGCGGCAACACCATACCTTTTGCACTATACGGCAACGTAAACCGCAGCAAAGCAACCGTACGCGGCTTTGAGATAAACTCTATGTTACATTTCGGTCAAATTTCAGACTCGTTAAAGGGCTTTCACGCTAGCTACAAGCTAACGATGCAAAAAGGCAGAGTACAAACCGATAACGACGGTAAAGTGCCGATGAATGCCATCCAGCCGACCACTGCGATCTATGGTCTAGGATACGCAAGCCCGGCGGATAAATTCGGCGCCGACATCTACGTCACTAGCGTCGCATCTAAAAAAGAAAAAGACACCTATAATATGTTCTGGCGCCTAGACACCGACCCGTACGGCAATCCGTATAATACAAACAGCCACTCTAAATGGCGAAGCAACGCCTACACCCTAGTGGACGTCGTAACTTACGTGCGCCCGATTAAAAATTTGACGTTTAGGCTAGGCGTTTATAACCTAACTAACGAAAAATATATCACTTGGGACGCTGCGCGCTCTATCAGGCCTTTTGGTACTATGAACATGATCGATAGAACCACGGGTCTAGGTATCAACCGCTTCTACTCGGCTGGTAGAAATTTCAGGCTAAACTGGGAATTTACATTCTAAACCGCATTTTATTCAGACGGGCTCTCGCCCGTCTCCTTGCTTTTATTCTTATATACTTTCCATTCAAATTTGACCGTAAATTTGGAAGTTATAAAATCGCCAAACCAAGATCATCTCCAGGTTCGGCAAGGATATTTTGCGCCAAATTTTCGCAAGAGTATTTAAATTTACGCGCCGAAAAGGCTAAATTTAGCCAAATTTGACACTTTCTCTAAAGCAGATTAAAAATTAAAACTAGTCTTAATCTTTAAAAATTTATGCAGCGCTTCCTCGTTTTCTTTTAGTGCGGCGGCATAGACCGAGCGAGTGAGCTTAAATTTAGCGATATTTATCTCAAACAACCTGCCGTTTTTTAGCTCGTTTTCGATCAAAAATCTCGGCAAAAACGCCACGTACGTATCGGCATGGTTTGACGCCAACGCGCGGCAGACCATTATTGAACCATCTAGCGAATACGCCACGTCAAGCGCATGCGCGTCCACGCCGTGCTTATGCAAGATATCATCCAGATAAGTTCGCGTCCTATCTTTGATAAATTTAAACTTGATAAGTTCCTCAGGCTTCACGCTCTCGGCGATTTTTTTATTTGAAACCAAAATCAGCTCGTAGTCAAATAGCTTTTTAACGAGCAAGCTGCTATCAAGCGACTGCTCCAGGATGATGGCGATGTCGCTGCGGCGGTCTTTTAGGTAGTTTATGAGCTCGTTTTGCTCCTTTATCCTGATATCTAGCTCGCTGCCTACGCTTTGCGAGATTTTATCCAGCAGTATCGAGATGACCGCCTCGGCGATGAGCTGGGTAGTTGCGATGACTAGCGGTACCTTGTCCGTTTTTATGCGCGCTAGCTCGTCTTTAAAGCGAAACATCGCGCTTTCAAACTGAGTACAGAGTTTATAAAATTTCTCGCCCTCGTGAGTTAGGACGATGCCGTTTTTCTTGCGCATTATTAGCGTGGTTTGTAGCATCTCCTCGAGCTTTTTCATCTGCAAAGTGACTGCGGGCTGCGAGATGCCCAGCGCCCTTGAGGCTTTTGAGAAGCTTCTTTCTTTCACTATCTCCATAAAGGTATAAAATTTACTAAAATCATTGATCATGCCGGGCTCCTTATTATTATATCAGCTTATAAAATCATATTTTTAATATTGTATTGATTTATATCTAAAAACGCTCTTAATCAGACCCAAATTTAAATCAGCGGCCATTTTTAAGCTTATTTTGTTAGAATTTAATCATTTTAATAAATAAAGCAGGAAATTTAATGCCCGATTTACTAGACGAACTCAACGAAAGCCAGCGCGAGGCCGCCTCGCATACGGACGGAGCGATGTTGATTTTAGCCGGAGCCGGCAGCGGCAAAACCAAAACCATCACCACTCGCCTAGCCTATCTCATAAGCGAGCTAGGCATCCCGCCGTCAAATACCCTAACGCTAACCTTCACCAACAAAGCCGCAAGCGAAATGCGAACCCGCGCGCTAAAAATGCTAGGCGACGCAGGTAAAAATTTCACTCCACTGCTTTGCACTTTTCACAAATTCGGGCTTTTGTTTTTGAAATTTTACATCGACCGCTTAAAGCGAAAAAACAACTTCGTCATCATCGACACGGACGATAAAAAACGCATTTTAAAAGGCTTTGAGGGCGATATCCCGACCTCGGTGCTAGCTAGCGAGATCTCAAATTTTAAAAACTCGCTTCTAAGCGCAGAAGAGGTGCTAAATCACGGCGGCATGTTTGCAAACGGTCAAAATTTCAAAGACGGCTACCACGCAAAGCTAGCAAACATCTACAAGCTTTACGAGGAGTACTTGGCGGCGAACAACCTCGTGGATTTTGACGATCTGCTCTGCCTTAGCTATAAAATTTTAGACGAGGACGAAGCTCTAGCGCGCGAGATCTCGCAGCGATACTCCTACGTAATGGTGGACGAGTATCAAGACACCAACGACTTACAGTACAAGCTCCTGCGCAAACTCTGCCTAACGCACGAAAATATCGCTGTAGTGGGTGACGATGATCAGAGTATCTACGGCTGGCGCGGCGCAAAAATCGAAAATATATTAAATTTTAAAGACCAGTTTAAAGACGTCAAGGTCATAAGGCTAGAGCAAAACTACCGCTCGACGAGTCAAATTTTACGCGCGGCAAACGAACTCATCGACCACAACAGAAACCGCCTGGGCAAGGAGCTAAAAAGCACCAAAGAAGGCGGCGAGGACGTCGCGCTAATGGAATCGGACGACGAAACGATGGAGAGCCTAAAGGTAGCCAAACGCATCAAAAAGCTGCTTGATAGCGGCGCACAGGCTAGCGATATCGCGATCCTGTACCGCATAAACGCCCTCTCCCGCTCGCTTGAAGAGGGCCTAACCAAAGAAAAAATCCCGTACAAAATGGTCGGCGGCGTCAAATTCTACGAGCGCGCCGAGGTAAAAGACGTCATCAGCTACCTAAGACTGGTCGCAAACGAGAACGACGACTTCTCGCTAAAGCGTGTCATCAACCGCCCAAAACGCGGCCTTGGCAAAGTAAGCCTCGCAAAGATCGAAAAAATCGCCTTTGAACATAAGCTTTCGCTATTTGAAGCGATATCCAGCCTAGACGAAAACGACAAGGATCTAAGCAAAAAGATCGTCTCAAGCCTTGGCGAATTTGCGGCAAATTTAAGAGAGCTAAAAGAGTGCGACTCGCCCTATGAGCTAGTGGATAAACTTGAAGTGAAATTCGGCATCAAAAAATACTACGAGAGCCTACCCGACGGCTCCGAGCGCGTGGCGAACATCGACGAGTTTTACGCTACGATCAAGGATCAAATCAAGCAAAATCCAAGCTTTTCTATCGAGGAGTTTTTAAACGAGATCGCGCTACAAAGCGAGCAGGACAACATCGGCGGCGAGGCGATCTCGATCATGAGCATACACGCTAGCAAGGGGCTTGAGTTCGAGCATCTTTTCGTGATCGGGCTTGAGGAGGGATTTTTCCCGCTTCTAGGAGAGGGTAGCGACATCGAGGAGGAGCGACGCCTGGCCTACGTCGCCATTACCCGCGCCAAAAAAACCCTGACGCTAAGCTTTGTAAATTCGCGCTTTTATAAAGGCCAGAGAACGAGGCTGGAAAAGAGCAGATTTTTAAGCGAGGCAGGCGTTTGCAGCGGTAGCCTCATCATCCAGACGCAAACGCAGACCGCCGGCGAATACAAAAAAGGCGATCTCGTCAAGCACAAAATTTTTGGCATCGGGCGCGTAACGGCGGTAACTAAGATCAAAAAAGAGCTAAAACTAACGATAAATTTCGGCGGAATCAGTCGCGAGATAATGTCTAGCTTTGTTGAAAAAGCGGTGTAAAAATGAGTAAATTCGAGGCTAGTCGTGCCAAATTCGGCGTTAAATTTGATCAAATTTATGCGGGTAAATTTGACGCTCTATGCTTAAATTTAAAAAGCAAAGCAAATTTAATGCAGCCGCCAAAGGGCGAATTTAAATGAACGCGCTTTTTGTCGCAAACAAGCCCGCGGGCATCAGCTCAAATCATTTTTTAAGCAGGCTAAAACGCAAATACGGCGTCAAAAAAGCGGGCTTTTCCGGCACGCTTGATCCTTTTGCCAGCGGTTGCCTGATCGTGGCTCTAGGCAATCACACGCGGCTTTTTAACTACATAGACAAAACGCCAAAAATCTACGAAGCGACGATGTGGCTGGGTGCGACGAGCGCTAGCCTGGATAACGAAAACATCGAGGATATTGCGCTTTGCCCGCCGTTAAATTTAGCCGACATAAAGGCGGCGCTAGCCGAGCTAAAAGGCGAGATCGCCTACGTACCGCCCAAATTTAGCGCCAAGCACGTGGACGGCAAGCGTGCGTATGAGCTAGCAAGAGCAGGCGAAGAGTTTGAGCTAAAAAGCCAAACGACGAGCGTTTTTGACGTAAATTTGACTGCGTATATGCATCCGTTTTTGAGCTTTCGCATTAGCGTTAGCGAGGGCTCGTACGTGCGCTCGTACGCTCAAATTTTAGCTGCAAAGCTTGGCGTAAAAGCAACTCTTAGCGCGCTAAAACGCGTGAGCGAAGGTAAATTTGGTTATGAAAACGAGCGGTTTTTAAATCCGCTTGATTTTATCTCATTGCCGCGAAACGAATATCTGGGCGACCCCGCAGACGTAATGCTGGGCAAAAAACTGAGCGTAGAAAAGCTAAAATTTGGCGCCGAAGGGCTATATTTAATAAACTTTGATGAATTTTTTAGTATCATTGAAATCAAAGACGAAACCGTAACATATAAACTAAATAAGGTCGAAAAATGCTAATACTCGCAAGAAAAGAAGACGAAAGCATAATGCTGGGAAACGATATCAAAATCACGGTCGTAGGCATCTCAAAAGGCGGCGTAAAAATCGGCATCGACGCGCCTAAAAATATGATGATCCTGCGCTCGGAGCTAGTAGAAGACGTAGCGGCAGAAAATAAACAAGCCCTAAACGGTGCGGGCGAAGCGAGCCTAAAAGAGCTGAGCGATAAAATCGTAAAATAATGAAAAGCTACGCGAAAATCAACTCCTTTTTAAAGATCGTCGGCACTCGCGGCAACTACCACGAGATCGTCTCTCGCTTTGTTTTGAGGCGCGAGATATATGACGAAATTTTCTTTGAAAAAGCGGACGGCTTCGCGCTTGAGTGCGATAACGAAAATATCGAAAATAATATCGTTTTAAAGGCTAAATTTGAACTTGAAAAAGCGGGCTTTAAAAACGAGCTGGACGAGTTTTTCGCCTCACATAAAATCGTGATAAAAAAGCGAATCCCGCTAGGCGCGGGCCTTGGCGGAGGCAGCTCAAACGCGGCTACGTTTTTAAAGATGGCGAACGAGGAGTTAAATTTAAAACTAACTCGCGAAAATTTGATGAAAATAGGCGCACATATCGGCGCGGACGTGGCGTTTTTCGCTAGCGGATTTGACGCGGCAAACGTTAGCGGTATCGGCGAGATAATAAGCGAGTTTAACGACGAAGTGCCGGAGGTAGAAATTTTAACGCCCGGCGTCTTTTGCTCGACGCCTGCGGTTTACGGCGAATTTAGAGCAAATTTTATGGATAGTATCGACGTAAATTTGGCGGCAAAAATGCGCAAGATGACGACGGCGCAGCTGCTGGAGCGATACGAAAATCGCAAACTAAACGATCTTTTTGCGCCGTGTTTTAAAATCTATCCGCAGATGGATAAATTTAAAGATTTTTTCCTAAGCGGCAGCGGCGCGAGCGTGTTTTTCTTAAAATAAAAAGGTAAAAAATGGGTAAGGATTTAGCCAAAAATAAAAAGGCGCTGTTTGACTTTAGCATTATCGAGACCTTCGAGGCCGGTATCGTGCTAAAGGGTAGCGAAGTAAAGGCTCTACGGGCAGGCCGAGCAAATCTAAAAGATAGCTTCGCATGCGTGATAAAGGGCGAGCTGTTTTTGCTAAACGCGCACATCAGCCACCTAAATACGACGCACTCGGCATTTCGCCCTGACGAGCGGGCTCCGAGAAAGCTACTGATGCACCGCAAGCAAATAGATAAAATTTTCGGTCAAGTCACGCAAGAGGGCCTCACGCTAGTCGTTTTAGCGCTCTATCTAAATGATAAAAACATCGTAAAGGCGCGGGTTGCGCTAGCAAAAGGCAAAAACCTGCACGATAAGCGCGAGACGATAAAACGCAAAGAAGCCGACAAAGAAGCGCGTGCGGCGATGAAAAAATACGCCTAAGGAAACAACGTGCCCTACGTAAATATAAAAATCACAAAAGAAAAAGAAACCGTAAGCGCCGAGCAAAAGCGTGCGCTCATAGCCAGCGTAACGAAGCTACTGGGCGATACGCTAAAGCGTGACGCGAGCAGAACCGTCGTCGTGATAGAGGAAGTCAGCACCGACGACTACGGCTTTGGCGGCGAAAGCATAACTGAACTAAGATCAAAACAAGGAAAATAATATGAAAAAAACCATAAAGGCGATTTTTGCGGCTTTGGTCTGCGCGATATTTTTAGCAGGCTGCGGCGAGGATGAGACGGCGAAGGCTCCCGTAAAGATAGAGGGCTATAAAACGGGCGAGGAGATCGCGCTAAAGAGCGTGTTTGGCAAAGACCTCACGCTAAAGCGCGTCGATGGTGGCTTTGTTATCAAAGGCGACGAGGATAAAATTTTGATGTTTGATATATTTGGCACGTTTTGTCCGCCGTGCCAAAAAGAAGCGCCCGATCTCACCAAATTTCAGATCGATAATTTAAACGACTTTACGATAGTCGCTCTTACGCACTTTGAGAACGTCACGAACGAATACGTCGTGGAAAATTTCGCACAAAAATACAACGCCTTTTACTTTATCTCAAACGACGCTAAAATCAACGACAGGCTTTCGGCTCAAATTTTAGAGGATATAAAATACGAGCGGCTTGAGAGCGTGCCGATAAAAATGGTGCTAAAAGGCGGCGTATATCAGGAGCTAACCGACGTAGATAGCGGGAAATTTGGCGTGAAATACTACCTAGGCGGCATCCATCTAGACGCGATGACGAAGGATTTTGAAAGAATAAAAAATGCCCGCTAAAACCGCCACCGAGCGGGAGCACGGCATAGACGTAAAGGAAAAACCTGAATTTCCGCGCAAATTTAAGGTTATTTTGTTAAACGACGACGTTACGAGTATGGATTTTGTCGTGAGCGTGCTAGTAGAGATTTTTAATCGCGATATGCAAAGCGCGGTAGCCGTGATGCTAAAAATCCATAACGAAGGCAGCGGAGTGGCGGGCATCTACAACAAAGAGATTGCCCAAACCAAACAAAACCAAACGCTAAAAGCCGCAGCCGCGGCGGGCTACCCGCTAAAGGCCGTCGTCGAGAAAGAATAGCCCGCAAAAACGGGCGCGCAAAAGGCGCAAAGAGGAGGAAATGATGTTTGACTCGGATTTAAGCTATCTTTTGGAAAAGGCCGGGCAGTTTGCCTACTCGAATTTTCACGAGTATCTAACCAGCGAGCACGTGCTTTTCGTGCTAGTAAATTTAAACGAAGAGACTAGAGATATCCTGGCTGACGCGGGTCTAACCGACGTCGAGGGACTAAAAAGCGACCTAAAAAACTATCTACTGCAAACCAACGAGCAAGTCCCGCACCACAAACAGCCGCGTATGACGGTGCTTTTGGAGCAAATTTTTAAAGAGCTAAACGCTGAACTAAAAGATAAAAACGTCGGCATCAGGGACTTGCTATTTAAAATCGTTGCCAGAGGCGACACGTACGGGGCTAAAATTTTAGAATTTTACGACGTCGATCCGCAAAAGATCAAGCAAGCAACAAAAGACGACAAGCAGACTCGCGCAAAAAACTTCCAAAACCTCGCCAAATACTCGTCAAATTTAACCAAACTAGCCGCCGAAGGCAAGATAGATCCGATCATCGGGCGAGAAAACGAGCTAGCAAGGCTAATGCAAACGCTAAGCCGCCGCAAGAAAAATAATCCAATCCTAGTAGGCGAAGCGGGCGTTGGCAAAACAGCCGTAGTCGAGGGACTCGCGCTAAAAATCGCAAGCGGCGAAGTGCCGCAGCGACTAAAACAGGCGCAAATTTTTGCCCTAGATATAGGCGCGATGATAGCTGGCACGAAATACCGCGGCGACTTTGAAAAGCGCCTAAAAGACGTAATGGACGAGGTGTCCGAGCAGGAGGACGCGATAGTTTTTATCGATGAGATACACACGATCGTGGGCGCAGGAGCCACGAACGGCGGCGGGCTTGATATGTCAAATTTACTAAAACCGGCTCTCGCAAACGGCTCGCTTCGCTGCATCGGAGCGACGACGTACGCGGAGTATCGCAGCTTTTTTGAAAAAGAAAAAGCCCTCTCGCGCCGATTTGCTAAAATCGACGTCGTAGAACCAAGCGCGGACGAGAGCATCGAGATCCTAAAAGGACTTCGCGCCAAATACGAGAGCTTTCACGGCGTCAAATTTAGCGACGAAATTTTAGCTAAAAGCGTGGAGCTAGCCAAAAAATACCTAAACGATAGATTTTTGCCAGATAGCGCCATCGATCTAATCGACGAGGCAGGCGCGGCTCTAGCCCTGCAAAGCAAAAACAAAACCGTGAAAATGTCCGATCTAAGCGCGGTTTTAAGCAAGATGGCAAATATCCCCGATACAAATCTAAAATCAGATGCCGCGGCAAATTTGAAAAATCTAGCACAAAGGCTAAAGTCTGAAATCTTCGGTCAAGACGAAGCCATAGATACGCTAGTAGCAGCGATCAAGCGCTCGTATGCGGGGCTAAAACAGCCAAACGCGCCCGTAGGCGTATTTTTATTTACGGGATCTAGCGGTGTGGGTAAAAGCGAGCTAAGCGCGGCTCTAGCGCGAAATTTGGGCGTGCACTTCGAGCGATTTGATATGAGCGAATACATGGAAAAACACAGCGTCTCGCGTCTAATCGGCGCGCCTCCTGGATATGTCGGGTTTGAAGAGGGCGGCATACTCACAAATGCCGTTAAAAAGCACCCTTATAGCGTGATTTTGTTTGACGAGATCGAAAAAGCCAGCGACGAGATGATAAACGTCTTTTTGCAAATTTTCGATGGCGCGAGCCTCACGGATAACACGGGCGCAAAGAGCGATTTTCGCAACGCCGTCATCATAATGAGCTCAAATTTGGGCTCAAAAGAGGCTCCGACGCTTGGCTTTAGCAAAGACGAAAGCGGTAAAGCGGACTCCGCGGTAAAGGGATTTTTCAGCCCCGAGTTTCGCAACCGTATTGATAAAATCGTGCATTTTAACGATCTTGGCGAGGACGCGCTGAGCCTCATTGCGCAAAAGATCATCAACGAGATAAACTCAAGCCTCGCCGAGAAAAAAGTCGTCATAAAAGCCTCCGCCGAAGCAAAAAAATACCTCTGGCAAAAGGGCTATAGCAAGGAATTTGGCGCCAGAAATCTAAAACGCCTAGTCCAAGACGAGATCTCGACCAAGCTTAGCGACGAGATACTTTTCGGCGCGCTAAAAAACGGCGGCGTCGCAAATATCGCGCTAAAAAACGGCGAGCTGGCGTTTAAATTTGAAGCCATAAAATAAGCGGTTGCGGGGTCAAATTTGGAAAAGATCTATAACTTTCCCGACCCTGCAAACGCTCCCGCAAACTCCCCTCTAGCCGTCGGCGGCGACCTAAGCGCGCAGGCTCTTTTGCAAGCTTACGACAAAGGCATTTTCCCGTGGTTTTTGCCCGGCGAGCCCATATACTGGTGGTCGCCAGATCCCCGCGCGGTGCTAGTTCCAAGCGAGGTGCGCGTGCAACAAAGCATAAAATCGGCGCTTAAAAAATTTGAAGTACGGTTTGACTACGACTTTGAAAATTTTCTAAAAGTCTGCAAAAGCGAGCGCGAAAAAAAGGGCCCCACGTGGCTAAGCGAAGATATCGCGAGCGCATACGTAAATTTGCACCGCCTGGACATATCGCACAGTGTGGAGGTTTACGAGGACGGCGAGCTAGCGGGCGGGCTTTACGGGCAAATTTTCGGTAAGGTCTTTTGCGGCGAAAGCATGATTAGTCTAAAAACGGGCGCGTCAAAGGTTGCTCTCATCGTGCTTTGCCGCGCTTTAGAGCCGTTTGATTTTCTCATCGACTGCCAGGTCATGAACGATCATCTAAAATTTATGGGTGCAAAAGCGATGAAGCGAAGCGAGTTTTTAGCCAAATTTAATGAGCTAAAAAAGCAGCCTAACGGATTTAGCGAATTTAAAAATTTATGCTAAATTTGGAACGTCTTTTGCTTATTATCTCGTAAAATTTAGATAAAAAAGGCAAGAAAATGTTCGCAGGTATCCAAACCTCAAAATCAAAACCGCTCATAGAAAGCGCGCTGGCAAGCAGAAATTTACGCCAGCAAATGATTTCTAGCAACATAGCAAACATCGACACGCCTTTTTACAAAGCCCGCGAC
This sequence comes from uncultured Campylobacter sp., assembly GCA_963528285.1. GTDB lineage: Bacteria > Campylobacterota > Campylobacteria > Campylobacterales > Campylobacteraceae > Campylobacter_A. The sequence continues at coordinate 3,619 of CAURVK010000008.1, read as the reverse complement.
ATCGCGTTTGAAGCGGCTTTATCGCAAACGGCGCAAGAAATCTACGGCAAAGACGAAAATAAAATTTTAAAACTCGCGCAAACGGACGGCACACACTTTCCTCGCGTGGATTTTCCGGCATCAAACGGAGCGACGATATTTTTACGCGATGGACATATGGCGCGAAACGACGCAAACACCGTCGATCTAGATGTCGAAACGACCGAGCTAAGCAAAAACGCGATAATGGTAACCGCACTAGATAGGGCGATGAGACAAAGCAGTCAGATATTTAAAAACGTTATCGACGCTAGCAGCAAAATTTAAGGATAGATTATGAGCAATTATTTAAGCGACTTTGATATCAGCGGATACGGGCTAAGCGCTCAGCGCTTTAGAATGAACGTCATTAGCTCTAATATCGCCAACGCAAACACCGTGCGAACGGCGGAAGGCGGCCCGTATAGACGCCGCGAGGTGATATTTAAGGCGGTCGATTTTGATAGCGTGCTAAACGACGAAGTGGCAAAAAAACATAACTTGCTCGAATACGAAAATCCGCTAGACGATAAATTCTATACAAAAGACGCAAAACCTGCTATAATGAGCGTCGTAGTTGACAAGATAGTGCGCGACGACAAGGACTTTAAGCTCAAATACGATCCGTCTCACCCAGACGCCGACGCGAGGGGCTACGTAGCGTATCCAAATATCAACCCCGTCATCGAAATGGCGGATTTGATCGAAGCTACGCGTGCCTATCAGGCAAACGTTTCGGCATTTCAGTCAGCTAAAACGATCGCTCAAAGCGCGTTAGAATTATTACAAGGTTAAATTTTATGACAAATATAGATAAAATCGGCTCGGTCGCTTCGCCGTTTGAAAAAAAAGAAGCAAAGACTCTGCAAAATCAAAAAGGTGAGTTAAATTTCGGCGACATGCTAGATAGCTCGCTAAAAGAGCTAAACGAGATACAAATCAACGCAGACAAAGCCATCGCCGATCTAGCAACGGGCGAAGTAAAAGACCTGCACCAAGCAGCTATCGCTATCGGCAAGGCCGACACGTCGATGAAACTCATGCTAGAGATCCGAAATAAGGCCCTAAGCGCATACAAAGAAATCTCAAGAACGCAAATTTAAGCCTTGAATCAGCGAAAATCAAAAACAATCGCTTTATTTGCGTTTATTCTATTTTTTATCTGCATATTTTTGGCAGTTATCTTTTACCGCGCAAATATCGAAAGACGCCTGCCAAAACTGGAAACCAGCGAAATAAACACAGCCCTACGCGGCAACATCATCACAAAGGACGGCTTTAGCATCACAGGCAGTCAAAAGCTCTACAAAGTGATGGTAGATACTAGAAATATCGACCCCGATAAAAAAGATCTATTTATCAAGCTTTACTGCATATATAGCGGCGACGATATCAAGCGCGTAACTAAAATCATCAACAGCCAAAAAGGCGCCGTTACACTCTCATATAAGATCGACGCCAAGGGCGCGGCATATCTGCAAGAGCTGTCAAAAAAGCTGTATAGAAAAAAAATCTTTATCCCGTACGAAGACCCAAATACTGGAGCTGCCATACTACGCAATATGAGCATAATAGAAAGCGGCGAGAGTAGACAATACGTCGCAGCAGACGCGCTCACGCCGATGATAGGCTACGTAAAAAAAGTCGAAAAGGACGGCATCACTAAAACCGAAGGAGTAAAAGGCGTAGAAAAAGCCTACGAATACTACATCTCCTCGATCCAAGACGCCAAACTGCTAGGTCCGAAAGACATCGGAAACAACATCATCCTTACGAGCGATTCAAATTTGGCCAACCGCGTGGACGGATACGATATCATACTAAACGCCTCACTCAAACTACAAACCAGACTAGAGCAAATCATCGATGAAAAGAAAGAATTTCTAAACGCAAAAGAGATAATAGTAGGCATCATGGACTCAAAAACAGGCGGTCTACTAGCGCTTGCCAGCACCTCTAGATATAGCCCCTCAAACATCAGAAAACAAGACTACAAGTCGCTAAACTCATCTGCCACCGAATACGCATACGAGGTCGGCTCGGTCTTTAAACCGTTTATTTTCGCCCTCCTTTTGGCAAACGACAAAATCAATCCGCTCGAGCGCATAAACACCTACAACGGCGTCTATCAGCTAGGAAAACGCACGATAAAAGACACGCACCCGGAGCCCTTCCTCACAGCCGAAGACATCATCGTATATAGCTCAAATATCGGCATGATACAGATCGCCCAGCGTCTAGACGGTTCTCAAATTTACTCAGGGCTGCTAAATTTCGGTTTCACGCAAAAAACGGGTATCGATATGCCATACGAGCAGGTCGGAAACATGCCGCCGGTAGCCAAGCTAAATTCTCAAATTTACAAAGCCACGATCAGCTACGGGTACGGCTTGCAAGCGACTTTTATTCAGCTTTTAAAGGCGTATAACGTATTTAATAACAAAGGCGTGATGGTGACGCCAAAAGTCGTGGACTCGCTCTATAAAGACGGCAAATTTTTCGTCGTAAACGACCCCAAACCGGTCGAAGCCATAAGCCAAGAAGCGGCCGAGAGGATGAAGCGCATCCTGATAAAAACCGTCGAGATCGGTACCGGCAAAAGAGCAAAAATAGAGGGGCTCGAAATCGGAGGCAAAACCGGCACGGCGCACATAGCTACAACCGGCGGCTACGCAAACACCTACAACGGCTCGTTTTTTGGATTCGTCAACGACTCGCAGGGCAATAGCTATACGATAGGTGTTTTAGCCAGAGAGCCGAAGAAACCGTATTATTATTTCGGCGCCCAAAGCGCGCTACCGACCTTTAGAGCAGCCGTAGAGCTAATGGTAGAAGAGGGATTTTTAAAGCCCGATGAAAATTTGACCGCGCCGGAGCAAGCTACGCCGCCAGCCGAAAATAAAGAGAAAAAAAATCATAAACCCAAATTCTAAAAGCAAGCAAAAAAAGAATTAACTCTCAATCACTCATATACAATATTAAATTAGACTTAACGAAACATAATTTAAACATAAGAAATATTAAGTTGCTATGAAAAACATAAGAACTAAGTGTGTAATCCATTCAAGAATTTCTAAGCTAAATTTTAGAGAAATTTTATAACATTTTTTACCTGATATAGAAGTCATAAAATAGCATAATTTACCAAAGTCTCAGAAAAAGAGTCAATAAAATAAGCAAATTGAGAAACTTCTACAGTATCGGTATTAGTTCACCAACAGAGCAGCTCATGACTATTTGGTATAAACTTTACCGTCCATTTTAAGCATACCGTTCCGATTGGAGTAACGAGCGAAGCGAAGTAAAAGCGGCTTTCACCAATCTCAAAGCAAAGCTTCTAGGCGGCCTTGGAAATCTCACCGCAAAATTTACTTATTTTTTACTTCTATATATCTTCGGCAAAATACTTGAGAATTTCTCTAAATTTCTTCTCAGAAATTCGCAAACGATAGATATACTTATTTTCATCTACAAAATCATAGTTCTTGTGCTTGCACACTCTTTGAGAAAAACTCCTTTAAAAGTTTTTAACCTATCTTAAGTCTAAAAAGCATAAAACCTAGCTTAACACACCCAAGTTGGATACTCAGCCAACTACACT
>CAURVK010000007.1:0-96897 GCA_963528285.1 uncultured Campylobacter sp. | reverse complement strand
CCGCAAGACTCGCTCAAAACCATGACGCAGTGGGCGCGCTCGTCAAATTTCCACCTGCGTAGGCTAGCGTCCGAAGGTCTACGACCAAAGCTGCCGTGGGCTAGCAAGCTGGATATTTTCATCAGCGATCCACGCCCCGTTTTTGCGGTGCTGGAGATACTTAAAGAGGATGAGGTACGCTTCGTACAGCGCTCGGTCGCAAATAACGTCGCCGACTATCTAAAGGTAAATTTCGCCGCCGCAAAGGAGCTGCTCGTGCGCTGGCAAAGCTCGCAAAACAAAAACACGCAGCAAATCATCCGTCACGCGACGAGGAAGATAAAAATTTAGCTTTTGCGCAGACACGCAATCTGGCGACGGTTAAATTTGAGCTTTAAATTTTTATAAAATTCAAGAAACAAACGCGCTTGACGTACGATGCACAAAAAAATAGATGCAAGTTTAATGGCTACTGCGCCAAAACATAAGATCAAATTTACGGCCGCAGCCCGAGGTCAAATTTAACCTCAACCACGTAACCATACGCAAATTTTAAAAGCTGCCGTGCTCAAATTTAAAGCCAAACACCAAAGCAAACCCAAAAATCAAAATGTTAAATTTAAGCCCTCACGTCCAAGCCGCAAGCAATCGCGCGATTAACAAGTCAAATTTGCCAAGCTAAAACCGAGCAAAATAAACCCCCAGCACGCAAGCATCGCAAGCAGCCGAGTCTAAAACCAAATCTATCCCGCAAAAACCCTAAACGCTATCCAAACCGCCAAAGCGCCGATCAAAACGCCGCCCGCAAAGGCCGAAGCGACGTAGATTTTCTGCTTTTTTCTGATCTGCTCGAATTTCTTTTCGTGATGCTTTTTCACGCCCTCAAAGGTCAAATTTAAGATCTTTTCGTTCGTTTGATTTAGTTTTTCGGCAAAGCTCTTTATCTGCTCGTCGTTGATATATCGCATGGTCTTGCGCGTCGCGTTAGCCAGGCGCTCGTAGTCCTCGCTGTTTTCCCAGAGCTCGACCACCGTGTCGTTTTCGATGCGCTCTTTTAGCTCCAGCGTCTCTTTTAGCTCGTTTTGTTCGACTAGCTGCGTTCCCATTGCGCCTCCTTAGTTGATAGTTCCTATTTTGTCGCCGTATTTTAGCTTTTGCTCGGCCGCTAGATCAAATTTGACCGCGCCCTGCTCGCTAAGTATGAGGATCGTAGAGCCTAGCTCAAACATCCCCAGCTGCTCGCCCTTTTTCGCGCTTAAATTTTCGTATTCGTAAAGCGCGACGTTGCCGGCGCAGGCGTTAGTCTGTATGCGTGCGTCAAAGTCAAACTTCATCTTGCCCACGTTTAGCGCGCCGACGAAGACCAGCCACATCTTTTTGCCGCTTGCAAGCTCGCATTTTAGCACCACGCGCTCGTTTTTGGCGTATAGATTTGGCACCTTTAGCAGCGCGCTAACGGCCACGCTATATAGCTCGCCCGGCACGTATAGCGCAGATAATATCCTCATATCGCAAGGCGCGTGGTAGCGGTGGTAGTCGCGCGGGCTTAGGTAGATGTTTACGTACTCTAGCTCGGTATCTCGCTCCCTGCGCTCCATACTATCGCCTAGAAGCTCTGCTATACCGTACTCGTGCCCCTTGACGCTGATCGCCTTTAGCTCCTTGCTAACTCCGCGCTCCAGGCACGTGCCGTCGCTAGGACTGATGAAGGCCTGGGGCGAAACGTCGAAATTTCGCGGACGCTGTAGCTCGCGGGTAAAAAGCGCCGTAAGGCTCTCGTACTCATTTGGCTCTTTAAACTCGCTCATATCGATTTTAAAGCCGCTTACGTATTTTTCGTTGATAAATGCCTGCAAAAATCTCGGAAATTTAACCGCCGCTACAAACCCAAATATCCTAGAAATAAGTCCCCTCATACAACTCCTTTTAGTCTTAATAACGAAATCTCGCTAGGCGCCATCACGCGCACCGGCGGCCCCCAAAACCCGGCGCCTCGGCTAACGTAAATTTGCGTGTTTTTGTTCGCGCGGTATAGTCCGGCGACGTATTTTTGATCGAGCCTTACTAGCAGCGAAAACGGAAAAATCTGCCCGCCGTGCGTGTGTCCGCTCACTACTAGATCCACGGGCGCGCTTTCGTCCATGTATTTTAAAAACTTAGGCTGATGGGCGAGCAAAACGGTGGGCAAATTTACGTCGCGACCGTCCAGGGCCGCGACTAAATCTGGCTCGTATGCCTTAAATCTTAAACCGATGATATCATAAACGCCGGCTAAATTTACCCCGCCCACTCGCGCGTTTTCGTTGCCTAAAATTTTAAAATTCGTCGTCTCTCGGATAACTTTTAGCGTACCGTCGATGCCGCTATAGTACTCGTGGTTGCCCGGCACGTAAAAGGTGCCATATTTGCTTTTTAGCTCGTTAAATGGCGCGACAAACTCGGCCAAACGGTGCGGCGGCAGATCCGCGATATCGCCCACGATCGCAACCGCGTCTGCGTCTAGCTCGTTTACGCGCCTAGTTACCGCCCGCGCAAAGTCCGCCCCCAAAAAATCGCCTAGATGAATATCCGTTAAAACCGCGATTTTTAGCTCGTCCTTTAGCCCCTTTATCTCGATATCTTGGGCTTTTACTTCGGGTAATTTTACGGCGTTAAAGATACCTTTAAAAAAGTAGCTAAACGCCAAGATAAGTATCGTGACGTCAAGATAAAGGCGCAAAAATTTACGCCTGCTCTCGCTAAACGCGCGCTTGGTTACGGGACGGGCGGCAAAGGCCACGACGTTCGTAAAAAGCACGAACGAAAAGATAATAAACGTCAGCGCCAACATCAACGAACAGGCGATGCGAAAGCTAGGTCCCAAAAAGTTAAACCGCAACGAAAAAGCAAGCGCGACGCCGCCCACGGCAAGCGTCAGGAAAAACAGCCCAAGCGCCCTTTTATGCACGGCAAGCGGCTTGAGCGCGGCATCCGCGAAAAGCCCGCGATAAGAAACGTAATTCATAAAAATAATGACTAAAGACGATAGAACATAAAACATTTCGTAAATTTAGCCAAAATTATTAAATATCTAGCTACTGCGCGCGGTAAATTTGAGGAAATTTAAACACGGAGACGGACGATTTTGGATTTTAAAGGCGGATGTTTCGGGCACAGCGAAATGCGTAGCCGAATATTTGTTTAAGTTAAGCGGCGCGTATAAGCGACAAATTCGCCCTATGATTTAAGTAGCGACGAGCGCGTCACTGGCGGCGGTTTTACACGGTAAGGACAACGCGCGCGAACGGCGATTTATTTCGTTAGATTTAACTTTCGCGTTGCTTGGTTTTGAGTGCGCTTGCTCTTTATTTTGCAAATTTGAGCATTTCGGCGATAAATTTACGGCTTTGCGGGATGCGTTTTGAGATAAATTTTATGCAACTTAACTTTATAAAATTTGTGCCGAGACGAATGTCGAATTTTACCCTCCGAGGCAAATTTAGTTTGTAAATTTGACACAAAAGCGGTTAAATTTGACTACTCCTCAATCAACTTTATCAGCGTTCTACCATCAGATTCTAAGGCATTTGCGCTGATCTTTTCCGAGCCGAATTGTAAAATATATCTATTGCCCGAAACCTCATACAAAGCCGTCAAAAAGCCGTCCAAATCATCGTCTTTGTTGGAATATGAACACTCTTGTATAAATTTGTTTTTGTTTTTATAAAAACAAATTTCACGATAAATAGCAGAACCGCCCTTAAAAAACCATATATCATTCAAATTTATTTTTCTACCGTTATAAGTGATCAAATGTTTGTTTGTCACGTAAAATCCCTCGTGGATAAAATTCATAACCTCGTAATATATCGATACCAACAAAGCGATAACAAAAATCACCCAGCCTATTTTCATAAGTGTTCCGCTCTCTAAAAATAAAGCGCATGGAGGCCATATAAATAAGGTGAAAGCAATAATCTTCAACACGCAAAAAAATCTAATAGAACATAAATATTTATATAACACAACTTCGCCCTTGTCGAGCTTGACGTTTTCAGGCAAGTCCGCTAGCTCGTCGTCCAGCGCCTTGCGCGTCAAATTCGGCTCACTCATCGCCCGCATCCTGCGTTCGCACGATGAGGCTCTTTGGTAGGCTAAACTTCTCGATAACCTCGCACTCTTTGGCTCTCATCTCGCCCGCGTCGTTTTCGTGATCGTAGCCCAGCACGTGAAGCAGCCCGTGCGTGAAAAGCAGAGCCGTCTCGTCATCCTCACTGTGGCCTAGCTCGGCGGCTTTGGCAGCGACTAGCTCAGTGTTTATCACGATACAGCCAAGCGGCGCGTGCAGCTGCATCTCAAGTGGGAAGCTCAGCACGTCCGTAGTCTCGTAGATGCCGCGTTGGCGGACGTTTATCTCCTTCATCTCCTCGGCGTCAACAAAGCTTAGCTCCACCTCGCCCGCGGTCAAATAGTCGCAAATTTGATCTAAAATCCTCGGATAATCGTCCTCGCAAAGTATCATTTTTGGCTTTCCTTTAGTAAAATTTGAGTATGATTTTAGCAAAAATTTGGGTTGATCTTAATAAAACTAGCTTTTGTTTGTTAAGGGGGAAGGGGCTTGAATTACGAAGTCGCTCCCTTCCCCTTTAACAATCCCCCCTCAACCCCTACGACGTGAGAGGTGGCGACACGGCTTTGCTGGCGCAAAGCGTCGCTAGTTTGAATAAAATTTGACATTTTCAGGGTGCGGGTCTCGGTGAGTCAAATTTGAGGTTGAAATTTATAAATTTGAACGTAAGACGATAAGGCGAAGTATCGCGAGATGATTTTTCGAGCTTTGAAGCAAAATTGAGCGTGCGCTAGGCATATAGCCTGCGGAGCGAAAATTTTGCGAAATCTCGGAAAAGCGCTCGCGAGACAAGCCGACTAAAAAGGAGAAAAAGTGAAAAAAGCGGTTTGCATAATGAGCGGCGGCATGGACAGCACCCTCTGCGCCGTCCTCGCCAAGCGCGCAGGCTATGAGATCATCGCGCTGCATTTTGACTACGGACAGCGAACGATGGAGCGCGAAAAGCTAGCGTTTGAGCAGATCTGCGAGCGCATCGGCGCGCTAAAAAAGGTAAATTTAGACGCTAGTTTCATAGCAAGTATCGGCGGCAACGCACTAACGGACGAGAGCCTCGCCATCCGCAAAGACGGCGCCAAGCCCGACACCCCTAGCACCTACGTGCCGTTTCGCAACGGTATCTTTATCTCTATCGCCGCCGCACTAGCCGAAAAAGAGGGCGCGCAGGCGCTTTACATCGGCATCGTCGAAGAGGACGGCTCGGGCTACCCTGACTGCACGGCGGACTTTATCGCCAAGATAGAAAGCGCCGTAAACGCCGGCACCTCAAAGGGTTTTAGTCTACAAATCGTCACGCCGCTGGTAAATTTAAGCAAGGCCGACATCGTGCGCAAGTCGCTCGAGGCTGGCTCGCCGCTAGAGCTAACCTGGAGCTGCTACGAGCGCGAAGAAGAGGCTTGCGGCAAATGCGATAGCTGCCGTCTGAGACTGCGAGGGTTTGAGCTTGCGGGCGAAAAAGATAGGATAAAATACGTAAATTTGAATTAAAATTTCTAAAAATCGGCATAGCCCATCCGCAAATTTAATGCGAAATAAATTTATCCGCCAAAACGCGGCAACCGTCATGCCGCCGTTTTTTATTTAGCAAATTTGATCGCTGTGGCGGTTTTACGAATTTTAGACGTAAGGTGTTTTTGACAATATCCACTTTTAAGGACGGAAAACAAAACGCCTACTTTAAATTTCTCTCGCATCTGTGCCGATACTCCAGCCGCCTGCGCAAAGCGACCGCGGCACGCCTCGTAGGGAAGCACTATTTGGACGCTTTACTTAAAAACTCGCAAGGCAAGCTCTACTAATTTACGCATTTTTCCTTTAAATTTATCGGTAAATTTGCGGCTAGTAAGCAAATGGTTTAAAAATTAGATCAAATTTGTAGCAGATAAAGGCGAAAATACGCGCTAAATTTGAGATTATTATAAAATTTCGCCGAACAAATCAGGCTCGGGCGAGCTCAAATTTAACATCGCTTCAAGCTCCTCTTTTTGGCATTTAACGAGCGCGTAGTGAAAATTTGAAAGATTTTTTAGCTCGGCAAGCTCCTTAAATCTCATCGTAGCGGCCGCACTTCCAGCAAAATCCTCCGGCACGCAGATCTCGATACCGCCGCTAAAATTTCGCGCTAGAAACGCCGCCTCCATATCAAAAAGCTCGTCGTCGCACTCAGCGATCAAGGCTTGAGAGCTCGCGCCAAAAGGTACGACGTGAAAATTTTTATTTATAAAAATAGGCTCAAAGTGCCCCAAATTTCGCGTGTCGCCGAGCTTAAAAGAAAATCCTGCACGGATCAGATACCTCAAAAGTCCGAAAAGATAGTGCGTAAAAACTTTAGGGAAATTTAAGTTTGGATAGTAAACGCCATCGCAAACGACGCTAGAGGCAAATAGCGAGCCGCCCTGCGCGCAAACCGCGTCCACATCGCTAAAAACTGTGTCGTAAAGCGGCGCGATCTTGGATAAAATTTTAAGATCGTCGGTGAAAAACAGATCCCCCGCGCCCGCTTTCATTATCTTTATAAAAAGCCGCGTCGCATCCTCAGGCAGCAAGCTAGCTACGTTGCCGTCAGAGTTTTTGCCTAGGCTCATGCGCGCGAGCAGGGCCTTTTGTACGGGATTAACTGAGCAAAATTTGAGATTTTTGTAACTAGCCTCAAAGCGCATTAGCCGCATCAGCGCGGCGCTCAGACTATCGACTTTGATAAAAGCGACCTCGGGATCGATGACCTCGCATCTTTGCTCGACGAGTACGGCATAGGCGCCGTTTGCGACGGCCGCGGCTATCTCGTCCGCGCCTGCGCCAAGCCCGATGTAGGCGTAGCCCTGGCGCACGTTTTTACTCTCAAACGCAAAGCCCTCCACGGCGCTGACGCTTGGTTTATTTAGCGCTTCGCCGTTGATGAGGCGCCTTAGGTTTTCGATATTCACGCCGTTTTAGCCTATTTCTGAGCCGTTTTTGACCGCAGCCATCGGCGCGATGAGGCACAGCGACCCGTCTTCGGCGCTAAGAATCATGCCCTCTGATATATGGCCGAAAATTTTAGCGGGTTTTAGGTTTGCCAGCACGCAGACTTGCTTGCCGACGAGATCCGCCGGAGCGTAAAATTTAGCTATGCCCGATAAAATTTGACGCGGCTGCTCTTCGCCCAGATCGATCTTAAATTTGAGTAGCTTCTCGCTGCCTTCGATATTTGAGCACTCAAGCACCGTGCCTACTTTTATGACGCATTTTTTAAAGTCGTCGATTTTTATCTTCGCGTCCGATTTTTCTTGCGTCGCAGGGGCGGTTTTGGCAGGTTCGCTCACGCTCGGCACCGCAGTCGCCATCAGCTCTTTTTCGATTTTTGGGAAAAGCGGCTGCGTTTTTTGCGCTTTAAAGTCTAAAATTTCGTTGTTTAAGATTATTTTTTCATAGGTAGCCGTCGATATCTCAAAACCTAGCGTCTGCGCGATCTTTTCGCAGGTTCTTGGCATCGCGGGGCTTAGCAGGACGGCCACGCGAGCTAGCAGGTTTGCACACAGCGATACGAGCGCGTTTGCTTCGTCTTTTTTGCCGTTTTTCATTAGGTTCCACGGCTCAAATTTAGCTATGCTCGCGTTAGCAAGCGTTAGCGCTTTAAAGAGCTCCTCGAGGTAGCGGTTCGTGGCGAAACTCTCTAAATTTTTGATAGCGTTTTGCAGGTATTCGTTACCGCCATCTAAAACTTCGCCGTAAAATTTACGCACGTTTTCGCCCTTTATCTCAAAGTCCGAGTACTTTTCACTCATGCCAACTATACGGCTTAAAAGATTACCAAGATCATTGCTAAGCTCGGAGTTTATGCGCTCGATCATAGCTTTTTGCGAGAAGTCTCCGTCCTGCCCAAACGGCACTTCGCGTAGCATAAAGTAGCGGAAATTTTCCAGTCCGTACGCGTCTGCGACCTCGCTTGGATTGATGACGTTGCCCTTGCTTTTACTCATCTTTTCGCCGTCTCTCGTCCACCAGCCGTGAGCTGCGACGCAGCGAGGTAGCGGCAGATCAAGGCTCATCAAAAACGCCGGCCAGTACACCGCGTGAAAGCGCAAAATATCCTTGCCGACGATATGCGTCGCGCCCTTCCAGTAGTTCATCTTGTCATCGCCGCGCGTGTAGCCAAGCGTGCTAAGGTAGTTTATGAGCGCGTCTAGCCAGACGTACATCACGTGCCTTGGCTCGTTTAGGCTTGCAGGCAGCTTGATGCCCCACTCAAAGCTTGTACGAGTGATCGAGAGGTCGCGCAGGCCGCCTTTTACGAAGCTCACGACCTCGTTTTTCTTGCCCCGCGGCACGATACAGTCCTCCTTCTCCTCGTACCATTTTAGTAGCGCGTCTTGGTATTTTGATAGTTTGAAAAAATAGCTCTCCTCTTTTACCAAATTTGTCGGCCTACCGCAGTCAGGACACCTCTCGTCCTCCAAAAGCTGCGTCTGCGTAAAAAAGCTCTCACAGCTAACGCAGTAGTACCCCTCGTACTCGCCCTTGTAAATATCGCCTTTTTGATACATTTTAAGAAATGCGTTTTGCGCCGTAAGCTTATGATAGTCGTCGGTCGTGCGGATAAAATGATCGTAGCTGATCTCAAATTTATCCCACAGCTCCCTAAATTTAGCGCTTATCTCGTCAGCATAGGCTTGCGGCGTGTAGCCTTTTTTTGCGGCGGCTTGCTCGATCTTTTGTCCGTGCTCGTCGGTGCCGGTCATAAAGTACGTATCATCGCCCTTTAGCCTAGCAAATCTCGCCATCGTGTCCGCGATCACGGTCGTGTATGCGTGTCCGATGTGCGGCACGTCATTTACGTAATAAATCGGAGTCGTAATATAAGTCGTATTCATATCTTTCCTTTTTAAATTTAAAAATCAAATCCGCCGCCGTCGCCTTTAGACATCGAGCTATATACGGCATCTACGTAGTTTTTGCGGGTTTTACACTCAAACATCGCCTCGCAGGAAAAGCATGAGTTCAGCCCTTTTTCGCGCTGACAGGCTTGTAAAATTTCTCTTTGGCGATCAAGCTCCAGCTCAAATTCGTCCTTTTGAGTTGCGTCCGCTGCGTGTTCGCTCATTTTGCGCTTCCGTAAAATTTATGCAGTAAATTTATCTCATCTTTGGAGCCGAAAAAGCAAGGCGTGGTTTGGTGGATTTTTTCCACTTTCATATCAAAAAGCGTTGCTGAGTATCCGTCGCTAGTCGCCCCGCCCGCGCGCTCATAGATGAAGGCAAACGGCAGCACCTCAAATAGCGCTCTTAGCTTACCCTTTGGCGCGTCGCTCGTGGCAGGATAGCTAAACAGCCCACCGCCTTTTAGTAAAATTTGATGCAGGTCGCTCACCATGGCGCCAGAGTATCTGAGGCGATATCCCTGTAAAAACAGCTCGCGGATAAATTTAGCGTGAATTTCGCTCCAGCCCTTTTGCGTAGCACCCGTGGCGTTTAGTTTGCCTTTTTGCGCGAGCGCTAGATTTTTGATAAATTTAAACTCGCCGTCCCTACCCAGGCGGTAAAGCGCGGGAGCCGTCTCGCCCTCGCAAAGCACGAGCTCCAGGCGCGGGCCGTAAACGACGTAGGCAGCGGCTTTTAGATTTTGCGGCGTTAGTTTGTTTTCGTAAATGCCAAAAATCGAGCCGATAGAAAAATTTACGTCCACTAGGCTAGAGCCGTCTAGCGGATCGTAGGCGACGATAAATTTCGCGCTCTCGTTTAGCGCCAGCATATCCTCTTTTTCCTCGCTAACGAGCGCTTTTACGCAGGCCAAATTTGTAAACTCGGCCGTAATGATATCGTCGCTTCTCACGTCTAGCTTTAGCTGCGTGTCGCCCGTGGCGTTAGCATGGTCGGTGTAGCCCAGATCGGCGTACTTTATCTCTTCGCCGATTTTTACGGCGATTTTTTTAATCGTTTCGAAAATTTCGTTCATTTTAAAACCTTTGCATTTTTTAGTATCCACTCGCAGATGGCCTGCGTATCGTCTAGATCGAAGTTTGGCTTATCTATGACGTAGTCTCTTTGATAGCTTGCGATCGCGTTTGAAAAGCTAAGATAATCCTCGTTTATCTCGTCCTTAAACACGCTGATGCGCGGTAGCGGCAGGGTCTTTAGCCCCTCTACCAGCAGCAAATCAAACTCACCCGCCATCGCCACGACATCCTTCACGCTCTTGCTTTCTTGCGAGAAAAAGGTCGTGCGCGTCGGGCTCATGACTGCGACCTCGGCGCCTATTTGAGCAAATTTGTAGCTATCCTTGCCCTCGACGTCAAATCTAGCCTTGTCGCCTGGGTCATGCTTGATGATCACGACTTTTAGCCCGTCATCGATAAATTTTTTGGCGACCTTTAAAATAAGCGTGGTTTTGCCGCTATTTGAAGGTCCGGAAAACGCTATCGCCGCTTTTTTCATTTTTCTCCGAATTTTTGAAATTTACGCGGATTATAGCAAATTTAGGCTTTTTAAAAGCAAAATTTATCTAAAATAGCACCAAATTTAAAGAGGTTTTAAAATGAAAAAGAGCGTATTTTTCTTAAGTTTTATTTTGGCGTTAGTCGGTTGCGCGGACAAAAAATATATCCACGAACCGCTAAAAAACGAGCTTTTAGCTTATACGAGCAAGTCTGAGATCATAGATAAAAAGACTAACATCCTAATCGTCGCGACTTATCTAAATCCGATCTATAGCGAGCTTGTGGGCGAGCAAAAAAGAGAGATATTCGTCGTGGCCGTGCATCCTAAAGAGGCTAAAATTTTAGAGGATAGTTTTAGCGCAAACGGCTCGCAGCGAGGCATCATGGTTAGACGCCTGACCGCCAACGATCCGCTTTTGGAAAAAGTGAGCTTTGAAGTGCCGTGGGCTCAGTATTTCGAGGTCAGCACTCCAGAGATCAAAAGCGATAAAATCAATATTAATTTCGAAATTTATCCGTCAAAGCAGGTTTCTTTGAGCTTTCAAAAAGTATCGAAATCGATGTACTGGAACGGAGAAGCCTTAGGTAGATAACATAGTTTGCGAGTACCTTTTTGCCGTAGTCGCGGCTCTCGGCGAAGGGTACTAGCTCCATGGATAAAAACGGCTCATACTTGCCTTCGTTAAAAAGGTCGCCTCGCTGAAGCATCTTTTTAGTAAAGCCGATACCGCCGTTATATGCGTAAGCGACAAAAAGCGGATGGTAGAGGTATTTCTCCAAATAATTTAAGTGGTGGTCCGCAAATTTTAACGCAAGACGCGGATCAAACATATCGTCCTGATCGAAATTTGGGATTGCAAGCTCTTTTTTGCCGATATGGTTAGCCAAAAACGGCATAAACTGCATCATACCAAGCGCATAAGAGGTTGAGATAACAGCCGGGATAAAGCGGCTTTCTTGCCTACCGATCGCGTAAAGAAGCGCTTTTCTAGTCGCATTTACGTCTTCAAGCTCATCAACAAACGGCATGACGAAGTAGCTATCCTTGTAGCCGCTTGCCTTTTCCATCAGGTAGGCATACTGCCCCAACGTCTCTTTGGTGTTAAAGGTTTCAGAGTGCTTTGCTGCGTACTCGGCGCTCATCTCTTTTATCATTTTAAAGGTTTTTTGCCACAAAAACGGATCTTTTATATCGTAGCCCTCTACCTTTTCTTTCGTAGGCGTCGGCGAGACGATGTTTGCGGCCGGACTTGCGCCCGTTAGTTCGTTTGCATAAAGCGTATAGATATTTACGTCGCGGCTTTGATTTAGCTTATCAAGATAGATTGTATTTTTACTTAGTAGATACAGCCAAAACGCGGCGTTATCTTTGCGGTCCTGCCTATCAAATGCCGCCTCGGCTCTAGCAAAAAACCTCATCGCGTCTTTTGGAGAATTTAATAAAACCGCGTTTATGCCTAGCATAAAGGCATCCTTGCCGGCAAGCTCCGTTTCTTTTATCGCGAGAAAATTTTGCCTAAATTTGGCCGATTTTTTATCGATTATCAAATCGCTTGCTAGAACGTGAAACTCTTTTTTAGCTGCGAGCGAATTTATAAAATTTGCGTCAAATATCTTGTCAAATTTATCCTTATGCGAGGACTGTTTAAAATAAACCAAAAACGCGTCCGTATCGTTAAATTTGGCAAATTCGTCCTCTGGATGCTTTTCGTTTAGCGAGCTCAAGCGGCGGTAAAGAAGCGGATCGGAGTCTTTAAATTTATCCGCTAGCTTTTGCCTCGTCTCCTTTTTTAGCTTCATCATAAAAGGCACTCTGAGGCACTGTTTTTGGCAGGTTACGTTTGCATCCAGGATATTTTTCACGTCCACGCTATCGCAGTTTCCTTTAACCTTTTTTGGCGGCAAAATCTCAGCCAGTTTCTTTGCCAGTACACCCGCTCGGCGAAAGACGTCTTTGTTTAAAATTTGCACTTGCTCCTTAGTGTAGTCGCCTTCAGTTAAAAGGCGGTAAAAATAATAATCCTTAGCAAGCCCCTTAGGCTCGTCTTTTATCTCCTCAAAACTCTTAACTCCGCCAAATGCCGCCGCCGCAAAAACTGCGGGCAGGATAAATTTAAGCAGCGTACGCAAACATGAGCCTTACGAAAAATCTATCTATAAACTGAAGCGCCAAAAGCACGATAATAGGCGCTATATCTATACCGCCAAAAACCGTCGGTATCACGCGGCGGATAGCGGCATAGACGGGCTCGGTGAGGCGGTAGAGCAGCTGCACGATGGGGTTATAGGGATCAGGGCGCACCCAGCTTATGATCGCTGCGCCTATGATGATCCACGTGTAGGAGCTGATAACAATATGCAGAATACTGCCGACTGCTTCTAAAAATACCGAAAATATCATCGTAAAATTTCCTTTAGATACGGTTTGATGAGCGGATATAGCTCGCTAAGCTCGGGACCGTGTTCGGCGCCCGTGAGCAAAATTCTAAGCGGCATAAAAAAGCCTTTTCCTTTTAGCCCGGTCGCGTCCATGAGGGCTTTTTTTAGCTCGTTAAATTCATCAAAATCGCTCAAATTTAGCGAATTTACAGCGGCTTTTATAGCCTCGCAACCCGCCTTAAACTCATCAGGGATAAATTTGGTCGCGAAAATCGCATCGACCTTGGCCTTTATCTCGGTTAGCAGGCTGCTTTCTTGCGTGTAAAATCTAGCTATAGCGGCAAATTCTGGCTTTATACCCATCAGCGCGGCTAGTCTTGCGTCGCTTGCTCTTTTTATGTGCTCGCGGTTGATGTGCTCTAGCTGTTTGACGTCAAATTTGGCCGGAGAGGCCGAAACCTTCGAGATATCAAACCACTGCGCGGCTTCTTCTATCGTAAATATTTCAACCGGCGCCTTGTAGCCTAGCGAAACGATGTAGTTTGCGATGGCTTCTGGCATAAAGCCTTGCGAGAGTAGCCATTTTACGCTACTTTCGTTCTCGCGTTTGCTCATTTTTTTGCCCTCGACGTTTAGGATGATAGGCAGGTGAGCGTAGTTTATCTTTTGCGTATAGCCTAGACCCTCGCGGATAAGGTCTTGTTTTGGCGTGTTGCTGACGTGATCCTCGCCGCGGATGACAAAAGTAACACCCTCCAGCATATCATCGACCGCGCAGGCGAAGTTGTACGTAGGAGTAAAATCGGCGCGCATAATGACGAAACTATCGACGTTTTCAGGCTCGAAGCTTATCTCGCCCTTTATCGCGTCTTTAAATTTCATCGTGCCTAGCGGTTTTTTCATGCGCACGACGAAAGGTTTTTGGTTGTTTAGCACTTCATTGTCGCTTAGGTGCTCGCATGTGCCGTCGTAGCGGTAGGCTTCGCCTCTAGCCTTTGCGGCCTCTTTTTTGGCTTCAAGCTCGCTTTCGGTGCAAAAGCACGAAAACGCCTTTTTATCTATCAAAAGCTTTGCCGCAAACTCGCGGTGAAATTTCAAATTTTTACTTTGATAATAAAGCGTGTCCCATTTTATACCGAAAAGCTCTAAAATTTCTAAAATTTCCTTGTCTTTTCCGGGGATATTGCGCTCCCTGTCGGTATCCTCGATGCGAATGATAAAGCCGCTTTTATCCTGAAGCGAGCAGACGTAGTTTAGGATCGCAACCCTCAAATTTCCCAGATGCATATCGCCTGTCGGCGACGGCGCAAAACGATACATTTTTGCTTCCTTATTGATTTTTAGGGGCGATTATAGCATTTTAAGAATTTAACTTGGCTTTTTTATCTTTTGTGAAGCTAAAATAAATATAATTGATATCTAATTTTAAAATGCAAAGGAAAAACATGAGTTTCGTTAAGGAATTTAAAGAATTCGCGATGCGCGGTAACGTCATCGACATGGCCGTGGGCGTCGTGATCGGCGGCGCTTTCGGTAAGATCGTTAGCTCGCTAGTGGGCGACGTGATTATGCCGATCATAGGCGTACTAACCGGCGGGGTAAATTTTTCCGACCTAAAAATCACCCTAAAAGACGCGGTCGGCGATACAGCTGCCGTAACCGTAAACTACGGCTCGTTCATACAAACGATGGTCGATTTTACAATCATCGCGTTTTGTATTTTCTGCGTCGTTAAAGCTATAAATTCGCTCAAAAAACCAAAAATCGAGGAGCCAAAAACAGAAGAGCCTGCGCCGATACCTGAGGACGTCGCACTTCTAACCGAGATCAGAGATCTTTTAAAAAATAAATAAGAAAAGCAAATGCTAGAGCAAATCCCGTTTTTTCAGGGGCTAAACGAGGCCGAGCTAAAAAGGCTAGAAGATATCAGCATCCTAAAAAAGTATAAAAAGGGCGAGTTTTTATTTATGGAGGGCGAGGAGTCAAAGTGGCTCCATCTCCTCATAAAAGGCTCACTCAAGCTCTATAAAATCGGCCCTAAGGGCAAAGAGATTTTTATGCATCAGTTTAACGGGATTAGCTTTGTAGCAGAGCTTGCCAACTTTGAAAATATCAAATTTCCGGCGACGGCGATATTTTTAACTGGCGGCGAAGTGCTCAAAATCGACTATGATAAATTTTACGCCGAGTTTTTATCAAACCCGCGCGTATCGCTGCAAATCATAAAATCGCTCTCGCAAAAGCTAAAAATCGCAAGCGAGCTAATACATCAAGAGCTCGTGCTAAACTCCGAAGCCAAGGTCGCAAGCTTTCTCGTTAATCACGCCGATCTTTTTAACGAGCTAAAACACATCAAAATAGCCTCCATCCTAAACATCACTCCAGAGACGTTTTCAAGGATCTTGGCAAAATTTAAAACCCAAAATTTGATTGAGTTAGACGCGAATAATAAAATCGTAAATATCGCTACAAACGAGCTTTCGGATATGTTTGAAGGCTAGAGCCAGTATTTGCAAATTTAAGCTTTCTTTTAGCGCAAACCGGTTTTCGCGCGTTTTTAAACCTAAAACTCGGTTATAAAAATAAACTGGTCAAATTTCAGAACCCCTCGCATACTGCAATTTTATCCGCACCATCGTAATGCCGCGTCAAATTTATAAATTTATTCGTCGCAAGCCTGGCTCAAATTTAACCGATTACAAAAGCAAGGATGCATAAAATCTATAAATTTAAAAATACGATAAAATTTAAGCCGCCGCATCCATGAAAAGTTACGAGAACGCAACGCGTGGTAATGCCGCGAAAGCGGGATTTTTCCTTTAAATTTGAAGATCGAATTTTAATTTTTATTCTTTTTTTCTGCAGCCGCAGCCTCGGTATCTGCTAGCGAGGTGATTTCGTATTTTTGATCGATGTAGCCCATTTCTAGTAGTTTATTAAAAATTTTAGCCGTGAGAGGTCCGGCAGCCAGACCGCCGTGTCCGCCGTGCTCGATGATAACGGTAACGGCATATCTAGGCTCCTCGTACGGTCCATAAGTCGTGACCCACGCATGCGAGCGGCGCAGATACTCCATGTCCTCTTCTTTCATACGCTTTTTTTCGGCCTGCGAGATACCCACGACCTGCGCGGTACCCGTTTTTGCCGCTAGCGTGAGTTTTGCCTCTTTAAAATATTTATGCGCGGTACCTTTTTTATGATTTACGACCTCATACATCGCCTTTTGGACATACGGCAACTGCTTTTTCTCAAACGGCGTGAGGATATCATCGGTAGGCTCAAATTTAACCTCCTCGCCGTTTACGCTACGTAAAAAATGCGGGACGATATTTTTCCCCGTCGCCAGGATACCCGTATAGCGCACCACCTGCATCGGCGTCACGAGGAAGTTGCCCTGTCCGATCGAGGTGATCAGCGTCTCGCCCTGATACCACGGCTGAGCGTATTTTTGCATCTTCCACTCGCGTCCAGGCACGATACCGACAAATTCGTTAGGCAGATCCACCCCACTTTTTTGCCCAAAACCTAGCCGCTCTAAAACCGGGGTTATAGCGTCGATACCGACCTTTAAGCTGCCTTTATAAAAATAATCGTCGCAGCTCTCGCGGATGGCCGAGTTCATATCCATAAAACCGTGTCCGTAGACGTTCCAGCAACGGAAATTTCGCCCTCCAAGCTCAAACGAGCCCGAGCAAAAATACCCATCGGAGCGACTCATCTTGCCAGTATCTAAAAACGCCATCGCCACGCCCATTTTTATAACCGAACCCGGCGGATAAAGGCCGTTTACGAGCTTGTTTGTGAATGGATGATCGATACTTTTAACAAGCTCGTCCCATTTAGCCTGCGATAACCCCGTAACAAACGGATTTAAATCATACTCTGGAAAGCTGCCCGCAGCCAGTATCGAGCCGTCTCTCACGTCCATCACGATGATGACGCCCGCGTTATCGCCGAAAATTTCCTCGATGTATTTTTGCATCTCAAGGTCGATCGTAAGCGATATATCCGAGCTTTGCGGGTAGCTCACGGATATCTCCTCGACCTCCTGATTTAGCGCGTTTACTTTTATCTTTCGCACGCCCTCTTGACCCTGCAAGACGGAGTTATAAAAGCGCTCCGTGCCGCTTCTGCCCGTGTGATTGGTTAGCTTTGCGACGGGATCGGACTCGACGTCTTGCTGATTTGCGCGGCCGACGTAGCCGATGATGTGAGAGGCTAGGTTATTGTAGGGATAGTGGCGCTTGGATGCCGGTTTGACCTCCAAATTTTCTCGTAGCGATAGTTCGGCGATGCGCGGTATCATCTTATCGTAGTCCATAAAATCGATAATCTGAATGAAATCTTGGTTATAAGGCGAGTCGGCCTTGATGTATTCGCGCTTTAGCTTCGTGATGTTTAGATCCTCGAATAAATTTTGCAAATTTGCAAGCTCAGCGTCTAAAATCTCCGCCCTCTTGCCGCTCAGGTGCGGCTTTAACGCGACGGAAAAACCGAGGCGATTTACCGCCATCGGACGGCCTTTGGCGTCTAAAATCAGCCCCCTGACGGGAGCTAGATACTGCGTTTTTACAGCATTTTGCTCGGCGATCTCCTCGTAAAAGTCGTTTGATTTGACGCTAAGATAATAAACGCGCACCAGCAAAAGCACCCAGACGCTAAATATAATGCCAAAGACTATGCGCATCCTCATAAGCGTCCCCTAAACAAAACTACCGCCAAAACAGACTCCACGCCGACGTAGATTAGGTACTCGTAGTCAAATTTTAACATAGGCAAATTTGCCGCGTATGAGATAAAAGAGCTGGTCGCGCAGGTCCAAACGTAGCCGCTAGCGACGAATCCCGCCGCCAAAAGCTCTCTTGATTTTAGCGTAACGATGAGCCAATCGGACATAAAATGATAAAAAAGCATAAACGCGATCACCGCTGAAAACAGCGCAAACCCGTGCGCCTGCTCGGCAAAGGTAAGGTAAAATAGACAAAAATACCACTCCTTGCCAAACTCTTTGAGAGTCTTTTGTTTCTGCAAGGTTAGCATGATCATGTAGGTAAAAAATATCCCGATAAGAGGCGGCAGATACGCAAATACGGTCGTTATGCTCTGATAAAAAATGAGAAAAGCAACCCAAGCAAGCTGCTTTAAAAATCGCTTCTCTGCGCCCAATCTTCGCATTGCCGCACTCGTTTGCATTGTTATATGTTTTTAGCTAAATTTATAAATTTGGCTTTGGCGGCGCTTAAATTTGTAAATTTAGTTAGAAAATTTGATGGTAAAAATGCCAAAATTTGCCTGTGGCTTTTTGATTTCATTACAGCCCCAGCGCGTTTAGATATATAAGCTCGTTTGCCTTTTCTACGCCTATTTTTTTAAGCGCCGAAACGAAATGCGCGCCCGGATAGACCTTTAAAACCGCGCTTTTTTGGCTTTGATTTAGCTTGTCTGATTTTGTGAGGAAATTTAAAATCTTTTGGTCGGGGCGCAAGAAGCTTTGCAAATAGTCGTTTACGTCCCTATCTATTTGCATATCAAATTGGCGCGAGTCGATGAGGTGCACGAAAAGCTTGATGTTGGCTCTAAATTTTAGGTACTCGTCGAGGTTTTTTCTCCACTGCGCATGCATACTTTTGGCAACTTTGGCGTATCCAAAGCCAGGCAGATCGACAAAAGTCAAATTTGCCCTCTCCTCGCTTGGCTCGCCTTGCTCGTTTTTGACGCCACGCGCATACTCGACCTCGAAAAAATTTATGAGGCGCGTTTTGCCCGGTGTCGAGCTGCTCTTGGCTAGGCTTTTTTGGTTTACGAGAGTGTTTATGAGGCTACTTTTGCCCACGTTTGAGCGCCCTAGAAACGCCACTTCGCTAGAGTTTGCAGGCGGAGCTAGCGAGATGTCGGGCGCCGAGATAAGAAATTTTGCGTTTAAAACGCGGATCACTTTTTGTCCTCGACTTGGAATATAAATTTGACCGGCTCTTTTTTGCCGCTATTTACGTTATACGTGCCGCTATTTTGATTGACCGTGATCTTTTCGCCGTAGACTTTTTTATCAGTCTCTATCTCGTGCAAAAAGCCGTTGCCGTTTATCGTATATAAATTTGGCGCAGGCTCGTAAACAAGCTCGCTACCGCTACCGTCGTATGTTTTATTTTTGATAAATACTCTAAATTTGGCGTTGCCGGAAGCGACGTATTTTAGCGGATTTCGCTTTTTGTCGAAATATATCACTACCAAATTTGCAGTGAGCGTATCCTTGCCTTTTTTAATATTTACATTGCCTTTAAATTCGCTTATTTGTTTGCCTTCGTCAGCATAAAACTCGTCCGCTGTGATCTCCACCTGCTCTGCTAAAAGCGGTAAAGCGCTAAGCGCCAAAACTAAAGCCACTTTTTTAAAACCAAAATTTATCATTTTCCGTCCTATCTTTTTCTATCTTGCTCTATCAAAGCAAAGGCCTTTTTGATATAAGCTTTTTTTAACTCAAAGTCGTAAACTAAGGCTTTGCCGACTATTTTATCTTCGTTTTTCGTTAGCGTAAAAGGCGTTTGCGTAGTAGCTACTTTTGTTGCGGTACTATAAATGACCTCGTCTGATAAAAAGGTCAAATTTTCATTATTTACATAGCGCGCGTTACCCTTAAGTATAATTCGACCGCCGTTATAAAACGCTTTATCGGAGCTCACGTTATGCTCTTTGTTATCTTTAAAAATTTCCGCTCTAAATTTGATAAATTCGTCAAATTCGGAGTATCTATTCCACGTATCGGCTTCATATCTAGCATTTACTACAGTAGCATTCATCTCGTAGTCAGTGACTGCGTTCATCTGCATGTTTGTAGTCACTTCGCCACCCTTTAATAGCTCGCTATAGTAAGGCTCCTCAATCGCCAAATAAACCATCGCCACGCTAAAAACGCTGACGACTAGGTAAAAAATCCTTATAACCAACGCTTAGCCCACTCTTGCATTAAGCCCTCGCTGCGGATAAGTATCTCTATCATCTCGCGCACCGCGCCGTTGCCGCCTTTGTAGTTGAGCCTCGTTCTTACTTCAAGCTCTTTGATCGCATTTTTCGGTTTAAAGCTCCATCCGACGCTTTTTAGTAGCTTGTAGTCGTTGTAATCGTCACCTATTGCTGCTGCATTTTCAAACTCGAGTCCTTCAAATTTAAGTATCTGTTTTGCGGTTTCAAATTTATCGCTAATGCCTTGATAGACGTGCGTTATCTTTAGATCCTGCGCCCTTTTTTCGACGATAGGCGAGCTTCTGCCGGTGATGATCGCGACTTTTTTACCGAGCTTTAGCCAGCTCTCGATAGCGTATCCATCCTTAACGTCAAAAAATTTAAGCTCGTCGCCGTTTGGGCTATAAATGATCTTGCCGTTGGTTAGGCACCCGTCGACGTCTAAAAATATAATCTCTATCATAGCACGCCTTTCGTGCTAGGCACGCCGACTCTAGCGTTTTTGGCTAGAGCTCTTCTTAGCGCGACGGCACAGGCTTTAAAGCTCGCCTCCAAAATATGATGAGAGTTTCGTCCGCGGATTTTAGCGATATGCAAGGTGATTGCGGCATTAAATGCTAGAGCCTGGAAAAACTCATTCGCTAGCTCTATGTCGAATTCGCCGACTTTGCCATCGCTTATGCTTTCGTAGACCAAAAACGGGCGATTTGAGAGATCAAGGGCACAGTTTACCGCTGCCTCATCCATAACCACCGTTGCTTCACCAAATCTCTCGACTCCGCTAATCGGATAAATTTTCTCGCGCAAAGCCTGCCCGATAACGATACCCACGTCCTCAACGCTGTGATGAAAATCCACGTGCAAATCGCCCTTACAAACAAGCTTCATATCAAAAAGCGCGTGCTTGCAAAAAGCCTCAAGCATGTGGTCAAAAAATCCTATGCCAGTGCTTATCTCGGATTTGCCACTGCCGTAAATTTCGAGCTCTAGACTGATATCCGTCTCTTTTGTCTTTCTTTGCATCTTATTCCCTCACGAAAAATGCGCCCGAGATATGCCCTGCACTTATGAAGTCTTTTGCTTCCTCTTCGCTTCTAAAGCCGCTTATAAATACCCTGTAAATTTTACCGCTGTCAAGATCATAGGACTTTATAACAGTATCATAGGCACCGTTGCCGTATTGTCCAGCGTGCTGCCGTTTATGAGCGTTTGCGCCACTTAAATTTTTAAATGCACCGATTTGCACCATAAAAATACCGCCGACAAAAGACTGTTGTTGCGGTTGCGCTTTAGTTTGAGTGCTCGTTTTTAGTGAGCCGCTAGGTTGTTTTGAGCTAGGCTGAGAGGATGCTACAACAGCTCCGCCGACGTTGCCGTTAAAGCCAACAACCTCTAGTAAAACGGGGGCCGTGCCGGCGTTAAATACATCAAGCTTAACCGCGCCGGTTTTTGACAAATCTATCACGCGACCTGCCACGAAAGGGCCTCGGTCGTTTATACGCACGATGATGTTTTTACCGTTTTTTATATTCGTCACGCGCACCATAGTGTTCATCGGCAGAGTCTTATGCGCCGCCGTCATAGCATGCATATCGTAAGTCTCACCGTTTGACGTCTTTTTACCGTGAAAATCCGGACCGTACCAACTGGCTATACCGCTAGCCCTATCACCGACCTTGACTACGGTCGGATAATAAGTTTTTCCATTTATGGTATACGGGCGCATGGTTGCTTCATGCACACCTTTTGAACTGTTTATTTTGCCGCTCTTTTTTGAGCCACCGCTAGCGGTAATCCCGCCGGAAGGCGAGGTCAAGAACGAACAGCCGCTCATAAAAAATACGAAAAATAGACTAAAAAATATAAATTTAGCCCTACTCGGTTGCGGCAAGTTTGGCTCCAATCGAGCTGTTTGAGCTCATAAGAGTATTGGCTTCTTTTAAATCCTCAAGCGCTACGTCAAATTTCTGTGAAACTTCTCCGAGCGTATCGCCGCTTTTTACCATATACTCGGCTAGATAGTTTACGTTTTGCTCACTTGGGATAACTAGCTTTTGACTAGGCTTGATCTCGTTTGAAGCAAGTCCGTTGTACTCTTTTATGATTTTATGATTTACGCCGGTTTTTTCCGCTATAGTTAGTAGCGTATCGTTCTCTTTGGCAGTATAAATTTCAAATTTTCTATTTTGTGCTACTTCGAAATTGTCGCTAAACATTTTCTTTTTGTTTAATGGAATATAAAGATAATAAGGTTTTTCCGTAGGTGGAGTATAGACGAATTTTAGATGCATATTGTACTCCTTCATCTTTTTTAGACTAAGACCTATGCTGTCTCCTACCTCCATTAGCGTTGTACCGCCGGGGACATCTATCTTTGATAGTTCTATGCCTTTCGTTCCACTTAAGGCCTGCGTTTTAGCCAGCAAATTTTCCTGCTCTTTTGCTATATGCGCAATGACTAAAATTTTCTTTACAAAATTTTTAGTTTCTTTTGGAATATAGCTTTTTTTATCGTCTAGCAATGTTGCCAGATCGGTAGTTCCGGCTTTTTTAATACCTTCCCTTAATCTAGTGTCGCCGCAGTTGTAAGCCATCATTGCAAGATACCACTTGCCAAAGTCGTTTTTTAGACTCTGTAGGTATTTTGTAGCTGCAACGGTAGCCGCCATCGGGTCTTTTCGCTCGTCGGTATATTTATCGACTCTAAGACCGTAAAGTTTTGCCGTAGACTCCATAAACTGCCAAATTCCGATGGCTTTTTTGCTAGAAACTATGTGATTTGAAAAACCGGACTCCGTCATAGCAAGATATAAAAACGACTCTGGTATACCTGAGTCTTTTATAATCTTTTGAAGCATCGGGATATGTTTATAACCGCCTTTTACGGTATCTATAAACTCTTTTCTTTTACTATCTTTAATGGAATTTTTTATAGAAGCGTAGTGAGAGCTTTGTAAAAATTTAGCATCTATGTCAAATTCTTTTAATATCATCTTTTGGGTTTGCTCTGCGTCGCTACTAGCCGCGGTCGCAAAAAGCCACCCCGTACATGCTAGACACAGCATTATTACTCTAAAGATTTTCATTTTTCTCCTTGATTACGTGTTAAATTTCGTAAAGATTTTCTTTGCATTTTTTGTTGTTATTTCCATTACCTCTTCTTCTTTTAAATTTAAAATCTCAGCCATCTTCGTCGCAACTAATCGCGTAAATGCAGGCTCGTTTCTGCGCCCCCTAAAAGGCTCAGGCGTTAGATACGGCGCATCTGTTTCAAGTAGTAGCCTATCTCGCGGAATTTGGGGCAAAATTTGAACCAAATTCTTTGCGTTTTTAAATGTCAAAACCCCGCCGATGCCAAAGTAAAATTCGCCCATTTTAGCAAGCTCTAAAAGCAACGGCGAAGCATTATAGCAGTGCAAAACCGCCGCAACTAGCTTACTTGCATACTCTTTTAAGATATTAAAACTATCTTCGTTTGCATCTCTAATATGCAAAATAACGGGCAAATTTAACTCTACGGCCATATCAAGCTGCGCTCTAAATACGCGCTTTTGTTCCGCTTTTTCAAGCTCTTTTTCGTTTTCGTCTTTGGGCAATCGGAAATAATCAAGCCCGCATTCGCCCACGGCTATACACTTTTCGTCTCGCGCAAATTTACGCAGAGCCTCTTCGTCAAATCCCGCTTTCTCATACGGATGAACTCCGACGGCAAAAAATACATTTTCAAATTCGCGGGTTATTTTAGCCGCTTTTGGTAAATCATTAATATCAGCACCCGGTATTAGCACTCCGTCAACGCCGTTTTCTCGGGCATTTGCGATAACTTTTACCAGATCGTTATCAAAGCTTTCATCGTCCAAATGACAGTGAGTGTCTATTATCATCAGGCTATTTCTACCCTATTTCGACCGTTTTGCTTAGCTCTATAAAGAGCCTCGTCAGCAAGCTCCAAAATCTCGTCGACGTTATAATCGCTTTTACCGAAAGTAACGCCTATGGAGACCGAAATTTTAACCGGTTCGTTTTTAATATTTATCGGATTGGCTGCTATTGCAGCTCTTAATCCGACGAAAAATTTAACCGCGTCTTCTTGCGATACGTTTTTTAATAAAACACAAAATTCTCCACCACCGAATCTAGCCGCTATATCGCTGCTTTTGGTGTCGTCGATTAATTTTTTAGCCAGTAGTTTCAAAATTTTATCACCACTATCTTGTCCGTATTTATCGTTGATATTTTTAAGCCCGTCTACGTCGATCACAGCTACGGCGTAAGGCATAGGATTTTCTTCCAAACTAGCTAAATATTCTTGTATATCGTCGTAAAAATACCTTCTATTAAATAATCCGGTTAGAAAATCTTTATTGGCGAAATTTGCGATTTTATTGATATTTTCCATATTTTCTATAGTATTATTTACGCGGCAAATAAGCTCTTCTTTTAAAAACGGCTTAGCGATAAAATCATTAGCTCCGTTTTTTAAAAATACCGCACCGCTAATGTTTTCGTTTGCGCTAGTCATCATTATAACGCCTAGTTCGTTTTTATCTTTTTGTTCCCTTAGCTCTTTTAAAACTGCCAAACCGTCTTTTACCGGCATGCCGTAATCGCAAACCACGAGTTTTATATCGGGATTATCGGCAAAATAATTCATCGCCTCTTCACCGTGAGCCGCCGTAAATACTTGAAACTGTAAATTTTGCAATATTTTTTTTACGTCATTTCTAGTCTGCATTACGTCTTCTACTACCATGACCTTATACTGCTTGTTGTTTTTTAGCCTATCTATCATATGAAATATATAATTTACGTCACTCATATTTCCCTTATAGACGTAGTCCACGATGTCCTTGTCCATAAAAGTTTCTCTAGTCTTATCGTCCATACTACCCGTTAAAACTATAATCGGTAAGCCCTTAGACGCTACGAAATCGACCACTTCGCCATTTGGAGCATCGGGTAAATTTAAATCGAGCAAAGTTATAAAATAATCCTTAGCCTTCGTAAGAAACGCCTGAGCTTCGGCTAAGCTGTGAGCGATGTCCACTTGCATTTCGGTATTATCTTCCATCTTTTTAGCGATTAGCTTTGCTAAGGCTTTGTTGTCTTCTACTATTAAAATTTTACTTTTTTCCATAAATATCCATTTGAAAATTTTCGAGAATATACCATTACTTTTCTTTTTTCAACCTAAATTTTAAGCCAAACTTAAACAACCAAAAGCTGGCGAGCAAAATTTATCGCCTCCTCGGTGATGCGTTCGCCGCTTATCATACGGGCCAGCTCGCTTACGCGCTCATCGCCTTTTAGCTCCCTTACGATCGAAGTTTCGCCGCGTTTTTCTACTAGAAAATGCGAATCGGCCTTAGAGCTTAGCTGCGGCTGATGCGAGATAGCAAAAATTTGATAAAATTCGGCCAAATTTAGCAGCACGTTTGCGATACTCATCGCCTCTTTTCCGCTTAGATTCGCGTCTATTTCATCTAGGATGATGACGCCCTCGCCGCCTCCGGTGATCTTGCTTTCGCTCGCGATAAAAGCTAGCCTTAAGCGGTTTAGCTCGCCCGAGCTTAGATTTTTTAGCGCCGTCTCGTTTAGGCTCAAATTTACCTCGTCCCTGCCGGTGGCGTCTAAGGTTTTGCTATTTATCTTTAATGAAATCTCACTCATATAAAGCTCTTTTAGAAACGAATTTATGAGCGACTCAAGCTCTTTTAAATTTGCCGCGCGAGCTTGACTGATTTTATCCGCCAGCGCGTTTACCGCGGTTTCATTTTGCTTAAATTTACGCTCCAGCTCGCTTTTTTCAAAGCTTATATTTTCGTATCTTGCAAGCTCTGCCTTGCGCGTTTTTAGCGTCTGCAAAGCCTCCTCCTCGCCGCCGTAGCGACGCACGAGCGAGTTTATCGCCTCGATGCGGTCTAGCACGCCCTCGATATCCACGTCTTCTAGCTCGTCCATGTTTAAATTTTCGCGCGCTACTCGCAGCTCGTTCATCGCCTCTTCAAAAAAGCTACTATCGACGTCGCTGATGTTTAGCGCGTCTACTACGGATTGCTCGAAATTAAAAATTTGCTCCGCCCTATTCCACGCTTCTAAAATTTTATCCTTTTTGCTTAGGCGCTTTTTTAGCTCCATTAGCTCGTCAAATTCGCCGATTTTCGGGCTCACGCTTTCTATTTTATTGATTTCAAAGGATGCAAATTCCTTCAGCTCCTCCACTCTTTTTTCTTCGTCGATTATTTTTTTTAACTCGCGTGAAATTTGGCTAAATTCGTCAAATTTGAGCCTAAATTCACTCAAAATTTCGTTAAATTTAGCGTCTTTTTTTGCCTGCAAAGTATCTAGCAAATTTAAAAATCTATCGTTTTCAAATTCGTTTATTTCCTTTGCGGATAGGTATTTTACATGCTCTTTGGCGATGCTAGCTAGATTTTTTTTAGAAACGGCTTGCGAGTTTATAAAGTACCGCGTCGTTTTGTCGCGAAATAGCTTAAAAGTATTTATCTCCTCGCTCTCAAGGCCAAATTCCTCAAGGTCAAATTTATGCGAGACGTCGGCCTCGATGAGCTTTGCTTCGCTATCTTTTAGCCCTAAAACAGCCATTATCGAGCCCATCAGGACCGATTTGCCAGCACCGCTCACGCCCGTAAAGACGCTAAGTCCGCGCCCGAAATTTAACTCGACGTTTTCAAAACTCAAATTTTGCTTTATCAAAATCCGCTCAATCATTATAACCCCAATGCAGCTTTTCTTTTAAAATTTGAAAATAATCTCTCCCGACGTGGCGGATTAGCCGCGCCGTGCTGGCGCTTAGCGTCATGCTCACACTCTCAAGCTCGCCCATTTTGTACCGCTCCTGTCCGTCGATAACCAGCACCGCCGCGCTTGCGGTTTTAAATTTGATCTCAAATCCGCGCGGAAGCACGACTGGGCGCTGCGTGAGCGAGTGCGAGCAAACGGGCGTAACCAAAAACACCTCGCTCAAAGGGTAGGTTATCGCCCCGCCCGCGCTCATGTTATATCCGGTTGATCCAACGGGCGTAGAGACGATGACGCCGTCGCCAAAATACGCGTTAAAGTATTTTTCGTTCCAAAAGGCCTCCACGTGCGTCATGGAGCCTACCTTTTCGCCCACGATCACCGCGTCGTTAAATGCGATTTTGCGTAAAATTTCGCCGCTTTTTTTGTGCAAAAAAACATCAAGCATAAAAGGAGTCTCGACCTCAAATTTGCCCTCGAAAAACTCGGCGAAAAATTTCTCGCATTCATTCATCGTGATATCTGTTAAAAACCCTAGCCTACCCGCGTGTATGCCAAGCACGAAGGGCGAAATCTCGGCCGCGTTTCTGCAAAGCGAGATGATCGTGCCGTCGCCTCCTAGCGAAATCAAAAAATCGCACTCCGTAGCCAGCTCGCGTACCTCAAATCCTTGCAAATTCGAGCCCTCTTTTAAATTTAAATGTTTAGCGAGCGCGTTTTCAAACAAAATTTGAACGCCGTACCTAGCTAAAATCTCGCGCAAGGTTCGCGCGTTTTTAACTAAATTTGCATTGATTTTTGCGACTAGGCCGACTTTTTTTACCTTAGCCGGAAGTAAAAAATTCTCTTTTTTCATAGAACGGATTTTATCACATTTTGTTTTAAAAAAGCTGGGAGCAAGCAAATTTCTAGTATAATGGGCGCGTTAAAAACAGCAAAAGGAGTGAAAATGCGTAGCCATTACTGCACTGATTTAAGCAGTGCCGACATAGGCAAAGAAGTTACGCTTTGCGGCTGGGTAAATACCTACCGCGACCACGGCGGCGTTATATTTTTAGACCTGCGCGATCGCACGGGACTGATCCAGATCGTCTGCGATCCGGCAGATAGCAAGAGCTCTCACGAGGTCGCGTCGCACGTTCGCGACGAGTACGTCCTGAGGATAAAAGGCAAAGTCCGCGCTCGCGGCGAAGGCCTGGTAAATCCGCGCCTAAAAACGGGCGAGATCGAAGTAATCGCTAGCGAAGTGATCGTCGAAAACCCGAGCGAGGCGCTACCTTTCGTCATCGGCGACGAGAGCGTAAACGAGGACATCAGACTAAAATATAGATTTTTGGACCTTAGAAACGAAAAACTTCAA
This sequence comes from uncultured Campylobacter sp., assembly GCA_963528285.1. GTDB lineage: Bacteria > Campylobacterota > Campylobacteria > Campylobacterales > Campylobacteraceae > Campylobacter_A. The sequence continues at coordinate 68,940 of CAURVK010000007.1, read as the reverse complement.
AATATCTTTAAAATGCGCTCAAAAGCGGCGATTGCAGCTAGAAACAGCCTAGATAAAATGGGCTTTATCGAGTTTGAAACGCCGATTTTAACGCGCGCAACGCCTGAAGGCGCAAGAGACTATCTAGTGCCTAGCCGCGTATATCCGGGCCAGTTTTATGCCCTGCCGCAAAGCCCACAGCTTTTTAAACAGCTTTTGATGTGCTCTGGCTTTGATAAATATTTCCAAATCGCAAAATGCTTCCGCGACGAGGACTTGCGCGCCGATAGACAGCCGGAATTTACGCAGATAGATATTGAGATGAGCTTCATCGAACAAGAAGATATCCTAAATATGGCCGAAAATATGCTAAAAGACGTATTTGCCGCATGCGGATACGATATCCAAATACCTTTCCGACGCATGAGCTACAAAGAGGCGACCGAGTGCTACGGCAGCGACAAACCCGACCTGCGCTACGATCTAAAGATGATTGACGTTATCGACATTTTCGCGCGCTCTAGCAATGAAATATTTAGTAAAATCGCAACCGAACCTAAGAAAAACCGCATCAAGGCGCTAAAAGTACCAAACGGCGATAATGTCTTTAGCAAGCGCGAGATGAACCGCTTTGAGGAATTCGTCCGCAAATTCGGCGCTCAAGGCCTTGGCTACTTCCAGATGAAAGAGGACGGGCTAAAAGGACCGCTTTGCAAATTTTTCGAGCAGAGCGACCTTGACGAGATCGTGGCTCGCTGCGAGCTAAAAGTCGGCGACGTCGTATTTTTCGGCGCAGGCAAGAAAAAAATCGTACTTGATTATATGGGAAGATTTAGGATTTTCCTCGCCGAGCAAATGGGCATCATCGACCAAAACAAAATGGAGTTTTTATGGGTGCTTGACTTCCCGATGTTTGAGCAAAATGACGACGGCAGCTACTCAGCTATGCACCATCCGTTTACCATGCCTAAAAACATCGACGAGCCCGATCTCGAGGACATCCTCTCGGTAGCTCACGACGTCGTGCTTAACGGCTATGAACTTGGCGGCGGTAGCGTGAGGATCCATAAAAACGACGTTCAGCAAAAGGTATTTAAACTGCTTGGTATCGACGAAGCCGAGCAACGCGAGAAATTTGGCTTCTTGCTCGACGCATTAAGCTTCGGCGCGCCTCCGCACGGCGGTATCGCGATCGGCTTTGACAGGCTAAATATGCTAGTAAATAAAACCAGCTCGATCCGCGACGTCATCGCCTTCCCTAAAACCCAGCGCGCCCAGTGCCCGTTAACCAAGGCACCTAGCGAAGCTAGCGCGGAGCAGTTGAGGGAATTAGGGCTAAGGCTGCGAGAAAAAGAAAAATAAGTGTAGAAGCGTCGTCTTGCCGCGCTATACGTCGTTGGTTTTAAAATTTGGTGCCCCGCAGGCTATACGCCTAGTGCACGCTTAAATTTTAAAACCGCCTAGTCTAGCTTGGCGATACTTTCGCTTTGAAATTTAATAGTAAAAATGTAGGCGAAGTATTTTTCGCTTAGACGAGGCGGATTTTAATTTTTAAGCGTAGATAGAACATATAGTTCATCGAGCTTAAAAATTAAAATCCAACGAAGTATAAGCAGAAAAAGACAAGCCGTTTTAAAGGAAATTTTATGAAAAAACTATTTTTAATCATCGGCGCTCCAGGCTCCGGCAAAACCACCGACGCATCGCTAATCGCACAAGAGGACGCCAAATTTGCGCACTTCTCAACGGGCGATCTGCTACGCGCAGAGGTTGCCAGCGGCTCAGAGCTAGGCAAGCTAATCGACGGTTTCATCTCAAAAGGCAACCTGGTCCCGCTTGACGTCGTCGTAAACGCGATAGTTTCGGCTATCAAAAGCTCGGATAAATCAAACGTCATCATTGACGGCTATCCACGCAGCGTCGAGCAAATGACCGAGCTAGACAAGGTGCTAGCCGCGCAAAACGAGATCGCGTTAAAAGGCGTGATCGAAGTGGACGTTAGCGAAGCCGTCGCACGCGAAAGAGTGCTCGGACGAGCGCGCGGAGCCGACGACAACAACGAGGTTTTCAACAACCGCATGAAGGTTTATCTAGAACCGATCGAGGCGATACGCAAATTTTATAAAGAAAAAGGCCTGCTTCACGTCGTAAACGGCGAGCGTGCGATTGAGCCTATCGTGGCCGACGTCAAAGCCCTCGTAAATAGCCTATAAATATTAAATTTAGAGCCTCAAGCCAGGCTCTAAATTTAAGCTTTCCATAAATCCAAATTAACAAATAATTCACGAAATATCATTAAAATCCGCACTATGATTTCACGAAAATCACATAAAATTTTAAAGGATACGTAATGTTTAAGAAAATAGTTTTATCAACAGCCCTTGCTAGCGCGATGTTTGCAGCAGGTGGATTTACTGGCTCAAGTACGCAAAACGCAACAAATCAAGGCGGCTTCGTTGGTAAAGGCGCCATGAGCGCAAGCACGGTAAAACAAGCCCTAGCGCTACCTGATGACGCTCGCGTCGTGCTTGAGGGCAAGATCGTCTCCGAGTTTCGCCCTGAGCACTACCAATTCGTCGATAAAAACGGCGACACCATCGAAGTCGAGATCGACCACAAGGACTGGAGAGGCATAACCGTCGATGAAAACACGCCCGTGCGTATCTACGGCGAGGTCGATAAGGACTTTATGAAAACATCTATCGACGTAAAAAGTATCGAAATAATCAAATAACTTTAGGGCCGTTCGCCGCCTTAAATTTCCTCTAATTTTAAGCTTTCCAACCTACCTTGCCGATAAGCGAATTTTGCGTTCTAACTTCAAATTTGCCGCAGTAAGACTCGTCAAAATTTAGCTAGCAAAAATTCTCGTTTTACTCCAAATTTAGCCGAGATTTTATATAATCGCTTACTTAAATTTCAAGGCAATTATCTCAAAATCTTTTGGCGAGATAGGAGCTTTACAAAGGATTAAAATGGACGTTTCAAAAATCAAAGCAGGCTCAAACCCGGACAAAATCAACGCCGTGATCGAGATCCCGTACGGCTCGAACATAAAATACGAAATCGACAAAGATAGCGGCGCGGTCGTAGTCGATCGCGTGCTCTACTCGGCGATGTTCTACCCGGCAAACTACGGCTTCGTGCCAAACACGCTTGCAGCAGACGGCGATCCTGCCGATATCTTGGTGCTAAACGAATATCCGCTGCAAGCAGGCAGCGTGATCCCATGCCGCCTAATCGGCGTACTCGTGATGGAGGACGAAGCAGGCATGGACGAGAAGCTACTAGCCGTACCGGTCACCAAGATCGACCCGAGATTTGACGGGATCAAGAGCTACAAAGACCTGCCTGAGGCCACTCTAAATAAGATCAAAAATTTCTTTGAAACTTATAAAATTTTAGAGCCTAACAAATGGGTCAAGGTTAAAGAATTTAAAGACGCCGACGCCGCGAAAGAGATCCTGGACGCGGCAATCAAAAACTACAAATAAGCCGCTCTCCCGGCTTGCTTGGCTGCCGCTTCTTTAAACCCAAACAAGCGGCGGCCGAGTTAAACTATCGAAAAATCAAAAGGATAAAAATGGATATATTAAAGCTACTTTTGGGCAATTCTGGCGGTATGATAGACGCGATGTCGCAAAAAAGCGGACTGGCGGCAAACGACGTAGAGGCCGTGATTTCTAAGATCGCGCCAATTTTCATGCAAAGAGCCAATGAGAATTTTAAATCTGATGCCGATTCGTCAAATTTCCTCGAGATGATCCGCCGCTCAAACCTAGACGATATGGCTGACGCCCCGCAAAACATCAGCGTCGCCGAAGGCAACGAGCTACTAGGCGTACTAACAGGCTCGAAAGAAAACAGCAGGGCTCTAGCTAGCGACGTAGGCTCGCAGCTAGGCATCAGCGCAGACTCCATCAAGACTCTACTACCTATGATTGCGCCGATGATCGCGGGCATGCTAAACAACCAGCTAAAAGCCTCAAATTTGCAAGACTCCGCGGACAACGGCTCCATGATGTCGATGCTTACGCAGTTTTTGGATCAGAACAAAGACGGCTCGATCGTAGATGATATTTTTAGGATCGCGGGCGACTTTTTCGGTAAAAAATAGGCGGATTTCGCCTATTTTAGCCGTTTTGGCTTTGAGCCACTCAGCTAAATTTACCGCTTCCTATGCGCTATGCTTTTGCACCGCAATGCGTAAATTTATTATACTCTTAACAATTTTTGATATACGCCTGCAAACGGCACTCATACCACTTTAACCATATTTATCAATACTCGCCGCTGCCTCAAATTTATGCCGAATTTGAGATAAAAACAAATAACGTAAAATCAGACTTTAAAATCCAATTTTTATGCCTATTTCAGCCCTTTTTTAAGTTTTCTAACGAGAAATCTCGCCAAATGCAGCTCGTCAAAAAGCGATTTTTCGATGCAAAGCGGGCGGTCAAAAATAAGATCACAGATAAGCTCCGCACCAAGCACCGCCGTGCAGAGCCCGCGCGAGCCGTGAGCGGTGCTAATGTAGACGTTTGGAACGTATTTTGGATGCGGATTAGACTTGCTTTTCGTCCAAAGCAGCGAATTATAGGCGTCTTTGTAAAAATCCTCGTCGTAAAGCCGCCCGATGAGCGGAAAACGGTCGCCGCTATAGCTGCGGTAGCCCACTTTCGAACCGATTATTCGGACGTTTTGCGGAGTTTTTATCATGTCGTTTGAGAGATTTTCGGATGCAGTCAAATTTGACGCATCTTGCATCTGCGCCGAATCATCAGTAGTCTCGGTACGCAAATCCATGCTTTTGCTTAAATTTACGCCACCCTTGTTCACCTCCAAACGATCCGCATTTTCAGCGTCGCCGTCTGGGCCAATAGTCAAATTTGTATCTTGCACGCCGCTTAAATTTAGCCGCTCGCTTTTTGCAAATTTGCCGTCCAAAAACTCGGCGACGTCGGCCAAGTTTTTCTCATCATCGCTAGAACGCGGCTCGTCTAAAAAAAGATTTCTATCGTAAGTCGCGCCGATAACCTGCACATCATCAACAGGCGGGCAAACGTAGCCTTTGGCGCTAAAAGGCGCAGGCGTCCAAACGGCAGGCGCGATATGCGTGACCTGGCCGCGCACGGAGCTAAGCCTGATGTCGTAGTCCGTAAAAAGCTCCATGCTCTCGCTACCGACAGCAAGCAAGAGTACGTCGGCGTCGATGATTTGCCCATCCTTAAAATGAGCCCTAACAGTGCCGCTCTCAAGAGTCTCAAAGCCCGTAAATTCGCAGTTTAAAAGCGTTTTTATACCCGTGCTTGCCGCTTTGCACATCTTTCTGGGGCGAGCTTTGGCGCCATTAAAAATAAACGCGCTAGCGTAAGGCTCGTCATCAAATTTTAGCTCAAAAACGCCGTTGTCCGCGTCAAATTCGTGCCACTCGTAAAAGCGCTCTAGCGTCTTTTGCTCGTATGCGTAGTCTGTCGCACCGCAAAACTCTATCTCCTGGGCGCCGAGGTTTTGTTCATAAAAGCGCGCTGCCTGCAAAAACGCGTTCATATGCATTCGGCCTAAATTTACGGTTGGTTTTGTGATAAGCGGCATCAAAATCCCGCAGTAATTTCCAGAGCCGTTTAGTGCGATATCGCCACGCTTTTCGGCGATCGTTACATCTAGGTTGCGCTCGCGCAACTTAAACGCGCAAACGCAGCCCGCCACACCGCCGCCGATAACTAACGCTGTCTTTGGAGAGATCGTGGCGGCTGGATCAAATCTGCTAAACCAAATTTCATTCTCAGCTTGCCGCTCACCGGTAAATTTAGCTCGCAGCATCTCTCGCTTTTTGCCGTAGCCTTTTAGCAAATTTACCTCAAAGCCGCTATTTTGCAAGGCTCTTTTTAACGCGCCCGAAGCCGAATACGTGCAAACGCTAGCACCCAATGCACATAAATTTGCGATTTTAGCACAAACCCGCTCGCTCCACATCGCTTCGTTTTTAGCAGGTGCAAAACCATCCATAAAAACGGCATCCGCATTAAAACTAAGCTCGTCCAAAACCTCGGCCACGTCGCTAAAGCACAGCGTAAGCGTGACGTTTGGAGCCAAATTTAGCCTATGAAATCCACGAATAAGCGGAGGATAGGCACCCAAAAGCTCACCCGAAACGTCCGCGAGCTCGCTAAAATTCGCATAAATTTTAGCCAAATCCTCTTTGGCGATCGGAGTTTTTTCGATACTGACGAAATTTAAAAATTTATCCGTGTTTTTAAATCTTTTAAAGGCGCAAAGAAAATTTAGTCCCGCGCCAAATCCCGTTTCAAGCACGTTAAGTTCGCTCTTTTTGTTCCAAATTTCGTCAAAAACGGAGTTAAAAATATACTCGCTCTGGCCGATAGGGTCGTCTGCATTAAAGTAAATATCGTCAAATTCGGGATTAAACGGGATGCCACCCTTTAAAACGACTCGCGCGCTTTTCATTGCTGGTTTGAAAAATAGACGTCTATACCGTCTGCGAGCCCCTTGGCTAGTGCATCTTGGTATTTTGAGTTATTTATAAGATCGCCTTCGCTAGGGTGAGTGATGTAGCCGACCTCAAGCAGCACCGCAGGCATCAGCGCACCCACTAGCACCCAAAAAGGCGCCTCGCGAACTCCGCCGTCGGAAGCTTTTGAGCTAACTGATTTTGCTCGCGCTAAAACTTCGCGTTGAACGTCGATGGCGAGCTTGTTTGAGGCAATGATTTTCTCGCGGTTAAGGAAATTTAAAAATGTCTGCTTAGAAAAATAGTTCATCTCCTCGATGTCGGATTTATTTTCCAGGGCAGCGGCGTTTTTGCTACGTTCACTACGAGCCGGCGAGAGGAAAAACGTCTCTATGCCGCGCATAGTCGCTGCCTTGGTTTTGCTCGGCGCAGCGTTTGCGTGGATGGAGATAAAGAGGTCCGCAGCCTTGTCGTTGGCGTATTTCGTGCGGTCGCGAAGGTTGATAAATTTATCCTTACTACGTGTGTAATACACCTTGTAGCCGCGTCCTTGCAGCTCTTTGCCTGCCTTTTGTGCGATACTTAGCACGATATTTTTTTCTTTTAGCGATCCGTTTATGGCGCCTGGATCGTCGCCTCCGTGTCCTGCGTCAAGGACGACAACCTTGCCTTTAGCGCTTGTGATTTTTTTAGTGCTTGTCGTTTTTGCGGGCGCCAGCACGACCTCTTGCTCATCCTTTTCGGTGGTGCTTTGGGTACTTTTAGCATTCGTCTTCGTCTGTGCGGCAACTTTTTCTTGCTTTTGCTGAGCGAGCTTTTGATTTTGAGCTTGGTGTTGAGTTGCTTTTTGCTGTTGTATTTGAGTTATTTCAGATTTCGAATTTGCAGCGATTTTGGGGAGCTCTTGCTTGATAGACGGTTGATGATTTTTTTGTTTACTGTTTTGACTCGTTACATTTTGGCTTTGCGTGGGCTTAGCCTTTGAGAAAATTAAAGACTGATTATCGACTCTGAGTTTTAAATTTGGTTCGAATTGACTTACGAATACCACCCTAACGGTTTTTTCGTCAAACTGACTTATGCGGATCTCATCCACCAAGTAGTTCTTAAATCTTTGCAGTTTTCCGCCACTCCAAATTCCTTTAAATTCATAGATCGTCTTATAAGAACCTTTTTGATTTAGGTCGGTTTTTTTGATATCGTTACCGTTTAACTGACGGCTAAATTTTAGCTCGAAATTTCCGTCGTTATCTAAAGCTTCTAGAAGCTGCAAAGTTTGATTTTTGACGGTTTTGGCATTTTGGGCGGCCAGCGGAGCCGAGGATAGCTGACTTAGTTTTACTTCTTTTTGCTTTGGCTCTTGTTTTTGTTGTTCTTTTTTGACCTGCTTTATTTCTTGTTTTGGTTTTTCTTCGCTTGGCTTTGCAGACTGCGGTATGCTCGCGAGCTCTTTTTCATACGATTTGGTATCTAGCCCTAGGGCTTTTGAGCTTTTTATGAGTCTAGTTAGGCTTTGGACTCTTAAATTTACGTTATTTTCCATTATGGATTTTACGTAAAGAGTCCTTAGCTCTTGATGCATTGCGATCTTTTCTTTATTGGCTGCGCTATCAAAATTTTTATCGAATTTATCTAAACTCGATAAAGCGCTTGCGCAAACCGCGCTGTTCAAAAAAAATAGAAGTATTAAAAATAATTTAACTATCTTCGCCATTTATCAGTTTTTCAAATAGTTCTTTCACGCTTATTATCTCGTTTAGCTTGTAGCCGTTTGCGCCCGTGAAAAACAGCCCCGTTTCCTTGCGCCCCTCAAAGGCGTCGTAGAGGCGGTCTGCGATGCAGTATCCTACCTCTTTAGCCTCTTTGCCGCGCTGGCACGGACTTACGCAGTTGCTTACGCAGCTGATTTTTGGACCCTGGCGCTTATCGACTAGGTTTATTAAATTCGTCCTAACGCCGCGCGCAGGGTAGCCTACCGGGCTTTTGATCAGCTCGATGTCCTCTTTTTTGGCCGCTAGCAACACTTGCTTAAACTCCTCACTAGCGTCGCACTCGTGCGTACCGATAAAGCGAGTGCCCATCTGTACGCCGTTTGCGCCAAGCGAGATAGCCTTATCGATATCATTTTTATCCCAGATACCGCCCGCCGCAAATAGCGGAAAATCGCCCCACTGCTTTATCTCTTCGCTAACTGGCGTTATCAAATTTTCCAGGCTGTACGCGGGATCGATACACTGCTCGTATGTAAATCCCTGGTGCCCGCCGCTAAGAGGCCCCTCGAGCACCACCGCGTCTGGAAGCCTGCCGTAGCGCCCTTGCCAGCGTTTGCAGATGATTTTTAGCGCCTTTGCCGAGGACACGATAGGAACCAAAGCCACGTCTGGGTAGTCTACTGTAAATTCTGGCAAATTCGTCGGTAGCCCAGCGCCCGTGATGATCACGTTTATGCCGTGGTCGCAGGCGTCTTTTACGATACGCTCGTAGTCGTTGCTGGCGTACAAAATATTGACCCCAAGAGGCCTATCGCCGCAAATTTTACGCGCATTATCAATGACGGCTTTTAGCCCCTCTCGCGAGTAGAAATTTCCGCTGCCGTAGGGCTTTGCGTTTAGCTCTTTGGTGATATATTTTCGCCCTTCGTAGTAGCCCGTTCCTACCGAGCTTATGACGCCTAGGCCGCCTTCTAGGCTGACGTTTCCGGCGAGCCTATCCCAACTGATACCAAGCCCCATTCCGCCTTGGATTATCGGGTATTTTATATCGTATTTTCCGATTTTTACGGGTTGCATCAGGTTACCTTTAGTTTTGCAAATTTACGCTTGCCCACTTGCAAGACGTATTCGCCAGCGCCAAGCTTTAGCTGCTCGTCGGCAATCTTTTCTTGATTTAGACTGACGGCGTTTGCCGCGATGTCTCGGCGCGCCTGAGAGCTGCTAGCGCATAGTCCGCAGTGAGTGAGCGCCTGCACGATCCAAACAGGAGCCGAGAGCTCAAACTCGTCCATCTCGGTCGGGATCAAATTTTGCGAGTGCACGCGGTCAAATTCAGCCTTCGCCTCTTTCGCCGCCGCTTCTCCGTTATATCTAGCCGTGATTTCTAGCGCGAGAGCCTCTTTTACGGCTTTTGGGTGAGCTTTGCCGCTAGCTACGTCTGCTTTTAAATTTGCGATTTCTTCCGTGCTTTTTTCACTTAGAAGCTCGTACCAGCGCCACATCAGCTCATCGCTTACGCTTAAAACTTTAGCAAACATATCGTTTGGCTCGTCGGTCACACCGATGTAGTTGCCTAAGCTCTTACTCATTTTATTTACGCCGTCAAGCCCCTCTAAAAGCGGCATCATTATGACGGCTTGTTCCTTGCCGACGTTGTAAACTCGCTGCAAAGTTCGTCCCATCAAAAGGTTAAATTTCTGATCCGTACCGCCCATCTCGATATCGCACTTCATCGCGACGCTATCGTAGCCCTGAAGGAGCGGATATAAAAATTCGCTAATTGAAATCGAGGCACCGCTTTTATATCTTTTTTCAAAATCATCGCGCTCAAGCATCCTAGCCACCGCAAAGGTGCTAGTTAGCTCCACGATACCCGCAGCCCCCAGCTCGTTTAGCCACTTAGAGTTAAACATTATCTTAGTTTTTTGCGGGTCTAGGATTTTAAAAACCTGCTCCTCGTAGGTTTTAGCATTTGCCGCCACGGTCTCGCGGCCTAGCTTTTTTCGCGTCTGACTTTTACCGCTTGGATCACCGATTTGCCCCGTGAAATCGCCTATCAAAAACTGCACTATCGCTCCATGCTTTTGCAAAAGAGCCATCTTTTGAAGCACTACAGTGTGGCCCAGGTGTAGATCCGGAGCCGTCGGATCAAAACCTGCCTTAACGTAGAAATTTTCGCCCTTTTCATAGTAGTTTTTTACTAAATTTTCGACGCGCTCCTCGTCTATCATCTCGGCGACGCCTTTTTTCATATCACTCATTATTTTGTTCAAATTTTCGCCCATTTTCTCTCCTAAATTTATTAATGTCCGTATGCGTCGTCAAGCGACACGAAGTCGATGATCTTGTAGCGATCTCTTAGTCGCTCTTTTATCTCGTTCACGTTCAAATTTTCGCCAAGTTCGATCGTTAGCTCGAAAAAGTCCGCCGTCGCCTCTCTAGTTTCGGTGAGGCTGATAGTTACGAGATCGACTTGCATTTTCGCCATATACGTCAAAAACTCCGCAAGCGACCCGCGTCTGTTTTCTAGGCTTAATATGATCTTAAATCTATGAGGAGCGACCCGCGTCCATTTGACGAAAATCATCTCGTTTTTTTCTTCGGCTAGCTTCATAAACCGCTCGCAAAGCTTGTGGTGGACTGTGACGTGGTGATAGTTTCTAAATCCCACGATATCGTCGCCGCGCTTTGGATTGCAGCAATAATCAAACTCGATGCTGTTTATCTTGTGGTTTGAGTAGATCACGATGTTTTCAAATTTTTGCTTTTTGACGTTGTATTTATCCGTCATCGCGATAGCAAACGGACGGTCTCTTTTTACGTATTTTTTTAGCGCGTTTACCACGTCTTGCAGGTAAACCGAGTCAAATGCCGCTCTAAAAATTTTCTTGGTCAAATTTTCAGTCTCTAGCCACTGCTCGATGGTTGTTGAAGGTACTGCAAAGATGCCGCTTAAAATTTCGATCGCGACCATATTGTTTATATCTCTTATCTTTTGCTTGCAGTACGAGCGGATCGTAGCTCTAGCCTTGCCCGTTTTTACGCTACCTAGCCACGAGCAGCGGTATTTTGGCTCATCGCCGGTTACGATACTCACGATATCGCCGTTTTTTAGCTCCGTTAGCAGCGGTACTCGCACGCGGTTTACGTAGGCTTCTTTGGCGTGCAAGCCTACGTGCGTGTGTATCTCGTAAGCGTAGTCAAGTGCCGTAGCGCCGCGCGGAAGCGTGAATATATCGCCCTTTGGCGAATAAACCGCGACATCCTCGACGTAGAGGCTATCTTTTGCGTATTCGTATAGCTCCTCGGGGTTTTCGCTCGCCTCCTCCATGCCGTTTTCTATACCGCTGATGTCGCTTAGCCAGTCAAGTTTTGGATTTAAAAAGCCGCCGCTTTTATATTTCCAGTGCGCTGCGACGCCGTACTCTGCGGTTTTATGCATATCAAAGGTACGAATTTGAACCTCAAAGATGCTTTTGTTGTCAAATATCGTAGTGTGTATCGTCTGATAGCCGTTTTGCTTCGGTAGCGCGACGTAGTCTTTAAAACGCGAGATTAAAGGGTTAAAATTTATATGCAAATTTCCAAGCACCAAATAGCAATCCTGCGGCTCTTTAACCAGCACGCGCGCGGCTAGCAGATCTAGCACCTCTTCGATCGAGATGCCTTTTCGTTGCATTTTTAGATAGATAGAGTAGTGGTGCTTGACGCGCTTTTGTATCTCAAAGTCTGTTTCGCTAAAACCGTTTTCAAGCAAAATTTTAAAAATTTTATCGGTAAACGCGTTTAGCTTTAGCACGAGCTGCTGTTTGTACTCGGTTAGATAGTCGTCGATTTTTTTGTACTCTTCTGGCAAAGCATACTTAAAGCTAAGATCCTCAAGCACGTTTTTGATCGACGAAATGCCCAGTCTATGCGCGATCGGAGCATAAACCATCAGCGTCTCTTCGGCGATTCGCTTTTGCTTTTCCGGGCGCAAAGCTTGCAACGTGAGCATATTGTGCAGCCTATCGCAAAGCTTTACCACGAGCACCCGCACATCCTCGATGGAGATTAGTAACATCTTGCGAAACGTCATCGCAGACGCCGCCAAACGCTCGTTTGACTCCGAGCTTGCGAGTTTGTCCTCTCTGATGGCTACGATTTTTGTTAGCCCCTCGACCAGCTTTGCGACCTCTTCGCCAAAGTCCTCTCGCACGCTCTCTATCGACCTATCCGTATCCTCGACCACATCGTGAAGTAAGGCGGCGATAATCATATCCTCGTCTCCGCCCATATGCGCCACGATGCAGGCCACTAGGATAGGGTGTATGGCATACGGTTCGCCGCTTTTTCTAAACTGCCCCGCATGCGAGATAACGCAGCATTCGATCGCGCGCTCTAAATTCGGCGTAAAATTTATGAGTACACTAAGCAGCTGTCTCGCCTGAGCGACGTCCTTGCAAGCGGTTATATCGTCGATTAATTGTTCTAGTAAAAATCCGCTATTTAGCTGCTTCAACTATGCCCTCTAAAGCTATCTTGCCCTCGGCTATCTCGCGTAGGGCGATATCGGCAAATTTCATCTTAGTAACGTCGATATCAAGTAGGCTTTTTGCGCCGCCAGCTAGAGCCTCGGCTCTTTTTGCTACCGCTAGAGCGAGCATGTATCTGTCGTCTCCGACTAGTTTTAGAGCCTTTGCCGCTACTTCTTCAGATCTCATTTATTCTCCTTAAATTTAATTTCTCACGATAGAGCAAAACGCGCTCTCGTCGCCTTGTATGATTTTGAGCAAATTTCCATCTTTAAACATATTGCACACCAAAATCGGTAGCGAATTATCCTTAGCTAGCGCGATAGCAGTATCGTCCATCACTTTGATATCATCACTCATAGCAAGCTCGTAGTTTAGCTCTTTTAGCAACGTCGCATTTTCAAATTTATGCGGGTCTTTGTCGTAAACGCCGTCCACTTTCGTAGCCTTGATTATCATATCTGAATCTATCTCGATAGCACGTAAAGTAGCCGCCGTATCAGTGGTGAAAAATGGATTTCCCGTGCCTGCAGCAAAGATCACGACACGACCTTTTTCAAGGTGTCTGTTCGCGCGTCCGACGATGAAAGTTTCACAGATAGCTTCCATCTTTATCGCGCTTTGTACGCGCACGTCTAGGCCTACGCTCTCTAGCGCCTCTCTCATCGCGATAGAGTTTATCACGGTAGCTAGCATGCCCATATGATCGCCGCTGGTACGCTTTATGATGCCGTCTCTAGCCGCGCTAACGCCGCGTATGATGTTGCCTCCACCGATAACGATGCCCACTTGGATACCATTCTCGACTAGCTCTTTGATCTGCTTTGCGATAAATTTAAGCACAGCGTTATCTATGCCAAAGCCGCTGTCTCCAGCTAGTGCCTCGCCTGAAAATTTAACTAAAATTCGCTTTTTTCGCTCCATTTTTCATCTCCTTAAATTTTCGGATTTTAGCTAAATTTGCTTTAAATTTTGCTAATCTCGGAGCGCGAGTACTATTTTAGGCTGATTAGCTCGAGTGGGTCTATGTGGTAGTTTTTCTGCGTAACTTCAAAGGTTAGATCTCGCTGCACGCGCCCGATGACGTAGCCTTTTTGCACTTTTGCGCCAACTTTTACGGTAGGAGCGATCTGGCTAAGGTGCGCGTAGATCGTATGGATGCCGTTTGGATTTTCGATAATGACGACCTTATCTAGCATCGCAGTTTCTTTAGCAAAGACCACTTTGCCGTTAAATACGCTTTTTACCTTTGCGTCGGCCGAATTTGTGCTAAGCACGACCGATTCGTTAAAAATTTTGATGTTATAGATGGGATCTACGTAGTTGCCGAATTTTTGCTTAACCGTAAAGTCGTCAAGCGGAGCGATAGTCTTTTCGCCGCTGTATTTTTTAACAAGACTCGTTTGATAGCTTGAGCCAAACTGCTTCACATCGCCCTCAGACGCGCTTGCGGCGGCCTCGCCTTTTTTATTTTTCTTATTTTTTTGAGCTTTAGCCTCAGCCGCTTTTTGTGCGGCTAGAGCCTTTTTAGCCTCCTCGCTCTCCCTTTTTGCGACGATTTTTAGCTCTTCTAGCGTCTTTCTAATCTCGTCTTGTTGGGCTTGTAGGCGAGAGAGTTGCTTTTGATAAATTTCCTTATCCCGCTTTAAATTTGCCAGCGTTTTCATCTGCTTATCTTGCAAGGAAACGAGCTCAGCTTGCTTAAATTTAAAGGTTTTTAAATTTGAATTTATGCCGTCTATCTTGTCGTTTTGAGTTTTTATCAAATTTTGCGTACTTTCGTACTGTTTGGCTAGCTCGTTAAAATCATCTTTTAGTACCGAATTTAGCTTGCTTAAAATCTCAGTCGCGATGATACTATCCACGCCCTCCTCGTACTCTTTTGGCATTATAAGGTCGAAGGAAAACTCATCAGAGATGATGCGCACGATACTTTTTTGGATATTTTTTTGACTTTGCGTTAGGTCTTTGTTTTGCTTTACTAGCTCGTCAAGCTCGCCGCTAGCGCTTTTTGCGCTATTTTCCAGCTGCGCTATTTGGACGATGAGCTCTTTCATCTTATCGTCGGTTTGCTTGACGCTTTTTTCGCCGCCGAGTATGTCGCCGGCCAGGTCGTCGAGCTTTTTATTTAGCTGCTTTTCAAGCTCTTTTGAGGACTCGAGATAGGTCGTTTGATTTTTTATCTTTTCGCCCGTGCTTGCGTTTAAGCAAATCATGGCGGCCAGCAAAACGTAAATTTTTCTCATATCGCCGTTGCTTTTCTGGTTACGAGATAAACGGCTAAAAAGCTAATCGCAAGCGAAACACCCAGCAGTACTCCGCCCTCGTAAAACAGATCAATTGCCGGCAAATTTATATTTAGATCCGCAGCGACCTCTTTAACGGGCTGTAAATCCGGCAAAATAATATAAAACACCGCCACCAAAACGGTCGCTATAAACGAATCAAACAGCGCGTTTTTATATAACGCGCCCGATTTTAGCCACGACGGAGCTCCCAGCAAAGTCATTATTTCGATGCGTTCCTTGTGCTCGTATAGCCAAATTCGCATCTGTTTTGCGATGAGCATAAGCCCGATTAACCCGATTAGCCCCGAAAATATCGCCGAAATATTTTTAATCAGCTGCATGATTTTATAAATTTTATCATGCGTTTTTGAAAAGGTCTCAACCCTGCTCACGCCGTTAATCTTTGAAATTTTATCCTTTATCTCTTGCATATATTGGGTGCTTGGAAAGGCATTTAGCTTTAGCGAGTAAAATTTAGGCAACGCGTTTTGCAAAACGGCGATATTTTTAGACGAAATATCCTTGGCAAGCTTCTCTAGTACGGGCTTTGAACTAAGCGGTTCAAGAGATTCAAACGTATGAACGAGCGGCTTTACGTCGGTAGCGTTTAGCTCGTTTTGACTTACGATGATGATGTTGTAGTCTTTATTCATCACGGACTCGTACTCGTCCACCACTCGCCCGACTAGCAATATAAACTGAATGCCCACGAGTAACGCCATAAGCGGAATTATAGTGCTTAAGTGGTTTTTAAAGAATTTCATATAGGCGTCCATTTTCTATAGCAAGATGTCTGTAGGGCACTCTTAGCGAGCTTGGCACCCTGTGCGTGACGACCACGATGCAGGTACCTAAAAACTCCTTAGCCGAGCGCAAAAGCCCCCAGATAACGTCGCTTGAGTATTCATCGAGGCTGCCCGTCGGCTCGTCGCAAAGTAGCAAATTTGGATTATGCGCGAGCGCCCTAGCCATCGCGGCTCGCTGCTGTTCGCCGCCGCTTAGCTCATTTGGATATTTGTGCGCTCTGTGGAGCAAATTTACATGCTTTAAAAGCTTGGTCGCCTGATTTTTACAAACGTTAGCGCTAAGGCCTTTTATCATTAGCGGCAGCATCACGTTTTTTTCGATGTTCCACTCGCTTATCAAGCGGTAGTTTTGAAAAACCACGCCGATGCGCTGCCTTAGTTTATCTAGATTTTGCCCGCCAAGATTCATCATATCGGTTAGGCAGACGTTTAGCGAGCCAGCACTCGGTTTTATCTCGCCGTAAAAAGATTTTAAAAGCGTTGATTTGCCGCTGCCGCTTTGCCCGGTGATAAAAACGAAATCATTGGCGTAAATGTCAAATTTTGCGTCCGTTATGAGCTTTTCACAGCCCTCGTATCCTAGGCAAAGCCCGCTTGCGCTAATTATTTTTTGCATCCGCCAAATACTCCTTCAACGCAAGATGCGCCTTTAAATTTTCAGCCGTAACGAGCGGCTTTTTTATAAAATATTCCGCGCCTTTTTCGCCGAGCAAAACATAGCAGTGCTCGGGCGCGTTAAATGAGCCAAACGCGGCGCGAATCAAAATTTCGCCGTCTTTTTCGTATTTTTCTTCCAAATGCAAGAAAAAATCATCCTCTTTTATCGTTTGGTTGCTAAATTTGGCTGCGACCTTGCTCGCGTCGTAGCCGCTTTCAAATTTTAGCTCGCCCAGATCGGCCCTTGGTTCGCTTTGCTTTTCGCAGGTAAAGATAACGTCGTAAATATCTTTTTGGTGCCTTTTCCAGCGGTCTTCATATTTGCTGCTCACTTTTAAGTCGCGGTTTTTGTAAATTTGCACGTCGGCGTCGCTTAGATCTAAAATTTGAGCCAAAGTAAAGTCCGCATACTCGCGGCTATCGGTTCGCAGCTCAAATTTGCCGCCCACTTTTAGCGTTCGCTCGCACTCCAGGGCAAATTTAGCCGACGCCACGCGCCTATGAGGAGCGTCATCCCAAGGCACGGGAAAATGAAGGAAAATTTTATCTATAAAATTTGACTCCACAAGCGACAAAAGCAGTCTCGCGTCGCAGTTTACGAGCATGACGTTGTTTAGATTTTTAGCTTTAGCCAGCTTTGCGACCTGCTCGAGCGAGGGCTTGTAGACCTCGATACCGACGACTAGCGTATTTGGGTTATTTTCCGCCTGAAATAGCAAGTGTCTGCCCGAGCCAAATCCGATCTCGATAAATTTGCTCTCAAATTCGCTCTGATTTAAATTCTCAAGTAGCTCGCCCACGCTAAAGATCGCCGAGTCTTTTTGCGTGAGGCGCGTATTTTTTACCGCGATTGCTTCGCTTAAAATTTGATCGCAGTAAAGCTCTTTAAATTTAACCAAAGCATTTTGCAAAAGCCCTATTTTGGCAGGCTTCGTTAGCTTTTCACCCTTTACGACCCAGTCGCTTTCACGCTTTTTTAGCGTGATAAAAAACTCCTCGCTAGAGCTTTTAGTATAAATAAGGCTTACGCCCTGCCTGCCGCGAGCCTCCCACAAAAAGCTTATCTCGCCGCACTCTTTTGGAGTAAAATTTACGTTTTTAGCTATAAAATTGGGCATTATTCGACGGCTATCTCTGCTTTAGCAGAAGCGTCGGAGCTTATGCCGTATTCATCTACGGCGATCACTTTATAGCTATATTTTTGCCCGTAAGCAACGCTATTATCGACAAATTCATTACCTGTTATATTTGTAAATTTCTGCTCGCTTCCGCCGCCGCCGTCTCTTATAACGGTAAAGCTTCTGGCCTTATCAGAGGCGCTCCACGTGAGCTTAACAGCCGTACTGTCGGCCACGATAGATGATACGACCGGGGCGTCGATAGCACCTAGCGTCATACCGATGATAGGCTCGCTAGGCTTTTTAGACTCTAGGCCGTCTTTATCGACGATGGTGATTTTATAGTACCTGGTCGCGCCGTTTTCGTTTATGAGATCCTCGTAGCTATTAGACGTGGTTTTGACAAGGTAGGTGTATGGCATAATTTTGCTTGACGTGCTGTAAATTTTATAGTAGCCAAAGTCATCGCTAGCCACGCTGTCCCATGTCAAAATAATCTTTTTAGGCACGTTTTGAGTAGCCTGAGCGTTTACGACCTCGCTTGGCAGCTGCTTTGTCGTGGAGTCCACGATCTCGCTAGGTTTTGAGATCGTTCCGCTAGTAGTTTTTACGAAAACTCTATATTTATAGCTTCTACCAGGCTTCACGTCGTCATCGATATATTCGGCGTTTAATCTGCCTTTTACCTCGGCGATTTGTCTCCAGTTTTCTTTATTTATATCGGCTTTTTCGACGACGTAAGACGCCACGCGAAGGTCTGGATGCGGTCTCCAGATGAGTTTCACGCGCTCGGGTAAATTCGTAAGCGCCCTAACGAAAGGCACGGAATCCATAAGCGCCTTGGTTGTGGCGCTAACCATCATACCGGGGCCTGAAATTTGCTTACTCGCGTTATACGTTCTCATCTCGTAGGTATAGGTCGTCTCGGGAGCCAAATTTGCATCCACGTAGTGGCTGGCAAAGCGGTCTTTTATGTCGGCTACGACCTTCATTTTGCCGTTATTTTCGTTTGGATTTGAGCGGTATAGATAGTAGCCTGCGACGTTTGAGGTCGGAGTCGGAGTCCACTCAAAGCCCACTTCGGTCATATCGCTTATAGTTTTTAGGCTCTGGACGGTCGGCAAATTTGCGTTTACTTGCGCAGGGCCGCTAGAGGATACACATCCACTCATCACAATGGCTAAAGAGCTCGCTAAGCCCCATAAAATCAATCTTTTCATCTATATTCTCCTTGCTAAATTTGCTAAGTAAAATTTCACTAAAATCATCCCAGACGGGCGCTACGAAGCTCATTTGCCCGCCCGTGCGCGGATGCGTGAAATACAGCCCGTAGGCGTGAAGCATTACTCGTCCGATTTTATCCTTTTCGCTCTTAAAACCGTATAAAGCATCGCCCAAAATATGGCGGTTTAGACTAGCTAGATGCACTCTGATCTGATGAGTTCTGCCTGTAAAAAGCTTTGCCGCGATCAAATTTACGCCTGCGTTTTTACCCTGCACGGGGCCGTCAAATTCGCTAAAAAGTAGATTCGCAAAGGCGCTTTTTGCCGCGCGGCCGCTTGAAACTATCGCCTTTTTTAGGCGGTTAGCGGGGTTTCGTCCGATAGCTCGCTCGACGGTGCAGTTTTGCTTGAGTGGCAGATCGGTTAGCGCTAGATATATGCGACCCATGCTTTTATCGCTTAGCTGATTTGAAAGCGCGGCGTGAGCGGCGTTATTTTTGGCTACGACGATAGCTCCGCTAGTGCCCTTATCTAGCCTATGCACGATGCCTGCCCTACTTTGCCCACTTAAATTTGATAGCAAAAATCCCTTTGCGCCGAGCCAGTCCACAAGCGTGGGTTCCTTGACGCTAGGAGCGGGATGGACGACTAAATTTGCGGGTTTATTTAGCACGAGCAAATCCTCATCCTCGTAAATGATTGGCACTTCAAATTCCGCTTCAAATTTAGCCGTATCAGGCTCGCTTTGCTCAAATTTGACCCCCAGAACGTCGCCTAAATTTAGCTTTACGGATGGCTTATTTAGCGGCTTACCGTTTAGGCTAACCAGCCCGCTTTTTATCAAATTTAGCGCTTGATTTCTAGCGACGTTTAGCTCGGTAGCCAAAAACGCATCCGCCCTCGTCTGCGCGCCGTCTAAAATTTTGATCTCTTTTTCCGTCATTTTTAGATTTGTTTCCTTTAAAATGCTATAATCGCTCAAAAAAAGGCAAATTTTTGATAAGACTCGATAGGCGAATTTTAACCCATTTTGACTTCGTTCAGCCGTTTTTGATACTTCCTATTATTATTTTATCATACATTTTGGTTTCTGAGGCAAATTCTATCCTAGCCGGCAAGCAGCTTGTATATTTTGGCGTAGGACTGGCGGCGTTTTTATTTTTCTTTTTGCTCCCCATTCGCAAGATCGCCTGGCTCATACCGCTATTTTACTGGATTTGTATCGTGTTGCTTATTAGCGTAGATTTGTTTGGCACCAGTAAACTGGGCGCAAAAAGATGGCTCGAGTTTCCTTTTATCCACTTTACACTTCAGCCCTCTGAAATCATGAAACCGGCACTTCTTTTGATGCTAGGCTACCTCATCAAACAGCGCCCGCCAGAGGAAAACGGCTACGGACTCAAAGATTTTTTACGCCTTAGCCTTTATATCCTTTTGCCTTTCGTACTGATTTTAAAAGAGCCCGATCTTGGCACCGCGCTGATATTGCTCATCGTAGGCTACGCTGTGCTTTTTATCATCGGGGTAAATAAAAAAATTTGGGTCGTAATATTTGCCGGGGTTTTGCTCTCTGCGCCTGTGATCTACGAAAATTTACACGATTATCAAAAAAAGCGTATTACCGATTTTTTAAGCGAAGAGTCCAACTATCACGTGCGCCAGAGTATCATCGCTATCGGTAGCGGCGGACTAAAGGGCAAGCCAAAAGACGAAGCTACGCAGACGCACTTTAAATTTTTGCCGATTTCTACTAGCGATTTTATTTTCGCGTACACGATCGAGCGATACGGATTTTACGGAGGGTTAGCGCTACTTAGCTTTTACGGAGCGCTGATAGCTCATCTGCTCAGCTTAAACTACGGGCTAAAGGATGATTATTTCACGCAAACGATGGCGTCTGGGATCGGGATACTTATCTTTATCTACGTGAGTATAAATATCATGATGACGATCGGCTTTGCGCCTGTGGTGGGCATTCCGCTGCCGTTTTACAGCTACGGCGGCAGTAGCTTCGTTACTTTTATGTGCCTTTTTGGGATTTTGCAAAATTTGCTCGCGTTTAGGTTTGATCCGACGTATAGGTTGGTTAAATTTAAAATTTAAACATAAAAACTTTACTAAATACATACGTGAATTTTGATTGAAATAATTTTCAATCAAATCCCAAATAGAATTTGAAGTTTTTAAATATTAACCGCATTTGTTGTTAGGTCACTTTATTAACGACGTTTTTTGACAGCCTGCCCCGATCATACAAACGAATACATACAAAAGCTTTATATGTACCGAACAAACTTATAAAATAATAAGACGATGCACTTTAAAGTATTTGATAAAGATGAATTGAAGTGGTGGGTTCACCAGGACTCGAACCTGGGACCATCCGGTTATGAGCCGGATGCTCTAACCAACTGAGCTATGAACCCGCCAGCTGAAGTGAGGTTGTGATTATAGCAACGCAAAGCTTATTTACTGCTAAATTTTGATTTAAAAACGCAAAAATGTATAATACGCCAAATTTAATCCAAGGCGAGAGATGAACGAAAATTTAAACGATTTCATAGACGCATTTTTACTAGACGGCGGCGAACAGAGCGAAAAGGCACTAATCGCGGCGCTAAAAAAGACAGAGTTTTTGGCACCCGTACTCATAAATCAAGCCCTAGCAAAACCAGACGGTAGCGCAGTTTACGAAGAAGAGGGCTCGAATATTAAATTTGTCCTACTAGAAGACGAGGAGAGCGGGCTTAGCTATTTCCCGGCGTTTTCTAGCAGAGCCGAGATGATGAGATGGCGAAACGATGCTGAGCAGGAGGCGATAAACCTGCGCCTAAAGGACTACGCCGCGATGCTAGAAAGCGCTGATGGCAAATACGCCGGAGTCGTGATAGACGCATTTTCGCATAGTTTGATTTTAGATCTCGCAAAGCTAAAAGCGATCTGTGCGGATTAAAATTTGATCCAAAAATAGCAGGTCCGCTCGGTAAAATTTAAAGATAGTACCGCACGCAACCGCAAATTTGAGGGGATAAAATGGATAAATTTAGAGAAAAATATATCGCGCTTCAAAAGGCGTTTTGGGATTCGGACGGCGGCACGGCGAGCATTTTGGCGCTGTATGAGTTCAAAGAGGAGCTCGAAAAATGTGATGAAAAAGAGGCAAAGCTCGTGCTGGCGGATGTTTACGAGCTACTGGAGCTTAAAAAGAGCGCCTGCGAGCTACTCGGCAAAATTTGCGATCCGAAGGACAGAAAACAGCTCAAAAAGCTCGGCTATCTGAAGCAGTATGCGTAAAACGGCGACGCGGGAGCGATAAAGCGTCCCAAAACCGCGAGCGAAGCCGCGCGCCAAAGCAAAAAGCTAAAAAGCCTGCCTCATTTTCGCTACCACCCGGATCCCTTTAAAACGGGCGTATTCAAGGATGACGCGAGCGTGGTTTGCGAGTGCTGCGAGCAGGCGACTGACCTGTATTATTGCGGTAGCGTTTACTGCGGGCGGACGTGAACTACCCCTGCCCGCACTGCATCGCTAGCGGCGCGGCTGCGGGGAAATTTGACGCCAGCTTTATCCAGGACGCAGATCCTCTGCCACCTAGCACTACAGACGTGCAGGCCAAAACCGAGGAGCTGTTTAAAAGGACGCCCGGGTATTTTAGCTGGCAGGGGGAGCATTGGCTCGCGTGTTGTGGCGATTACTGCAAGTTTTTAGGCGACGTGGGCACGAAGGAGCTGTAGGATTTAGGTATAGCAGAGGAGGTGTTTGCCGAATACGCTCTGCACGGCGAATTTGCGGTGCAGGACGTGCAGAGTTACCTCATCGCGGGTGGCAATATGGCGGGCTATCTATTTCGTTGTACCCACTGCGGCAAGTATAAAATTTATGTCGATGCGAGCTAAATTTTCAAAATCGACGACGTGGCACAGCAAGTACCCTAAAACAGCTAGCGAGGCGGTGCACCAAAGCAAAAAGCTAAAGGCGTTGCCTCATTTTGCCATTACTCGGATCCATTTAAAACAGACGCTTTTTAAAGATGATGTGAGCGCAATTTGCGAGTGCTGCAAAGGCAACGGCATACCCCAAGAACACAAGCCAAAAAGCCTAAAACTTGCAGACGCAAAAACCTTAAGCAATGAATAAAGACACAGATAACGGTAATAACGCAATGCTTGAGGGAAATTACACTGACAGCAAAGATAAAGAACATAAGCTGGCCGATATAAATTTTAATGCAAACACCGCCTCTTCAAAAACATAAAATGATATAATCTCGAATCAGGAGTAAGCCAGTCAGATAAATTTGCAAAGCAGCGGAAATTTAAGACATCTAAATCAGGTGGTGACCCAAGTACAAACAGTGACTAAAAGACAGGGGGGTATGTAATTATGAAAACTATTTTATTTTGGTTATTTGCAGAGATCCAAAGTGAAGAACCTGGATTTATTGCTATTAGACGTGACGTAATTTTAGAAAACATAATGAATTTTAGTAAATATAAAATTCTTATCATTTTACTTTGTTTGTTTTATTGTCTCAATATTAATATCACAAATAGATTTGATTTGTTTGTATATAACTTAGCTTATTTGATTATTAAAATATCATTGCCATTGTTTATTCTTTATATTTTCATAGATAAAAACAGCACTCCAAAACAAATCAATATCTCAAAAATAGACTTAACGCCACATCTTATGATAATTCTTTCAGGCTGTTTTGTGATGTTTATATACATATATGCAAAAGAGTATTTTTTATATTTTTTATTTATAACGACAATATTATTTTTTGTTTTTGCCATTAGAAGCATAAGTTTTATTTTATTTTATATGCCAACTTGTGCCAAATTCTTCTCTGATTTTATTGATATGTTTGTTTATGGCGGTTT
Organism: uncultured Campylobacter sp.; assembly: GCA_963528285.1. Classification (GTDB taxonomy): domain Bacteria; phylum Campylobacterota; class Campylobacteria; order Campylobacterales; family Campylobacteraceae; genus Campylobacter_A. The sequence goes on along the minus strand of CAURVK010000007.1, from coordinate 45,285 downwards.
TAAATTTGACGTTTTTATATGTCCATTTTTATTTATTTTAATGGTATTTTTATATGATAAAGCAAATAAAAAATTTAACTTCAAAAGGATAAAAAATGAAACTAACAATTAAGATTACTCCACGAGGAACGTCTTTGGGCGCAAACACTACGTCTCATACTTATTCATAGGGATTACACAAATTTATAAAGCACGTAACCCAAGTGGGTTAAAATTTAAAGCTTCCTCGTAGCTAGCGCCTCGAGCGAGGTTAAAAATCCGTCATTTACGGGGAATCAAAATCACCCGCATCAAACCCCAGCTCCAGCATCTTTATCTCCCCTATCGCATTTCCCGCGATTCCCTTTATCGAGCCAAACATCTCGATCGCGTTGTCGCGCACCTTTTCGATCTGTTTTTCGCGGCTCTTCCAGATGCGTTTCATCGCGTTTTTCTCACGCTCTAGCTCCTCGCTCATCGCAGAAAAACCCTCTACGATGGCCTCGATACGCATCTTAAACTCGTTGCTGACGAGATACGAGTAGAGCATCTCCATCTTGTTTGAGCGGTTTTGCGCGGAGTTCCTAGCGAAATTTAGCTCCACGACACCCTGTCTTAGCACGAAGCAAAGCGCCTTAAACTCCTCGTAGTTGCACACCCATACGCCTTCAACTAACCCCATACGCTCTAGTTCCTTTGGCCGAGCCTCGCTAACTAGCACCCCGACGTCGGCGCCTGAGGCACGCATATCGGCCTTAAATTTTTCTATCCATTCGTTTGAAAAATTTTTCGTGCGTTTGCTTTCGTAGTAGATTTTGCCGCAGTTTTGCACCTCGCGAGTATTTACGATCTGCATCACGTCCGCGCCGTTTGCCCCCTTTTTGACCTCGTCTATGGTGTCAAATACGAACTTCTCCCGCAGCCACGCCTCGATGGCGAGCTCCTGCGTCTCGCCTTGTAGCTGCTCGCTGCCCTGCTCTATGCGCCTTTGCGCCTCGTTTAGCTGCTTTTTTAGCGCCTCTAGTTGCTCGTCTTTTTGCTTAAATTTTAGCTCGTTTTGCTCGGCCAAAGCCCTGCCCAGCCGCTCTTTTTCCTCGTTTAGGCGCTTGCTTAGCTCAGCCTCGGTTTTTGCCATCAGCGCGCTTTCAAATTCGCTCTTTTCTCGTTTTAGCTTTTCTATCTCAAGCGTCTTTAAATTTAGCTCGTTTATCTGCTTTGACTTGGCTTCAAGCTCGGTTTTTAGGGCATTTACTATGTTTAAATTTTCGCCCTCGAGTTTTGCTTTTATTTCGTTTTCAAGCTCGGTTTTTTTAGCATTTAGGGCTGCGGCAAATTTAGCGTCGAATTCTTTTTCCTTCGCATTTAAAGCGTCCAAATGCGCCTTGTATTCGGCCCTTTTAGTCTCGATCTCTTTGTCGAAATCTCGCCTAGCCGCCGCCATTTTTTGCTTCATTTCAAGCTCAAGCTCGGTTTTTAGGGCCAAATTTACATCGACCTCAGCGCCGCAGTTGCCGCATTTTACGCTACTTTGCATTTACAGCCTCGTTTTCATTTTTTCAAATTCGTCCTGCACGGTGGCCGAGTTTGGCTCGTTGCTCATCTTGTCTATCGCGTCGCCGTAGAGGCTGGTTAGATAAATCACGATGCAAGAAACCGCAAAACCCGGCAATATCTCGTAAACGTACGAATTTAGCCCCAGCGCGATCCACGCGATCACCGTCGCTCCGCCCGTTATCATGCCTAGAAGCGCCGCCAGCGCGCTCATCCTGCGCCAATAAAGGCTAAAAAGCAGCACCGGCCCAAAGCTCGCGCCAAAGCCCGCCCACGCGTAACCCACGACGTTTAGCACGCTTTCGTTAAAGCTAAAAGCAAGCGCGGTAGCCACTAGCGCGACGGCCACGACGGCGTATCTGCCCGCGGCAACCTGAGCTTTTTGCGAGATTTCTTTTTTATAAAAGGCAAACACGAAATCCTGCGTCACCGAGCTTGCGCTAACCAAAAGTTGGCTAGAGATCGTACTCATGATAGCTGAAAGCACGGCCGAGATAATAATACCCACGAAAAACGGATGAAACAGCGTCTCGCCAAGCTGCAAAAAGACCTTCTCTGGGTCTGCTAGAGGCAAATTTAACTCGCTGTAATACACAAAACCGATAAGCCCGCTCATCATAGCTCCAGCTAAGCCTATCGCCATCCAGCCGATACCGATGCGGCGCGCTTGGGCTAGCTCTTTTGAGCTTCGTATCGCCATAAATCTAACTATGATGTGCGGCTGCCCGAAATATCCAAGCCCCCACGCCATGAGTCCTAAGATGCTTAAAAAAGTCTGGTCGTAAAAGACGTTTAGGTGGTTTTTGCCGTATTTTGCCACCTCGTTCCAAAAGGTAGCGCCGTCAGGCAAATTTAGATTACAAAACGCCACTATCGGCACGGCGACTAAAACCAAAAACATCAGCGTGCCCTGAAACGCATCCGTGATACAAACCGCGCGAAACCCTCCGAAAAACGTGTAAAAAACGACGATAGCGAGCGTAAAAATCGCGCCAAATTTAAAATCCAATCCAAAAAAGCTCTCAAAGCTCTTACCGCCCGCGATGATGCCGCTACTAACGTAAAGCGTGAAAAATATCAAAATCAAAAGCCCTGAGACTATGCGTAAAATTTTAGTCTCGTCCTTAAAGCGATTTTGTAAGAAATCAGGGATCGTGATGCTGTCGCTGGCAACCTCGGTATAGACGCGCAGGCGCTTTGCTAAAAATAGATAGTTGCAATACGCTCCTATAACAAGCCCCAAAACCATCCAAATCGTAGCCAGTCCCGTGGCATAAAGCGCGCCCGGCACGCCAAGCAGCATCCAGCCGCTCATATCGCTAGCTCCGGCGCTCAGCGCGGTTACGACCGGCCCTAGGCGGCGATTATCAAGCAGGTATTCGCCCATATTGGCGTTTTTGTTATACGAGTATCGCCCCACAAAAAGCAAAAATCCAAAATACAGCGCGATGGCGATATAGCGTGCATAATCCATATAAATTTCCCTCGGTTTTTTAAATTTGAGTTACGATAATATGATAAATTTGTTTAAAAGATAATTTTTTCGCGTAAAAAAGGTTAAATTTATATTTTTTTTCGTATTATTAACCCTCATTACACTTTTAAGGTTTAAGAAATGCTAAACGAAAAATTTTTTAGGGCGCTTTTTTTCGTCCTCATCGTCTCCGCGGGCGTTTACTATTTTTATCCGACGGAGTTAAACGAGGCTCAGCGTTTAGCTTACCTTAAAAGCTACGGCGTGACGCTGGGACTCACTATCGGCGGCACGGCTATAGGCGTGACTTTGGGCTTTATTTTGGCGTTTTTAAAGTTTTTAAATATCAAAATTTTAAGCTTTCTTATCGACGAATACGTCGATATCCTGCGCGGAACGCCGATTATTTTGCAGCTTCTTATATTTTCGGTCGTAATTTTCGCGACTTGGAGCGATAACTTTTACGTCGCTTTGATCGCGCTCGGGCTAAACAGCTCCGCATACGTCGCAGAGATCGTGCGTAGCGGCATAAATAGCGTCGATAAAGGCCAAATGGAAGCCGCAAGAGCTATGGGCCTAAACTACTACGTTTCGATGCGTGAGGTAGTGTTTCCGCAAGCAACTAAAAACATCCTGCCTGCGCTTGCGAACGAATTTATCTCGCTATTTAAAGAGACGTCAGTCGTTGGCTACATCAGCGTCATCGATATCACGATGCAAAGCAAAAGCCTGCAAGCGGTGTTTTATAGCCCGGAGCCCGTCATTTTCACGGGCATAGTTTACTACGTCAGCGTGAAGTTCTTTACGTTTTTGGTTAAAATTTTAGAGAGGAGGCTAAATCGCCATGATTGAGATTAGAAATTTGAGTAAAAATTACGGCGATTTACGCGTCCTCGATGGTATCAGCGTAGATATCAAACAAGGCGAAATCATCGCTATCATAGGTCCTAGCGGCGGCGGAAAGAGTACCTTTTTACGCTGCATAAACCGCTTAGAAGAGCCAAGCGGCGGGCACATAAAGATAAACGGCGAGGATATAACGGACAAAAAAACGGATATAAACAAAATCCGTCAAAAAGTGAGCATGGTTTTTCAGCACTTTAACCTTTTTGCAAACAAAAACGTCTTGCAAAATTTAACCCTAGCTCCGATAAAAGCGGGAATTTTAGATAAAGAAAGCGCAGAAAAAAGAGCAGACGAGCTACTAAAAAGCGTGGGTCTAAGCGATAAAAAATACGCATTCCCGCACAAGCTCTCGGGCGGTCAAAAACAGCGTATAGCAATAGCTAGAAGCCTTGCTATGAATCCCGAGGTCATACTCTTTGACGAGCCAACGAGCGCGCTAGATCCCGAGATGATCGGCGAGGTACTAGACATTATGAAAGACGTCGCGGCAAAAGGCATCACGATGCTAGTCGTCACGCACGAAATGGGCTTTGCTAAAAACGTGGCAAATAGGATATTTTTCATGCACGGCGGTAAAATAGCCGTGGACGACACGCCTAAAAATGTTTTCGAAAACCCTAGCAATCAGCGTTTGCAGGATTTTCTAGGTAAAATTTTAAACCACTAAAAGGAGGTCAAAATGTCACAAAACATCGTTGCGGCTTTGTCCGCCGGCAAATTTAAAAAACTTTTCGTTTTCGTAGCCGCCGCTTTGATGCTTTCAGGCTGCGGTCAAAGCTCGAATGAAAAAGCGAGCAAAGACGCCGCAGTAAAAAACGAGTCAGCCCCCGTAGCGGTACAACAAACGATAAGAGTGGGTTCGAGCGCGGATTATCCGCCGTTTGAGTATATCGACGAGCACAACAAGATCGTAGGCTTTGAAATCGATATGATAGAGGCCGTCGGCAAGAAAATAGGCGTCAAATTCGACATACAAAACATGAGCTTTGACGGGCTGATCCCCGCTCTAAAAACGGGCAAGATAGACGCCGCGCTAAGCGGTATGAGCGCGACCGAGGAGAGAAGAAAATCGGTCGATTTCACCAAGCCTTATTATTTTTCAGATAATCTTTTCATCCGCAAAAAAGGCACCGACGTAAATGCGACCAATATGCATCTCAAGAAAATAAGCGCGCAAATAGGCACATTGCAAGAGACCGCGGCTAAATCCATCTGCGGCGACCTAGCCGTGCCTGCAGAAAACGTAGCGGCTGCGATTTTATCGCTAAAAGCGGGCAAGATCGACGTCGTGCTAACAGATAGTCCGATCGGCTACGAGTATCTAAAGCAAAACTCTGATTTGGAGGAGTTTTTAAAGCTTCCTGACGGAACCGAGGGCTTTGCCGTTGCATTTGATAAGGGCAAGCACCTAGAGCTAATCGGCAAGATAGACGCTGCGATAGAGGAGCTCAAAAAGAGCGGCGAATTTGACAAGATGATGGAAAAATACGGCCTGAAGTAAATTTGCGAGCCCGCACCGGGTCGCGGGATTAAATTTAAAACCAAATTTAAAGGAGAGAATATGAAAAAGATTTTTGCGTTGCTTTTAGCGGCTCTAGCTACGCTTGGCGCCGCCGAGCTAAAGATCGGTACAGCCGCTAACTATCCGCCGTTTGAGTACGTGGACGAGCAAAACAAGATCACGGGCTTTGACATGGATCTAGTAGCGGAGCTTGCTAAACGCGCGGGTTTTGAGTACAAGATCGTAAATATGAGCTTTGACGGCCTAATCCCAGCTCTAAAAACTGGCAAGATCGACGCCGTAGCAAGCGCGATGAGCGCGACCGACGATAGACGAAAGTCGGTTGATTTCACGCAGGCTTACTATGCGACCGAAAACATCTACTTGCGCGCTAAGGGCAACGACGCCATCGCCGGCAAAGACGCCCTAAACGGCAAAAGAGTAGGCGTACAACAAGGCACCGTCCAAGAGATCGCCGCTAACGCTATCGCAGGCGCTAAAGTCGTGCCTGCCGAGGATCCGGTTCCGCTAATCATGGGACTAAAAAAAGGCAAAATAGACGCGGTCGTGCTTGATAGCTCGATCGGTTACGGCTTTTTAAAGAAAAATCCCGAGCTTGAGGAATTTTTCAAAGAAAACGACGGTAGCGAGGGCTTTTCTATGGCGTTTGACAAAGGCAAGCAAGCAGATCTAATCGCTAAAATAAACGCCGCGCTTGAAGAGATGAAAAAAGACGGCAGCTACGACAAACTGCTAGAAAAATACGATCTGAAATAATGGAAAAAAGCGCATTTTTTACTCTGATTAAATTTTGCGCTTTAGCCTTGCTGTCGGTAAATTCGGCTGCTCAGTTTACCGACATGCAAATCACTCAGACAACAAAATCCAAACGCGAAAAAGTCGTCAAAGAAGTCCTTTTTCTAGAAAAAATTTTAGACTACGATACCTTTGTCTTTAGACTAAACGCCGCCGTGATCGCCCCTTGCAAGCTCGCAAACGTTAAATTTTACGACAGCCCAAAATGCATAAAAGATAAAAAAGAGCTAGAAATTTTCAGCAAATCCTACGACAAAGAGATCAAAAAGATATTTCGTCCTGAGCGCAACTACTACGTGCTCACTCTAAAAAATCTAGGCGATAGATGGCTGTGCGAAGTAAGCGACGAAAGCAGAATCCTAAACAAAACCCTGGTCAAAAACGGCCTCGCCTCGCCTACTAGCAAAGAGTACCAAAAAATCGAGGTCAAAGAGGACTGGGCAAAGAAAAATCACGCGGAAATTTACGAGTGCCTAACCGGCAAAAAGCTAGAAGACGAAAAAGCAAAGAAAAAGCCGAAGAAAGCCGAAAATAATGCCACCAAAAACGTTCAAACCGAGCAAAATCCTGCGAGCGAGCAGCCTACGCAAACGCAGTCGCAAACTCCGCCGATACCGATGGAGTCGCAAGGAAACGGCCCCGTAAATTTAAAGGAGCTAGGCGTCGAGTTTGGCAAGGATTTCGGTGACAAATAAATTCGACCAAAGACAAATTTAACAAAACCGCTCAAGGCAAAACAATGAAAAATCCTAAAAAAAATATCCTAATCATCGCAGGCAGCGACAGCGTCGGGGGTGCCGGCGTGCAAGCCGATATAAAAACCTGCGAGGCCTACGGCAGCTACAGCGCGACCGCTATCACGGCTCTAACCGCGCAAAACACGAGCGGCGTGAGCGCGGTAATGCCCGTAACGCCCGAGTTTTTAAACGCGCAGCTAGAAGCAGCCTGCGCCGAGCTAAAATTTGACGCCGTAAAGATCGGCATGCTCTTTAACAAACAGCTCATAGCCTGCGTCAAAGCCTGGCTAGAGCAAAACAGCGGCATACCAGCCGTGATAGACCCTGTCTGCGTGGCAAAATCAGGCGCGAAGCTCCTACAAGATGGCGCCATAAACGCGTTAAAGGAGCTTTTAAGCCTCGCCCGCATCGCGACACCAAATTTAGACGAAGCGCGCATTTTGGGGTTAAATTTTGACGGCGAGCGGTTAAATTTGAGCACCGATCTGCCCTGCGACGTCGTGCTAAAACGCACGCGAGCGAGCGAGATTTGCGAGGATACGCTTTATAAAAAAAGCGGCGAAATCGTTAAATTTGGCGAGCCGCTAGAGCGTCCCACAATCATGCACGGCGCGGGATGTAGCTTTGCCACGGCTATCGCATGCGCCCTAGCTTGCGGGGCAGACGAGGTAACGGCAATCAAGAGCGCCAAAGCCTTCGTCGCAAACGCGATTAAAAACGCCCACGGCTCAAATTTCGGCATGCGGCTACTAGATCACAAAGCAGCGGGCGAAAATGTCTGAAATTTACGCTATCACGGATGATATCCTAACGCCAGAAAACAGCGTGCTAGAGCAAACTCGCGAGCTGCTAGAGTGCGGAGTGAAGCTTTTGCAGTACCGCACTAAGCTTGAGCCAAAAAACGAGCGCGTAGCTCTTGCGCTAAAAGAGCTTTGTGAGCGTTACGGCGCAAGATTTATCGTAAACGACGACGTAAAATTTGCAGCCAAAATAGGCGCTAACGCCGTGCACATCGGCAAAGATGACGGCGGAGTAAAGGCCGCTAGAAAGATCTTAGGCGAGGACGCTTTCATCGGCGTTAGCTGCTACGACGATCTAAATTTAGCCCTAAAAGCGCAGGACGAGGGCGCTTCTTACGCGGCATTTGGCGCCCTGTTTGCAAGCCCGACCAAACCGCACGCCCCGCTTTGTAAATTTGAAACGATCAGGCGCGCAAAGGAAATTTTACGTATCCCGATTTGCGTGATCGGCGGCATAAACGCAGCAAATATCGCGCAAATCGCCGCGCTAAATCCCGACTACATCGCCGTTATCTCGGCACTCTACCGCCCCGCATCCATAAAAGAAAATCTGCGAAATTTGCAAGCGTTTTTGTAAAAATGCGCTAAATTTGCCTCGCTAAACCGCGCAATGCTCCGCCTAAATTTAAGCCAGGTTCGCTAAAATTTGCTCGATTAAAAAGGAGAAAAATGAAAACCCTAATCATCTTAGCCCACCCCGATATCAAAAACTCAGCCATAAACAAACGCCTGCTACAAGAGGTCCTCAAAGAGCCGCAGCACTTTAGCGTTCATGATTTGACGCAGGTTTACGGGAGAGGCGATATCGACGTCGCGCGCGAGCAAGAGCTCATCAGAGCCCACGACGCCCTCGTTTTGCAGTTTCCACTTCATAACTTCTCCTGCCCTCCGATTTTAAAATCATGGATCGACGCGGTGATGACGCACGGTTTTGCCTATGGGCGCGGCTCGGACGGTATTGCGGGCCGCAAGGTCGCGCTAGCCGTGACCGCAGGCATCAAAAAGAGCGATTACTGCCCGCAAGGACGCTATCATTTTAGCTTGCGCGAGGTTCTTACGCCGTTTGAGCTTGCGTTTAAATACTATTTTCACGCCGACTACCGCGGCTTTTTCGCATTTTACGGCGCCGAGGAGACTCCGGGCGTGGACTACGTATCAAGCCAGGACGATTTAGAGCGCGGAGCTAGAGAATACGCGGAGTTTTTACAAAATTTAGGCTAAATTTGACGGTCGCAGTTAGTCTTGCTACGCATAAATTTGCCTCAATATAAACCACGGAGATCGCGCTAAATTTAAGCTTTATCGCCGCTATTTCTGCCATTTACCGCCCGGCAAAATTTGCAAGCGTTTTTGTAAATTTAAACGCGGGCGAGCGGCTTAAATTTGACGGACTTGCCCGCGTTACTCAAATTGTACGCCGAATTTTAGCGTCAAATTTACGGTGGCGGGCTCAAATTTAAAATCTCCGCGCCAAGGGCTAATCCTTTTTATAAAACACGTTAAAGCTGGCTCCGCCGAGCAAGATTACGATGCCGGCAATCCCCGCAAAAGGCGAAAACCAAAAATCCATCGTCCCCGCATAGAGCAAAGCAAGCCCCATGCAAAGGCTAATCGCGATATCTGCGCTAAACCAAAGCGCCCTCTCAAAAAAGCCTTGAGATTTTTTCGCCGTCAGGTTTTTGCTGAGATTTCGTATCTTTATGACCCTGAAATTTTCGTATTTTACGCTCGCTTCGTCGCCGTTTGCTAGCTCCAGGGCGCGCTTTTTATGGCTGCTACCCCATAAAAACGTATCGCCGACCGTGACTCTAAAATAGCTCTTCTCTTTCGTCTCAAAAATCCTTTTGTCGCGCACCCTGCCGTTAGCCTCGCCGCTAGACTTGGGCTCTTTTGTGGCGCCCAGCATCGATCTAACGCGCAAGCCCAAAGACGCCTCGCGGTGATACTTAAACCAAGCAAAAGCAAGAGAGCCGAAACCAAAAACAAGTAACAAAGTGCTAAAAAGCGGCCACCGTCCGTCAAAACCAGAAAAAATCCCCCAAACGCCGGCCGCGGCGAACAACAAAAATAGCGCGAAAAACAGAGCCGCAAAAAGGAGGCTAGGCTCATAGGCGTACCAGGCCGCGGAGTTTAAAGAGCGATTTTTTAGCCCCAAAACCCGCCCCTTTTTATCGCAAACCGCCAGCATCTCGTCGCCGTCATTTAACGGCAAGAGCGGACTTTGCAGCGAGCGAACGTTTAAAATTTGCCCATCCAAGCTAAAGCTATAATCAAATCCGCTTTTGTCTTTATAGACGCACTCAAGCGAACCCGCGCGGCCGCCGAGCAGTTTTAAACCGTTTTTGGTTTTCATCAAAAATCCCCTTGAATTTGACGCCATTTTACAAATCCATCTCATTTAAAAATTTTCTCAAAGCCAGATACGCCTCGACCGTGCCGCTTAAGCTTTTGCTTTCGCTCCAGTATATGTGCAAAAAGGGTAGCGATAAAAATAAGCAAATAACAAGGGCGAACAAGGCCGTCATGCCTGCAAATTCGGACAAATACTTGCTTAAATAAATTATAGGTATCGCAAAAATCGCACCTAAAATTTTACCGGGAACGATATCAAAGATCGCCGCCCAAAATAGTATAAAATGCGCGCGCCAAGCGTAGTTTTTGAGCCATTTGCCCGAGGTTAAGTTTTTAAAATTCCAAACCTCGTTTTGCTCGTCATAGGCGATAGCTAGGCGGTCGTTTTCGCGAGGCACGAGGCGATCTTTGAGGTTTTTAACGTTAAATTTCGCGCCCGCGATCTCAAAAACGCACTCGTCCGTAGCCGCATTCCATCTCACTTTTTTTACCTCGCCCGCTAAGACCTGAAACTCGCGCGAATCTCGCATCTAATTTTTCTCCAAAGTTTTTGTAAATTCGTAAAAATTAACGCCGCGCAAATTTGAGCCGGGCGTAAAAATACGCCAAATTTGAGCAGGACAAAAACCCGCGCGGGCACATAAATTTAACCGCGCGCAAAAAAGCGCAAGTGAAGGCTTTAAGCCTGACGAGCTAATTTGAGCGCTAGCGGAATTTAGCAAATTTACGCCGTAAAGATACCCGTAAAGCCCGCCAGACAAAACAAAATGCCGCCGGAAGCGAGCCAAATTTGCCCGTAAAAAGCAGTCAAATTTGAGCAAAAGCAAATTATGCACCGCTCGATAAATTTACCAAAAAATCGACTCAAATTTTAGCCTAGCAATCGCCGATGCGTCAAATTTGAGCCGAATAATCTAAATTTACATGAGACGCGAAGCCGCCCGCAAAAAGACAAAAGCGCGGACGGTCAAATTTGACGGATCGCCTGGCCGAAAAAAGCAAATTTATGCCGCAAAAGCCCGCAAATTTAGCGCGCCGCTAGTCCTTCTAGCTCCTTTGCCAGCGAGTTTACCTTCGAGTCGTCCATACCGTTGCGCTCGACGTCGCTCACGACGATGTCCTCCCACGCCTTGGCAAACTCAGCCTGCGATAGCCCCAGGCCGCCCTCGCCTTTTGGCAGCATGCTGCTAATCACCAGCGCGCGGAAGCACACGTGGCGGTCGCCCTTGTAGGCTTTGCACTGCTCTAGCGAGTTTTTAAACTCGGCTCCTAGGTGCTGCGCCACCTTGTCGTCCGGGTATTTTTCCGACGCGCGAGCTATGTCAAGTGCGGCTTCGTAGTACTGCGAGATGGCCTTAAACTCGTCATTTTTGGCAGCGTACTCGAGTAGTTCGCCAGCCCTTTTAGCATCACGCGGCGCGCCTAGACCCGTAACGTAGAGCAGCCCCAGATCGCCGCACGCGTCTCTTAGACCCTCGTCGCAGTATTTTTTGCGAAGCTCGAATTCCTCTTTAAATTTACCGCTTTCAAAGTAGTTGTTCGCGCCCGCCACGGAGTTGTACTCGCGCAGTACTTTTGCGTACTGCTCGGGGCTAAAGGGCTTTGCCTGCGCGCAAACGGCGCAAAGAGCAAACAAGGCTGCGGCTAAAATTTTATTCATTTCTTTTCCTTTTTGGTTTTAAATTTTTTGATAGTTTTTTTGATGGCCTTTAGCAGATAGGCGACGTCTTTTGGCGTGTGCGAGTAGTGCAGGCTCACGCGCACCCAACCGGGCTTTTGATCAAATTTCTGATCGTCTTTTAGCCCGAGCAGATCGTGTCCGTACGGACCGGCGCACGCGCACCCCGCACGGGTCTGCACGCCGTAGTCCTCGCTCAGCGCTTCGGCGAAATCATAAGGCGAAACGCCTTTTACATTAAATGCGAAAATCGGCAGTCTCGGCACTGCGCGCGGACAGTAACTCACGACCTCGGGGATCTTATCCAGTCCCTCGCAAAATAGCTTTGCAAGCTCATCCTCGCGGCTTTTTATGACGTCTAGGCCGACCTCGTTTCGTAGTCTGTATGCTAGCGAGGCTCTAATTAGCCCCATCACGTGCTGGGTGCCGCCCTCCTCGGTGCGCTCGATGCTAGGCGCGAAAAAATGCGAGCTACGGCTCACGTAGCTAACCGTCCCGCCCGCGGCGAAGGTCGGTTTGTCTGATTTTACGAGTTCTTTTCTTATCGCGAGCAGTCCGCAGCTACCCACGCCGCCTAAAAGCTTATGCGGCGAGAGAAATAGCGCGTCGAAATAGTCGGCGTCGAGGTTATCGTGCGAGCTAAAACTAGCCGCGTCAAAGGCCACCGTCGCGCCGTATCGCTTCATCATCACGTAGATTTTTTTGTAGTCGCTGATTATCCCCGTGACGTTTGACGCCGCGCTAAAAGAGCCGATGATCTCGCGCTTTGAGTTGATTTTGAGCAGTTGATCGAGTCTGCCGAAATTTATCTCCCCGCTCTTGCTTAGCGGTATGCGCACGACCTCGCACAGCCCCTCGCGTAGGCTAACCTCGTTTGAGTGGTGCTCGTAGGGCGAGACGATGACGAGGGGTAAATTTGCACCCTTTACCGCCTCTTCGCCTAGGCGGTTTGCGCTCATAGGCGGCAGGTAAAGCCCCATGATCTCTTGAAATTTCTTTATCGCTCCCGTCGCACCGCAACCGGCAGAGATCAGATAAAATCGCTCATCAAGCCCCAGCGCGTCTTTTAGGCTCTGCCTTGCTTTTTCGTAGCGTTTTTGCGTTTTTAGCGCGTTTGAGGCGCTTTCTGAGTGCGTGTTGGCGTAGGTTTTTAGGTATTTTGCGATCTTGCGCTCTATTGGCGCGTAGGCTAGACCTGAGGCTGTGTAGTCAAAGTAGCGCACGCCCTTTTTTAAAATAATATTTTTCCTGATTTCGTCGATGCTAACCAAAATTTTTCCTTATAAAAAAAGAGATTATAACCAAAGTTGTGCTAAAATGGGCTAAAAAGGAGCAAAAATCTACGCCTTAAAATCAAGCTACGCGCGCTTTAAGCACCTTGATATCTTGCAGCTTATTTACTTTCATCTAGTCTTTGACGCGCTAAAATTTGAGGCGAATTATTATGATATTTTCGAGGCGATCGAAAAGGAAATTTTAGATAAATTTGAAGATCTGTCGCTCAAATTTAGCTTTGACGCGCCTTTTGAGAGCGAGCTTAAATTTGCCCTTTGCAAGCTTGCTAAAAACGACCGCAAAAAATACGCTCTAAATAAATTTCTGCCCCGTCCTCTCATCCTAAAAATTTACGCCGCCGCGATAAACTCAGGCGTAGTCAGCATCGAAAAGACGCTAGAAAAACCGCGCGTAAAAAGCAAATATCAAAAATCCAAAAAGCTACCCGAGCGCGACAAGGCGCAGGACAAGGTGGTCTTTAACGACAATTTTACTAGATTTTGGTTTTATTTCATCGAGCCAAATTTGACCCTTTTAAAAAACGGCGAAAAGGCCGCGCTGATGGAGATTATCAGACGTGAGTTTGACTCGTACGCGGGCTTTGGCTTTGAGCTGCTTTGCCGCGAGCTTTTAGCATTTAGGCTAGGCGCGCAGCCCGCGCGGGTGCGGAGCCTGTGGGCGAAAAATATCGAGATAGACATATTTTTGAGCCTAGACGGACGTATCATCGTCGGAGAAGCTAAATTTAAAGAGCATAAAATTTGCAAAAACGTGGTAAATTTACTCCTTAAAAAATGCGAGCGCCTAGGCTTTGTGCCGGACGCCGTCGCGCTATTTTCCAAAAGCGGCTTTAGCAACGAAGTCGGCCGCCTAAAAAACAAGCGAATTTTACTTTTTGATTTAGAAAATTTCGAGGAGCTTTTATGACTCAGATCGACAAAACCAGCGTCCAAGACGGGCTAAAAAGCCTGATCGAGCAGACCTATCTGATAGAGCGCGAGTACAAAAACCTGACCGCGTCGTATGCGAATCTGCAAGGCTTTATCAAAGATATCGTAGAAATTTTGCCAAACGCGATCTGGGTTTTGGACGAGGCGGGCGAGATATTTTTGCAAAACTCAGAAGCCCTAAAACTCGGGCAAATTTTAAAATTTATCCCGCAAGAGGGGGGCGAGATAAGCGCCACGGGGCAAATCTACCTCATCAAAATCGCCCAAAAAGAGGGCAAAAAAATCATCTCCGCAACCGACATAACTACTGAAAAGCGCACCGAGCGCCTAGCCTCGATGGGTCAAGTCGCCGCCCACCTAGCCCACGAGATACGCAATCCCGTGGGCTCGATCTCGCTGCTAGCCTCGACGCTGATAAAAAAAGCCGACGAGCGCGCTCGCCCTGTCGTCGAGCAGATGCAAAAGGCGATCTGGCGAGTCGAGCGCATCATCAAGGCAACCCTGCTTTTCACCAAAGGTCTCACGATAAACGCGCGCGAATTTAACCTATCCGAGCTAAAAGGCGAGTGCGAGGCCGCCATAGAGTGCTACACATACGGCAAGGAGATCAAATTTAGCCTAAATTTCCCCGACCTGCCCTATGTGGGCGACCGCGATCTGCTGGCGATGGTGTTTCAAAACATGCTATTTAACGCGGTCGACGCGGTCGAGGAAAACGAGGACGACGAGGGCTGGGTGCGCGTGGACTACGAGCAGCGCGAGGGTGAGCATAGATTTACCGTGACCGATAGCGGCGTGCCGATCAAAAACCAAGCCATGGTCTTTGAGCCCTTTAAAACGAGCAAGCTAAAGGGCAACGGCCTAGGCCTGCACCTATGCCTGCAGATCGTCCAAGCCCACGGCGGCAGTATCGAGATCGAGCTTGAGCCAAAGAGCTTTTGCGTAAATTTGCCCGCAAAGACGGGCGGCTAGGCGGTGAATTTGATGAAATTTGACACTTTGGGCGGGATTAAATTTGAACGCGAAATTTAGGGTGGCTCGCTGTTTTAGCTTCGGCGAGCCGAATGACGAACGTAAAAACAATCAAAACAAGGAAAGAAAATGAAATTTGACGCGAAAATTTTAGAGGATTTAGCGGTGTGGTTTGAGGAGCTAAAGGAGATTAAATTTAGCGAAATTTTAGCGGGCGGCGCGGCAAACACCGCCTTTATCAGCGTGGATATGATAGAGGGATTTTGCAGCACCGGCCCGCTAGCTAGCCCGCGAGTAGGCGCGATCGCGGACGCCATAGCGCGTACTTTTAGCGCGGCTTACGCGGCGGGCGCGAGAAATCTCGTACTACTCGAGGATAGCCACGAGGCAAACTGCGCGGAATTTGACGCATTTCCGCCGCACGCTATCAAAGGCACCCAGGGCGCGAATACGATACCGCAGCTGCGCGAATTGCCGTTTTTTCACAAGATAAAAATCTTTCGCAAAAACTCCCTGAGCGCGGCTTACTGCGCCGAATTTAACGCGTTTATCGCGCAAAATCCGCACATAGACACCTTCGTGGTACTCGGCGACTGCACCGATCTATGCGTCTATCAGCTAGTCTCGCACCTAAAACTTAGCGCAAACGAGGCAAACGTCAGGCGCAAAGTCCTAGTGCCGGCAAGCCTCGTCGCCACCTACGACGCGCCGGGACACGAGGGGGACTTTTACCACGCGATGTTTTTGCGGCATATGCAAACGGGTCTTGGCGCGCAGGTCGTGCGAGGGATTAAATTTTAGCGCCGATTTTGCGGGGGGGGGGGGATCAAATAAAAACTCCTCGCTTTGGTATTTTAAATATTTTGCTAGCGCCGCCAGTATCCTATCTTTATCACGGTAACACTCCCTCGAGCGACACGAAGTTACTAGGGTGCGCCAGGTATTTACGTTACAAAATTACGACCGCAGCACTGCACCCTTTGTGCGAGCAACCCTACAAGGCAAACTATGCGTCGTTCCGCCACGTTTCAAGCATTCTCTTTTTTGCGGGATTAAATGAGCCTTTGGCAAATAAATATTTGAGCTTTTGAAAATGGCGTTATGAGAAAAAAATAGCATGTTTTATAGGGATAGTAAAATTATATTTAAATATACAACAAATTTTTATAAGATAGATCGTGCACAGAAAATTTTATCAGTCGGTATTAATCATCCTTATTTTTGTTTGCTGCCTTCAAGAGCCTTTCGTGGTTTTCTTTACTTTGGGTTATAACCTCATCGATGAGCAGTCCTTGCATTATCACGCGGTATAAGTTCGGGCGCGTCTTTTTCCAGTTTCTTAGCGTCTGCACATCCACGCCCAAATACCCCGCTATGTCTCGTTTCGTCATTTTAGCCATTTTGCATCTTTTTTTATGTGCAAGAATATTTCAAAAAGCGTTATTTTTCAACAAAATAATATTTATGCTTTTATTAACTAAAAAGGATATATTTTATGTTTTTTAATTTATTATTTATTTTAAATCAGCTAAAATCACAAACGTAAATCCACAGTCAAAGGCAAAAAATGATTTTTGAGAAAAAGGTGATTATCGGTTCGGTCGTGAGCTTCATAGCGACTGCGGTAGGCATAGTGGCGGTATTTTTCCCCGATTTGCTAAATTTGCAGAAGGAGAAAATACAAAGTTTCAGCTCTTCTATATCAAACAAAGAAGAAGCAAAAAAGCTAGCTGATTTTTTAGATAGAATGGCAAAAGAAAAAAAGATTTTTAATCTCGATGTTCTTATCTGTTTTCCGTCTGATACGACGGTAGAAGGATACGGCTGGCTGGATAAATACTTGATGGCTAGCGAGGATAATGAGGTCAAAGATACTATATTGACCGTAGTTGCGCCCATAGAAGGCATCGAAGATGAGGATTTTGAACGCTGTTTCGATGAGTACGGTGGATACAGCGGACATATTTGCGGTGCGAAGACTTATTATTTTCCAACTAAAAACTACGAAAATACCGAATGGATACTTGATTTTTCTAGAACATCCTACTCCGGTAAAAATCACTGCGACAATACAAAAGATAATCACATGGCACTAGCTATAACCGGGCATTTTACAAATTCAAAAAGTAAAGAATATAAAGCTATTCAAGAAAATGTATTTGAATTAGTTTCAGAGCAACAGCTTAAATTAAAAAATTACTAGAAAGGAAAGAAAATGAAAAAATATTTATATTTTACCTTATTATTTTTTACATTATGTTTTTACGGTTGTAGCGACGATATCCAACCTATAGAAGTTAGCGAGGGCATAGATACCGTAGAGACCGGAGAAGTTTTTAGCGATAATTACAATATAGAAACGGTAAAAACCATAGTCATCGTAGCGAGAATAGACAACGTAAAAATCGAAAGAATAAAACTAAACAAAGGCAACTGTGGCGTAAAAAACTTCAAACCCAAAACTATAAAATACGGCGAAGAGGTATCATATATCACAAACTGCCAAAATTTACTAAACGCCGCAATAGGCACCGATAAAGGCGAGTGGGAATTTAACTGGTAAATTAAATTTGCCGCTTTAAAATAAAGTGCCGTCACAGCAAGCAGTAAATTTATCTTGCTCTCTAAATTTAGCGGTAAATTTAAATGCGTGCCGAAGCAAGCGCGCAAATTTGGTTATCTCTGGATAAATTGGCTTGCGGATTTTGTCTAATCCTGCAAACCCATCAAATTTGAGCTGCTACGCAAACTCCCTTGGATGATAAATTTGCACGCCCTTAGCCTCCGTCTGCGCGGCAGCATAAAGGCAATCAGAATAAAAAAATATCGCAGCCGCGTTATTTTAGGTATAATGCCGGCAATGCGGAGCTGCCGCATGAAATTTTATTTTCGGAGGCGTTTTATGAAATTTTTAGGCAAAATTCGAGTCGGCGCGGCGGCGCTTGGAGCGGTGATGTGTTTTAGTAGCGCGCAGGCGTTTTTTACGATTGATTTTAACGAGCAGTGGTTGCGGCAGGATGCATATAACCGCGCCATGAATCAAGCAAGAAAAAATTTAAATCCGCCCGATGATTCCGCCTACGTCAAAGATATCAAGACCGATATACTCTATACGGGTGCGCTAGTGCGAGCGGGAGATCATTTTTTGGATATGGACGGCATAGAGCAGATAGCGCAGCTATTTCCCGCCGCGCAGCAAGACGAGGGGCGGCGCTTGCTAGTAGAGGGTATAGATAAGCTAAACGGTAGCGTCGAGCAGCTATACGGCATACCCAAAGAAAACGTGGCGACCGGCATCGTGGCGCTGCTAGGAGGCGCTTATGCGGCGTATTTTAATCATCCGATGCCAGACGAGGCCGTAAAGCCCGCATTTTTGCAGATCGCCGAGTTTTTGCGCAAAAAACCGGAGCTGTTTGAGGGAAAAGCTACGGAAATGATGAACTCGTATCAGATATCTATGGGGCTTGGGTTTTTGCTGATGGCGATGCAGCAGGAGCTAAAGCAGCATCCAAATCCCGCGCATGAAACGGAGCTAAAAGCCGTAGGCAGGCTAGTTTTTAAATCATTACTAAACGTCGAACCGGAACAAATGGATTTTACCAAATCCGGCATAGTCTTTAAATAGGCGTTTTGATTTTTGCGCGAGCAAAGCAAAACTGCGTGCAGGCTCGCGCTACCTGTTAGGCGGCTTGCGGCGTGAAAGCCGCCTTAGCGACGCTTTTGGCCGCAGTCAGGTAAATAGCCAAACATAAAAGCGAGCCTCTTTTTGACATACCCGGTTTTGGCCGCAACCGAGCAAATACCCAAACCGCGCTCAAGAGCCGAATTTAAATAAGTCCGCGCGCCTTGCAAAATTCAGCCGATTTTTTATTTTAAAATAGCAGGCGCATTTTCGGCGTTTTTAAAGGCTTAAAGCCAAAACGACCTTTACGTTTTTGTTCTAAATAAACTCTCTTGGATGATAAATTTGCACGCCCTTAGCCTCCGTCTGCGCGGCGGCGATGACGGCGGCCGCGATATCCTTCGCGCTCATCGGGCGGTAGTTCGTTAAGATAAACTTCGGCAAAAGCCCAAACAGCCAAACCATAAAGAGCTCGCCCATACGCACCTGCTCGCGCTCGCTTTTTATCGCAGGTAACCGCGCGATTTGCACACTCTCGTAATCTAGCGCGGCGATCTTTTTCTCTGCCTTGCCCTTTGCGCGTAGATAAAAAAATCTCGACCGCTCGTCCGCGCCCTGCGACGAAATGAGCGCAAAACGGCGCGCGCCTGATGCGATGCCCCATTTTGCGATATTTACGGGGTAGCTCACGTCCACTTTATAAAACTGTCCGCGGCTGCCGGCTTGCTTCATCGTCGTGCCCAGCGCGCAAAATATCTCGTCTATTTCGCGCGGCGGCATGTTTTTTACGTCGCTAAAATTTACGATTTGCGTCTCTAGCTTTTCGTGGCTAAATTTTAGCTCCCTGCGCGCCCAAACGATGATTTTGTCGTAGTTTTCATTCTCGCAAAGCCCGCGCACGATCTCGCGTCCGATCGCTCCCGTAGCTCTTGCGACTAAAGCCGTTTTACCCATTTTGGCTCCTTAAATTTCTTTAAATTTTAACGCGCTTTGCGGTCAAATTTAGTTCAGGCGCTGCGTTACTCAAATTTTACGCCTCGTCGCACGACGCATAATGCATAAATTTAGAGTTTGCCCGCGTAGTCAAATCGCGCAGCCCCCAAGCTAAACTCGAAGTTGTTTCGATCCACCGCGCCCACGCACGCGTCGCTATCGTAAAGCGCGAGCAGAAATTCCGCCATCTCCTCGCTCGAGTGATAGCGCTTAAAAGCCGCGTCGTAGTCGTAGCCTGCATCATCCGTCGCCACGGGACCAAACTCCGTCCTGGTCGCGGCGGGTGCTAGAACTTTGGCCTGCATTTTGACCTCTTTATCCTGCGCTAGCTCGCGGTGCAAGCCCTCGGTAAAGGCGCTTACGAAAAACTTGCTCGCGCAGTAGGTGACGGCGTTTGGCACCATGCTGTAGCCGCCCGCGGAGGAGATATTGATGAGCTGAGAGGGCTTGCGCTTGTAGTCGCGTACGAAGAGGTGGCTTAGCAGCGTGAGCGAGATAATGTTGAGCTGCAACATCTGCGAGATTTTGAATAGATCGCGCTCGCCGACCGCGCCGTAATCTCCGAAGCCCGCGTTGTTTATGAGTGCCTTTAGCTCGTAGCTTTTTAGCTCGTCCCAAAGCGCCAGGACGTTCTCGCTGTGCGCAAGGTCGCAAATTTTAACGACTACGTCTGGTTCAGGCGAAATTTTAGCGATCTCGTCCTTTAAGTTTTGCAGAAGCTCCGCTCTGCGCGCGATTAGGATCAAATTTTCTCCGCGCCCAGCAAACGCCTTTGCCGTAGCCGCTCCGATACCCGAACTTGCGCCGGTGATGACGATATATTTTTTCATTTTCTATCCTTTTTTGGATTTTTCAGTTTGAAATTTTACTAAAACCCGCCGCGTATTCACGTGCGCACTCATCTTAAATTTACAAATTAGCCCGCGTTTTGCGGGGCGTTTTATTCGTCGCTTATGGGCGTGCGCTTGGTATCTACCGCTTTGCCGTCCAGATAATACCGACCGCCGGCGACGTAGTGAAGCGTTTTTAACTCGTCAGGGATCTTTTCAAGCAGCCAGTGTCCGCCGTCAAAGATCCGCTCGTCCGCGTATGCCGCGACGACCTCGCCGATAAAAAGATCATAGCTCTACTCGTTATGAGGCTCAGGGATACGCTTGCAAACGAGCCATGCGACGCAGCTCGCGATCAGCGGCACATCGAACTCCTCTTTATAAAAAATTTCCACGTTTTTCATCTTGTCGGCGTTATCAAAGCGCGAGTTGTTCTCGGCGCCCAGCTCGCTAACCAGCTCCGCCTGCGCGGCCGTAGGGATATGCACGGCGAAATACCCGCTCTTTTCGATGAGCGTCCTCGTGTACGAGCCGTTGTGCGGCACGATGGTAACTTTGTCGTAGTCAAGCGCCTGCGCCCACGTTATCGCCATCGCATTGACGTCGCCATCGTATTTGGCCGATACAAGAGTGGTCGCGCCCGGGTTTGGGATATGATTTTTGTAGATCAACTTTGATGATCGCCATTTTTGCTCCTTTGACCTGGTTTTTGTTAAATTTTAGGCCGCCTTGGCGAGTGATTTCAAATTTGACTTCAAATTTACCCTCGCCTCGCCGGGCCGCCCTATCTCAAATCCAAAACCGCAAATTTAGCTAAATTTACCGCGCTTTTTGGCAGTGCTCTCCGTACGGCACCAGCTCGCAAAGGCGCGCATGCAGCCGCTTCACCTCAGCCTCGCCCGCGATCTCGCGCAGCTCTTTTTCGTGGTATTTGGCCAGCATGATGCAGCCTGCGAGCATATCCGTTTCGTGGCAGCTTCTAACAAGCGCCATTACCCCTTCCTTGGCCCCATAAGGCATCACCATCGTGCCGAATCTAAAACATCGCCAAGCATCCATCTCGCACGCCTTGCGCATATAGCCCACGGCCTGCTCCGGCGCGTTGCTGCCGATCGCTAGCCCCAGATGCTCGCATCCTAGCGCCGAGCCATTTTCGCAGGCGGTTTCGTAGAGCTTTTTCGCGCGCTTTTCGTCCTTGCCTGGTGCGCCGTCAGCCTCAAGGCTCTTGCCGTACTGCACGCAAGCATCCTGATAGCCGCTATCGCAAACAGGGCTCAAAATCTCCCTCACGGCGATGAAATCTTTGTTGTTTATGTGCATTTCGCCCGCCGCCGCGCACGCGTCAAATTTGCCCTCCTTGCACGCGCCGAGTAAAATTTGCATCGCCTCGCGAATGTCTTTTTCGTTTTGCTTTTTAGGCTGTTTTTGATAAAACAAGATCACTCGCTTGCAGGCTCTCGCGTCCTTTTGGGCGCATGATTTTTTGAGCTCCTCGTATCTAGCGCTTAAAAATGCCTCTTTTTCGGGGCTTAGTTCGCCTTTTTTGGGCTCGCCGGCCACAGCTGCGATAGCAAAAAGTATCAACGCGATCAAGTTTTTCATTTTATTCCTTAAATTTATTTTCTTGGCGCCCTTGCGAGGCTAATGCCCATTATTATAATTAAAATTTGTAGCTTTTCACAAGGTGTTGAGGATAATTTAAAGGGCAAAATTGCCCTTTAAATTTAGTTTAGTAGAAGCGATTTTATATCTATTTTTTGCTCGATCATCTTGCTTTCAAGCATAAATTCTTGCGTAGCTTCAAGCGCTTTTATATCTTCAGCCGTGATCTTTGAGCTAAAGTCGTACTGAGGATACATGCTCTTTACCGCCTCTATGCTAAGCCCGGTCTCTTCGGCCGTAAATTTAAGCGCCTCATCCTCGTTCGCCTTGATGTAGTCTAAAATTTCATCCTGAACCTTTTTAAATTTCTCGACTACGTCCTTATGCTTTTTATAAAACTCGCCGCTTGTAGCCGTCACTATGACTGGAGTGATGACGCCTTTGCCGGTTGTGACTATATTTAGGCCTGATTTTTGAGCGTTATAAGCAGCAGGTCCTGCAAGAAGCGCCATATCAACGCTACCGTTTTCTAGCGCAGCCTGCGCAGCCGGGATGCCCATAGATACGAACTCGACATCATTTATGCTAAGCCCTCCAAGCGCTAGATATCTAACCAAAAGCTCGTTTAAGATCGTGCCTTTTGGACCTGCTACTTTTTTACCTTTTAGATCTTTTGGCGACTTTATGTTTTGGTCCTTAGAAAATATCACAAATGCCTCTGGCGCCCTTGAATAGGCGCTTACGATCTTGATATCAGCCTTATTTGCCGCTGCAAGTATAACCGAAGTGCCGCCCACGCAGTTTAAAAACTGGAGCGAATTTGAAGCTAGTGCTTGCGTCTGCTTCGCACCTGATGTTATGTCAGAGTACTCCACCGGCACGCCAAAAGACTTCGCGTAAAAGCCTTTAAATTTATCGACGATAGATGGGACGTTTAGCGGCGATTTGACGTAGGTCATGCCGATCTTGTCTAGGCCTTCGCTTGCGTTTGCGACTAGGCAAAACAAAGAGGCCGCACATAAAACCTTGAAAAACTTTCTCATATTTGCTCCTTGTGATTTAAATTTTGTGGATTATATAAATTTTTTGCTTCATTTTGGTTTTAATTATCATCTATCTTTATCCTAAATTTCACTCAAAATTTTGCGCTTTACGGCTATTAGCTCGCCACTTAGCAAGTCTCTCGGTCTTGCTAAATTTGATAGATCGTAGCTTGATTTTATACCGCCTTTTTCAAGCAATATAATCTCATCAGCCAAAAATAGCGCCTCGTCGATGTTGTGCGTGACGAAAAGGATAGTTTTGCCGGCTTGTATTTTTAAAATTTCAGCCTGCATGCTAGCTCTCGTAAAGGCATCAAGTGCCGCAAACGGCTCATCCATGAGGATCAAATTTGCCTCATATGCAAGCACCCTTGCAAGCGAAACGCGCGAGCTCATGCCGCCGGATAGCTGCGAAACGGCGGCAAATTTAAAGTCGCTAAGCCCTATCATGGAGATTAGGCTATCGATCTTTGTAGCCTCTATCTCCTGCTTTTTAAGCGCAAAAACGATATTTTCATAGACGTTTAGAAACGGCATGAGGCGGGCTTCTTGAAAGACAAAGCCGATCTTTGCTTGCTCTTTAAATTTTATCTCGCCAAGGCTTACGCTTTCAAGACCGGCGATGAGGCGTAAAAGCGTAGTTTTGCCGCAGCCGCTCCTGCCGAGTATGACGGTGATCTTATCTTTTTTTATGTTTAAATTTAGCTCTCTTAAAACGTCGATACGCTTCTCGCCGATATAAAAATGCTTGGATAAATTTGAAATTTCTATCATTTTTCACCTCGCAAAAGGCTAAATTTCGCTATCAAGAGCAAAAATATCCTATCTATGAGCACGCCGCAAACGCCGATCGTAAAAATGCCGACAAATATCCTATCCGCGCGCGAAAGCTCCTCTGCATCAAGGATCAAGTAGCCTAGCCCGCTTGAGGCCGCTATCATCTCCGCTCCTATGATAGCACGCATGGCGTAGCCAAAGCCTATTCGCATACCGACAAATATGTCTTTAAGGGCGCTTTTAAAAATGATCTTGTAAAAAATCTCAAATTTGCTAAAGTCAAAAATTTTCCCGACCTCGATGAGTTTCACGTCGCAGCTAGTTAGCCCCTTTTGGATGCTTAGAAACATCGGGAAAAACGAGGCTAGGATGATGATAATAATCTTTGGCGTTTCGTTTATGCCAAACCAAAGCACCAAAATGGCGATCAAACTAAGCGGCGGGATGTTTCTAAAAAACTCCAGTATCCACTCGTAATAAATACTGATCTTTGGCAAAAGCGCTGCAATACCGCCAAGCACGAGCGCTAGGGCAAAGGAGAGCGCGTAGCCTGCAAATATACGCTTAAAGCTGATGATCGTGTGCGTGACGAGCTCGCCGCTTTGTATCATGGCTAGCATCGTCTTAAATGTCGTCACCGGGCTTGGCAAGATATACGGCGTGAAAATTTCTAGCTCGCAAACAACCTGCCAGATGGCAAAGATTGCTAGGATCAAAATGCTCTTTTTAAAAATTTCTCTCACAGCCCATCTCCGTTGTGACAGCCGTTTTCGCAGTATAAAAGCTCGATAATGCGGTAGTTTTTAAGCTCGCTAAATTTATATGAAAGGGCATTTTCTATCTTCTCTTTACTGCCAAGGCTTAGAGTTTTTACGCCTAAATTTGTAAAAAATCCCGGCGGTACCGGGCTTGCTTCGAGCTTTTTTGTCTCCAAATTTATCTCATTTTGCTCTTTGAAGCTTTTCCAGGTTAAAAATGTGGTTCGAGCTAAATTTAGCCCCCTGCCAAGCTCGGCCAAGTCCTCACAGGGCGTCGTCACGTAAAGCCACTCGTCCTCTTTTAGCTTTGAGCTAAGCTCGGTGGCGCTCTCTATCAAAATAGGGTTTAAATTTGATACAAGGCTAGCATGTTCTTTGAAATTTGCCCTGATGAAATTTGCAGCCCTAGGACAGCGACTATCAAAGATGAGCTCCTTTTGCGCGAGGCTATTTTTGTATGCGTTTTTTACGCTTTGGACGTGGTCTTTTTCGCACTCCATTACGCTAAAGCCTTTGTTTTGTAAAATTTCTTTAAGCGTCGCAAAGTCGTAGATACTTTTTACAACAGGATTTAGCCAAACCAGTTTTTTCATGAGAACTCCCGTCAAATTTAAAGACAAAATGTAATAATTGAAATCAGAATTGTATCATTTGAAAGCAAAAAGACGGCTTTGGAAGCCAAATTTATAAGAAAACGGGTAAACTTTTATGTCCGGCTTTTGCTTTTTTCGCGATTTATACATGAGCCCTAGTTATACCATGCCGCCTTTTTCAAGCTTCATTAGCTCTTTTGGATAGGCAAATTTCTCATCTTTAAATTCAAAAAACAAGCCATAAAATTTAAACGGCTTGTTTTAAGCCTAGCGCCCTCTCCTCAAAACCCTCTCCCACGATAAACTCCGTCGTATAAACCAGCGCGCGGCCTTCCTGCGCGTCTTTGATACGGATGATTAGGCGCTTGTTGTTTTTATCGGCTGCGGCGCGGTGTTCGCCGATGGCGGCGCGGTAAATTTGCGTGATGAGATCCTTGCCCGTTTCGTCCAAATTTAGCTCCAAAACCAGATCCTCGAGCTCTCTTTTGCCTCTACTTTCGCTAGCCGCCGAGCCGTTTTGGTAGCTGCCGCCGCTACTTTCCTTGCGCTGCCTAAAGCTTCTGCTTTGGAAATTCATATCGCGCGCATCCTCGAGGCTCACGACGTCGATTAGATTTATGCGAGCGCCCTGATCGTCGCGGGAGTAGCGCACCTTAAAGGCTAGTGGAGCATCCTTTTGCTCATCGCTTAGACTCTCGATGAGCCCCTTTTCAGAATCAAACGCCGCGACCTTAAACGTGCTAAAAAGATCCATAATGCTTAGCATCATAAACTCTTTGCCGGTTTTTTTACTAGGGATTTTAGCGATCTCGGCGATCTTGCCGACGACTAGGATCTCGCTCGTTTTATCGATCTTGCCAAAATCTTTGCTAGGCGTGTGTTTTATCTGCTCGATTTGCTCTTTGTATTTTTCGAGCGGATGCGAAAAGTCCATGCCCATAGCCTCGTCAAGAGTCAAAATTTTATCCAAATTTATCCGCATAAACTGCCCGTCTTTGGAGTAGCGAACCTTAAACGCATGCGGCAGATCGCGCTCGTCCGCGCTCATCGACTCGACCGCGCCAAGGCCTCTGTCAAAGACCGCGATCTCGACCGTACCGTGAAAGTCAAGCATCTCGATCGTGCCCATTTTTTTGCCGTTTTTCTTGCTGATCCTTGTCGTTAGATCCTCGATCTTGCCGACTAACAGCATCTCGCCGTTTTCCGGTAGCTCGTCAAATTTATCGCTTAGCGTGTATTTTATCTTTGAGATTTGCTCGCGGTACTCGTCTAGTGGGTGGCCCGAGAGGTAGATGCCCACGCTTTCTAGCTCAAATTTGAGCTTGGTTTTTAGCTCCAGCTCGGAGTCGTCGCGTACGAGACTAGTTTTAACCGTCGCCATACTCTCGTCGTCGCCAAATAGGCTCTCGGCCGCGTTTTTCTTGATAGTAGCGGCGTTTTTGCACGCCTCTACGATGTTATCTAGGTTGTTTAGCATCATCTTGCGCGTGAGGCCAAAGCTATCAAAGGAGCCCGATTTTATCAGGCTTTCAAAGACTTTTTTATTTACCTTAAAGTTATCCACGCGCGAGACGAAGTCGTCGATGTCCTTAAACTCGCCCTTGGCCTGCTCTTCTAGGATATTTTCGATCGCCGCGCCTCCGACGCCTTTTATCGCGCCTAGGCCGTAGATGATGGCGTCCTTGCCTCCTTCGCTAACGACTGAGAATTCTTTGGCCGATTTATTGACCGACGGTGGCAGGATAGCGATATCTAGGCGCTTGCACTCGTCGATGTAGCGCGAAATTTTATCGGCGTTGGTCTCCTCGCTCGTGATGAGAGCCGCCATAAATTCGGCCGGATAGTACGTTTTCATATAGGCCGTTTGAAAGGTCACGTAGGTGTAGGCCGCAGCGTGGGATTTGTTAAATCCGTACGAAGCAAAGTGCAAAATGAGTTCAAACAGCTCGTCGGCCTTTTTGCCGTCTAGCCCCTGCGCCTCGGCTCCCTCGATAAATTTACCCTTTAGCCTATCCATCTCCTCTTTTATCTTTTTACCCATCGCTCGGCGCACGAGATCGGCTCCTCCTAGCGAAAAGCCGCCGATAGTCTGCACGATTTGCATAACTTGCTCTTGATAGACGATGACGCCGTAGGTGGGCTCTAGGATCGGCTGAAGCTCTGGGAAAATGTACGTGATAGGTTCCAGGCCGTGCTTGCGCTTGATGAAATCTGGTATTAGATCCATCGGACCCGGGCGATAAAGCGAGATCATCGCGATGATATCCTCGAAGCAGTCCGGGCGCATATCGGCTCCGACTTTTTGCATACCTTCGCTTTCTATCTGAAACAGTCCCAGCGTCTGGCCGCTACTGATCGTTTCGTAGGTTTTTGGGTCGTTTTTATTGACCTGCTCCCAGATTATCTCTTTGCCGAACCTCTTTTTGACGAGCTTGACGGCGTTATCTATCACGGTTAGCGTCTTTAGCCCCAGGAAGTCAAATTTGATTAGATCCACGTCCTCTAGGTACTTTAGGCTATACTGCGTGACGAAGTGATCCTCCTCGGCGTTTGGCTGGCGGAAAAGCGGTGTTTTGTTCCACAGCTCCTCGTTTGAGATGACCACGCCCGCCGCGTGCATGCCGGCGTTCCTGTTTAAGCCCTCCAGATCAAGGGCAAATTTCCAGATTCTGTTTGCATTTGAGTTGCTTGCTATCAGCTCGCCGATCTTTGGCTCTTTTTCAAAGGCCTGCTCCAGCGTGATTCCTAGCTCGTCCGGGATGAGCTTAGCCATCGCGTCGGCCTCGGCGTAGGGCATATCGCATACGCGCGCGACGTCGCGGATGACGCCCTTTGCTAGTAGCTTACCGAAGGTTATAACCTGCGCGACGTTAAATTTGCCGTACTTTTCGATGACGTAGTCGATGATCTCGCCGCGGCGGTTTTGACAAAAGTCCACGTCGATATCGGGCATGCTCACGCGCTCCGGGTTTAAAAAACGCTCGAAAAGCAGGTTATAGGGCAGCGGATCAAGGTCGGTGATCTTTAGACTATACGCAACCAGGCTTCCCGCCGCAGAGCCGCGTCCCGGGCCTACCGGCACGCCGCGCTTTTTAGCTTCGTTGATAAAGTCCCAAACGATCATCATGTAGCCTGGGAAATTCATTTTATTTATAATATCTATCTCGCGCTGCAAACGGGTGCGGTACTCCTCGTGGCGCTCTGCGGGGACGAATTTAAGCCTATCCTCTAACCCCTGCCTGCACTCGTGCTCAAACAGCACGCTGTCGTTTGGTATGCTGTAACGTTTATCAGGCTCGGGCAGGCTCAAATTTCGCTCAGCGGCGTACTCGAGCGTAAATTTAAAATTTGGCGGCGTAGCGTCGCCTAGCTTTATCGTGAGGTCGCATTTATCTACGATTTCTTGCGTGTTTGTAACGGCTTCTGGGATATCGGCGAAAAGCTCGCTCATCTGCGCGGGCGTCTTGACGTAAAACTCATGCACGCTGTGGCGCAGGCGATTTGGATCGTCTAGCAGTTTGTTCATCGCGATACACATGAAAACCTCGTGCGCATCGGCGCGTTGCTTAAACGTATAGTGCGTGTCGTTGGTCGCGATGACCTTGATGTTTAGCTCTTTTGCTAGGCGCAAGATCTCATCGTCGATCCTGCGCTGATCGCCGATACCGTGACGCATGATCTCGAGGTAAAAATCATCACCGAAGACCTCTTTATACCATAGCGCGGCTTCCTTTGCTGTCTCGTATCCGCCAGCGCCGAAACGCAAATTTCGCTCGCTTTGGTTGAGGTTCCAGTTCACCTCGCCTTGTAGGCATGCTGAGGAGCAGATGATGCCCTCGCTGTGCTCTTTTAGCATCTTTTTGTTGATACGCGGATAATAATAAAACCCCTCGATGTAGCTCATGGAGCTAAGATACATCAGGTTTTTATAGCCGATTTCGTTTTTGGCGATGAGGCAGAGGTGAAAGCGCTGTTTGGTGCTTTTGTCGCCTAGCTCCTCGCCGTTGTGGATGTAGGCTTCGATGCCGATTAGCGGCTTTATGCCTTCATTTTTCATCGTTTTATAAAAGTCTATCGCGCCAAACATATTGCCGTGGTCGGTGATGGCTGCGGCTTTGACGCCTTGGCTTTTTAGGGTTTTGGCTAGCTCTTTGATACGGTTGGCTCCGTCAAGCAGCGAATACTCCGTGTGCAGGTGCAGGTGCGTAAAATCTGTAAAATCGCTCATTCTTCGTCCTTTTTAATGCTTTTGATTTTACAAAAACTTTGCTTTTAGGCGAATAAATCGATCTCGTCTAACTTTAGCTAGACGCGGCAAATAGGCTGCCAGAGTGGGCTTTTCGTCAAATTTGAGTTTAAATTTGTCGCCTGCGGCGCGGGCGGCTTAATTTAAATTTACGGCTCCGAATTTAGCTTAAATTTGAGCGGTAAATTTGACGCAACCTTGTAGCCTCACGGACGTAAATTTGTACTCGAATTTAAACCCTGCCGCAAACGACCTATCCGAAACGCCGAAATTTATTTTAGAGGCGCCGTCATCGCCAAACCCAAGTCGCAAACGCCCATAAATCAATTTTTTGGTAAAACCGATAAAAATTTACTGCGCTTTTTAAATTTAAATAATTCAAGTAGCGCGCCTAAATTTATCGGCTAAATTTCTCTTTAACCATCTCAAGCAAATTTGAGAGAGTGTCGCATTTTGACGCGTTGAGCCTGAGCTTAAGGGCGGCAAATTTATAGTGGATTTTGGCGCCGTCCGTTACGCTCACCGCCGGTGCACTCGAGCTTTTGGAGAGCTTTTTGCCATCACGCGCTAGCAGGCCGTGATGGATGAAATTCGCGCCCGCAAAACCGTAACCCAAAATTTGCGCTGCGTACTTTTGCGCCGCCGAGCACGCGAGTAGATCCTCGCCTCGCACGAGCAAATTTACGCCCAAAATCTCATCGTCCACGAGGCTAGCGAGATTATACGCGGGCGTGTCGTCCTTTTTCCAAACGACGAAATCGCCCAAAATTTGCGCCAAATTTACGCTTTGAGCTTGCGCGAATTTTTCCGTCTCAAACGCCGTCTCGTCCGCCAAATTTAAGACGCCTAAATTTGCTAAATTTAAAAAACTTTCGCTCGAATTTCCAACAGTGTTAAGGTTAAATTTTTCGCCGCCTGGTTTCGCTCCGCCCGAGTCGCCCAATTTTTCCAAATTTTTTAAACCGTTTGCCACGCCGTTTTGCGCTTTTTGCGCATTACCCCAAAGCCCGCCCGTCTGGTTTGCCGCTCCGTCTAGTTTGCCACACAAAGCATCAAAATTTATCAAATTTTGCCCGATGCAAATTTCCGCCTCATTAAGGACGCGAAGCCGCATGGCCGTTTCGTCTTTTTTAAATTTAAGATTTTTCTCCGCGCAAACCCGCGCGTAAATGCCGTTTTTAAACGAGTTTTTCATCGAGTGCGAGCACTCGCAAGCATAGCAAACGCCTTTTTGCTCAAGCTTTTTAAGCGCATTTTGGTAGGCTCCAAGGCGAAATTTGGAGCTAAATTTGGTTTCAAATTCCCCCACTCCGCCAGGTCCGCCGTCAAAATCAATGCCCAGCATATCAAGCACGAGAAAGATATTTTCCACATACTGCCTGCGGTAGCGCGGTAGGTCGTAGTCATCGATCCTTAAGTACAATTTCCCGTCAAATGCGCGAGTAAAAAGATAGGTCAGCAAGAAGTTGTAAACATTGCCCGCGTGCAAAAAGCCGCTTGGAGTCGGAGCGATACGAGAGGTGATTTTTTGGTTCATTTGGAGCGAAAATTGATTAAAAAGCTTAAATTTAAAAATTAGTTAAAAGCCGTCAGATTTGACGGCCGGATTATTCTTTAGGTTTAGATTCGTTTACTCTTAGAGCTCTGCCGCCTACTTCCTTGTTGTTTAGCGCTTCAATCGCTTTTAGCGCGTCTGCGTCGTTTTCTATCTCGACGAATCCGAATCCTTTTGAGCGATTCGTGTCGCGATCTTTGACGATTTTCGCGCGTTTTACTTCGCCAAACGGCGCAAATGTATCCTTAAGCTCTGCCTCAGTCATGCGATATGACAAGTTACCGACGTAAATATTCACAGTAACGTTTCCTTAAATCAAATTCCCGATAAAATCGGTTAATAGATAATACCCGAATTTAAATAAAAAAGCTAGATAAAAATTGATATTTTTATAATTTTTTGTAAATTTAAATTTCGGCTGGCGTTTTTGGAAATTCATTTTTTATTCGGCTGTTTGGGGTTGCGTAAAAATTTGCCGTAAATTTAAGATGCATTTGGCGCAAAACGTCGGTCGATCTGCGCAAATAAATTTAAACTAAAGCGTGGCCTTATCGGCAATTTTTTTAATTTCACAGCCGCAAATTTGATATTTGCAGCCTTAATAAAAATTTAAGCCGCACCTTCGCCAAAAACTGGCAAAACGTGCGGCATTTACCAAATTTAAACCCGCAAATCGTTATTTGACAAATAAAAGTCCGCTTTTTACTTCGTTATAAACTTGCTCGCCGTTTAAAATTTTAACAAGCTCCAAGGCAAACTCCATCGCGGTGGCGGGACCCTTTGAGGTGATGATATTTCCGCTTTGCACGACGTTTTTGTCACTCACGTACGTTCCACCCTCGACGCTAGCCTCGCAGCTAGGGTAGCATGTATACTCGCCGCCCATCACCTCGGCCACCCCAAGAGCTATCGGCGCGGCACAAATGGCGGCTACGAATTTGCCTTTTTTAGCAAACTTTTTGATCGTCTCTCTCATTTTTAGGTTACCGGAGATATTCGTGACGCCCGTATATCCGCCCGGCAAAACCAGCATATCGTAGTCACCCTCCTCAAGGTCATAAAGCGTCATATCACAGACTAATTTCACTCCGTGTGCGCCCGTGATAGGTAGCTTATCAAGCCCGACTACATGGGCCTCCACGCCGCCTCGTCTAAGTACGTCCACGATACTAACGCCCTCTATCTCCTCAAACCCGTCGGCAAAAATCACGGCAACTTTTTTCATAATTTTCTCCTTAAATTTTTTGATAATTATACTGCTATTTGTTAAATTTACGCTATAATCGGCGTACTTTAAATTCGAAAGGAAGGAAAATGGAAGTAAAGATTACATATTGCAATTCTTGAAACTATAGACCGGTAGCTTCTCGTGTAGAAGATGAATTTTTAAGTCAAATCCCAGGTGCTAATATTAGCAAAATCGTCGGTAGCGGCGGAAACTTCATAGTTGAAGTAGATGGAAAGATAGTATTTTCCAAAAAAGATCTCATCGGCACGGAAGTAAATGCCCTGCCAAATCACGAAGAGATCGTTGCTTTGGTCGATAGCGTTAAAAAATCAGCCTAAAGTCTAAGCCGAGGCTTAGGCTTTGGCTTTTATTTTTTCAAATTTTATCTCGTCTTTTCCGTATTTTTTAAGCAAACCATTTATGCGTCGCTCAAAAATTTTCCATCTAACTTTGTTTCCATATTTTTCAAACAAATTTAACGCTTGGCTGGTCAAAATTTCTTGTTCATTCTTTATGAGTAAATATTCAAAAAGCTGATCAATCACCGCTAGACCGTTTCGATCTAACATCAGATCAATCAAATTGCGTTCGCTTTTTATCTCGTCGAAAAATCTAAACACCGCCGTTAGGTCACTTGCTAAATTTTCGCACAGCGCTATCGTGTCGGTATTTTCATTAATTTCATAGTAAGCTGCTTTAGAGTCTATGATAGATGAGATTCTATCCCTAAAATGACATTCGTATTCTTTGGGTTTTGAGATGGTTTCTTTGCCGGTCGCAGCGTCGATAAATGCGCCGTAAATGCCGCAGTTTACGTAAAATCTGGTTTCAAATGCGGTATTGCCGCTACTTTTTTGAAAATTTACGACGTATATAAATTCGGGAGTATTTTTGTAGAAATTTAGCCCGTTTTTGGTAAAGCCGTTATCTTTAAACAGCGGCTTTACTTGGGCTATGAGCTCGTCAAATTTTGCTTTCATCAAATTTGACGGCTGCGATTATTTGTTTGCGCGTTCGATGTACTCGCCGCGGACGGTATCCACGCGGATAACCTCGCCCTCAAGCACATGGAAAGGTATCTGCACGACTGCACCGCTTTCTAGCGTAGCGGGCTTTTTGCCGCCCTGGGTGTCGCCTTTGAAATTCGGCGGAGTCTCGACGATCTTTAGCTCGACGACTTGCGGTACTTCTACACCGATAGCCTTGCCATTGTGAAACAAAATCTCAACCATCATGCCGTCGATCATCCATTTTTTAACATCGCCTACGTCCTCATCGCTGATCGCTACTTGCTCGTAGGTCGCAGTGTCCATAAACTGGCAAAACTCGCCGTCGTCGTAAAGATACTGCATCTCTTTTTCTTCCAAATTCGGCTGATCGCATTTGTCGCCCGCGTGGAAGGTCTTTTCAAGCACTTTACCGTCGATGAAAGATTTGATTTTCGCGCGAACGAAAGCCGCTCCCTTGCCCGGTTTTACGTGCTGATATTCGACGACTTTATACGGAACGCCGTCTAGCTCAATCTTTAGTCCTTTTTTTAGGTCGCCCATAGAATAGGTTGCCATTTTTTCTCCTTGTAGTTTTAAAGGCTGATTATATCAAAAAAGTTTTTAGTTTAGTTTAAGAAGCGGCGAGAGGGCAAATTTTGACCGCGCTCGCCGAAGTAAAACTCAAATTTAAGGCTTAAATTTAAACTCGCCTTTTTCCTTGCTTTGTTCAGACTGCGAGTGGATTTCCCTTTTCATCTGTTCACTTACGCTAGGATCGTCTTTTTGTATCTTTTGAAATTTCTTTTTTTCGGTCAAAATTTTCTCAAAATTTTTCGTAGTTTGCTTTTGCACTTCGCTCTCGCAACCCGCAAGCAAAAACAAAATCGGAATCAAAAGTAAAAATTTCATACTCAAACCCTCCTTAAATTTAAGCCCCAATTCGGGCTTAAATTTAGACAACTGCGTACTTTGCCCATACGCAAACGTCTAGATCGTTTAGCTTAGCCAGCGTCTCTTTGGTTATTTTTTCATCCACAAGCACGACCGCAAGCGCCATACCGTGATCGTCGCGTCCTAGGCGGAAGTCGGCGATATTGATCTTCTCTTCGGCGAGGATAGATGAAATTTTAGCGATAACGCCCGGAACGTCGTTGTTTTTAAAGATAATCATCTTGCCTTTAGGCTTAAAGTCTGTTTTAAAGCCGTTTATCGTCACGATGCGTTGCTGATTTTCGCCAAACACCGTTCCGCCGATCGTTACGACATCATTTTCGGTCGTGATGCGAACAGTGATTTTATTTTTGAAAATACTATTGCCGCCGACGGTGCTTTCTGTCGTTATACCTTTTTCATCGCACAAAAATTTAGCGTTTACGTAGTTTATCGTATCGCCCAAGCTCTCTTTTAAAGCGCCTACGATCGCAAAGGTAAGCATGGAGTTTGCATACTCACTAATAGGGCCGTGCGTCTCGATGCGGATGGCTTTGATCGCTTTTTTGTTGATCTGCGCGGCGAGGAAGGCCATCTTGCTCGTAAGCTCGATATAAGGCTCCACAAAAGGCGGTAGATCTTCCGTTTTTATCGGCAAATTTAGCGCGCTAGGATAGCTGATGCCGCGAGCCGCAGAGATAGCCTGTTCGGCTGCTGCGATAGCGATGTTGGCTTGAGACTCTAGCGTATTTGCGCCAAGGTGCGGTGTGACGCTGACGTTATTTAACTCAAGTAGCGGATGATCCGTCGCCGGCTCCTTCTCAAATACGTCGATACCCGCAAACGCTATCTTGCCATTTTTTAGGCCATTATACAGCGCCTCTTCGTTGTAAAGACCGCCGCGAGCGCAGTTTATGAGGCGTACGCCGTCCTTCATCTTTGCGATCTCCGCCTCGCCGATCATGTTTACGGTTTCTTTATTTTTCGGAGTGTGTATAGTGATGAAATCACACGCAAGGATATCGTCGAAATTTCGCGTATAAACGCCGCCCATATCGGTTACTTTCGAGGGATCTATATACGGATCGTAAGCAATAATTTGCATACCGAAAGCCGCAGCCCTAACCGCTACGCGAGAGCCGATGTTGCCAAAGCCGATGACGCCTAGAGTCTTGTTAAAAAGCTCAACGCCGTACCATTTCTCGCGTTTCCAAATTCGGTCGATTTTTAGATCGTTGTGAGCGTACGGAAACGAGCGAGCGGCAGCTAGCATGTGAGCCATCGTTAGCTCTACCGCGGCGATTGTGTTTGCCGTCGGGACGTTCATCGCGATTATGCCGCGTTTTGAGCAGCCATCTATATCTACGTTATCGACGCCGACGCCCGCGCGCACGAGAGCTTTTAGATTTTTAGCCGCATTTAAAAACGCTTCACCGACCTCGGTCGAGCTTCGAGTGATGGCCACGTCAGCCTCGCCTAAGATATCCAAAAGCTTATCTTTAGGCACGTTTACTGCGTCGATTACTTTTATATCCTCTTCGCGATTTAAAATTTCAAAGCCGACTTTATGTATTGCGTCGCACACTATTATCGTTTTCACAGCTTGATCTCCTTGAAAGTTGAGCGTATATCGTACGCCTTAAGTTCGTTTATAACGCGGTCTAAAACGCCGTTATCTTGCGTGTTGATGTAAATTAAATTTTGTGAATTTTCTTTTACTACGCTAAAATCTACGGGTATGTTTTTTAATGTTTGAGTAAGGCAAAACATCGAATAGATATCGTTTTTATCAATCACTAACTGATAGGCCGTTTTTGTGACGGTTTTTGACTCGTCTTTAAATTCTATAAATATCTCGTTGCTTGCCAGCGCATATTTTTTTGGAGTCAAATTTGCCATTTCGCCAACCCAGGATGCAGGACTGGCAGTCAAATTTGACTCCTCGTTACTTTGTGATACTTTTAGCCCCGCAGGCGCAGGCTCTTTTAAATTTACGTCCGCGTACTTATACAGCAAAGCGCCACATACGCAGACGAAAATCAGCAAAAAAGCAATCGCGCCCCAGAACAAATATCGCTTCAT
The DNA here is from genome assembly GCA_963528285.1 of uncultured Campylobacter sp. Lineage (GTDB taxonomy): Bacteria > Campylobacterota > Campylobacteria > Campylobacterales > Campylobacteraceae > Campylobacter_A. The sequence continues at coordinate 9,046 of CAURVK010000007.1, read as the reverse complement.
TTACTTATGATAGCTGTTCTTTAATAATATCGCCCAAAGTAACCTTATCGTCGCTATTTATCTCGTTTAGCACCTCGCGCTCTTTTTGTCTTGCAAGGCGCCTTACGCTTAGGCGGATTCTATTTTTCTTCTCATCGATAAAGGCTATCGCAGCTTCGATATTATCGTTTATATTTAGGCTTTCAGCACTTACATTGCCTAGGTCTTCTTTGCGGATGAGCGCATCGACATTATCGCCGAGCTCTACAAATACGCCGAAATCTTTAATATCGCGAATTTTACCAGTCACGATGTCGCCTACGTTAAATTTCTTTGCATAAGCTTGTACTGGGCTTTGTTTTAGATCCTTTTGACTAAGAGAAATTTTTTGCTCGTTAGAGTCGATTTTGATGATTTTTACCTCAACCTCATCGCCCACTTTAAACAAATCTTTGCACTTGTCGTTTCTATCCCATGAAGCGTCCTCATTATGGAGCAAGCCCTCAACTGCGCCAATCCTAACAAATGCTCCAAAGTTGGTCACACTAGTAACTACGCCTTTAGTAATGTCGCCTTCTTTAAATTGGGCTTTAAATTCGTCAAACGGTTTTTTGAGTAGGTTTTTCAGACTCACTCTTAGGCGGCGATCTTTCGCGTCTATCTCGATAACCTCGACGTCAAGCTCCTCGCCCTCGCTAATGTGATCTTTTGGATTTTTGATATTTTTATCCCATGAAATTTCAGAAATGTGCAAAAAGCCCTCTATGTCGTTGCCAAGATCGACAAATGCGCCGTAAGGCTCTATGTTGCTAACGGTTACTTTTATGGTATCGCCCACTTCTAGACCGTCTTTTATCTCTTCCCAAGGATCAGGAATCGCAGCCTTGATAGACAGAGACAGGTGCTTCTTCTCATTATCGTATTTGATAACTTTTACTAAAACCTTATCGCCCTCTTTGTAGATAGAACCTGGATTTACAGGCCCTTTATAGCTTATCTCGCTGTAGTGTACGAGTCCGTCTACTCCGCCCACGTCCACAAACATGCCGTAGGTAGTGATTTTCTTAACTACGCCCTCTATTACGTCCGTATTTTCGGCTACTGCGGATATTGCTTCTCTTTTTTTCTTTCTATCTTCGTCAAGCAGTTTTTTTCTTGACACGATAATGCTTTGCTCGTCTTTGTCTATTTTTATGACTTTTACTTTAAACGACTTTCCTACCACCGCGTTTGCGTCTTTAAAGCCACCTTGCGAGCGAGGCAAGAAAAACTCGATACCGTCGCTGTTTTGAGCAACAAAACCGCCTTTGTTTTTACCGATTATTTTTACGTCGAATATGTCTTGATTTTCTTCGTTATATGAGTCTATATAGGCTTTTACTTTTTCTTTTCTAAGCGCTTTTTTGTGAGATACGATCGGCTTTCCGCCTCTTGAGCCGGTTATTACGACCTTTATAGTATCGCCCGCTTTAAATTTAAGCTCTCCGTTTTCGTCTTGGATCTCGGAAATATTTAAAATTCCCTCTGATTTTTTACCGACATTTACAAAAACCTCGTCGCCTTTAATATCGACGATTATTCCGTCGCTATCTTCTTCAGTCTTTTTAAAAGACTCCTCTAACATCGCGGCAAAATCGTCGTCTTCGATACCGTCGTTTGCCTTACTAAGCTGAACTTTTTTGTTCACCGCAGCCATCTTGTTCCTTTTGTATATATTTTGCTTTTAACACAATTAGACTCAATTTTACTTAATATTAACTTATTTGTAGATTAACTTGCGAAATTTCAGGGCTAAATTTGAAATTTTGTTTAAAAAGGTAATGAGTATTTATTAAATTTGAAAGCTCTCCAGCTTATCAATCACTTTTTGTATAATCCAATCAGGCGTAGAGGCCCCGGCGCTCACTCCGCAGAGACTTTTTCCCTCAAACCACGTGCGCTCTAGTTCTAGTTCGTTTTCCACGAGATAGCTATCCTCGCAAGCCGTTTTTGAGATGAGATAGAGCTGCTTTGTATTTGAGCTGTTTTTACCGCCGACTACAACCATCACGTCAGCCCTAACGGCTAAGTTTTTAACAGCTTCTTGGTTTTCAAAAGTAGCATTACAAATCGTATTAAAAACACGTACTTCTTTTACGCGCAGCATCAAATAATTTACGATTTGCATAAATTTTTCTACTTTGCGAGTAGTTTGACTGATGACGGCTACTTTTTGCGCTAGTTTTACGCCCTCTAGCTCGCTCTCTTCTAGCACGACGAAAACCTTACCGATGGCATATGATTTCACGCCCTTTATCTCGGGATGTTTTTCATCGCCGAATATCACGATGTCGTAGCCCTCTTTGCTCATTTTCTCGCAAATTTGCTGAGGTTTGGTGACAAAAGGACACGTCGCGTCGATCACTTTTATATCGCTTTTTTTTAGCTCGGCTAGGTCGCCCTTTGCGATACCGTGCGTGCGGATGATTGCCTTTTTTTCGCCGTCGATTTCGCTTATCCCCTCAAGCGTTTTAACATTAAAATTTTTATTTAGGCGGTTTATCTCGTCGTTATTGTGAATGATGGGTCCGATAGTTACGGCGTCCTTAGCGTTTTCGGCGATTTTTATAGCGCGCTTGACGCCAAAACAAAATCCGTAACTGCTAGCAAGCTCAATCTTCAACGCTAGCTCCAAGTTGTCTTAAAATCCCGCTAAAATTTGGAAACGAAGTCGCGATAAATTCGCTCTTTTCTATAACCATTCCGCATTTTAGCCCAAGCACCGCGAAACTCATCGCGATACGGTGATCGCCGTTGCTATCTATAATAGCGCAGTTTGCCTCGCCGCCTTTTACGCTAAAGCCGTCTTCAAATTCTTCGACTTCAAGTCCGCATTTTCGCAACCCTTGCACCATGATCGCGATGCGGTCACTCTCCTTAACGCGAAGCTCTTTTGCGTTTCTCACGCTACTTGTGCCCTGCGTATTTGCAAATGCGATGGCAAGCGCAGGCACCTCATCGATCAGCCACGAGATATTTTCGCTCACGTCCACGGCCTTTAGCGGCGCGTGCTTTATCTCGATTTCGCCGATGCTTTCGTATGTGTCGGAAGTTTCTTTAAACGTTACTTGCACGCCCATTTTGGCTAAAATTTTAAAGGCCTCCACGCGCGTTTTATTTAGCAACATATTTTTTAGCACGATGTGGGAATTCGGGATTATCGCTGCGGCTACGGCAAAGAAAAACGCCGAGCTAGGGTCGTTTGGAACGCAAATTTCAAGCGGTTTTAGCGGCGCGTTCATCGGTTCAACCTTGACGCCGCGGGGTAAAATTTGCAAACTAGCACCCATACCTTTTAGCATGCGCTCGGTGTGATCGCGACTAAGCTCGGGTTCGCTAAGCTCGCAGCCGTTTGACTTTAGTCCCGCCAAAATCAGAGCCGATTTTACCTGCGCGGAGGCGATTTTGCTATCAAATTTAAAATACTCCAGCTTCTTGCCGCGGATCGCCAAAGGCGCGTGATCTCCGCCGTTTGCACCGTCTATCTTAGCGCCGACGCTGATCAGCGGTTTAGCCACGCGCGCCATCGGACGACGATTTAAAAACTCGTCCCCGCTTAGCACGAAAAAACCCTCGCTAGCAGCCAAAAAGCCCATAAAAAGCCTCATAGCCGTGCCCGAGTTTCCGCACTCTAAAACAACGCTAGGCTCTTTTAAATTTGCGCTCGGAGTTATGATTAGCTCGCCCTCTTTTTCCTCGATATGCGCGCCCAAATTTTTTACGATCTCTAGCGTATTTAGCGTATCCTCGGCCTTTAGATAGTTTTTCACGCGGCTTGGCTTATCGCTTAAAAGCGAAAATATCGCGCATCTATGCGAGATAGATTTATCGGCAGCGATGTTTTCCAGGCTCGCGCTTATCGGCGTTCTTAATGCGTAAACTTTCATCTTAATCCGATATTTAAATTTTGCTTTAAAGCGTCCAAAATTTTATCCATTATCGCCGCCACTTCCTCGTCTTCAAGCGTTTTTTGTATGTCTTGGAAGTTAAATTTGACGCTGAGGCTCACGTCGTCTCCGAGCTTATCATCTGAGTATATATCAACCGGAGAAAATTCTTTTAGGCATTCGATTTTTAGCGCATTTATACACTCTTTTATCGCTTCAAATTTCATGGTTTTAGGCACAATTAAACTTAGGTCTCTGCTGATAGCAGGGAATTTTGAGTAGGCTTTGACGACTGCGCCGTCAAATTTAAGCTTTTCAAACTCTATCTCGCAAAGATAGGTTCGCGGCAGGTCGCGCGCGGCTTCGACTCGCACGTCCACGCGACCGATATAACCCACGCAAACGCCGTTTTGATAGATTTTAGCTTGTTCAAATTCGCTTAGATATTTTACGTCGTCGCAGGCTTTTAGTTCAAATTCGCCGACCGCGTTTCTAACCGCCGTAGCAAAGCCTAAAAAGTCGATATCGGCAGGCTTTGCGCCGTTTAGCAGGCTAGGTTCTTTTGTCAGTCCGCTAGCTACGAAGCCAAATCTCTCGCTTTGTTCTCCGCTCTGGCTAAATACGCTACCGAATTCAAAAATTTTGACCGATTTTCGCTGATTTTTTACGTTTCGCTCGGCCGATTTTAGCAAGTGATTTGCAAGCGTAGGCCTTAACGTGTTAAGCTCGCTATTTATCGGGTTGGCTATCTCGGCCTTACAAGGCGCAAAACCGAGCGCCGCTAGCTCGCTTGCGTCGTCAAATACATAATGCACGCTCTCGAAAAATCCGGCTGCAGCGGCTTTTTTACGCAAATTTAGAGCGTTTTTGTAGTCGGTAAAAGTATCGTTCATACGGTTAGCTTCGCTGAAATTTAGCGGCTTTGAGGCGATATTATCGATACCGACCATTCGCACGATCTCCTCGCACACGTCCTGCGCATTTACGATATCGTGGCGAAATAACGGTACTTTTGCGTTCGCGCCCTCTTTTTCGGCGTTAAAAGTTAGGCTAAATCCAAGCTTTTTAAGTATCCTTACGACGTCGTTTTGAGCGACTTCTTGACCGATCATTTTTTGCATTTCGCTCATCGTGAAGCTTACGACCTTGGGTTCGCGCGTCATTACGCTTTGCTGAGAGCCCGCATAAAGCGCGACCGATTTTAGCGCGGCTAGCTGTTTAAATAAAAAATCAGCGCCAAAACCGACGTTTGGCTCGCTGCCTCTTAACGAGCGGTAAGCTTGCGCTTGGCGCGGCATTTGCTTATTCTCGTAAACGGTTGTCGCGATGACTTCCGGGTCTGTGTAGCTAGCCTCCACTATGATTAGTTTGCTATTTTCGTCAAGTCTGGCCGCATCCGTCTGATATACGCCGCCAACGCCCAAAAGCTCGCCGCCTGCCAAAATTTCAGTCGCTAAATTTGCGCCCTTTTGCAGATCAAAAACAGCGCGCTCGTCGTCCTTTTTAAGCTTGGCGTAGTCATACGCGCTAAAAAGCACGCCTGTTGAATGCGTAGCGTAGTCTAGCAGGCGCTCGATGCGGTTTTGTTTATCGCATTCGATCAGCACCAAACGGATCTTCATCAGCAAATTTTCGTCAAAATACTCTTTTATCTCAAAAGCGCGGTACTGAAAGCTGCTTTGTAAATTTTCTTCGGCGTGGATAGCTAAGATACGCCCGATACCGAGCAAATTTTCGCCCTCTTCGTATCTGGCGGCATCTTTTAGCGGCAGATCAAGCGCCGCCGATAGATCCCTCGCTACGCCGTAAACGCTCAGGCAGTCGCCGCGGTTTGGCGTTAGCTCGATCTCGATGATGTCGTCGTTTAGTAGCGGATATTCGCAAATTTCCTTACCCAGTTTTAGCTCGCCGATACTTTCATCCAGCGGCATTATGCCGTCGTTTGTTTTTACGAGGCCTAGCTCGACGGATGAGCAGATCATGCCGTTTGACTCGACGCCGCGCAGTTTTGCCCTCTTTATCTCTAGTCCGCTTGGCATAACGGCGCCTGATAGCGCCACAGGCACGAACTGTCCGGCCTCGACGTTTTTCGCACCGCAGACGATTTGTAGCGTCTCGCCGCCTACGTCCACTTGACAAACGCTTAGTTTCTCGGCATTTTCGTGTTTTATCTTGCTTTTTACGTAGCCTACGACGATATTTTTAGGTACCCTGATCTCTTTAAAACTATCGACCTCAAGCCCGATCGAATTTAACGTCTTTAGCAGTGTTTCGCTCGTTACGTTTGAGATATCTAGCCATTCGTTTAGCCAATTTCTTGAAATTATCATTTAAACTGCTCCAATAATCTTAAATCTCCCTCGAAAAGCGAGCGCAAATCAGGAATTTGATGAAGCAGCATCGCAAATCTCTCGACTCCGAGTCCAAATGCGTATCCACTCACGTTTTTGTAGCCCACGGCCTTAAAGACGTTTGGATCGACCACGCCGCATCCTAGCACCTCGAGCCAGCCCGTTTGCTTGCATACGCGACATCCCTCGCCGTGGCAGAAAATACAGCTGATATCGACCTCCGCGCTAGGCTCCGTAAACGGGAAAAAGCTAGGGCGAAAGCGCACTTTAACATCGCCGAACATGTATTTTAAGAAATTTTCAAGCATTGATTTTAAATTCGCAAAGCTCACTGCGCCGCCCTCCTCGACCACAAGGCCTTCTACCTGATGAAACATCGGCGTATGAGTTAGATCCATGTCGCGGCGAAACACCGTTCCCGGCGCTATCATACGAATCGGGGGCTTTTTGCTCATCATCGTGCGCACCTGCACTGGGCTAGTGTGCGTGCGAAGGAGTCTAAAATCCTTAAAATAAAACGTGTCTTGCATATCGCGCGCAGGGTGATATTTAGGCAAATTTAGCGCCTCGAAGTTGTGGAAGTCATCCTCTATGAGCGGTCCAGTCTCGAGCGAGAAATTTTGCATCATAAAGTACTCGATGATCTTATCCATCGTAGCCATCACGGGGTGCAATGCGCCAGCGCCGCTTGGCTCGTTAAATAGCGTTATGTCGATGGCCTCAGCCTTCATTTTAGCTTTTATCTCGCCGCTTTCAAGCTCGGTTTTTTTAGCCGCCAAAAGCGATTCAAATTCGTCTCTTAGCTTGTTTAAATTTGCCGCAAATTCCTTCTTGGCCGCTTCGTCCATATCCTTAAGCTTAGCAAACTCAGACGTGATCGCGCCCTTTTTGCCCAGTAGCGCGACGCGAATCTTGTCTAAATCCGCCAAATTCCCGCATTTTGCGATACTTTCTCTATACTCTTGCAAGTTTTTACCTTTACTGAATTTTAGGATAGATTGTAGTCAAAATTTAATAAAATCTGCCTAAAAGGCGGGAAATTTTAACTTTTACTTGTTATAATTAAGCCAAATTTTAACCAGGAGAAATTCATGACGATATTTGAAAAAATCGTGGCGGGCGAAATACCTTGCAACAAAGTACTAGAAAACGACAAATTTTTAGCCTTTAACGACATAAACCCAAAGGCTCCGATTCATATTTTAATCATCCCAAAAAAACACTTTGAAAATTTCCAGGAGATGGACGGGGCGCTGATGGGCGAGATGACGAAATTTATCCAAGAGGTCGCGGTGCTGATGGGCGTAGATAAGAGCGGATACCGCCTAGTCACAAACTGCGGCGAAAACGGCGGCCAAGAGGTCATGCATCTGCACTTTCACCTGCTAGCCGGCGCAAAGCTGGGCTGGGTAGATACTGCGACCGATCCGCAAAGCACGTTTTAAATTTTTTAAATTTACGCTCTAAATTTGAGTGCAAATTTGATTTAGCGAGCCGTCCGCAAGCACGGCAAACTCGCTAAATCTCCAAAAGACCGCCAAGTCCTTGCTGGGCTGGGCAGTTTAATTAATAATATTATTTCCTCGCCGCTCTAACCGCGTTCAAAAGCGTCTCAAAGCCGACTTTGCTCGATTTTTCCACGTCTTTTAGGATTTCCACTCCGGCGGCATTATCTTTACTACTATCTGCAAAAATCTTGATCGCTTTCTCTAGCCCGCTATGGACGTTTTCGTGATCGCGCGAGATATCTTGCACCGTTTTTGCGTCTTTTACGATATTTTTGACTTTTTCATTAAACCACTTACCAAATCTGCAACGCCCGGCCTCAGGTATGCTTTCAAATTCGCCGTTTAAAACGGCTCTATAACCATTTAGTTTCATATTTATATGATCGATCTTGCCGTTGCTAACGTTAACTTCGTTAGTTAAATTTAATGTTTGATTTAAGATATTTTGCGTATTTTCGTTTACGCTTGCGATAGTGCCCTGAAAATCGCTCAAAACGCGCATGACGTCGCCTGAAATTTGAGAAAAATTCTCACTCATTCCTATCATAGTATTTGAGCTTTGTTTAAGTCCGTTTATATTCACTTCGACTTCGAGAGTAGCTTTTTGCGTGCGTTCGGCGAGCTTTCGCACCTCATCGGCCACCACGGCAAATCCGCGTCCGTGTTCGCCCGCGCGAGCCGCTTCGATAGCCGCGTTTAGAGCTAGCAAATTCGTCTGATCGGAGATATCTTTGATGAGATTTATAATCTCCACGATCGACATCACGCTGTTATTTAGCGACGAGGCGTCGTTTTGCAGGTCGCCGCTCATTTGCTGGACGTTTTGCATAGAGCTAACGATAAAGCTCGTCTGCTCGCGCAGTTCGCCCGTCTTGGCAAAGGTTAGATTATTTAGCTCGTTTATATTTTTGAGTATTTCTAAATTTTCTTCCATCGTACCCTGCAAGAAATTTATACCGTCGGCATAACTATCCAGTAGCAGTTTGACCGCGTCGGCCTGCAGCTTAGGCGCGTCCTGCTTGTTAGCCGCGCTTGATTTTACAGCCTCTAGCTCGCTTTGCAGTCTTTCAACCTGCGCTTTTAGGCTTTCGTTTTCTTGCTCTAAAGCAGCATTTTTGCTTTCTAGCTCTTTTTTATATCCGCCTCCAAACATCTTTCCCTCCTTAATTTTTCTATAATTATATTAAAAATTTCATCTTTAAGCGATAAATTTTAAAATTTATTTATCTTTCAGCCACCCGTTTAAAATTTCAATCTGCACCGCCACGCTCTCATTTGCCGT
>CAURVK010000006.1:0-107669 GCA_963528285.1 uncultured Campylobacter sp. | reverse complement strand
ACTGGGAGAGCCCGACGCTGGGCGCTTGGGGGCTAGGCTGGGAGGTCTGGCTAGACGGTATGGAGGTGACGCAGTTTACGTATTTCCAGCAAGTTGGCGGCATCGCGTGCGAGCTGGTTTCGGCTGAGATCACTTACGGACTAGAGCGCCTTGCGATGTATCTACAGGACGTAAATAGCGTCTATGATATCGTTTGGGACGATAGGGGCGGCAATATCGTGACCTACGCCGACGTGCATAAGCAGGGCGAATTTGAGTGGAGTAAATATAACTTTGAAATCGCGGACGTTGATATGCTGTTTCGCCAGTTTGAAAATGCATTCGGCGAGTGCAAACGCTGCCTGGAGGCTAAAATTTCGCTGCCTGCGTATGATTACTGCATGCTTGCGGCTCATACGTTTAACGTCCTTGACGCGCGCGGAGCGATCAGCGTAACGCAAAGGCAAGACTATATTCTAAAAATCCGCGAGCTAGCCAAAGAGTGCGCGCTAACGTATAAAGCCAGCATCGATGCCACGAACGACGCGAAGGGCGAATAAAATTTGATGAAAATCGGCGAAATTTATAAAATTTTAGACGAGATTAGCCCGTTTGCGAGTCAAGAGGAATGGGATAACAGCGGATTGCTCGTGGGCTCGTTTGAGGCGAGCGCGGAGCGCGTTTACCTTAGCCTTGACGTCGACGACGAGCTTTTGGACGAAGCACAGCCGAACTCGCTTATCATTACGCATCATCCGCTCATTTTTAAGGGGCTAAAATCCCTAAATTTGGACAAGTATCCAAGTAGCCTAATCGCAAAGATGATGGCTAAAAATTTAAGCCTAATCGCGATGCATACAAACTATGATCTAAGCCACCTAAACGAATACGTACTAACCGAAATTTTGGGCTTTACGCCAAAGGAGCGCGATGGATTTTTGCTTTATGCGGACGTAAATTTGAGCTTTGACGAGCTTTGCGAGAGAATAAAAACAAAGCTAAATTTAAGCCATTTAAGAGTTTGCAAAGGGCGGAAATTTGACCGCAATACGCAGGTAAAGCGCCTTGCGTTTTGTACGGGAAGCGGCGGAGATTTGATTGATGGCGTTAAAGCAGACCTGTTTTTAACGGGCGATCTAAAGTACCACCAAGCCATGAGCGCCGCGCAAAATAATCTTACTATGCTAGACATCGGACACTTTGAGAGCGAGCGGTATTTTGGGGAGTCGCTTGCAAAATATTTGCAAATTTTGCCGATTCCTACTATAATATCCAACTCAAAAAACCCGTTTTCATACAGTTAAAGGAAAAAGATGAATAAATATTTAGAACAGCTAGTCGAGCTCTCAAACATCGATAAAGATATCGACGATTTTACCCCGCGCCTCGAGAAGGTTCAAAGCGTTTTAAAAGCGACCAAGGACGAGCAGGCGGCGATTTTAGCACAGATCGAGGAAGCGGCTACGAGCGTGACCGAGCTAAAAAATCAAAAATCTCAAACCAACGCGCACATAGCCGAATTTAGCGCAAAGATAAAAGACGTCGCCAAAAAGAGCGGCGCGGCAAAAACCGAAAAAGAGATAAAAGCGCTTCAACTAGAAGACGAGCTAGCAAAAGAACAGCTAGAGGCCGCAAACGAAGAGGTTGAAAGACTAGAAAAAATCATAGATAGCAAAAATACGCTAAAAAGCGAGCTTGAGGCAAAGGCTGCGGAGCTTGGCGAAAATTTGACCAAAATCGAGAGTGAAATCTCGGCCGAGGTCGGCGCTATCGAGCAGCAAAGAGATGAAATATACGCTAAGAAAAATAAGCTAGTCGGCGAGATGAATCAAAAAATCTTAACATTTTACGAGAAAATCCGCAAATGGGCGCACAACACCGCCGTCGTGCCGGTCAAAAAGCAGGCGTGCTATGGCTGCTTTATGCAAATAAACGACAAGACTTATTCTGCCGTCATCAAGGGCGAAGACATCGTGACCTGCCCTCACTGCGGCCGAATTTTATACAAAGAAGCGGCGAACTAGCCTTTAAATTTGATAATAATTTATTACGTTTTAGTCCTCGCGGCGTTTGCCTTGGGGGCTTTACCGCTTGCGATTTTAGCTTTTAAGAAAAAGTACAGAGCCTCGATCCCCGCTAGATTTTTTTTGTTTAAAAATCCTAAATTTGACGCCTCGCGCGTGCATTTTCACGCGTGCAGTTTCGGCGAGGTGCGTTCTATCGCGCCGCTAGTTAGTAGATTTAAAGGCGCGGCCGCAGTCTCGGTCGTAACCAAAACCGGCTTTGACGAGGCTAAAAAGATCACGCCAAATACGCGCTTTTTGCCGTTTGAGATATTTTTACCGTTTTGGCTAAAGCCTGCTAAAATAACGGTTATTTTTGAGGCCGAGCTTTGGCTGGGGCTTGTTTTTTGGGCTAAATTTAAAGGTTCTCGCGTCATTTTGATAAACGCTAGGATCTCTGATAGGAGCTACAAAAGCTATCTAAAATTTAGCTTTTTTTACAGGTATTTGTTTAAATTTATAGATAAAATTTACGCCCAAAGCGATCTGGATAAACAGCGTCTACAGCGACTAAGCGCTAAAAATATCGTCGTTAGCGGCAATATAAAATCCGCCTTTTTACCAAGCCCGAGTAAAATTTACGCCAAACCAAAAGAGCGCGCGATCGTGCTAGCAAGCACTCATACTGGCGAAGAGGAGCTGATTTTGCGCGAGTTAAATTTGGACGCAAACGATAAGTTGATACTCGTGCCGCGCCATCCTGAGAGGTTTGGCGAGGTAGGCGAGATTTTGGCTAAATTTGCCGCAAAAAACGGACTTAGTTTTGCTAAATTTAGCGAGACGAAAAACTTTGACGCACAGTGCGTGCTAGTTGATGCGATGGGCGAGCTGGTAAATATTTACAAATTTAGCGACGTCGTCGTGCTAGGCGGTAGCTTTATACCAAACGTCGGCGGACACAATCCGATCGAGGCGGCGCAGTTTGAAAACGCGGTGATAAGCGGGGAGTTTATATTTAATCAAAAAGCTCTGTATAGCGCGGTTGACGGCATAAAATTTGCAAAAGCGGACGAGATAAGTTCGCTTTTAAAGCAAAATTTGCCAAAAGCAAAAATAGTCGCCAAAGGCGATGCAAGCGAGATTTTAAAAGATATTGAGGAAAATTTATGAAAGAAGAAAAAGCCTATAAACTGCTGGCGATCCAGGAAGGCATCTCAAACAACGAGGCAAAGGAACTGATCGATGCGGGGCTGGTTAGCGCCAAAGGACAGAGGATCGCCGTGGCGCGCGCGATGATGAGCGCGGCGACTAAATTTAACGTGCAAAAGCTACCGCGACCAAGCGTGATTTTCGAGGATGAAAACCTGATCGCGGTTGATAAACCGGCATTTTTAACGTCGGAAAAAGTGAGCGAAACTTATAAATTTCCGCTGCTTCATAGGCTTGATAAAGAAACTAGCGGCGTGCTTTTGCTTGTGAAAAACGAGGAATTTCAAAAAAAAGCGATCGAGGAGTTTAAAAACTGTCGCGTAAAAAAAGAGTACGTCGCGGCGGTAAAAGGTATCGTAAGCGAGGAATTTAGCGTAAACGAACCAATAATCACGCTAAAAAACAAAGGCGGAGCGTTTTCTAAGATATCGCCAAACGGTAAAGAGGCATTTTCGCACGTGACGCCGGTGATGGTCGCAGGCAAAAAAAGTCTCGTAAAAGTTGAGATAAAAACCGGTAGAACCCACCAAATCAGAGTGCACCTAAATCACGCGGGATACGGGATCGTGGGGGATGAAAAATACGCTAAAAATAAATCCGCAAGAATGTATCTGCACGCTTATAAAATCGAGCTTTTAGGATATAAATTTAGGTCAAATTTGAGCAGTGATTTTAACAGGCTCGGTTTTGAAATTTCAAGAAATTTTGAGATTTAAAGAGCGATAAAGCTTAAATTTAATAAAATACGCGCTTTAGCTATAAATGTAAATAAAAGGTAGAATGTGTTTGAACAAATCAGCGAGTCGTTTCGTTTAGCCGTTAGTAAAATTCGTTTCGTAGACGATGAAAAAGCGCTAAATAACGCGCTTGACGTGCTTAAAAAAGCACTGCTAAAAGCCGACGTTCATCACAAAGTTACCAAAGAATTGCTAGCACTCATAGAGGCTGACCTAAAACAAAGCGGGATAGGCCAAAAACAGTTTTTAGACGCTATAAAGTCAAATTTGACGAAGGTTTTAACCGCACCGGGCAACCAGGGCTTTGTCTTTGCGCCCGTGGCTCCTACGATTGTCCTTATGGCGGGATTGCAAGGTAGCGGAAAAACCACTACGACGATAAAGCTAGCAAATTATCTAAAGCTTAGAAAGAAAAAAGTTTTGGTCGCGGCGTGCGATTTACAGCGTTTGGCGGCCGTCGAGCAGCTTCGTCAGCTTTGCGAAGCAAACGAGATAGAGCTTTTTAGCATAGAAAACGAAACTGATCCGCTAAACGTAGCCAAACAAGCGCTAGCTAAAGCAAAAAGCGGGCTTTACGACGTGCTTTTGGTTGATACGGCGGGACGTTTGGCGATAGACGAAGCTTTGATGAAGCAGATAAAAGATATCAAATCAGCGCTCGAGCCGCATGAAATTTTTTACGTAGCCGATGCTATGAGCGGACAAGACGGCGTAAAAACAGCAAGTACGTTTAACGACGCGCTAAAAATAAGCGGTGTGGTGCTAAGTAAATTTGACTCGGATAGTAAAGGCGGAGTAGCTATCGGCATAGCCAAGCAGCTAAATATACCGCTTAGATTCGTAGGTATCGGCGAAAAAGTCGGCGATATGGAGAGCTTTATCCCTGAGCGTATCGTGAGCCGCATAATGGGTGAGGGTGACTTGGCGACGTTGGTTGAAAAAACTAGCGCCGTAATAGACGAACAAGAAGCAAAAAGAATAAATAAAAAGATCAAAAAAGGACAGTTTAACTTTAACGACTTTTTGTCGCAAATGGAAAGCGTCAAAAAGCTTGGAAATATGAAAAGCTTAATCGGTATGATACCAGGGCTCTCAAGCGTGGCAAATCAGATAAAAGATATCGACCTTGATAACTCGAAAGAAATTTTGCATATCAAGGCTATGATAAATTCGATGACGCAAAAAGAACGCGAGAATCCTGATTTGCTAAATAACAGCCGAAAAAGACGTTTGGCTGCGGGATCTGGACTATCTCAAGTAGAGGTAAATCGCTTTTTGAAGCAGTTTGAAAACGCATCAAAAATAGCAAAGAGATTTTCAGGCAAAGAGGGCCTAAAGGGGCTAGGAAATTTACTAAACCAAGCTAAAAATACTCGCCCTAATTAAAGGGCTTAAATTTGGCTACGAGGCGTGGCTAAATTTAAGCCTATTTAAAAAACAGAAGGAGAAATATAATGGCAACAGTAGTAAGACTAACGAGAATGGGACGCAAGAAAAAACCTTTTTATCGTATAGTCGTAACGGATAGCAGAAAAAGAAGAGACGGCGGCTGGATAGAGTCGATCGGTTACTACAACCCGATGGTTGAGCCTGAGGTGGTAAAATTTGACGCTGAGCGTTTGGCTTATTGGAAAGGCGTCGGTGCGAAACTTAGCGACAGGGTTGCAAAAATAACTAGCAAATAATTAAAAAATGGTAGAAAATTTTTTACTTGAATACGCTAAGCTCATCGCTGATTTTCCGGATAAAGTGAAACTCGAGCGAGTCGAGCTTGGCGAAAATTTTGCCGAGCTGATAATTTATGCCGATAAAGTCGATACAGGCAAGCTTATCGGCAAAGACGGCAGGATGATAAACGCGATAAAAACTGTAATCGTGGGCTATAAAGCCAAAGATGCGACATCATACCGCGTTACGGTAAAACCTCTTGAGTGAGCGTGTAGAAGTTGCATTGCTTGGCAAAACAGTAGGATTAAAGGGATTTGTCAAGCTTCATAATAAAGGCGACTTTCCTAATCAATTTAAAAAAGACGCTATATTTTGCGACAAAGATGGTAAAGAACTTGTTGTAAAAAGCTACAATCATGCAAACGATACTATCTCTTTTTACGGCTTTGAAGATATGGATAGTGCAAAAACTCTTACAAATAAAACAATCTACGCCACAAAAGAAGAAACCAGAAAAAACTGCAAACTAAAAAAGGGCGAATTTTTCTATTTTGATGTCATCGGTTGCGAAATTTACGAAAATAACCAAAGGCTCGGCGAAGTAGAGGATATAGACGAGGTTGGTGCAAACCATTTATTTTTGGTAAAAACCGATGAAAATTTGATTTCCAAAGGGTCGGAAAAAAGTTTTTACATTCCGTATATCGACGTTTATGTAGAAAAAGTCGATGTGGAAAATAAAAAAATTTATACCAAAAATGCTATCTTGATTTTGGAAAATTCCTAATGAAATTTACCTTTATTACGCTTTTTGAAAGCCTTGTGCGACCTTATTTTGAAGATAGTATTTTGGGTCGTGCCGTAAAAGAAAAGCTCGTCTCAATTGATTTTTTAAATCCTCGGGATTTTAGCACAGATAAGCATAAAAAGGTAGATGACTATATGGTTGGAGGCGGTGCAGGATTGCTCATGACGTGCCAGCCTCTTGATGATACTTTAAATTTTTTACTAAAAAGTAGTCCAAAACCCCATACTATTTTTCTTGCGCCTGCTGGGAAAAAATTTACCCAAAACGATGCTAGGCGCTTGTCTAAAGAAGGGCATATCTGCCTGGTTTGCGGTAGATATGAGGGTATAGACGAGCGAATAGTAGAAAAATACGCAGATGAGATTTTTTGTATAGGCGACTTTGTGATGACCGGAGGAGAGTTGGGGGCGCTTTGTATTTCTGATGCGATTTCTCGTAATATCGACGGCGTTTTAGGAAACAATGAAAGTCTTGAAGTTGAGAGTTTTGAAGAGAATTTACTTGAGGCTCCGTCTTTTACAAAACCCAGTGATTACAAAGGTTCTGGTGTGGTTTCAGCGTTTTTAAAGGGAGACCATGCTAAAATCAGAGCTTTGAAAAATAATATGGCGTTCTTAAAAACTAGGTTTTTTCGTCCGGATTTATACCGAAAATTTGAGCCGCCGACTAAGGAAAAAATATGAGAAACAAGTATATAGAGGCGTTTGAGCAAACTCAAATAGCCCAAAAGTCTGTGCCTGATTTTCGCGCTGGAGATACTTTGCGTATAGCTATCCGCATCAAAGAGGGTGATAAAATGAGAATTCAAAATTTTGAAGGTATCTGTATAGCGAGACGTGGAAGCGGAACTGGCGAAACATTTATCATCAGAAAAATCGGTGCAAATAGCGTAGGCGTAGAGAGAATTTTCCCTATCTATAGCGAAAGCCTAGAGAGTATAACCGTTCTGAGACAAGGCCGCGTTCGCCGCGCTAAGCTATTTTACCTACGTGATAGACGCGGTAAAGCCGCTCGCATTAAAGAGCTTAAAAAATAATTTTACTCCTTGCAAAAGTCTAGTTTTAGGCTTTTGCCTTCTTTCTATATTATTAAATTTTAAAAAACACTTAATTAAAATCAATCCTTTTATCTAAAATTGTAGTTACAATGTCGTTATTATTTTATAATAAAGGTTGTAAATGGAAAAAATCGTATGGCAAAACGATGTATTTAACGGTGTTGCTATAACTAAGCTTTTTGATGGCCCGCACAGTAAAGAAATACGCATAAATTTAGAAAAAGGCGCTCAAATGAAAGAGCATAAGGCTCCAGGTGCTATCATGGTGCAGGTTTTAAGCGGTAAGATAGAATTTAGCGTTGGAGAAAACAATGTTATCTTGGATGCGCTTGATATGATTACACTCGAGCCAAATGTAGTGCATGCTCTAGCTGCTTTAGAAAATAGTATCGTAAGACTTAGCTTGAGCAAAAATGACGATGTAAGTAGGGTTTTTAGAGTCTTAAAACCTTAGTCCCTGTTCTTGTGGTTTTTGCTATAAAGCTACCGATAAATAATTAGTCTATATAATAGCTGTAGTGGTGTCATACAAGGATCTACGATTAATTTTTGGCACCAAAGTACGACAATGAAAAGAGCTTATTATAGGCAACTCTGCTGGGGGGGGGCTTTGGTAGGAGTGCCTATATTACGATAGTTCAAATTTTACCGTGCTGGTATCATTCCACAAGGTGTTTTAAATTGTTAATATATGGTTTTGCATAGTTTACCTCTAAGTGGCAGCGGCGAAGTCATTAATCTCCATAAAGTCTTATGCGTATAAGGTTTAGCTTTAAATTTTATAAAATTTATATAATAGCGCGTAACTAGAAGCGCTTTTGTCAAATTTATTAGCATGGGCCTAAAAAACAAACTAAAAACTAAATATATAAAAATAAGCAGATTTAAATTTAATGCTCGAAAATTTCCTAAATTATAAAAAACTAAATTTTAGTCATACTTCAACAAAAAATATAAATTTAAAACCATATAAAATTTATAGCTGTCAAACCATTCAAAAAATCAAAATTCAAACCATCAAACTCTTTCAAGAAAAATTAATATAACATTTTAAGTTAAGCTTTATTATGAGTACAAAATAGTAAAACAAAAAGTTAATAATTTAAATTTTAGAAACACTATCCCATACATTTACTACTTGTGTTTAAAAAATATATAATATTTAAAAGCAAAAAGTATTGCGTTATTTAGGATATTTTAAAGATAAATTAAGTTTACATAGATATATAAAAATAACAAAATAGTAATAAAAAAATAAATATAAAATTAAACTTTTAATTTAAATATCAGTTTAATTGCGCTATAGTTTCACTATTCAATTTCATCACAAGGAGTACCATATGGGAACCAGAAGAGAACACGACTTCATAGGTGAGCTAGAGATAGCTGATGATGTATATTATGGCGTACAAACATTTAGGGCGCTTGAGAATTTCCACATGAGCGGACGACAGCTCAAAGACTATCCGTACTTTGTAAAAGCATTTGCCCAAATCAAAAAAGCCGCAGCTCTAGCAAACAAAGAAGTTGGCGTTCTAGACACGCAAAAAGCCGATGCAATCGCAAAAGCGTGCGACGAGATAATTGCGGGTAAATATTTAGATCAATTCGTAGTAGACATGATTCAAGGCGGTGCCGGCACTAGCACCAATATGAACTCGAACGAAGTTATCACAAACATTGCGCTTGAGAGCCTAGGGCACAAAAAAGGCGAGTATCAGTACCTGCATCCAAACGACCACACAAACCTCGGTCAAAGCACCAACGACTCTTATCCAAGCTCGATTAAAGTAGCTGCTTATGCGAAATTAACCGACCTTTTAAAGGCTATGGAACTACTAAAAAGCGAGCTAGAAGCTAAAGCAAGAGACTTCAAGGATATCATCAAAATGGGTAGAACCGAGCTAGAGGACGCCGTTCCTACTACTCTTGGCAACACATTTAACGCATTTGCAAGCTACATCAAAAGCGATATCGAAAAAATCACCGCCGCAAGAGAGTCTATGGCTGTGCTAAACATGGGCGCAACCGCGATCGGAACGGGCATCAACTGCCATCCTGATTACAAAGCGGCCGTTCATAAAATTTTAAGCCAAATCACGGGCGTAAATTTCAAACCTGCCGATGATTTCATAGCAGCTACTCAAGACACTGCGGATTTCGTTCACGTTAGTGGCGCGCTAAAAACTGCTGCCGTTCGCCTAAGCAAGATCGCAAACGACTTAAGACTAATGAACTCAGGCCCAAGATGCGGTCTTGGCGAGATAAATTTACCTCAGATGCAGCCTGGTAGCTCTATCATGCCTGGTAAAGTAAATCCGGTCATCGCAGAGGTCGTAGGCGAGGCATGCTACGAGGTAATCGGCAACGACGTAACCATCATGCTTTGCAGCGAGAGGGGCGAATTTGAGCTAAACGCATTTGAGCCTGGCATCGCTTACGCGCTATTTAACTCTATCTTTATCCTAGAAAACGCTATGAAAACTCTAGCTGAAAAAGCTATCAGAAAACTAACCGCAAACCCTGAGGCGTGCCTAAAATCAGTACTCGGCTCAGTCGGTATCGTAACTGCGTTTAACCCATACATCGGTTACGAAAAATCTGCAAGCATCGCTAAAGAAGCGTTGCAAACAGGTAAAGCTGTAGGCGACATTTGCTTAGAGAGAGGATATTTGAAAAAAGAGGAGATAGACAAGATCCTAGAGCCTAAAAATATGCTAAACCCTCATATGGGCAAATAATTTAGAATAAAGTCGTGGAGCGCCGAAGTCAAATTCGGCGCCTTTTAAATTTAGTAAGTAAAAAAATCTAATACAAGGAGTTTTCCTATGGATATAATGCTGATTTTACAGATTATAGTCCTACTCGGAGGTATCTATCTAGGCGTTAGGCTAGGTGGTATGGGTGTCGGATATGCCGGCGGTCTTGGCGTCGTTATCTTGGCGATGCTTGGTATGAAAGTGGATATGAAAGATATCCCGATGGACGTTATTTTAATCATCGCGTCCGTCATTTCAGCCATCACTGCGATGCAAGTCGCGGGCGGACTTGATTATTTGGTTCAGGTCGCATCTAAAATTTTGCGTAAGAACCCAAAACAAATCAACTATCTAGCGCCTATCGTTACATACCTGCTTACGATCCTAGCAGGCACAGGTCACACTGCGTTTTCTATGATCCCGGTTATCGTAGAGGTTGCTAAAACGCAAAACATCAAACCTAGCGCGCCTCTTGCGCTTTCGGTCGTTTCATCTCAAGTAGCGATCACCGCTAGCCCTATATCTGCGGCTTTTGTTGCTATGACGGGCGTTTGCGAGCCTCTTGGCGTTAGCTATCCGATGCTACTTTTCATCTGCATATCTACTACTTTCGTAGCTATGATCGTTACGGCCTTTATCGTAAATAAATTTTACGATCTTGACCTCTCAAAAGACCCTATCTATCAAGATAGACTAGCTAGAGGCGCGGTTGCAGAGATAAAAGAGGTAGAGTATCAAGCTCTAAAACCTTATGCAAAAAGATCGGTTGCGATATTTGCTATCGGCGTTTTAGTCGTCGTTTGCTATGCGCTCGTTATTTCAAAGAGCCTTGGCATTGTGGAAAAACCTATCCTTTCTAGAGACGCTGCTATCATCAGCTTTATGCTTACTATTGGCTTCCTTATCGCTACGCTTTGTAAGGTCGACACTAGCAAATTGCTTTCAACCAGCACTTTCCAAAGCGGTATGAACGCGTGCATATGCGTCATCGGTATCGCATGGCTAGGCACTACTTTCGTTAACGGCCACATCGATAGCATCAAAGAGGTAGCTAAAAACGTCGTTACGCAGTATCCGTTTATACTAGCCGTCGCGTTATATTTCCTAAGCTGCTTGCTATACTCTCAAGCCGCAACCACTCGCGTTATGATGCCTGCGGTCGCTGCTGCGCTAGGTATGACTACTCCTGAAAACTCAGGTCAAATTTGGATCCTAGTTGCTTCATTTGCCGCTGTTTCAGGACTATTCGTACTTCCTACGTATCCTACTACTTTGGGCGCTATCGCTATGGACGATACCGGTACGACAAGAGTTGGTAAATTTGTATTTAACCACTCATTTTTCGTGCCTGGCACCATCATGGTTGCTCTTTCGGTTGCGTTAGCATTCCTCATCGCTCCTGTTCTTCTCTAAGAATTTTGAGCCAAATTTAGCCGAGACTTCGCTCTCGGCTTTTTTAAATTTAAGGACTTTTTCATGAAGCGAATCGGAATTTTAGGCGGTATGGGACCGCTAGCTACGATAGATCTGTACGCCAAGATCGTAGAACTCACAAACGCCGCAAAAGATCAGGATAATATCCCCATCGTCATCGACAATCACCCGCAGATCCCGGACCGCACGGCGTATATCTTGCACGGAGGCGAGGATCCGTTTCCTTTTATGAAAGAGTCCGCGACGAGGCTCAAAAACGCGGGCTGTGAGGCCATCTGTATAGCTTGCAACACGGCTCACTTTTTTGCCAAACGCCTAACAGAGGAGTGCGGCGTAAATATCCTGCACATCGCTAAAATCGCGACTGCGTCGATAAAGTCGAATTTCCCGCACGCTAAAAAGATCGCCGTCATCGCCACCACCGGCACGACAGCGGCTAAAATTTACGAAAACGAGCTGATCGCCGCATGTCTAGAGTGTGTAAAAATCCCCGAAAATTTGATGACAAACATCATGGACTGCATTTACAAGGGCGCAAAAGCAAACAAGCTAAAAGAGTACGTGGGCCTCTTTAACGATACGATCGCGGCTATCGAGGCTGATGCATATATCGCGGCTTGCACGGAGATACCGCTATTTTTACCGTATGCGACGAAAAAAGATAAATTCGTAGACGCTACTCTCGAGCTTGCTAAAGCAGCTGTCAAATTCGGCCTAGAAAAATAATCAAATTTGCGTCTAAACGGCGCAAATTTACCCCCTCTTAAAACAAATTTTTATAAAATCCAAGCTAAATTTAAAGGATAAACGATGAAATTTGGCGAATTTAAAAATGCAAAAACTTTGAGTCTAGCAAGCCTGCTTTGCGAGCAAAACCCGCAGCTAGCAGGGCTGGTAAAACAAAACGAATTTTTATATATCTCTTGCTTTGAGGATAAAATTTTAGGCGTCCAGAACCTCGTTCGCTGCGAGATCGGATCGGCTAGCTACGTGCTGGCTTTGCTTTGTAAGTACTCTCTCGACGCGGCTAAATTTGGCGAGCAAACGCGCAGATATTTTGAGGGGCTTGACGAAGGGTACCTAAGCGGCGAGTGCAACGTCGGCGAGGAGGAGTTTGAGCAGATCGCGGAGTTTTTAAACGGATGCGAAAATATCGTGATCGATAGCTCCTTTTTAGCTCATGCTGACGCGAAAAATATATTCGAGTTTTTGCAAATGCTCGGTAAAAACGTCGTTTTGTCTGACGCAGAGCAGGGTGAGTTTAAAACGGACGGCAAGCTAACGCCGTTAAAAGAACCTGAGAGCTTTGACGGTAGCGTCGTGTTTTTTATGGATGAGGCGGGCGGTTCAAATTTGAGCGATGAAACGAAAGAGCTAATCGGCTCGGCGTCGTTTGCTGCGGCCGCAAAGGTAAAAGACGGTGATATAGTGAGCGTGCAGGCTAATGGCACCGACGTTGTGGCTAAATTTAAGCTAGAGCCGCAGATGAAGGGCACGGTCGCGCTTTGTAGGGCGAAATTTAGCGGATACGCCTTTAAGCTGGTTAAAATCGTAAAAACGGCACAGTAGCTAGCAATTTGGCGGATAGATTTATCTGCCGAGGCGCGCTACACTAAATTTAATCTCAAAACTCGGCGTTATAACGTCAAATTTGACTCATAGAGCATGGTTTTTGGATGGAGGGGCGGGTAAAATTTGGCTGCCGAACTAAAAAAATTAGCCCGCCAACCGCGCTCTTTAAAATCAAAATTCTATCGGTATGCCAAAGTTAAATTTAAGCTAAATAAAATTTTATCCTAATGCGCGAAATTTGGTAAAAAAATCGCCTCAAAAGCGCGTAATATTCGCTTTTATAGCGCTTTTTAAACGAAAAAGGGTATAATGGCCGCATGAGAAAATATTTTTTACTTTTTTTACCGATTTTGGCGTTTTCTTTTAGCTTGAGCGTAAATTCGGGCGCAGAGGACGGCAGGCCATACACCGTGATAAACATCAGCGACGAGAAGGGACTCGTTTGTAAAGAGGAGATCCTCGCCTACGACCGCAAGCTTTATTTTTGCGATCTTCCTGGCGGCACGCTACCGAAGGTCGACGATAAAATTTTAGCCCTGGCTGAAGTGAGATTTCGCGAGGAAAAAGGCGGCATGCGCGTCTATGTCGTACCGCGCGCGAGCTCTCGCCTGATCTCATCTAGCGAGCCTCTTTACGGCGCATCCGCCGTGCAGTTTAGTAAAAACGGCGGCGCAGCCAAACGCCACACCATCGTGATAGATCAGAATTTAAGCGAATTTAAAAAAGAAACAAACGCAGGGATAAATTTCGCCCCGATATTTG
Organism: uncultured Campylobacter sp.; assembly: GCA_963528285.1. GTDB lineage: Bacteria > Campylobacterota > Campylobacteria > Campylobacterales > Campylobacteraceae > Campylobacter_A. Next base: position 93,681 of record CAURVK010000006.1, on the reverse strand, counting down.
AGCAGATGACCGCGCCTAGCGTCGGACCGCTCGATCTCAACAAAGCCCCGATAGAAAGCGGCGATAGCAACGACATAAATATGTACCTGGATGTGAAAAAAAGCTATGAGGCTAAGCGCTACGATGATACGATAGCCACGATCCAAACGGCGCTAAGGCGCTATCCAAATAGCATTTTTGCCAGCGAGTTTTTGCTATATAGGCTGCGCGCTTTGGATAAAATTTTAGACTCGCAAAACAGCTTTGAAGGCCTTGGCGCGGCGGATGTCGCAAGCGAGGGGCGCGCGTGGATGAGGCGGTTCGTGTCAGACGAAAACTACCCCGAGGTGCTCTATCTCGTGACCAAAGCCTACCTCAGACAGGAGCTTGTTAGCGACGCGAACTACACGCTAGACATCCTCATGAACGAGCATCCAAACTCAAATTTTACCAAGCTAGCCGTTCTTGAGTTTGCCGACAGGCTCTACGTCACGGGCAGGCAGGATGAGGCGGTAAAGATGTACGAGGACGTGCTATACTCGGCGCAGACGCTAGATGTCGCTAGCCGTGCGGCTCTGAGCCTCGTGCAGGGCAGCATCGACAAGGCTAAATTTGACCGCGCCAAGGACTTTATGCTCAAAATTTTAAACAAAAATCAAGAGTACCTGCTAAACGACGCGTCCAAGCTAACGACGCTGGCTGGGGTATTTCACGAGAAAAATATGGACGATATCGCCGCGAGAATTTATGAAATTTTACTCGCTCGTCTAAATAAAAACGACGACGAGTACGAAACCGTGCTAAAAAATCTAGGAATCGCACTAACAGGCACGCCTGACACGCAAAAAGCCTACGAATACCTAAAAAGGTACCAAAACGAGTTTGCAGACGGGCAGTACGCCGCTATCGTGCAAAATGCGCTAGATAAGCTATTTTTCGCTAGAAACGACGAGAGCAACGCGACAAAGCTACACGATCACTACGACGCGCTCATCGAAAAATACGGCAAAACGGACGTCGGCGCCAAGGCGCTAAAAGAGCAGGTCGCGCTCTATCTAAAAGAGCGTAAATTTGACTCCGTCCTGCGCTATACCCAGGTCGTGCGCGATCTAAACGATACGGACGCTAGTGCGGTATTGGATCAGGCGGCATTAAATTTAGCGAGTGAAGCCATCCGTCAAAACGACTGTGTTACGGCTGTAAATTTGACCGAAAACTACGGCGTGGGCGAGAAAATCGGGGCTAAATTTAAGCTCTTTGACTGCTATATGCGCCTCTCTCGTTTCGCCGCCGCGCACGATCTCGCCTCGCAAAATATCCTTGCGCCCGACATGCTCGACCGCGTGGAGTGGCTCATCAAACTAGCCTCCGTTTTGATAAAGACGCAGAAGTATAACGACGCCTTGCGCGTAGCCGACGAGGCGCTGGCTATCGCGTCTAGGCAGGAGTATGCCGACGTCTCGCCCGTGCTTTTTTATAGATTTGAGGCGCTGATGGGATTAGGTAGGCTCACCGACGCCGCCGCGACGATAACGGCCGTCGAGACGCTACGCAAAAACGACTTTAAGGTCATCGAGCTCTACGACCGCATGGCTGAGGCGACGTACGGCGCGAACGACTTTTTAAACGCGTCGGTTTACGCCAAAAAGGCGATCGACCTACAAAAGCGCCTGCATATCGCCACCTTTAGCCCAAAAATCGACTTTGAGTACATCGGCTCGCTAAGTAAGCTGGATAGACTAGGCGAGGCTTTGCAAGTCGCACGAGAACTCGTAGATACGCGCCTAGATCCCGAAAACAGACTGCGCGCGCTAGCTCAGATCTCGGAAATCTACATCAAACTAAAACGCGAAAGCGAAGCAAAGCCGTATCTACAGGAGTGCGTCGGCTCAAATCTGCAAAGCTCGTGGAAGGCCATCTGCGCTGAGCAGATGAAGCTCGTGGAGTAAATTTATCCTTATTTTACTTTTAAACCCTCTCAAATTTAGCCTGAAAGCTCGGGTTAAATTTGAGTTTGCTTGCTATGCTTTTGGCTTTGTGCCGGGCCTTGGCTCATGCTGGACGCGATGCTATCTTTTTATCCGCAGATATTTTTACGATAAATGTATCAAATTTAAGGCGGTTTGACGTTAAATTTGACTTTTTGCCTGATTAAATTTGCCAAGCGGCGGCAAAACGTAAAATTTTCAAAACATAGCTACGTTTTTGCTATCAAATTTAATCCCCAAATTTTGGCGCCTTACTACGTCAAATTTGATATAATTTCTAAAATAAGCACTTGTAAAAGGAGCTGGCCGTGAACGCAAAATTTCAAGCCGAGATGAAAGAGCTGGACGAGAAATTTGCCGCAATCTCTAAGGATGCAAAAAGGCGGTATGATAGGCATAGGTTTATCAGACGGGCGACTATGACGTACTGGTCATCGACGTTTGTCGTTTTTTATCTTTTTGCGATGTTGGCGCCGTATTTGAAATCATTTTTTGTAAACAATGGCATAGAATTGCCACCTGAAATTTTTAGCTATATTCGGGGTGCTGTGAAGATAGTTGTGCCTATTTGCGCCACCATTTATGTTTTAAGGCGAAGTAAAACCAAGCGATACAGCTATCTTTTCGTGAGAGATCAGCGCGCTAGCTTCCTGGCCTTTAGGATAGAAAATTTTGCAAGTATAGTTTTGATTTTATATCCGATTTTGCTTATTTTGGGGTCATTTTTCGCAAGGGGCGGCGGCGGATACGGTGTTTATGCGTTTTTATACGGCCTTGTCGCGGCTCCGATTTGCTTGCTTGTTTTTGCCGTATGCTACTCTTTGAACATAAGCTCATATGAGCCCGCACCCGAGGGGGCAGATCTGCGCAGGGAGTCCGGCTTAGCGGCTCAAAGCGCGAAGTCCGCAGAGGAAAAACTAGACGAGCTAAATGACCTGGACGCAAAATTTGATCAAATACCTTGGGGTTTAAAAAATCGTTACGACGTGCATAGGCTTATCAGGCGCGCTAGTATGGCATTTATCGGATTTACGCTCATGGTTTCGTGGTTTGCGGGCTTTATAGAAAACATCTTAGGAGTTGCATACCTTGCCGTGGTGCTGATTTTGCCGTATATTTTTACGAAAATTTACCTAAAAAGCTACCCTACGAAAAAATACAGCAGATTTTTTATAAAAAATCAGCGACTTTGCTTGGTGATTTTTACGGTTGAAAATTTAGCTAGCATTGCTTTGATCTTGTATCCGATTGTGCTCATAGTAGCGGCTCTAATCGCTAGAAATAACGAAAAGACGGTGAGCTTACTTTTGGGCGGCTCAAACGTATTATCGGCTTGTCTGGTTATCTTTGCGGCATGCTATCTGTTTAACCGAAGTACGTATATCCCGAAAGATGAAGCGCAATTTAAAATTTGAGCATGCTTGACGCGGTTTTTGCGCCTGGCGCGGCGGTAAATTTAAGCGGCACGGACACGGCTTGTTTTTGAGGCTTGGTTAAATTTGCCGTGCAAGATAAATTTGATAAGTTTTGTAAAATTTAGACCGTTTAAATTTGGCTTCAAATTTTACCGTGTCTTTGGTTTTGGGCTTGCGGGCAAGCTTAAATTTGACGAGAGTAGAATCAACAAGCAAATCTATAAGTGCTTTTAAAATTGGATTTTAACCGTGCGAGATCAAATTTGACCGTAAAGTCCGAGCATAAATTTTAAGCAAGAGTAAAATGCGGATTAGCAAGCGGGGTTAAATTTGACGAATCAGCGGCTAAATTTGCATAGTAAATCGCTCAAATTTAGCCGACTTTATTTACGAAATTTAAAAAATCAGCCCCTCGTCGTCTTGTTTGATTAGTGTATCTTGGGCGTCTTGTTTCGGTACCGGCGAGATCTTCGTATAGACCTCGATCAGGCCCTCGTACGCGGTGTGAAAGACGCCCTCGGGCTCGATGAAGGTTTTTTGTTTTAGCGGATACTCCTTCATATAGCTTTCCATAAATTTCTTAAACACCGGAGCCGCCGTACGTCCGCCGCCCTCGACCTTTCGCATCGGCGTGTTGTCGTCGTTGCCGTACCATACGACCACCTCGACCTCGGGCGTAAATCCGCAAAACCATGCATCTACGTTATTATTCGTCGTACCCGTCTTGCCTGCTACCTGCACGCCGTTTAGCCTAGCGCTTTGTCCCGTGCCGCGCTCTACTACCGTCCTCATCATATCAGTCATCAGATATGCCTGCTCGGGTTCCGTAACAAATACCCGCGCAGGCTCGAAAACCGCTTCTAAATTTTGATAATTTATAATACGTTTTATGAGGCTTGGCTCCACGATCTCGCCGCCGTTTGGAAACATCGAGTAAAATTTGGCAAACTCTAACGGCGAGATACCGAAGCTGCCAAGCGCGATGGAGAGGTTTTTAGGTATATTTTTAAAGCCCATTTCGGTTAGTTTTTTATAAGCTGTATCAAGTCCGATCTCGTCGAGTAAATTTATTGTGGCGAGGTTGCGCGACTGACGCAGGGCCTCTCGCAGCGTGATGTAGCCCTGGAAGCCGCCACTGTAGTTTTTCGGTCGCCACTCGTACTGGCTGCCTTCGTTAAAAACCCTTGATATATCAGCAGCCTTGCTCATCGGCGAGTAGCCCATGTCTAGGGCGATCTGATAGATAAAGGGCTTAAAGCTAGAGCCCGGCTGGCGCATACTCTGCGTGGCGCGATTGTAGCTACTTTTGGCGTAGTCTACGCCGCCTACTAGCGCGAGGATCTCGCCCGTTTTAGGTAGCGTAACGACGATAGCGCCGTTTAGGATACTGGCGTTTGCGTCTTTGTTACGTTTTAGTATCTCGTTGTAGCCGTATTTTAGCGCCTCGGACGCCATATCTTGCACCTTTAAATCGACGCTGGTTTCGATGACGTAGCCGCCGGTTTTTATATCCTCAAAGCGCTTTGAGGCCTCTTTTAGCACCTCGTCCACGATGTACGGGGCTTTATTTTGCGTGAGAGTGTCGTCAAAGACTACGGGCTGCTCGACTAGCGCGGCCTTGTACTCGGCGTCGCTGATCCAGCCTAGTGCGTTCATCCTTGAGATTACGTTGTTTGCGCGGCTTAGCGAGAGGTCGAGGTGGCGAGTCGGATCGTAGGTGCTAGGGGCTTTTGGTAGTCCCACTAGGATTGCGATCTCTTTTAGCGTGAGCTCGTTAAGCTCCTTTCTAAAGTATCCCTTTGCTGCGGTTTTTATGCCGTGATAGCCGTGCCCTAGATAGACGTGGTTTAGGTAGCGCTCTAGGATTTGCTCTTTGCTGAGCTCGTTTTCCAGCTTCATCGAGATGATCATCTCTTTGACCTTGCGAGTTAGCTTTTTCTCTCTGGTTAATACCATGTTTTTAACTAACTGCTGCGTTAGCGTGCTAGCGCCCTCGACTAGTTTGCCCGCCTTTATGTCCTTAACAATAGCTCGCGTGATAGCCTCGGGATTTACGCCGCCGTGTTCAAAAAAGCTCGTATCCTCGATCGCCACGAGCGCCTCGATGACGCGCGGCGGGATATCCTCGTATTTGACGTATATCCTGTTTTCGTCAAAGATATTTGCGATGAGTTCGCCGTTTCTATCGTAAATTTGAGTCGTGAGCTTTGGCTTAAAATCGATGATATTTGACGCATCAAAGGTAACTTGCGAATAAAGATAAACAAACGCCGCGCTCAGCGAAACAAAGATAATAAACAAAATCGAAGCTAAAATTCTCATAAAAAGGCCTTTAAAATTTTCACGTTTAGCCCCATTGCGGTGCTAGTTTCGCCGTTTTGGCTTAGGATGTATTTTTTGTTGAAATTTTCTATCGTCATGGCTCCTGCCTTGCCCCGCCAAAGATCGCCCGATAGGTAGTTTTGCAAGTCGGTTTTGTCAAATTTGGCAAATTTATACTCCGCAAAGCTGACGTTAAAAAGCTCGAATTTCTCGCCTAAAAATATCATCGCGGTTACTATCCTAGCGACGTTACCGCTTTGCATTTTTAGCATTTTTAGAGCTTCCTTTTCGTCCTTTGCTTTGCCTAAAATTTTACCGCCACATACGACGACGCTATCGGCGAAAACGACGTTTTTTGCATTTTCATTCGCTTTTAAAAATTGCTCTTTTTTTGCCGCGACGATCTTTTGGACGTAGATGTGCGGCGGTAAATTTTTATCTACGCCGCCCTCGTCGTAGTCAAAGAAAACCTGCTCAAATTTAACGCCGTGATCTCGCAAAACCTTAGCTCTAGTGACTGAGCTTGAAGCCAAAATAATCATCAAAACTCCCTATAAGATACGCCAAGATATGCCGCCAGCAGCGCAAACGCCACGTTTAGCGGGATGAAATAATAAATCGTAACTATGAGGTTCTCGTGAAGCTCGACGTATTCGCTATTTTGCAGGGATTTTGAGGCTTTGTTTAGGCGGTACGTGACGTAAATAACGTTTAAAAATAAAAATCCCCAGATCGCCCATTTCGTCGTTAAAATCGTGTTTAGCATCGGATCGGCGTTTTTGATCGCGTTTTGCTTAGCCAGTATTGCGCCCGTTACGCCCATGACGGCGATCGAGCCGTAGATCGCGTAGCCGAGGCGCTTTAGCATAGAGATTATCGTTTGGTATTTTTGCGTGTCGCCCTCGATATTTTTCATAAAAAATTTTGCAATGAGTAAAAAATTTGCTTGAAATCCGATGAAAACAACTACGGAGAGGATGTGGATAAAGGGTAGGGCGCTGCTAATCTTTGCAAAAGCTATGTTAAATTCGGGCATTTGTCCCCTTTGATCTAAAATTTTCTCGCGCTAAAGTAAAATTGACGATGGTAAAACTCGGCGCCAAAATGCGCGAATAAAATAAACTCATAAACTTATATTTTCCTTTAAATTTTATCTCGGCTCACAAAATGCAAATTTCGGATTTTGCTTTGCGGCGTCAAATTTGGCTGTCAAAAATTTGCTTAAATTTTACGTCGCAAAAACGCGGTCAAATTTAAGCGATTTTCTTAAATTTGACCGACGCCAAGCTTATTTTTCAAGCTTTGTTTTAGCAAACTCTAACGCCTGCCTAACCGCATCCTCAATCGCTAGTACGTTTTTACCGCCTGCGGTTGCAAAATCGTCCTTGCCGCCGCCGTTTCCGCCTAAAATTTGAGCCGTAAATTTGACCCATTCGCCCGCTTTCAAAGCTGCATTTTTCACGCCAGCGGCCAGAGCGATTTTGCCCTCTTCATTTACTTGCACGAGCAGGATCGCCGCCTTTTCGTTCTCGTTTTTAAACTCGTCTATCGTCGCCTTTATGTCGCCGCCGTCAAGCACAGCGACGCAAAGCTTTGTCTCGTTTACGTTCACTACCGCCAGCGCGTGCGCGTCTTTGGCTTGCTTGGTCTTGTCTTTTAGGTTTTTTATTTCGGCTTTTAGTTTTTTTACCGCATTCATCGGCTCGGCGCTTTTTAGCTCGGTTTTTAGCTCTTCGATCTCGCCGCGCCAGGCTTTTGCGAGATTTAGCGCAGCTTTTGAGCACACGGCCTCGATCCTGCGCACGCCCGCACTCACACCACCTTCTTTAGTGATAAAAAACGCTCCGATCTGGCTTAAATTTGCCACGTGCGTACCGCCGCAAAGCTCCTTGCTGACCTCGCCGAAGCTTAGCACACGCACCTTGTCGGCGTATTTTTCGCCAAATAGCGCGATCGCACCGCTGTTTTTGGCATCCTCGACATCCATTATCTTTGTTTTTGCCGCGATACTCTCGGCGATTGCGCTATTGACAAAATTTTCGATCTTCGTTAGCTCCTCCGCCGTCACTGCCTTTGGATGCGAGAAGTCAAATCTGAGTCTGTTTGCCTCGACGCTAGATCCGGCCTGTGCAATATGCGTTCCCAGCACGCTTCTAAGCGCGGCATGGAGTAGGTGCGTGGCGCTGTGGTGGCGTGCGATCTCGGCTCTTTGCTCGCTTACTTTTAGCTTTACGGTATCGCCTATTTTAAGCTCTTTTTTAACCGCGACGTTTGATAAATTTAGTCCGAAAAACTTCTGCGTATCTAGTACGTCGGCCGCACCTACGATCTCGCCGCTGTCGCCTGCCTGGCCGCCGCTTTGGGCGTAAAAAGGCGTCACGTCAAACATCGCCCAGCCTTGCTCGCCCGCTTTTAAAATTTGAGTTTCTTTAAAATCCTCGTCAAGCAGCGCTAAAACCTTGCTCGTGCGCTCAAGCTCCTCGTAGCCGCTAAATTTGTTTTCGCCGAATTTTTCTAAAAGCGCCTTAAAATCGCCCTTCGCACTCTTATCGCCGCTGCCTTTCCAAGCAGCCTTAGCGCGCGCTTTTTGCTCGCTCATTAGCTCGTCAAATTTTGCTTCGTCTACTTTGAGTCCTTTTTCGCGTAGCATGTCGGCGGTAAGATCAAGCGGAAATCCGAACGTATCGTAAAGCTTAAACGCAGCCTCGCCGCTAAAAATATCTTTCGTGCGCGCTAGCTCGCTCTCAAAAAGCTCTAGTCCGCTTGCGATCGTGGCTAAAAATCTCTCTTCTTCGAGCCTGATTTGCTCTTTTACTGCCGCTTTTTTCTCGTTTAGGTAGGCGTAGTGACCGCCCATTAGCTCGCAGACTTTATCGACGAGACGGTACATAAATGGTTCTCTGATTCCAAGCAGATATCCGTGCCTGATCGCGCGGCGAAGGATACGGCGAAGCACATAGCCGCGACCCTCTTTGTCAAACGTCGTGCCCTGAGCCAGCAGGAAAGTCACAGAGCGGATGTGGTCGCTGATGACGCGGTAGCTAGCGCCGCTCTCGTAAGCATACGGCTTACCGCAAAGCGCGGCTACTTCGTTTATAAGCGGCATAAAAAGCGAGCTGTCGTAGTTGCTAAATTTGCCTTCCATTATCGCCGTGACGCGCTCAAGCCCCATGCCGGTGTCGATGCTAGGTTTTGGTAGTGGAGTTAGCTTGCCGTCGCTACTGCGCTCGTACTGCATAAAGACTAGGTTCCAAATTTCAAGAAATCTGTCGCCGTCGCCGCCCATGTAGTCCTCAGGCGTGTTAAAGTGCTCGCCGCCCTGGTCATAAAAGATCTCCGAGCACGGTCCGCACGGTCCCGTATCGCCCATCTGCCAGAAGTTATCGTGATCTCCGAATCTATAAATGCGCTCCTTTGCTATATGCTGCTCCCATAGCGCAAACGCCTCATCGTCGCTCTCGTGAACGGTCACGTATAGGCGGTCTTTGGGTAGTTTTAGCACCTGCGTGACGAACTCCCACGCATATGCGATCGCGTCTTTTTTGAAGTACTCGCCGAAGCTAAAGTTTCCAAGCATCTCAAAAAACGTGTGGTGGCGCGCGGTGTAGCCGACGTTGTCTAGGTCGTTGTGCTTGCCGCCTGCGCGGATGCAGGTCTGACAGCTCGTGCGGATCGGCGGAGTAGGGCGCGGTACTTCGCCGGTAAAAATGCTCTTAAACGGTACCATGCCGGCATTTGTAAAAAGCAGCGTAGCGTCGTTTGGCACTAGCGGCGCGGACGGAATGATCTCGTGACCTTTGCTTGCAAAAAAATTTAAATAAGCTTCTCTAATATCCATTGTTTTATTCCTGATTAAAGTTTTAAAATAGGGCTGATTTTAGCATAAATTTAATAAAACTTGTTTGAGGCCCGCTATAAAAAGGTGTCGGTAAAATTTAAAAATCGCTCGCATTATCCGTTTAATTACTATTTTTTACTATAATTGCCTAAAAAACATTAAATTTTGGAAAAAAGATTATGAAAAAACGAGTTGCGATAATAGGTTTTGGGAACGACGCGAAGTACTACTATAACGAGCTTCGCCGCTCGGAGCACTTTGAACTGGCGGCGATTTTTGATGGCGTGCAAAATAGCGAAATTTGCGGACGGATTCCTTTTTACGATAATATAAACGACCTTTTGGACTCCGTGCGCATCGACGCTCTTATCGTCACTGATACGCACAAATATCTAAATTTGATACCTAAATGCCTAAATTTTATAAAATTTATCATGCTTGATCCTTGGCTTTGCAAATCAGGCGAGATAAGAGAGTTAAAATACTGCTTTAAATCCCAAAATATAGGCGCTTACGTGGCTTTTATAGATAGATTTAATCCCGTTATCGCCTCTATAAAAAAAGAACTTGCCAAAGAAAAAGATATTTTTTCGATAAATATCGCTCGCGGCTTTAGCAGGGGCGTAAATTTGCAGCTTGAAATTTTACAAAACATCGATGTTGCAAGATATATAACCGGTAGCGAGATAATCTTTAGCAATAAAGTTTCAATCCAAAACGACGACAAAAGAAGCGAAACGGACTCGCTTTTTCAGCTTAAATTTAAAAACCAGACGTTAGCTAGTATCCACAACTCAAAGCGCTTTAAAGCAGAACGCTTTACGATCGAATTTGCCGCGAACGGTGGAGTTTATTTCGGCGATATGCTGGGCCTTAAGCTAAACAAATACACACTTGACGGGCAGCAAAATTTGAAAGTTTACAGCGACGTTTCGCCGATTAAAGCGCTACTAAACGAGTTTTATCAAGCCTGCTGCGGCACAAAAAGTGATCTAAGCACACTCGAAGATGCGCTAAAGGCTCAGGAGATTTGCGAATGAGACTTATTTTGCTACTAAATATGGGTGGACCAAACGACCTTAGCGAGGTTGGGGTTTTTTTAAAAAATATGTTTAACGACCCGTATATCTTGGGGATAAAAAGCCCGATTTTGCGCAAATTAGTGGCATTTATGATAACTAGCTCGCGCCTAAAAACTGCGCAAAATAACTACCGCCAAATCGGCGGCAAGTCGCCTATCTGCGAGCTTACGGCGAGGTTGTGCGGTAAAATTTCGCATTTTTTAGACGATGATACGGCGGTAGCTTTTGCTATGAACTACACGCCGCCTTTTGCGAAGGATGTTTTGGCTGAGTTTACGGAGGCTTCGGAGATCGTCGTTTTTCCTCTCTATCCGCACCATTCGTTTACGACCGTAACGTCTAGTATAAGCGACTTTGAAAAGGCACGGGCCGAGCTAAATTTAAAGGCGAAAGTAAAAATTGTCGAGCCGTTTTTTGAGGATGAGAGATATAACGAGGTCATCGCGGACGACATCGAAAAAGCTGCGCGTAATCTAAACTCAGGCGAGATAACGCTGGTATTTTCGGCTCACTCTTTGCCGCAAAAGATGATCGATGCGGGCGACGTTTATGAGGAGCATGTCAAGCGTCACGTTCAAATTTTAACCGAAATTTTGGAAAAGCGAGGAGTTAAATTTAAGCAAATTTTGCTCGCATACCAGTCAAAGCTAGGCCCCGTAAAGTGGCTCGAACCATCGCTAAATCAGGCATTGGCTGAGTTAAAAGACAAAAAAGCGCTCGTTTATCCGATCTCGTTTTGTATCGATAACTCTGAAACCGTTTTTGAGCTGTCAAAGGAATTTCGCCATATCGCAGACGAGCTAAAATTTGATTTTTACGACGTTGTAGACTGTCCAAACGATAATGAAAAATTTGCTAAATTTATCGCAGATAGAGCTAAGGAATAAAATTTGCTTGCGATAATGTATCTTTTATAAAGGATGCGAAATGACGATCGAAGAGCAAAAATTTATCCAAAAGATTTTGGCCGAGCTTGCGCAAAAAGTTGCTGAAAAGAGTGCAAAAGTAGCAAAAGAGGGCGACTTTGAACAGGAGCTCAAAAAAGCTACCGTGCAGGTAAAAACCTCCAAAGAGCCTGATGTAGAGGGGTTTAAAAGAACCCTTGCCGAGCTTGGAGCGGCTGGATTTTTATCGCAGATGAACGAACAAAAAATCCAGGAAAAACTAAGGGTCAAAAAAGAGGAGCTGATGGAGGCTCTAGGGCTAAATACCGATATGAAAAAAAGCCTAAGAGATGAGCTTGAAACCGTACTGGACGATCTTTTGACCAAATACGAAAAGGAGCTACGAGCTAGTTTGCAAAGCAACTCCTTGCTAGAAAAACAGCAAGCCTTACAAAATAAAAATCCGTCAATGCTGGGCACGGTTTTGGGTATCGTATAAATTTGGTGTAGTTTTAAGTCGCGGCAAGCTGGCGGGGAAATTTGGGCTTGATGCCTAGTGGTTAAAGTCTTAGAAGCTTGACGAGGCTAAATTTGCATGTTTTGAGTGTGGTTGCTTATAGGATTTTTGGTTGATAAAAAAATTCATATAAAATGGCTATTTTCTCTTACAATCATCAAATTAAAAAATAGCTTTTCAAATTTGATCTTGCTAAATTAAACAATCTTGTATTTAAAACTACTTATTGGTGTTACACAAATTTTCATATCATTAAAATTTAAGCAATGCGTCGCAAAGTCGGCAATAAACGATTAAAATTTGATTGTTAGTTTTTTGTGTATTTGAAAAAGTAAGAAGGCGAGAGTTTATCTCGCCTAAATTTGATTAATAAAGTCCAAATTTGCCGTCAGAGCGTTTGTAGATCACGCGCATTTTGGCATCCATATCGTTAAATACGTAAAACTGCGCATCGCTATCTTTTAGCTTTTGCATAGCCTCTTCGATTTCTAGGGGCTTATATAGCTCAAGCTCCATAGGGATTATCTCATCTACCTCGCCATCGTTTATATGTTCGTCGGCGATCGCAGCTCTAACCGCTTTGCCGTCGTCTTTATTTTTGACGGTGGTGTTTTTGTCGTGCTCGCGGCGAAGTACTTTTGACGCGCGCTCAAGTCCAAGATCGACCGCGGCGTATAGATCTTTATCTTTGTGACGGATTACGATCGTGTCTTTTTTTGCCAAATTTAGCGCAAATTCTACGCTAAAGCCTTTTTTGCCGTTTTTTTCGTCCGCTGAAACTACGCAGCGACCTGAAATTATATCCAGTCCGTATTTGTTAAGCGCATCAAATGCGTTTTCTATGTGCTGTTTGATTGGGTCCGTTAGGTCAAATTGTTTACCTACGATGCTTAGATTCATCATCTCTCCTTTACGTTAAAGTGCTAACATTATAGCATATAAAGTATTATTTTAGAGCTTTTGAATCGTGCGTCTGTGAATTCTTATCGGCGGGACATTGGCATTTGCTGACCTAACGACTACGTCTAATATAACCGTTCCGGCGGATGCTGCTGTAGATATCGGGATTACCGCCGTACCTCTACCGGCAGTACCGTCACAAGCTCCTATAGTGCCAAATACCCTGTTTATGGTTACTCTGATATCAAATAAGGATGTGTTTTGGGCTCCGGTAGGATAAAACGTTTGCGGGACTATCACCGCATTTTCGTCTAAGCTTGCACAGTTTGCCGCTTGTGTAAAATCCACCCGCAGGAGGTTAAAAATAGCTATTTCTGTAGCGCCCTGAGCCAGAAGTTCAGCTTGTTCTCGTAAAAAAATATGAGTGGTTTGTCTTGCTGTAGTCGCCGAGATACTTAATGAAAACATGCCTAAAGTAGCTATTAAAACTATAAAAATAATCGCAGTAACTAAACTAAAACCTTTTCTCATTAGTATATCGCCTTTGTTTTGCATACGGTAGTTTCCTCTTCGCCGTTACCAAGCGATCTGCCGGCATCTCTTATGCATAGCTTTAAAACCATGACATTATTGAGTTCTGTAAAATTAAATCTGGTTACATTTGTTGCTAGTATATCCGAGCTTCCGTCATTGTATTCTTCTCCTGCCCATGGGCGAAAATTATAGTGAAGCAATAAGTTAAAATCTCCGTTAGCGCTAGCTTGACCAGGGACTACTGCATAAGCGGTATGAAGTAGATAATACTGTTCGGAAATAAGTTGACCTCTATAATTTCTAATACTTAATACGGTGTCGGCGGTATCGTTTGCAACCAAAGCTACAGACTGTGCGCTTGTGCGATTATAGCCAAAAGATGAATTTACATTTAGACCCGTACCTTTAAATATCAAACCTATATTTCCATTGTTTAAACTAGCCCGTCCATTGGTAAGATCTCGTATGTTTTGATTTGCGGAAGCTGGATCGGTTTGTAAATTTTGCACTAAAAGCCTACTTCCAGGCGTTGATAGTTGTCCGCTGTTTGTTGCAGCGTTTTTTGCGGCGCTAGTATTTGGATTATTTAGGTCTATAAAGCCAGTCCAGCTACCGTCTTGAAAACTTTCGTAGCTATAGGTTATCCATTCAAGAATAGGATAGGTGCTATTTAGCCCCGCCCCACTCGTAGATACGAAAACTCCGTCTCCGTTGGCGGCCGGCCGCTTTCCTATCGTTGAGCCTCTAACGCGAATGGAAAGCCGTTTTGCAATTTGCTCTAAAACTAATTCGGTTTGCATTTCTAGAGTGTTTATAGCTCTACTTTGAAGATAATTTCTATATATATTCAAGGTTATTTCCACCCCGGCATAAGATATTATTCCCATTATAACTATGACCATCATAAGTTCAATCAAGGTAAAGGCTTTTTTCATTTCTATTACCACACTTTAGTTAAAAGTGCAGGTGCATCGCCTACATTTGCAGAGTAAGCTCTCAAGATTATTTGATGGCCATTATTATTAGCCCTGGTATTATTTGTGGTGACAGTGATGGTCACTTGTTTTATATCCTGATTTGCCGCTCCTGACATATTAGTGTTGCTTACGCTGGTTACAAGGGTTGAACTTATAATATTATCTCTGCTGTAGGCGGTGGCACCTTGAGGGATATTATTCATATTTATCCTATTGTTATTATAAGAATTAAGATTTTGTTCCCAAGATGCACATGGGGCATTTCTTGCTATTGCAGAAAAGTTTCGCCTTCTTGCGCCATCTATCCCATTTAAAGCGTAAAAATTAGCCAAGCCGCCGAATATAGGAGTTGGAGCAAGCTGAAGTGAGATATCGTTAGTGCAGCCCCATGGAGCAGTAAGTACTAACCCCATCCTAGTTTTGCCGTCCATGACGCTTTCTTGAACAAGGGCCAAGCGATTATTCTCCGATACTTTTGCAATTAAATTTGGCACCGTCGCCATAGTTAACCCTACTATTACGATCGATAATATAAGCTCGATTAAGGAAAAACCCTTTTTTTTCACCAGTCTAACCTTTTGTTTGGTTTGTTTGATACGGTACTATTTAGTTCATTTGCTCCGCCGTCTATGTTTTGCGTACCCACGACGGTGCCTACCCCATCATTCTTCTGGTCTGCTTTTAAGGCTCGCCCGCCCCATGTCATGCCGATATTACCTCTAGTAAATGTGGCATTAAATCTATTTGTAGCTGCTGCTGCATTGATCGGATCGAATACTAACCAGCTTGATGCATTCATTGAGATGACATCTGTTATTATTGCTCTACTTGATAGTCTTATGGTCTCTACGCCATTTACTATAACTATAGGATTGGGTGCTAATGCGGTTGTTGTAGCAGCATGTCCAAATACCCCATGCGTTCCAAGGTTGATATTTTGATGCGTAGTATTGACAAACCAATTATTTGTTTGAGGTAACGCATTAGCTGCATTGATTAAAGGATATCTTGCCACATTGCATGCATTGCAATAGATGCCATAGTATACATCCGCATTAAAGCCGCTTGCGGGTCCAATGTAGTCTGGGGCATATACTTGACCGTAGTAAAATTGCGTCGTACTGACGGCGGCAGGTTTTGTGTATGGGGCGCCATTTATAGGCGAAATACTCGCATCGCCGCTAGCTGCAGATATATTTGCAAAGTTAAATACATCGCTATTTACCTTAAATGGATTTTTAGCTACATTAGTCGTTCTTGCAAAGTTGAAATTTACGGTTACTTTGGCTATACCGTCTGTATCGGCAAATGCGTTTGCCCCTACGGTATAGCGACCCAAATTTGGAGCCGTGCTTGGATCTTTTCTAGTGCTTGATAAAGTATCGTTATCAAAAAATAATATTTCATTATTTATGGCATTTAGGTCTGCGGCTATGACTGCAGGGTTTGTGCTAGTATGATTTACGACTTTTCCACTGTTGTCTGTATAGTCGGGTATTACTTTATCTATGCCTATAGTAAATTTGTTTTGAGTGGCATAGCAGCTTCTAGTGTAAAGTCTTGCGGTATTTCCGCCCTCTATTCTTGCTTGAATATTAAACGTAGCACTAGCTGCCATATTTTCACCCGCATTCTTGTTGCTAGATATATAGGTCATATTGTTGGCAAAATCTGAAATTTGGAACTGATCTATCAATATATCTGTAGGGAAAAATCTATATAAAACTGAACCTGTTATGTCACATCCTATTTTTCCATCTACTTTTGTGGTGCTATCGCTATGTTTTATACAATCTCCGCCACTATCCACAGCGGTAAATGTGCTATCCTTTAGATATAGCCTTGCAGGTCCGATATCGGGGTATGAAAAATCAGAATTTATTGTTCCGACAGTCTTTTTTAATGTTCCTATGCCGTTAGAAAAAGATGCAGTTGTTTTCATGCTTTCTATATTGGTTATTACAGTGCTATCTATCGCGTTTCGGCAAGTAGGAGTAAGGTCGGGACTAAGCCTTACGATTTGAGTTTTGTCTTTATCGTCTGCATGGTCGGTGTCGGTCTTTAGATTTTCGGCATAGTTGTTTGCTACTGTATTTGTATTATATACTGCAGCAATACCCATGGCAGGATAGGCTCTACCGCCAATCAATGAAATTCTAGCCGCATCTGATGTAGGCTTTACTGAACCATTAGCGTAGCCTACAAATTTTTCTGGCCTGACTGCAAAGACATCGGATATACATTCTGCTGCGGTGTATTGTTTCGTATAAGGATCGTTGTATGAAATTCTAAAAGATACTGCTCTATATGCATTATTTATTAAAACATTTTTTAAATCTATGATTCCATTGTCCTTGTTTAGTTCTACTTCTGCTATAGGCGATGCTAAGATAGAATTTCCACCAGGACAACTATCAACCGCGTCTATTCTTACCTTTATGGGTTCATCTGGACCTTTTGGTGCGCTACCGGTAGGTAGGTTGGAGTTCATATATGCTATCTTTGCATCAAACGGTTTTCCTGCTAACTGAGTATATAAATTTTCAGAGTCACCTTTTTTCGTAAATTTCTCGTTTACGATTTTAAATGTAGCTATATCAAATACTGTTAAATAATATTTTTTATCTACACACTTTTTAATTCTCTTATTTAAAATTTTAAGCTTTAAAGAATCATTTTTAAATGTAGCTTCATATGCAACATTTGGCTGGAAGCCGCCTTTAAGAGATAAGTCGTATTGTATGAAAGATTTTTTTGTAATCTCTAGAAGCCCGCCAGTTGTTCTAGTTGCGTTTTTGCCAAGAGAAAGACTAAGTGCACCATTCGCGCTTGAGTATTGCTGAAGCGCCCTGGCATCATTGTCATTGTAATTGCTTCCTAATGTGAATATATCTCCACTATCGGCATATGGCTTAATATAGGCAGAATTTGGTTTATAACTGGCATTTACATCTGTTTTTGCGACTATCGATAGAAATTCTGCATTTTCATTACTATTATTTCTTATAGTTAATTTTGTTCTTAATATGTCCCCAGATCTCATTACCGTTTTGCCGCTCGCATTAGTGCTTACTGGTTTAAATTTGCTTTCATCCTCATTTTTACCTTTTACAAACAATTCCTCTTCGTAACAAACATTTGGTATATAGGCGTCTGTTGCAAAAGCTACGAAGCTTATATTTGATCTTTCGCCGAGAGTGATACCTGTACTCGTTTCTTGCACCCTGGCTCTTAATTTTACGTCGGCGCTAGTTTGTCTATTGGCGATAAATTTAGAGATATCGTATATATCAAGATCTACCTGATTATTATATGGTCGTGAGTTATCCATGTGCTGGCCGAATTTTGTGATTGTAGAGTTAAACTGGCCTCCGCTTTTATTTAAAGTGCCAGCCTCAACAGGTTGATACACGCCGTTTTTATCTTTCATCTGGATATCTTCGCTATCAACTTCTTTTTTAGCACCAAAAGAAAAAACAGTTAAGCTTGATTTTATGCTTCCTTGTGGTGGAGTATAAAAGCCTTCAAATTTTACATACGCTTCCTTGTCAACGACTTTTTTACTACCTAAATGTATAGGAGCTAATATATAAAGCCCGTCAAAGATAGATACTGTTTTTGCTTTTGCTTTATCATCATCTTTTAGATCGTACACTACCGTCAAGGCCCATCCGCCGTAGTGTCCGGCAAATGCGATTCCGTAGTTCCATTTGCTACCCCACTTGCTATCATATCTGTAACCAAGCCAGCCGCCGTCACGGTACATCATGATGCCTTGAGGATATCCTAAGGATGTTTTAATACCTCCTACATTAAATGTAGCATTATTCAGTATAGGATTGCCTTCCATATTTTTTATAATATTTGTAACGTCAACGCTAGCATGATACATGAATTGCATACCTCTTTGGGTATAGGATCCATACCACCTAGTATCTCCTTCATTTGCAGATAAGCTATGATAATACTGCCCGTTGTATTTACTTGGAGTGCCGAAGCTTATGTTTTTAAAGCCTCGTATATCGCTAAAAAAACGATTCGTCATTGCATTAAAATCTTGGTTCATGTTCCATATATTTGAAAGTCCTCCAGCCCAATATAACCTAGCGAATACTATATCTTTGGCTCTAATATCTACATTTATGGCTTTGTTTTTGTCGTTTATTGGTTTACTGAAGTTAAAAGTAGCACTATTGTAGCAGTTGGTATTTACACATTGAACACCTGTAAGGGTACTATTGTGTATACCGGCCGATCCTACTGGATTAAAATTATATCCGCCGTTTATAGGAATGGATATTGTAGCGCCTATAGTTTCAATGTCGCCATTTATACTTCCTAAGCCTATGTTTCTAAGAGATAGTTGTTCATCGCCTTTTCTATCTACGTACCCATTTACGCCATTTGGAACGCCTACGTATTGAATATTATGATAAAAACCGTCGTTGTCATTGTAGGCAAAGGCACTTGCATAAAACGCAATAGTAGTAGTTAATGCAATACGAAATAATTTCATTTCATACCTCTTTATTGTTTTTGATTTTCTATAAAATCCGAAATTTTTTCAGCCTGTTTATACATTGGATATGCCCATGCATCAAGGACTATTTGCGAGAGCGTCATATTTGTCATGTTGCAAACGATAGGAGCGATAAAATTTACCGTTGAGGTCTCGATCGGAGTGCTCACGACCATGATATTGTAGATCCTTAGCTCGCTTTTGTCATTTATATCCATCAGCTCTTGATAATACGTCGGTATCTCAAATTCGTAATTTCTCAAAGCATACGGATTTATCGCGGTGAAAGACGTATCGTCGTCCTTGCTTTGAAGCTTTATGAAAAATTGATCCAGTTCTTTTAATTCATAACTTTTAATATGCTCAAAGCCTAAAATCGGACTTTTGACTTGAAAAATCATATATATCTCCTTAAATAAATATTTACTTTTTACGCGAATTGTATCCAAAATTTCCTATTTTTAAGCATAAAATGAAATCAAATTTACCGAAAAGCAATAAAAACAATGGTAAAATAGTCCGTTTTAAAAAATTTAAAATTTAAGGGAACGTATGAAAAATTTGATCAAATTTTTATCTGCGGTGTTTTTTGTTGGTTTAATCGGCGGTTGTGCCGACAAATACACCGAGCTTTATAATCTAACGCCCGATCAGTGGTACTCTGAGATCATCGGCGATATCAAAAACCGTGACCTAGAAAGCGCCGACAAACACTACACGGCGATGTCTAGCGAGCACGTAGCTAGCCCGCTTTTGGAGCAAATGCTACTAATCCTAGCCCAAGCTCACGCTAACGACGAAGAGTATTTGATGGCAAATTTTTACCTAGACGAATACCTCAAAAGATACGGCGACGGCGGTCCTAGGAGCGAATTTGCGCAGTATCTAAAGATAAAAGCGAATTTTGACTCGTTCTCGCAACCTAATCGCAATCAAAAGCTAATGCAAGACAGCATCGCCGAGATAGAAAAATTTCTCTACATTTACCCAAACACGCAGTATCGCCCGCTGATCGAAACTATGTTGGTTAAATTTAAGCTCGCAATCTACAACCTAGACGTGCAGATAGCCGATCTGTATGAGCGCACTGGCAGGGATGAGTCGGCGCAAATTTATAAAGAAAAGATTCAGGCTTCGCCGCTAAACGACGCAAATATCGTGCCTCCGCAGCTTCCTTGGTATAGAAAAATGTTTGAATAGGAGCTAAATTTGCAAATTTACGAATCAAAAATGTTCCCGGCGCAGCTACCCGTCATCGTAGAGGACGAGCTGTTTTTATATCCATTTATGATCACGCCGCTTTTTTTGAGCGACGAGGAAAATATCGAAGCGCTAAATTTGGCTCTCGAGTCGCAAAGCCCAATCCTAGTCGTACCGACGAAAGCGCAAAACGAAGGCGCTCGAGAATTTGACTCCATCTACGATGCCGGCGTCATAGGCACCGTGATGAGACGAGTGCCGCTACCGGACGGTAGAGTAAAAATTTTATTTCAAGGAACTAGCAAAGGCCGCATAGTCTCAAAAGTCTCCTCAAAGCCGCTGCAAGCCGTCGTAGACGTACTGCATGAAAAAAGACCCGAAAACACCAAAAGCGACGCACTACTAACCGTACTTCGCGAAAAAGTGCGAGATCTGGCCGCGCTTAGTCATTTTTTCCCGCCCGATCTTTTAAAAACGATAGAGGAGAGCGCCGAGCCCAGCCGCGTTTGTGATCTGATTTTAAGCTCGCTAAGGCTAAAGAAAAAGACTGCGTACGAGTTTTTTATCGAGGAAAATTTGGAGCAAAAGCTGCTAAAACTCATCGACTACGTCATCGAGGAGATCGAGGCGAACAAGCTTCAGCGCGAGATAAAAAACAAAGTCCACTCAAGGATCGATAAGGTAAATAAGGAGTATTTTCTAAAAGAGCAGCTAAAGCAGATCCAGCAAGAGCTCGGCTCCGATACGAGCCGCGAAGAGGAGATCGAGGAGTACCGCAAGAAGCTGGAAGCTAAGAAAAAATTTATGGGTGAGGACGCATATAAGGAGATAAAAAAGCAAATCGACAAACTATCGCGCATGCATCCGGACTCCGCCGACGCCAACACGACGCAAAGCTACCTCGACTGGGTCGTGGAGGTGCCGTTTGAAAATCTGGCGAACAAAAAACTAAGCGTGCAAGAGGTCGCAAAGCAGCTAAATGCCGATCACTACGGGCTTGAAAGACCAAAAGATAGGATAGAGGAGTATTTTGCTCTGCGCGAGCTTTTACAGCTGCGAGGTGTCGCGGGCAAGGTAAACGACGGTGCGATCTTGTGCTTTGCGGGGCCTCCGGGCGTTGGCAAAACGAGTCTGGCAAACTCCATCGCAAAGGCGCTAAAGCGCGAGCTGGTACGTGTGGCGCTGGGCGGTCTTGAGGACGTAAACGAGCTGCGCGGACACCGCCGCACATACATAGGCGCGATGCCGGGCCGTATCGTACAGGGGCTCATCGAAGCAAAGCAAATGAACCCCGTCGTGGTGCTAGACGAGATCGATAAGGTCGGCAGGAGCTTCCGCGGCGATCCGACGGCTGTGCTGCTGGAAATTTTAGATCCCGAGCAAAATAACAAATTTAGGGATTATTATTTAAATTTTAATATCGACCTGAGCAAGGTCGTTTTTGTCGCGACGGCAAACGACGTAAGCGCCATACCGCTAGCGCTTCGCGATAGGATGGAGTTTATCGAGCTTAGCTCATACACCCCGCAGGAAAAATTTGAGATCGCTAAAAAATATCTAATCCCTCAAGAGCTCAAAAAACACGGCCTAAAGCCTAGTGAAGTAACTCTAGGTAAAGACGTGCTAAGCCTTATCATATCGGACTATACGCGCGAAAGTGGAGTGCGAAATCTACGCCGCCGTCTGGCGGATATCTTTAGAAAAGCGGCAAAAAGACTACTCGAGGGCGAAGCGCAAAAGATAACCGTAACGAGTAAAAATTTGAACGAGTTTTTAGAAAAAAAGGTCTTTGAGATCGAGCACGCCGATAAAAAACCGCAGATCGGTCAAGTAAACGGGCTAGCGTGGACGAGCGTGGGCGGCGACGTGCTAAAGATCGAAGCCATACGCATACAGGGCAAGGGCGGCCTGCAGATAACTGGGTCTTTGGGCGACGTGATGAAGGAGAGTGCGTATATAGCATTTAGCCTCGTTAAGGTGCTGATCGACGCTAGAAAGATAAAAGTGCCGGCCAAAATCATCCCTAGCCTGCCTGACGACGTCAAAGACGGCGTGAAAAAAGAGCCGAGCCCTAGCGAAGTATACCGCCGCTATGACCTGCATATCCACGTACCGGAGGGCGCAACGCCAAAAGACGGTCCGAGTGCCGGTATCACGATGGTGACGGCGATCGCCTCGATCCTAACGGATACAAAAGTGCGAAGCGACGTGGCGATGACGGGCGAGATCACGCTAAGCGGCCGCGTGCTACCTATCGGCGGACTAAAAGAAAAGCTCATCGCCGCACATAAGGCCGGCATCAAAACCGCTCTGATACCGCGTAAAAACTATGAACGCGATCTGGGCGACATCCCGCAAGACGTCAAAAACGATATGCAAATTATCCCCGTGGACGTCATCGAAGACGTGCTAAGAAATGCGTTCGTCGCAAAATAACTACTAAATTTGATTAAATTTAGCCTCGTATAAGGGGCTAAATTTCTACTTTAATATCATCAATTGATGATTAAAAATTTTACTTAGGCCTAAGATAGAAGAGTTAGTGGATTCTAGAGATTTAGCAACGGAGGAGAAGGATACGGATTTAGCAGATAAAGAGATGCCCAAAAAAGTAAACGATAAAAAACAAAATAGATATCTTCGCAAACTCTACTTTTCTAACTGCTCTGAAATTTAGGTATAGATTTAATTGCAATCACTCTTAACAAAGCATTAAAAATATCTAACAGTCGATAATATTTTAAAAATAAATATTGATTATAACTTAAATATTGTTTAAGACTGCGAAAGATAAAATGCTAAGAACGGAAATTTAGCACAACACAAAAGGTCTACGTAATGCAAGAAGGACTACTTTACAAATACCGTAAAATTCACGATAAAATCATAGCAAACATCGAATTTGCCGTTTATTTTATATTCGCCCTCGGGATTTTTATTATTCTCGGCAATATTCTCTCAAGCTACCCTATTTGCGCAAAATTCGTAAATTTTATGAAACAATACTTTCCAAATGTCCAAATCTTTAGCGACGTTAGCCCTTTCAAGCAAGAGATCGAGTTTTATACGAGCTATATGTGGGTGATCGGGCTACTTTGGACTGCGGAGATGGCGTTTTACGCGACTTGTTGCTATACGATATTTTACCGAGAGGATAAAGAACTGCAAGAAAAAGTAAAAAGTTTTAGCTGGCCGCTATTAATCTTTGCTTTTGGGATGAGCATATTTGGGATTTATGTATATTACACGGGTTACATCGTCACTGGCGGCGTGAGCTTTATGGCGTGGAGTATCGAGATAGATTTTGCAACCAAATTTGAGATATTTCAATACATACTACTTTTTCAAGCTATTTTTATGTTCGGCGTAGCAATGTTTGTTGCGTTATTTTATACGCTATTTTATAAAATTTATGAAAATTAAAGCAGTAGGTAAAAATTTTAATAAATAAAGGAGAATAGACATGAAGCCAGAGGAAGTAGTTCTCAACAAAGTCGAAATAGTATGCAAAGCAGATAGCGACGACTGCAGAGAGGGTGAAGGCAATAAAACTATGTTGAGTAAAGAAGCCAAAAAAGCCATAAATGATATGGGTGCGATAACCGCAGTAATAGAAGAAACTATAAAAGAGCTAACAAGCAACAAGGGGTTAGCCGCGGCAGTTACAACGGTGGCTCGCTGTATGGGAAATGCTTCAAACACGTTAAGTGTTTTTAAAACCATGTATTCAAATAACCTATCAAGTAAAGCTTTAAAAGCATCTGTTAAAATTTTGGTAATCATGAGTGGAGGAGTAGCTATCGGTGCACAAACGGCTACTAAGAAAGCATAAGCTATAATAATGTCTTAGAAGCCGCTAAATAACTAAATGCAAAAGTCAAATAAGTAGTCATAGATAAGCAAGCCTATGACAGAAGAAATCTTTAAAATTTAGAAATAAGAAATGTTATCGACAAGATAACTCCTGTTTTCTAACATTCCAATAAGAATAGATGAGGAACTGGATCGGGGGGGCAAAGGAATATACAAAGTAAAAAGCGGAGATACCCTCTCAACCATAGCTCAAAGAAACGGTATGGTTACTAAAGAACCGCTAAAGCTAAACACTTGGCTGGTAGATGAAGGTAGAGTAAAATTCTTAAAAAACAAGGTATTGGTAGAATCAAACATACTGGAACTAAACGAGACAGATCACGTTCTAGTAGGCAATAGAAACGCAGAAATATCCTAATAGATGCAAACGGAGGAGACGATACTCTAGTGGGCGGCAATAAAAAGATATCCTAAAGGGCGGAAAGAGTTTGGGCGCAACAATAGTAAAGATTCAAAAGAGTTCTATCATATTTTATTAAAGATAATAGGAGTTCTTAGGGTGGCAATGTAAGTCGTAGCTAAAACTATGTTTAAGTTATTATAGTTTGTATTTTTGTCTTATCAATCTTAGAAAAGTGATGTAGGGAGGGGGTGGAAACAAAATTTAAGAAATTTAAGCCCTAACAAGGGCTTAAAAAATTATAGTCCTTCAAAAGGATTAGTTACTACGTCGTCGCGATCGACTACGTAAGGTATTAAAGCTGCTTGGCGAGCGCGTTTGATAGCCTTTTCGACCATCTCTTGGTATTTTTTAGAAGTGCCGGTTAGGCGTCTTGGCATGATTTTAAATCTCTCTGACAAGCAGTACTTCAAAAGCGAAGTGTCCTTGTAGTCGATAAAATCTATCTTTGCCTCTGTAAATTTGCAGTATTTGCGTGAATATTTTCTTTTTTCAGCCATTGTTTTTTCCTTAATTAAAATGGTATCGTTTCGTCGCCGTCATCGTATTTGTCGGCATCTATATCTATTTCTCGGACGTTATCGCCATAGTATTCGTCTTTTGGCTGTTGCTTTTGTTGCTGCGGTTTATTAAAATTTTGCCTTTGCGCGCCGCCTTGAGCGTAGCTATTTTGCTGATTTTGTCCGCCTTGATAGCCGCCGCCGTAGCCGTTATTTTGGTAGCCGCCTTGCTGATAGCCTTGATTACTATTTTGACTATATCCGCCTTGCTGTTGTCCTCCGCCTAGCATCTCCATATTTTCCACGCTGATAGTGTGTTTGCTTCTATTTTGTCCGTTATTGTCCGTCCATTGGTCGAATTTTAAGCGACCCTCAACTAAAAGCTTTGAGCCTTTGGAAAGATATTGGTTTGCTATTTCCGCTTGTTTTCCGAAAAATGTTATGTCTATAAAGCACGTTTCTTCGCGTTTTTCGCCGTTTACGTTAAATTTTCTCGTCACGGCGATGGCGCTGTTGCCTATGGCTGCGCCCGCAGTCGTATATCTAAGCTCGATATCTCGTGTTAAATTTCCTACCAAAACGACTCTATTAAACATTTTTCGTCCTTATTCTTGCGCTGCCGGAGCTTCTTCTGCTTTGACTTTCGGTTCTTTTTTGTTTAGTTTGATGCCCTTGCTCATCTTTTCCCAAGCGGCAATCTCTTTTTTGTTTTCAAATTTGACCGTTAAGAATTTAATGATCTCTTCGGTAATTCTGATGATACGCTCGACTTCGGCGATAGCTTGAGTCGGTGCCTCGAAATACACGACGAAATAAGTTCCGCGCTCGTATTTTTTTACGGTATAGGCTAGTTTTCTAGTGCCCATAGACTGCACAGACGCGATATTTGCGCCGTTTTTGGTTAGGATTTCTTTAACGAAATCAACTTTTGCGCTTACTTCTTCTTCCGTCAAAGTAGGCTTCAAAATGAATAAAAGCTCGTAGTGCTTCATTGATTCTCCTTGTGGGTATTAAGCTCGTTTGCGCGGTTGCAAACGGGCAAGGAAGTCTTTCGACAAGAGCTGATTTTATCTTTTTTTTACTTAATATTTGCTGTTTTTGCCGATAAGATTTTGTAGGCCCAGCACGCAGGAGAGCAGAAAAGTTTTTTTATCGAGGGTAGAGTTTGTCTTTAGCTCAAATTCTGCCAAATTTAGCGCGGTAAATATTTCTTTATACGCTTTTAAATTTACCGCCAGACACTGCCTTTTTAGTTCATTTGCGACATTTGGTGGCGGTGCATAACCGAGCGTTTCTTTTATGTCAAATTTACCCGTTATTTTGATACCTGCATGTAGTTTAAAGAGTCTAAAAAATGCGCGGTAAAGTGAGTTAATAAACAAAATTTCATTAAAATTTCCATCGTCCGCGCAGGAGAAAAAATCGGCCCTGATATCTTTTAGCGCGATAAATTTATCGAAAAAATCGTCAAAACTCACACTTGATAGCGAAAAAACCAAGCTTCTTACGATATTTTCGTTTATGGGCTCGTTTAGAGAGGCTAGTTTATTTAACTCGCTTGCGGCTAGATATAAATTTTCGTTGTGTATGCGGTAGAGTTCAAATAGCGCGTTTCTCGTTATATTTAGGCTCATTTTTGCAGCTTGTCTGCCGAGTAAATTTACTGCCTCTTCGGGCGAGCCGGGTTTAAAAAATCTCGCAAAATTTACCCCAAAAGCCTTTTGCGTATCAAAAACGGCTTTGGCGTCGGGCTCAAAAAGCTCAAAAATAAATACGCCGCCGTTTCTGCAACCATCTATCAGGATTTTTAGCTCTTTCGCGGGGATTTTTTTGTCGCTTTTTACGTGCAAAAGCGGGCTGTCGCCAAATAGCGAAGGCTCGCAAAGATGCGAGCGCGCAGCCTCAAAATCGTACTCGTCGTAGTAAAGACTCAAAATTTCAAAATCTTTAAATTTGGCTAAAATTTCCTTCGCAAAAAGCTCGATTTGGTATTCGTCTGCACCGTAAAGCAAGAAATAATTTGGAAATTTGGCCGAATTTAGCGCGGCCTCTAGCTCTTTTCTATACATCGATTTTCTTTACGACCTTACCGAAAATTTCGGCCGTTGCGATATTTGCGTCCGTGATTTCGACGATGACTTTTTGCAGTAAATTTACGCTGTACGCGCCCAAAAATATCCTAGCGCCTTTTATCTCGTCGTCAAGCCTAGCTATCGCGACGTTTTGATTTTCGCTGATATAGGCGTTAAAGCGCTGTCCGATGCGCTCTTTTGCCCAGCGCGCGAATTTTCTATCCATAAAGTCAAATGCTACCCTGTCGGCTTCGCGTTCGAGTTCGCTTAAATTTGAGCAAGTCGCTTCGATATTTAAAAGCAGGTAGTTGAAAAATTTCTCGTCGTTGCGCAGTTTGGCCTTTAAAAGGCGGTGTAGCGTGAGGTCGGAGTAGCGGCGGATCGGGCTCGTAAAATGCGTGTAGCGCTCAAATCCCAGTCCGAAGTGGCCTAAATTTTGCGCGCCGTATTCGGCCTTTTTTTGCGATTTGATGATGAGTTTGTCGATCTCCTCGCGGTTGCCTACGGCGTCGGCCTGCGCTTGGATTTTGCGAACCAAATTTGCGATATCGCTCTCATAAACGAAGTCAAAGCCCAGAGCGCCGAGGTTTTCGAGCAAAATTTGGATTTTTCGCAGATCCGGCGAGCCGTGATTTCTAAAAACGCCTTTGCCGATGCGTTTTGCCGCCGCGACGTTGGCTAGCAACATGCAGTCTTCGACTAGTCTGTGCGAGTCGGTATCGGTTTCAAATCTCGTAGATGAAAGGCCGCCGTCCGCATCAAGACTCATACGAAGTTCCTGCGTTCTAAAGTCAAACGCGTTTTTCAGGCGTTTTTTGCGTAGGCGCGAAGTTAGCTCAAAAAGCGGCTTTATCCAGCAGGTTTCATCCTTGCGTTCGCCGCGTAAAATTTGATCGACTTCGTCGTAGTTAAAGCGTCTTTGCGAGACTATAACGGCTTCTAAGAGCTCTTCTTTTACAACTGCATCGTTTTCGCCTAGCGTGATTTTAAAGCAAAACGCAAGGCGCGCGGCATTTGGCTTTAGCGAACAGATATTTTCGCTCAAATTTCGCGGCAGCATCGGCACGGCTTTGTGCGGAAAATATATCGAAAATCCGCGCGTTTTGGCCTCGGCGTCTATCGGAGAGTATGGCGTGACGTATTCGCTCACATCGGCGATCGCGACGTAAATTTCGCGTTTTTTCTCGTCAAAATATATCGCGTCGTCAAAGTCTTTGGCATCGACGGGATCTATCGTGCAAAATGGCAAATCCCGCAAATCCGCTCGCTGCGGGTACATCAGGGGATCGACCTCGTCGCCCCATGCGATCGCTTCGGATTCGCATTCCTCGTTAAATTCGTCATTTTTGTTAAATACGGCGAGCGAAATTTTCTCGTCGCTGAGCGGGTCGTTTATGTTGCCGATAACCTCGACTATTTCGTTATTTATGTTGCCGATTTTTAGTAGAGTGCCGGGCGGCAGCATTTTTAGCGATTTTTGCGAGGCCTTTAGCGGCGAGCTAAGCGCTGTTTTTACGTTTACGCCAAGGATTACAGAGCCTATTTGTTTGGTGTAGACTACGCTTATTTCGTTGGCGAGTTTTAGCGTCATCACGACCTTGGCGCTTTGGCGTTTTTTCTTTAGCGGCAGGAGTTTTGCCAGCACGATATCGCCGTAGTGTGAGGCGTTTAAATTTTTATTTTCTATTATTATATCTTGCTTAAAGCGTTTATCGTAGGGCGCCAAAAAACCCGTGCCGTTTGCACTTATATCTAGCTTGCCACAAACAAAGCCGTTATTTAGGTAGTAACGGTCTTTGTGGTGGCTTACGGCGTTTAAATTTAGTAAATTTCGTAGGATTTCTTTATCGGAGGAGGCGACTTCCTTTTTGCTCACTCCGTCAAGTAGTTTGGTTAAAAAATCTTTCACAAATTCGCTTTGACTTTTGCGACGGCTTCGAGGAATTTATCTTGCGCAAAGCCGTATTCGTCGAGGTACATTAGCGTGTTTTGCAGATTGTCGTCGTTTAGCTGGTTAAAGATATTGATAGCATTTTTTACGACTTTAAGTGCTTTTGAGTAGCTTTTTATGTGTTCAGGTGCATCGTCTGGGTTGTTTGAATACAAAATCGCGTCGACAAGCTCAGGCTCAAGATTCCATTGTTCGAAAATTTTAGCCGTTACGGTTTCGTTAGAGATGCCGACGATCTCGTTTTCTAGCTCAGATAAATCAAAAGGGCTTGAAATATTTTTTAATTTTGACTTAAAGTCATCGGCTTTGCCTGTTTCGTTTAGCTCGTTTGAGATGACGATTTTACCAACTTCTAGCATAAACGAGGCAGGGCTTAAAACAGTAAGCTCGCTAGCGTTGATTTTTGAATACCAGTTATACATTAGAGCATTTTGCATTATAGAAATATTTAAAAAATCTTGACTAGTGATACCGTATGGATCTAAATTTATCTTAAAGCTTTTTTTAACCGCGCTCGATAGAGCAAATCCGCGTATGGTCGCCATGCCAAACAGCGTAACCGCTCTTGATATCGTAGTAATCTCTCTGCTAAATCCATAAAGAGGGGAGTTTGCCGAGCGTAGTATATTTGCCGTTAACATCGGGTCTTTTTCGACTATTTGAGATAGATCGTTAAGCGAACTATTTTCGTCTGAGCAAACGGTTTGAATTTTTATTATCGTATCGTCAAGCGGCGGAAGAGCCTTTATATGTTTATAAATTGATTCATTCATTTTTTACACTTTGCATCGAGATTTCGTAAGTGACAATTCTACACTAAAAGGCTTTTTAAAAAACTTAAATACATACGTTAAGCTTATTTTAGCGACTAAATAGTATAATCTCGCAAATTTTTTAAAAGGAGAGAATATGGCAGTAAGCATTTACTATGACAAAGATTGCGATTTAAGCTTGATTAGAAGCAAAACCGTGGCGATGATAGGTTTTGGTTCGCAAGGACACGCGCATGCTGAAAATTTGCGCGATAGCGGCGTAAAGGTGATCGTAGGCCTGGCAAAGGGCGGTAAAAGCTGGGCTAAAGCCGAAGCAAAGGGATTTGAGGTAAAAACCGTAGCCGAAGCCGCAAAGGCCGCAAACGTCATAATGATACTGACTCCGGATGAGCTTCAAGCTGAAATTTTCGAGCGAGATATAAGGCCAAATTTAAACGAAGGCGACGCGATAGCTTTTGGACACGGCTTTAACGTACATTTTGGACAGATAAAAGCTCCCGAAGGTATCGACGTCATCATGATCGCTCCAAAAGCGCCGGGCCATACGGTAAGAAGCGAATTTGTCCGAGGCGGCGGCATCCCTGATCTAATCGCCGTAGAGCAAAACGCAAGCGGAAAGGCTAAAGAGCTAGCTCTAAGCTATGCTAGCGCGATCGGCGGCGGCAGAACTGGTATCATAGAAACTACATTTAAAGACGAGACTGAAACCGATCTTTTCGGCGAGCAGGCTGTACTTTGCGGCGGGCTTTGCGCGCTGGTAAACGCGGGCTTTGAGACGCTGGTAGATGCCGGATATGAGCCTGAGATGGCGTATTTTGAGTGCTTGCACGAGCTAAAACTAATCGTCGATCTAATGTATCAAGGCGGCATGGCCGATATGCGCTACTCTATCTCAAACACCGCAGAATACGGCGACTACGTGAGCGGTCCGCGCGTCATCGGCGAAGATAGCAAAAAAGCGATGAAAGAAATCCTAAAAGAGATCCAAAACGGTAAATTCGCAAAAGACTTCATCCTCGAGCGCAAGGCCGGATACGTGCGCATGAACGCAGAGCGCGGCATCGCCGAGAGAAGCTTGCTAAATCAAACCGGCAAAAAACTACGCTCGATGATGCCTTGGATCAGCTCGGGCAAACTCATCGATCAAAGCAAAAATTAATTGAACTCGAAACCTAGAAAAAAAGCCGCGAAAAGGCGCTCCAAAAAGGGGCGCTCGCGTAGCGGCCTAAAGCTGCTACTTTCCGCTTTTCTCATCGCCTGTATCTTGCTTGTTGGGGCGTTTTATCTGCTAGACGTCAGGGTAAAAGTCAAAAGTGATAACGCGCTGATCGCTAAAATCGAGCGGTATTTCGGCGACAAAAGCGAGCCCGAGCAAAAGCAAAATTTAAGCCACAAACCAAGCCTTTCGGCCTCAAACAGCTCTGAAAAAGTCACCATAAAAGACGCGCAAGCCGCCTCAGGTGTGCACTCTAGAGCAAATTTGACCGATATCAAGGCGCTTTTTGACGAGGCGGAAGCTAAAGGTAAAGTAAAAATCGGCGACGAAAAAGCTAAAGCTGAAGAAAAAAACGATCAAAATTTGTCAAACGGGCAGGGCGCGCCTGCGACTAAAGATAAAATCTTGCCTGAGAGCATAAATTTAGCATCCCGCGACACTTCCGAGCTTGGCGAAACGAGCGCTAAAAAAGGTGGCGTCGAGCTAAATTCGTCAAATTTAAACTTTAAAAACGAGCCCGCTAAATCCGCACAAAATAGCGGCGATACTGTCAAATTTGACGGCTCGCAAGCGCCTCAGCGAACGCACATTTTTGCAAATTCGGAGGCCGTGATTTTTGATGATACGCCTATGTCGCAGGCGCAAAATAACCCTCTCGAGCAGGCGTTAAAAAAAGAAAAAATCCATATCGAATTTAGCGACGCAAACGATCAGGCGGGGCAGGTCGAAGTAAAATTTGACGCCGAAAATGCGCCGCAGAGCGCCGAGAAAAACGAGCAAGAAAAGAGCGAAAAAGAAAAACCCAAAAAGGACGAAAAGGCCAAATTTGCAGACTTGCAAAAGACGGATAAAAAAACCGCGACCGAGGCAAACGAAGTAAAGGCCGCCGTAAAAGTGGGCTACAAACCGCGCCTAGTCATCATCATCGACGACGTGGCGTACAAGCACCAAGCAGACGCTATAAAAGCGGTAAATCTAAAGCTCACGCCGTCCTTTTTCCCAGCTACTTCCGCCCACCCCGAGACGCCTGTTTTGGCGCGGCGTTTTAGTTTTTATATGATCCACCTGCCTATGCAGGCTCTAGGTGGCTTTAAGGGCGCTGAAATCGGCACTCTCACGGTCAACGACGACTACGAAAAGATCGCAAAAAAACTGCAAAGTATCAAGCGAGACTTTCCAAATCTAAAATACATCAACAACCACACTGGCAGCCGATTTACTAGCGACGCGGCCGCGATGGATAGAATGATGCGGGCGATGCGGGATGAAAATCTAATCTTCGTCGATAGCAAGACGACCTCGCCGACTAAGGTCTACGGCGCGGCGAAAAAATACTCGATGCCATACATCGCGCGCGACGTGTTTTTGGATCACGACGGCTCAAAAGCGGCGGTGCGAAAGCAGCTAAAATACGCCGTCGAGCTGGCTAAAAAGCGCTCATACGCCATCGCGATCGGCCATCCGCACAAAAACACGCTCGAAGTCCTGCAAGAAAGCGCAAAACTCCTGCAAGAGGTCGAGGTCGTCTATCTAAAGGATCTTTTTTGAATGTCTTAACCAAGCTTCCTAGCGGCCTTTCGCGTCTTAAAAAGCTACCGCAAAAGCTCTATTTTGAGGGAAATTTAGCCTTGCTTGAGCGCCCGATGGTTTCGATCGTGGGTTCTAGAAAAGCTAGCGCCTACACCAGGCAGTGCGTAGAGGCGCTAGCTAGGACGCTGGCAAACAGCGGCATTTGCGTAGTTAGCGGAGCGGCTATCGGCGTGGATATCGCCGCGCATAGGGGCGCATATCCGTATACGGTTGCCGTTTTTGGCAACGGACTAAATAAAATCTACCCGCCAAGCAACGCCAAAATCATCAAAGAAATCTACCAAAATGCGCTGGCTCTTAGCGAATACGCCCCTGACGAGTCGCCGCTTGCGTATAGATTTTTGGAGCGAAACCGCATCGTAGTCGCGCTCTCGCAGGCTCTAGTGGTCGCGCAGGCTGACGTTAAAAGCGGCTCGATGCAAAGCGCTCGCATGGCAAAGGAGCTTGGCGTGCCGATATTTACGCTGCCTCAGCGCCTAGGCGAGAGCGATGGGACGAACGAGCTAATAGCTAGCGGCACGGCAAATTTGATAAACGATTTTGATGCTTTTGCGCTTCGTTTCGGCGGTAAACCCGCATCCGCGCAAGAGGACGAGGTGATAAAATTTTGCAAAAACGGCGCGAGCCTCGATGTGGCCTTGTTAAAGTTCGGCGATAAAATTTACGAATACGAACTAGAAGGCAAACTGCGAATATCGGGGCTTACGGTATTTGCGGAGTAAAATTAGCGGCTTTTGAGTTTAAATTTACGCCGCGCGAGTTTTTGTTAAAGAGGCGGTAAAATTTGAAGTAAAATTTATCGGCTTGACGGCGGTAAATGCGTTTTGGCGACGTATGATTTTGTAAATTTGACAGAGCGTGGCCGTCAAATTTGAGCTTGCCCGCCGTCAAAGTTTATCGCTAAATTTGAGAAAATCTAAAGGACGAAAATGAGCATAATGGCCATTGACGTTGGGCTAAAACGTATCGGCGTTGCGCTGGCCGTCGGGCAAACCGTGATGCCGCAAACGCCCGTACTGCGCAAAAATCGCAATCAAGCCGCGCACGACGTTAGCGCAGTTTTGCGCGAATACGGAGCAAAAAAGCTGGTCGTGGGTGTGCCGCTTGGGGGATCTAGCGAGGACGAGATGCGGCGGCGGATCGCGCACTTTGTATCGCTACTCGAATTTGACGGCGAGGTCGTTTATCAAGACGAGTCGATGAGTAGCTTTGAGGCGAGCGAAATTTACGCCGATGGCAGGCGCGACGGACGGCTAGATAGCATCGCGGCGATGATTATTTTAAAGCGGTATTTGGGGCTTTGAGGCGGTTGGCAAATTTGGCGCGCGGTAAAAGGGCGGCAAATTTGAGTTTTGCGCCAGAGTTGCGTTGAGGCCGTCTCGGCCGATCGTTACCTCGTATAGAGTGAGTAAAATTTGAGTCAAATTTACGGCTCGGCGCTAAATTTAGCCGAGATTTTGCATAAAAATTAAAAGCGACTTGAGCGGCAGATTTGCAAGTTAAATTTGATCGCATAGACTGGGAGCGCTACGACTTGGAGTCAAATTTTATCCAAACCTAGCCCCCCGATCAGCTATAGCTCCGTATCCAGTCATCTAAAAAACGTATTTGCTCTGCTGTGTGAAACCAGTGTTCGCCATTTTTCATAACGGTAAGCGTTGCATCGATTTGGTTTGCAAACTCGCAAATCGTTTCAAAAGAGGTGAGATCGTCATTTTCGCCGTATAAAATATGCGTCGGCACCGTCCAGCAGATAGGATGCTCTCTAGCGTAGCAAAGATATTTCCACGAAAGTTTTTCTCCGCATTCTGTATCCAGCTCGCCCCTATCTCGCAGCTCCTCCTCGCTCACACACGCCTGCGACATCATTTTTTCGATCAATTTTTGCATATTTACGATCGGCGAAATAAAATACGCCTTTTTTATCCCCATGCCCTGTAAGGCATGCATGGCAAAAAACGCGCCGATACTGTTTGCGACGATTGTCACGGATCTGCGGTTTTTAAGGATGTGCTCAAAAAACGGCATAAATTCCTCTTTCGCATCCCACGGCGAGCGAGCCTTGTAATCAAATCCCAGCACGTCGCTATCTGCAAAAAGCGGTTGATAATGGGCCGCTTCTTGCGCGCTTCCGTTTTTTCCGTGTATGTATACGACTATATCTTTCATGATTTTGCCTTTTTGCAGCGGGTAAGGGGCTAAAATAAAAGCGCTTTAACGCCGCAACTAGTTAAAATTTGAGTAGTCCGTCCTCGTTAAATTTAAAATCAGGCCCCCAAGCCACCTCCCAGTAGTATCCGTCCGGATCGGCAAAATACGCGTGATATCCGCCCCAAAACGCATCTTGGGGCTCCTTGACGATAGTGCCACCCGCCTTTTTTACTAGCTCTATGGTGCTATCCACGTCCTCTTTGTTTTTTACGTTATAGGCTAGCGTGATGCCGCCAAATCCGCTGCCCTTTGGCGGATTATTTTCGTCGATATCTCGCGCCAACGCGCCCAAGGGATAGAGCTCAAATTTGGTTCCGGACGTATTAAAAAAGCATACGGGCGGATTGTCCTCTTTGCAGTCCGTCTCAAATCCCAGGCCGTCTCTGTAAAATTTCAGCGCCCTTTGCATGCTTCGTACGCCTAGGCAGATGCAGGTTATTTTATTCATTTTAGCCTCCGATATTTTGGTTTATTATATCATTTTGGAGCTAGTGGTTTTGGGTCAAATTTGGCGTTATCAAACGAAGCAAGGCAGTTTAAAAATGCGAGTAAAATTTCAGAAAGCTAAATTTTATCCCCGTTTTGCATCTCAAATTCGTAAGCTTCATTTAAGATACGCACGAGAGTGTCGGATAGATAGGGCTGAACTAGCGTCCAAACGCGGATTTTTGGGTTTAAATTTATCGCCGCGTTCGTGGTTTTTAGCACGACTAGCGCGATCTTTTTTTCTATCAAAAGCGTAGCTAGAGCATCATCTATCTCGCGTAGCAGGCTCTCCTCGATAAAGACGACGTTAGGACGAAA
This sequence comes from uncultured Campylobacter sp., assembly GCA_963528285.1. GTDB lineage: Bacteria > Campylobacterota > Campylobacteria > Campylobacterales > Campylobacteraceae > Campylobacter_A. Next base: position 58,136 of record CAURVK010000006.1, on the reverse strand, counting down.
GATCATGTCCTCTATGTGGCGCTTTACGATGCTCCACTCGTTGCTCGGCTTCACGTCGATACCGATAAACTCGAGATCTTTTTTGATGATATTAAATGAATGGGGGTTTGGCTCGGCGATGAGGGCGCTAAAATTTTTGGGATTTTTTATCTTAAAGCTTTGCATGAGATCAAGCTTGTCGTCGCAAAGACGCAATGAAATCTCGGTGCTAATGCGTACGCCGTGATCAAACTCAAATCTGATGCTTGAGCCGTTTTGCTCGGCTAGCGCCATCGCCGTTTCGTAGTATTTGCGGCTTTGCGCGTTCATATTTACGCGAGGCGTACTTTTGACCGTAAAAAAGTCGTGATCGCAGTAGACGCTAAGGGTAAATTTGATGTTGTTTTTGTAGTAGTTTGATAACAAAAATTTGATCGTAACGGTCGAGTTTGAGACGTTTAAAAGGGAAATTTGTGCCATCGCGTCGATGAGCTTTGCAAGGGCAGCTATATCTGCGTAAAATAGCCTAGGATAGGCGATGTCGTAGTCTAGCAGCACGTAGTTCGTGTTTTTTTGCGCGTCCTCGTTTAGTGATGAGGCTAAAAACAGCAAACCGCCCGCGATATCGACTTTTGGTAGCGTGTTTACTTCGCTGGATTCGCCGATCTCGCTCGTGCCGTTTTTTTGCGTAGTTTCTTTTTTTATCACGCCATTTGACCTTTTAAATTTATCCATAAAATAGCAACCGCCCAAAACTGCTATATAAAATGCGGCGAAAATCAGAAAAATATAGGCAAAACTCACGGCTATATAACCAGCATCGCGTCGCCGTAGGAGTAAAATTTGTACTTTTGCTCCACGGCGGTTTTGTAAATCCGCATAGTCTGCTCAAGCCCGACGAAACTCGTAACGAGCATGATTAGCGTTGATTTTGGCAGGTGAAAATTCGTCAGCAGGTAGTTTTGGCGGATCGGTTTGTTGTTTAAATTTAAAAACAGCCTGCACTCGCCGCTAGATTTGCCGCTTCTAGCAAACTCCTCTACGCAGCGCGTTACCGTCGTGCCCACGCCCAGGATTTGCTTATCTGAGTTGATTAAATTTTGCGTATCTTGCGGGATATCGTAAAACTCCGCGTGCATTTTGTGCTGCGTGATATCCTCGCTCTCCACGCCTTTAAACGTACCAGCGCCCACGTGCAGCGTGAGGTAGGCTATCTCGCGGCCTTTGGATAGGCGCGCGATCATCTCGTCGCTAAAGTGCAGGCTTGCCGTCGGAGCCGCCACCGCGCCCTCGTTTTTAGCAAACACGCTTTGGTACCAGCTCTCGTCGTCCTCGGTGTCGCTTCGTTTGATGTAGGGCGGTAGAGGCACGTGGCCGATGCGAGATAGGATTTTATAAAGCGCAGCCGTGTCCAAAAGTCGGCCGTTTTGGCTAAATTTGACCGTGCGCGAGCCGTCGTCAAAGAGCTCGCAGACCTCGGCGGTCAAATTTTCGCCGAAATTTAAAACGCTGCCCGCGCGGACTTTACCTTTTATGTAGACGCTAAATTTACCGTCCGCTAGCGGAGAGTTTAGCAAAAGCTCCGTTTCGCCGCCGCTATCTTTTTTACCGAAAATTCTAGCTTTTACCACCTTGGTGTCGTTAAAAATAATATCGCAAGGCGGTAAAATTTCAGGCAGATCGCCGAATTTTAGATGAGAGATTTTTTCGCTAGCTCGCTCGTAGACTAGCAGCCTCGCATCCTCTTTGGGAAAGGTCGGGAAATTTGCGATTAGCTCCGGCGGTAGCTCGTAGTCGTAGGCGTCAATCGAGTTTGGATTTAAAATTTGACTCATTCGGCTAGCCTACTTGATTTCATGATTATTCGTCCTCTTTTTCTTCGTCGGTTTCCGACTCCTCGTTTTTAGCGGGATTTACGCGGGCGGCTATAAAGATAGAAAGTCCGTAAAGACCGATGAGAGGAACAGCCATCAAAAACTGGCTGAGGATATCCGGAGGCGTCATAATCGCGGCAAATATAAAAATCACGACGATAGCGTAGCGGAATGAGTTTTTTAGCATCTTATCGTCGACTAGGCCGAGTTTGGCAAGGAAAAAGGTGATAACGGGAAGCTCAAACGCGATGCCAAATGCAATGACTAATTTCGTAAAAAAGCCGACGTAGCCGCCGATGTTTAGCATCGCGGAAAAGAGCTGTTGGCCGAAATTTATAAGAAAAGCAAAGCCGACAGGAACGACGACGTAGTAGCAAAACGCAGCGCCAACTAAAAACATAAAAGTCGCCGAAATAACGAAAGGGATTACGTATTTTTTCTCGTTTTCGTAAAGTCCAGGCGCTACAAACAGCCAAAACTGCCAAAAAATAATCGGCAACGAGAGCAAAAACCCCGTAAAAAACGCCACCTTCATCGCTACGAAAAATGGCTCTTGCACCTCAAGAAAGACCATTTTTTGGTTATCGGGCAGGGTGTTTTGCAGCGGCGCGATGATAAAGTCTAAAATTTGATTCCAAAAGCTAAAGCACACGACAAACATCACGATCACGGTCATGACGCTGATGAAAAGCCTTTTTCTAAGTTCTATTAAATGCGGTTTTAGCTCTTCAAACATTACGCCTCTTTTTTCTCGTTATCGCCCAGCACGGCGTTTTTGACGGCTTCGCCCGGGTTTTTGACCGCTTCGACGCTCTTTTTTACGTCGTTTAGGCCGTCCGTGATGCCGCTAGTGACGTCGTTTACACCTTTTTTGAGCTCGTCGAGCTCCTCAAAGGTGAGCTTTTTTCGCACTGTTTCGGTGGTTTTTGCGATACTTTCTTTGTATTTTTTCGCATCCTCTTTGAGTTCTTGGATTTTTATCTCTTGATCGAAGCTGCTTTTTGCGTCATTGACCGTTTTTTTGACGGTTTTAAAAAATTTCGCTATTTCGACCATCGCGCTAGGAAGCTTATCGGGCCCTAAAAATAGCACCGCGATGACGGCTATGACGATGATCTCGGGTAAGCTCATGCCAAACATTTTTTATCCTAAATTTTTATTTTAAAGTGCTCATTTTAGCGTTTTTTATCTCAAATTTGCATAAATCAGCCCGCGATAAATAAAGAAATTTCATCCGCAGTCAGGAAATTTTTGGCGTAATATCGCCCGTTTTTAAATTTTAATTTCCCGCTATTTTTTAGCAGTTGTGCTCTTTGCTCTTGCTCGGCGTTTAGGCTACTTTGCTCTATACCGACGATACTTCTGGCACCCAAAAATATCCGCTCCAAATTTAGCTCGTCCGTGCTTAAATTTTCTATTTTTTTAGCGTGCGGATTTTTGACGTAGGCGTTTAAATTTGAAGCGTTATAAAAGCGGCGATCTCGCCAAAATCCGACTGCGTAAGCGCCTATGGCAAGGTAGTTTTTGCCCTGCCAGTAGCCGAGGTTATGCCTGCAAATTTGACCGAAATTTGATATTTCGTACTGTTTTAGTCCGGTCTCCTCTATACGATCTATTATGAATTTAGCCAGTCTCGGACTATCTTTTGCGTAGTTTATCTTGCCTGCAAAAGGCGTATTTTCCTCAAGCGTTAGCGAGTACGCCGACACGTGCGAAACGCCTAGATTTTGGACATTATGCGTCTCTTGCTCGAGGCGTTTTTTGGTATCTAGCTTCGTGCCGTAGATGAGATCGACGTTTATGTTTTCTAGCCCCGCGGTCTTAGAGTTTGAGACCGCTTCGTAGATCTGCCTCGCGTCGTGTATGCGCCCGAGGAATTTTAATTTATCCTCAAAAAAGCTTTGAGCACCGAAGCTTACGCGATTTACGCCGTATGATTTCATCTGCGAGAGCCACTTTTGGCTTGCCGAGTTTGGATTTGCCTCTGTCGTGATCTCGGCGTCTTTTGCCATATATGGCGCGACCGCCTCAAATAGCCGCTCGTAGTAGCCCGCGTCTACGGCGCTAGGCGTCCCTCCGCCGATAAAAACGGTTTCGATCTCGCCGTTTTTTACGTCAAATTTTAAGATCTGCTCCCTAAAATCAGCAATCATCGCGTCAAAATACGCGCTTGTTAAATTTCGTTTGCCAACGACCGAACCAAAGGCGCAGTAGGGGCATTTGCTCTCGCAAAAAGGGATATGGACGTAAAGAAGCATTTTGACCTTTGTTTTTGCCGTATTTTAGCAGATTTTACGCATTTATCGCGCGGCGTTTGATATTTTGCTTTTGTGCAAGCTTGCGTGCTGGTTTACGGTAAATTTGAGCGCATCTATATCTGTTTTTCGTAATTTTTCTAGCGTAAATTTTGATAAAATATCTAAAATCCGTTCAAAAAGGAAAAAGATGAAATTTTTATTTATATTGTTTTGTATTTTAAGTCTGCTTTTTGGTGAAGAACGGGAAAGATTGGGTAAGGAGCTTAATGGGCTTTTGGGGTTAGATTGGAGGTGGAGCGGTTCGTGCGAAAATGAGATGCTCTTAAGAGCTAAAATGACCGAGTTTTTAAAATTAGGCGGCGATTACGCACTTAAATTTTTGCAAAATACTAAAGGCGAAAAACCGCATATTGCGGTATCTGATGACGGTAAATTTCGCGCATATTCGGTATTTACCGGCGGTGGAAGTATGGTATCTTTTTATAATATCTATCAGTTTGCAGATGGAAAGCGTAACTACGTTGCGGATTTTTTTGACGAGTATATGAAAGAGTGCGATAGGGGAGGCGAGTGCGAATGTTTAAGCTGGTTTAGTCTAGGCGAACCTTATGCGAATAAAATCTACAAAGTCAAGGATGGTTTATATTTAGTCTATAGTCTCGCTACTGCTTCTGCCAAGCTAGCCGAAGGCGTCGTTAAAGCATTTCGCATTGAAACAGATGGTATAAAACAAGCTAAAATTTTTGTTTATGACGACGGCAGTATCAAATCTCATTACGGGGTGGGTTTTGATTATTTTTCAGTCGTAGACGGTAGCGACGACATTCAAGAAAAATGGTATAACGATAAAGTTATCGTCTACAAAAACGGCGTTTTAAAGGTGCTAAATGCCGTTTACGCAGACAAATACCCGGACGGCAAGCTTACTAGCCAATACGAAAGTTTTAGATTTGACGGAGAGAAGTTTTTAATCAAATAATAGGAGAGCTAAGCCGCGTAAATTTTATAAATTTAGTCATTTGGTTGCTCCGTGATTTATCAAAAATTTAACCGTATTTTATATTTGCTAAATTTACTATTTTGTTACAAAAGAACTCTATCATAATTGTATTAAAATCGATAAGGTAGAATCTGTTTAAGTTTCGTTGAGCCTTAAAATATTTTATTGCTTGTCAAATTTACGCGGTTTATTGTGATGATTACCTTTAGATTTGTCCTTAGCTTTGCTATCTCCAAAGCCCCGCAAGAGCGTTAAATTTACGTATAAAATTTCTTTTGTTTTAAAATTTGCGTCGGTAAAACGCCGAATTTTTCTCTAAAAATCTTTGCAAAGTGCGGAGAGCTGGCGTATCCGACGATTTTTGCGGCTTCGCTTACGTAGACGTCTCCGCTCTCTAAAAGTTTTTTCGCCGCGTTTAGTCGCTCGGTCGCTAGCAGCCCATAGATCGTATCGCCAAAGTAGCTTTTAAAGCCCGTTTTTAGCTTAAATTCATTCGTCGCGCACGCTCTGGCTAGCTCTTTTATGCTGGGCGGATTTTGGACGTCGCTTAGTAAAATTTGCCTTGCTTTATTTAAAATTTTTACGTATTCGTCGCTAAAATCGCGCTTTTTTTTATCGGCTTCGGGCGTTTTAGGCGCGCCTAAGCTTTTGTAGATCAGCTCTAAAATTTTAGCTTCCATAAAGATTTCGCGCATCTTGCCCTCAAACTCGCTCGCGGCTAAAAGCTCCCGCAAAATCAGGCTTTGGGCTAAATTTATCTTAGCCGTTTGGATGCAGATTTCGTTTTCTTCGCCTAGATTTTTAAATGCCGCTAGCTCGCCGGCCAGCTCGTTTTTTAGCACGATGCATCGCCCGGCGTAGCTGCTACTTTGATACTCGCAAACGCCCTCAAATCCGCTATCCACGCGCCCCATCCAAAACTCTCCAGCCTTTAGACAAAAAGTTTTTTTACCTGCCTTAAGCCCGGCGTCCGCTCTTGCGTCGTTAAAGAGCAAAAAGCAGTAGCCAGCGCTCCTTTCAAGCCGTCTTTTTACGCTTTTGTTGCAGATTATTTCGCTCCTGCAGTAGCTTGCGCCACTTGTGCCTTTAAAAAACTCGACTTTACATTTTCTATCTTGCTCTTGCCACGCGCTTTGTCCGTAGCGCACCGAATTTTGCGCGATTTCTTGTTCGTTTGCTCGTAAAATATCTTTAAAATTCGACCTTCATTTGCTTTTATCCTTTTAGCGTTGATAAAAATCCCTCTACCGTTTGCCTAAGTATTGATAATAATTATCTGATTATAGTAAAATAGGATTTAAATTTAAATAAGGAGTCTAAAGGTGAAAAGTATGCCTAAAATTTCTATGCTAGCTTGCCTAGCACTATCTTGCGCGCAGGCGGCCGATGAAGTAAAACTAAACGAAGTTACCGTAACTAGCGCGACGGGTTTTGAACAAAATATCAAGGACGCGCCCGCCTCCGTTTCGGTAATCTCGCAAAAAGAGATAGTCAGGCGCAACCATCAAGATATAGAAAGCGTCGTAAAAGACGCTCCGGGCGTTTTTGGCGCGACGCTGGGAGCTGCTAGCAGACGCGGTATCACGATGAGAGGCCTTGGTCAAAAATACACTAAAATTTTAATAGACGGCCGCCCTGCAACTAGCGATAGCGCGTATAGAGGGCTTCGCGCGGTCGGTAGCGCTCAAAATTTCCTCCCGCCCGCAAACACGATCGAGCGTATCGAAATCGTGCGAGGGCCGATGAGTTCGCTATACGGCTCAGATGCGATGGGAGGCGTGATAAATATCATCACTAAGGGCTTTTCAAACGAATTTAGCGGAAACGTAAACGGCTACTACACGCTTGCGGGCAAAAGCGGGATAAATGACGACTATCAGACGGGATTTTACGCAAACGGCGCAGTGATCCCGGACGTGCTGGGTATCGCGCTTTACGGGCGGTATTTTCATAAATTTGAAGACGAGCGAGTCTTTACGAACCGCAAAAACGAGGACGTAAATTTCGGCGCGAAAATCATGTATAACGCCACCGAAAACGACGAAATAGCGCTTGATTTGCGCCGCGTAGTAAATAAATACGAGCGCACCGAAGGCAAGACGCTAAGAAGGGCTACCGGCGATAATACGAGCGTTGCGTTTGAAAAGATGAGCGGATATACCGCCTCACTCTCGCATACGGGCAAATACGACAAGCTGCTGCTTGAAAGCTTTTTAACCCACGATCATATGAAAGAAAGCGGACAACAAGACCTCACGCTAAAAACGACGACGCTAAATACCAAGGGAACGTATTTTTTTGATAACAACACGCTAAGTCTGGGGGCTGAATACAGAAGAGAAAGGCTAAACGAAAAGGCAACGACGGCCGATGCCGCAAACATAAAGAGATATGATTTTTCGCTATACGGCGAGGACGATTTTGACGTAACCGACGCGCTCACGCTAACTGCCGGCCTAAGATACAATCACGACAAAGACTACGGCGGACACGTATCGCCGCGCGGCTATGCCGTATATCATCTAAGCGAAAATTTATCGCTAAAAGGCGGCGTGTCGGCAGGCTACTCGACGCCAGATATCAAGATGCGAACCGACGGGCTTGCTCTGCCTTTTGCCGGCGGTATGGGAGCACAGCTGGGCAAAAGCGACCTAAAACCCGAATCCAGCCTAAACTACGAGGCGGGCGTTGCGTACGGGGACGAGAGCCTTAACGTCTCGGCGATGGCGTTTTATACTCGGATAAAAGACGGTTTAGGCACGAAGCCCGTTTGCGTCGCACGCCCGGGCGTTCCTTGCGTACATAACGGCAAGACCTATAGGCGCGGTATCTGGGAGAGCGTAAATATCGGCAAAGCCGAAGTAAAGGGCGTCGAGCTCGCCTCAGACTGGCAGATTTTATCAAATTTAGCCCTGCACTCAAGCTACGTTTACACTAAATCAAAGCAAAAATCTGGCGCATACGAGGGCAAATCTCTAAACAATCTACCCGTACATACCGTAAAAATAGGGCTTGATTACGACGCGACGCCTGATCTAAATTTCTGGACGCAGATGAACTATCTAGGCAAAACTAGAGCCGTTTACGGCTCGCCGGGAGACGAGGAGATAAGGGATTATACGCTATTTGACGCTGGCGCAAGCTACAAGATAACTAAAAATGCGAGCGTAAATTTTAGCGTTTATAATATCTTTAACGAATACGTAACGACAAAATCCGGACGCTATGAAATTTTGATCGCCGACGGGATTAAATATAGACTCGGATTTAATGTAAATTTTTAAATTTAGCAGTATTTAAGCGAGGCGGTGCGTAGCGATCGCCGCCCTGCTACCGGTTTTTAAAATTCGAGTTTAAATTTAAGGAGAAAGATGCCGTTTTTAAAGAAAAAGAAATTTTGGTTTAACGTCCATTTGATTTTAAGCCTAGCCTGTGTTTTGCCGCTGCTTATCGTCGCTCTTAGCGGCGCGATCATATCCTATCACGACGAGATTATAGACCTTGCAAACTCGCAAAAAACCTTCGTCGAGCGAGGCGAAAAAGAGCTTAGCGCGAGAGAAATTTTAGATATTTTTAAAGCTAAGGAACCAAATTTTACGCTTAGCTACTACAAGACTAACTCTGACGCAAATCACGCCCTAGGCGTATCAGGCACGAATGCTAAGGGCGAGTTTAAGTCGTATTTTATAAACCAATACACGGGCGAGATAACGGGCGAAAATTTCGGCGATAAATTTATCGGACTAATGTTAAATTTGCATACTAACTTAGGCCTTGGGCTTAGCGAAAACGAGACGCTACGGCTTATAGGCAAGCATATCGTCGCGGTTTGCTCTATCGCTTTGGTTATCTTGGTTATATCTGGATTGATAATCTATTATCCTAGTTTTAAAACTAAATTTATGCGCGCGTTTACTTTAAAAATCAAGGCCAAAGGCTATGCGTTTTTGTACAGCCTGCATGGATTTGCGGGCGTTTATCTTTGTTTATTTTTGGCTTTTATAAGCGTTACGGGGCTTTACTGGTCGTACGACTGGGCGGCAAAGCTCGTAAATAACGCGCTTGGCGAAAAAGAAATTTTTAGAAAAAAGAGCTTTACGCAGGTGAGGGGATTTTCGCTGGAGGACGAGGGCAAGATAGCAAATTTAGAGGCCGCGATAGATATTTTTAAACGAGATAGAGAGGATTACGAGCTTTTTAACGTCATCACGCAAGAAGACGGCGAAAATTTTATGATATTTTACTTTGACAAAGGACTGGAAGAGGACAATAAGGTAAATACAATGACGATAAACGCCGCCAGGGGACAAATCATCAGGCATGCGAGGTTTGACGACGCGAAAAGTTCGATGCCTAGGCCTTTTGCGATTCATAAAGCGGTTTTGAGCTTGCATTCGGGATATTTTTTGGGTGCGGTCGGTAAAATTATATTTTGTTTGGCTTCGGCGTCGGTTTTGTTTTTCGTTATAAGCGGCTTTTGGATGAGCTTAAAACGGCTCAAAAGATAAATTTGATAAAATCGCTCGAAAAAACTGAAAAAGGCTAAATATGCGAGTGATTTTGGATGGATTTGACGGCTCTTTTTTGCCGATTTTGCAAAGCTTTAAGGCCGTGATGCCGGGCCTGCGTATAACGGGCATCGAGGAGCTCGGCGAGAGCGTAAACGATGGGGTGCCTAGCCTAGAAAACAGCGACGCCATCAACGTAAGCGAGCTCTTTGCACGCCAAGACGAGCGGTACGAGCTTTTGTCGGACGGAACTTTATTTTTGCAGGATGAGAAATTTAACGAGAGCGGCGAGAGTGCGGCGGTTAAATTTGATGAAAACGTTAAATTTGAAAATGCGCATCAGGCGATTGGCAACGCCGAATTTGAGACAAATTTAGCGGCTAAGAGCGAGCGAAAAACCGCTTTTGCTCGGGAGCAAATTTTACAAGATAGGCCACTTGTCGCGCCGTATCAAGAGAGAAGCTGCGAGGAAAAGGCTATCTTGCAAACAGGTTCTTTAAGCAAAGCGCCAAAAACCGCGGTTTTAACTGAGAGCGTGCAAACTACCACTCAGCAAGAAGCTTGCGCCTCGGGCGGAGCTACTCAAACGGCTCCGTTTAGCAAAGCGGCTACCTCAAACGAAGCCGCAAAAACGGCCGTTTTAGACGATTTTGCTCAGGCTGCGTTGTTTGATTTTAACGAGCCTGGGCAAAATTTGACGTCGCGCGCCGAATCCAAAACCGCGCTTGAACGCAAAAAGCACGAAAGCGCAAGTCTGTTTACCGACGAAGAGGTGCGGGCGATACTGGAGCTAAAATAGACGGCTCAAATTTAGCCATCAAGGCGGTAAAATTTGACGGACAGTTGGGCAAAACGCGCAAAATTTACGGCGCCGCAAAAAGTAAAATTCGTAGTTTAAAAATTTAAATAAAAATTTTAAGCCTAAGCGTCAAATTTTTCCGCTAACCTCGCGATATTTAGCTATATCTTAACTATTTTTCGTTAAAATCGATAATTAAAAATTCTCGGAAAAAAAGATGGAAAAGAAATATAGACCAAACGTCGCGGCGGTCATACTTGCGCCCTCTTATCCGTTTGATTGCAGGATATTTATCGCGCAAAGGTGCGATATGACGGGTATCTGGCAGTTCCCACAGGGCGGTATAGACGACGGCGAGACGCCGCGCGAGGCTCTAAAAAGAGAGCTCAAAGAGGAGATAGGTACGGACGACGTGGACGTGCTTAGCGAGTATCCGCAGTGGCTCAGCTACGACTTCCCTGAGGGTACGACGAGTAGGAAATTTTATAACTTTGACGGGCAGACGCAAAAGTATTTTTTAGTGCGGCTAAGACCTAGCGCGAAGATAAATATAAACACCAAAAAGCCCGAATTTGACGAATATAGATTTATAAACTCAAGCGAGGTTTTGAGCGACGTAAACCACTTCAAAAAGCCGATCTACGGTAAGGTTATCGGCTACTTTAAAGAGAAAGGATTTATTTAATGTTGATCGTCCAAAAATACGGCGGCACGAGCGTTGGGACGCTTGAGAGGATAGAAAACGTCGCCGCGAGAGTGATAGAAACTAAAAAAAGCGGCGCGGACGTCGTGGTCGTGGTCTCGGCGATGAGCGGCGTGACTAATCAGCTGGTGGACTACGCCTCGCACTACACCAAAGACCCAGACGGCGTAGCAATGGATATGTTGCTTAGCTCCGGCGAGCGCGTTACCTGCGCGCTTTTAACGATAGCGCTGATAAATTTAGGCTATCCCGCAGTTGGTCTAAGCGGTAGGCTAGCTGGCATCATCACCGATAGCGTGCATACTAAGGCTAGGATCGAGGCGATAGATACTAAGCGTATGAAAGAGGAGCTAAAGGCGGGCAAGATCATCGTAGTAGCGGGCTTTCAGGGTATAGACGAAAAGGGCGACGTGACGACTTTGGGACGCGGCGGTAGCGACCTTAGCGCCGTGGCGATCGCGGGCGCGCTGAATGCGGATCTTTGTGAGATTTACACCGATGTGGACGGAGTTTATACCACCGATCCTCGCATAGAGCCAAAGGCCAAAAAGCTAGATAAAATCAGCTACGACGAGATGCTAGAGCTTGCGAGCCTAGGCGCAAAAGTGCTGCAAAACCGCTCGGTCGAACTAGCTAAAAAACTAAACGTAAATTTAGTCACCAGAAGCAGCTTTAATCACAACGAAGGAACACTAATAACAAAGGAAGAGAGTATGGAAGCAGTACTAGTAAGCGGTATCGCGCTAGATAAAAACCAAGCTAGAGTAACTTTAAGAGGCGTGGTCGATAAGCCGGGTATTGCGGCAGAGATTTTCACCGCGCTTGCAGAAAAAAACATAAACGTAGATATGATAATCCAAAACGTAGGCCAGGACGGCACGACGAATTTAGGCTTTACTATACCGCAAAACGAGCTTCACATCGCAAAAGAGTGCATGGATAAACTAAGCGCGTCGAGGGAAATTTTATACAACGACGAGATAGTCAAGGTCTCGGTCGTTGGCGTTGGTATGAAAAGCCACACGGGAGTTGCTTCGCTAGCATTCCAAACGCTTGCAAACGAGGGTATAAATATCCAAATGATCTCGACTAGCGAGATAAAAATCTCGATGATCGTCGATCAAAAATACGGCGAGCTAGCAGTTCGCGCGCTACACGAAGCTTATAAACTCGATAAATGAGCGATTTTATAAAATGGACGCTCGAGGCGATCCGCGAGGAGGGTTCGCTAATGAGCTGGATGGAGGAGAGGCGCACCGAGTGGACGCCTCTGCTCGCCTCGAAGCTTAAATTTTTACTCGAAGGGCGCGCGTTTATCATGATAACCGATAGCGAGCGCGGCTGGTTTGAGGAGTATTTTTTAAAAAATATAAACAAACCGACAAACGCCCGCCCCGTGCTACCTTTTTTCTCGCTAAAGTCGCTTTATCCCTCTTTTGAAAATATCGGTTCAAAAGAGGAAGTCTCGCTGCTTTTAGACATGCTTAGCCTTGCTTTTCCAAACGGTTACGTGTTTTTTTACGTCGGCAAAAGCGCGGATAAAAGCTCGCAGATAGCCAAAGGCAAGGACGATAGCTACATGTGGCTTTTTGACGAGCAGGCGCAAAATAGCTTTTATCTAAGCTCCTCCGACGGCGCGCTAGATATCAAGCTCTTATCGCTGTTTAGGCTCTTTGATAAGAGCATAGACGCTGCTTTATTTGCGAAAGTAGCGCTTTAATCTATGCAAAGCAAAATCGTAATCACGAGCGATTTTGAAGCCTTAAAAGAGGAAATTTTAGGGCTTTATGGCGTAAATTCGGTTAGATTTTTTTTCGCCGAGGACTTTTTGCTAGAAAACGCAAAAGAGGTCGCCGCCGAGGCCTACATCGCGGAGAGTGAGCCGAAACTACTAGTTTTGGGCGCTAAAAATTTCCGCGTCGAGGCTCAAAACTCTCTACTAAAAATCATCGAAGAGCCACCTAAAAATATCTTTTTTATCATAGCTTGCGAGTCGAAAAATATGCTCCTGCCGACCGTTCGCTCGCGCCTGGCTACCGAAAATAGACTCGAAAAAAAGCAACGAGAAAAAACTGGGTTAGATTACAAACGTCTAGAGCTAAAAGAAATTTGCGCATTTATCGATGAAAAATCAGCTCTTGAGCGCTCCGAAAAGCTCGGCAAAAACGAACTAAAAGAGCTAATCACCGCCATAGTTCTCGAGGCTACGGCGCAGGGGGTCAAATTTAGCGCCGAAGAGCTTGAGTATTTTTTCAAAGCCGTGCGCCTAGCGGAGCTAAATACCAAAACGCACGCGCTTCTTACGCCGATACTTCTTATGATTTACGAAAAAGGGCTTAGATGAAAATTTTTAAAATCAATCCGCAGACCGACTTTAACGAGATTTGCGAGATTATCCGTCCTAGCGACGAGGGGCGAAATTTGATGAAAAAAAAGTCGGCGATCAACTTTTTTTTGATTAAAGATTTGCGCTCGCCGGCCGCAAACATCCTAAAGCAAGATGCGCTAAGCGTAGGCGCGGAGCTCGTCACTAACCGCGATGTGATTTTAAATGGTGCAAACTCCGCCGCGCTTCTCATGGCTACCGATGCGCAAGTTCTTGCGCTTGCCAAAAAAGAGGCCGCTCAGGATTTCGGGCTAAAAAATTTGGCTAAATTTTTAAAATATCCGTTTAAAAAACCGCAGCGCGCGCAGATAATGGGCGTCGTAAACGTAAATGAAGATAGCTTTAACGCCGCAAGCCGCGTGAACGAAAAAAGCGGTATAGCGCGTATCGAAGCTATGATCGAGCAGGGTGCAGAGTATATCGACGTGGGTGCGGTGAGCTCCAGACCCGGCAGCAAATACGTCGGACGCGAGATCGAGTTTGCCAGGCTAGAAAAGATAGTCGCCGAAATTTACCGCTTAAATTTGCACGAAAAGGCGATATTTAGCCTAGATAGCTTTGATCCCTATTGCCTAGAGTACGCGCTAAATCACGGCTTTAAGATGATAAACGACATTACGGGCGACGTTAGCCTCTGCGCTCTAGCGGCGCGCTACGGCGCTACCTACTGCCTCATGCACATGCAAAATAGTCCAGAAAATATGCAGGACAATCCGCATTATGGTGATTTGCTAGGCGAGATAGACGCGTTTTTCGAGGCTAAGATCGCCGCAGTGCAGGATCTTGGATGCCGCGATATCGTGCTAGACGTGGGTATCGGCTTTGGCAAGACGGCGGAGCAAAATATGATTTTGATAAAAAATTTGGAGCATTTTTTACGCTTTGGACTGCCACTTTTAGCTGGCGCTAGTCGCAAATCGGTTATAAATTTTTATAGTCCTAGCGAGATAAAAGACCGCTTGCCCGGTAGCCTTTATCTGCATCTTGAGGCCTTTAGAAACGGCGCTCAGATCATCCGCACGCACGACGTGGCCGAGCATGCGCAGATATTTAGGCTGGAAAACGCGATGAGAAAGATCGCGGCATGGTAAGCAAAGCAAATTTAACGAGGAAAAATGGATAAAAAAGAGTATTTAGAGGCCGTAGATACGCTAAATGCGTGGGCAAAGGCCTACTACACCGACGATGCGCCCATAGCCACCGACGAGGAGTACGACGAGCTTTATCATAAAGTGCTGGAATTTGAGAGAGTAAATCCCGGCGAGATCTCGATGTTTAGCCCGACGAAACGCGTTGGAGGCGAGGTTAGCGAGGGCTTTGTCAAGGCTCGCCACGGCGCTCGTATGTGGTCGATGGAGGATATTTTTAGTTTTGACGAGTTGCTAGCGTGGCTAAAGCGCGGCGACAAAGAGGGACTGGAGTTCGCGCTTCAGCCTAAATTTGACGGAGCGAGCTTAAATTTGCTCTATGAAAACGGCGCTCTTGTGCGAGCTATCACGCGTGGCGACGGCATAACTGGCGAGGACGTCACGAGCAACGCAAAAGTCATCAAAAATATCCCGCTGCAAATCGCCTATAGCGGCAGGATCGAGATCCGAGGCGAGGTCGTGATAGCTAAAAACGACTTTGACGAGATAAATTTCGCCCGCGCGCAAAGGGGCGAGTCACAGCTATCAAATCCTAGAAACGCAGCTGCCGGCAGCCTGCGCCAGCTAGATAGCGCCGTGACGGCGTCGCGCAGGCTGAGGTTTAAGCCCTGGGGCTACGGCGAGCAAAATTTGGGCCTTGAAAACTACTCACAGATGATGGATTTTATCTATTCGCAGGGCTTTGAGCGCGAGGAGTTTTTTAAAATTTGTCGCACTGCCGAGCAGATCGAGGAGGCGTATAAGCAGCTCGTAGCGCAGCGAGATAGCAAGCCTTTTATGATGGACGGACTGGTGGTGCGCGTGCAGAGTATCGCGGCTAGCGAGGAGCTTGGCTACACGGAGAAATTTCCTAAATTTATGGTCGCGTATAAATTTCCCGCTATCGAAAAGACCACGCGGCTGCTTGACGTCGCGTTTCAGGTCGGGCGCAGCGGCGTCGTGACTCCGGTAGGCGTGCTTGAGCCCGTAAATATCGACGGCGCGACAGTAAAGTCCGCCACGCTGCATAACTTTGACGAGATCGAGCGCCTAGGCGTGCAAAAGGGCGATTTTATCAGCATTATCCGCTCGGGCGACGTGATACCAAAGATCACGGGCGTCTTTAAGCAGCGCAGGGACGGCTCGCAGACTCCGATAGAGCGGCCGCGCGAGTGCCCGGTATGTGGGTCGATGCTGCTAGACGAGGGCGTTTTTGTCAAGTGTCAAAACCTCGAGTGCAAAGCGCGCGTGATAAATTCGCTCATACATTTTGCGAGCAAAAAGTGCCTAAATATCGACGGTCTTGGCGACGCGATCGTAAATCAGCTTTTTGAGGCGGGCTTGGTCGCCAAGATCGCCGACATCTACGAGCTTACGGCGCAGGATTTGGCACGGCTCGAGGGCTTTAAAGATAAAAAGATCGCAAATTTACTCGGCGCCATCGAGGCTAGCCGCACGCCTGCTCTGCATAGTTTTATAGCGAGCCTGGGTATCGAGCATATCGGCGAGGTTGCGGCTAAAAAGATAGCGCAAATTTACCCGCAAAACTGGCGCGAGCTAAGCTTTGGCGAGGTGGCCGCGATCGAAGGCTTCGGCGAGGCGATGGCGGAGAGCTATGCCGAGTTTATGCAGGTAAATAGGCAAAATTTGGACGAAATTTTGCGTTTCGTAAGCCCGCAAGCGCAGAGTTTTGAGACAAAACAAAGCGCGATAAGCGGCAAAACGTTTGTGATAACGGGCACGCTTAGCAAAAGCAGGGATGAATTTAAAAGGGTTTTGGAGGCTAATGGTGCTAAAGTAAGCGGCTCGGTGAGTAAGAAAACGGACTTCGTGCTTTACGGCGAGGAGGCCGGCAGTAAGCTAGATAAAGCACGCGAGCTAGGCGTCGCGACGATAACCGAGGACGAACTAAGGCGGATGATTGAGATTTGATCTATTTGTCGCGAGCCGCCTAAATATCAGCCGAAACAAGGCCGCCGAGCTCATAAAGAGCGACAAAATTTTACTAAACGGAAAAATTTGCTCCAAGCCTAGCTTTGAGGTGGGCGAATTTGATAAATTTGACGGCTCGGACGAGCTAAATTTAAAGGCTTGCAAAAACGACGCCAAAAAGAGTGCGGAAGCGGAAACTAAAAATTTACGCGAGGCAAATTTGACGGACGCTGTCGAAACCGCGTGTAAAAAGGCCTGTAACGGCGAGCGAAATTTAAACCCAAACGGCGCAAAAATAGAGCTCGTCGGCGAAATCTACGTTGGACGCGGCGCGCTAAAGCTAAAAAGCTTTTTGGCGGCTTGTCCGCTAGAAGTCAAAGGCAAAAATGCCCTAGATGTGGGCTCAAGCACGGGCGGTTTCGTGCAAATTTTACTTCAAAACGGCGCCAAAAGCATTACTGCGCTAGATGTGGGCAGCTCGCAGCTGGATAAAAGCCTGCGAACTGATGCGCGCGTGAAAGTGGCTGAGAATACCGACGTGCGCGAGTTTGCGGCTGGGTTTCAAAGCTCGCTCTCGGACGGCAAATTTGATGGTGTGGGGCAAAATTTAAAAAACCAAATCGAGCCAAATTTTAATCCCGGCAAATCAAATTTTGCCGAGCAAGACGGATTTTTAAGCGAGCCATGCGAACCAGCTTTTGTGCCGTCAAATTTAACGCAGGCTGGAGCCAAGACGAACGAGTCAAATTTGACTGACGTAGATTCCGCAGCAAAAAGCCAAAACGCCAAATTTGACTCCCACGCCGCCAAAAACGTCGCACACAAATTTGATCTCATCACCTGCGACGTGAGCTTTATCTCACTTAAAGAAATTTTGCCCTCCATCGACGCGCTAGCAGGCAAAAACTGCGATATTATCCTGCTTTTTAAGCCGCAGTTTGAGGTCGGCAGGAGCGCCAAGCGAAATAAAAAAGGCGTCGTGACGGACGCAAAGGCCGTGCGCGAGGCGAGGGCGAAATTTGAGCTTGCGGCGGCAAATTTGGGCTGGATAATGCGCCAAACGCTCGAATGCGAGGTAAAAGGAAAGGAAGGGAATGCCGAATTTTTCTACGCTTTTAACAAAAGATAATATCACGGCCGTGGCGATCGGGCACTTTGACGGCGTGCATCGCGGCCACAAGCAGCTTTTAAAGCAGCTTGGCGAGTACGGCGGACTAGTCGTGATCGACAAAAACAAGGCCAACATCACGCCAAAGCTAAAGCGCGCCGAGTACTCGAGCTATCCGTGCTTTTTATATGATTTTGACAGTATAAAAGGGCTTAGCGGCGAGGAGTTTATCGCGCTTTTGAAGCGGGATTTTAAAAATCTGCAAAAAATCGTCGTTGGATTTGATTTTCGTTTCGGGCGAAACAGGGTGTGGGACAAGCATGATTTGCGGCGTATTTTTGACGGCGAGGTGGTCGTAGTGGACGAGGTTTGCTTTGACGGTATGGGCGTGCACAGCTCAGCCATACGCGAGTATATCAAACAAGGCGAGATATACAAGGCAAACCGCCTACTAGGCCGCGAATACTCGATCGAAGGTCGCGTGATAAAGGGGCAGGGCATCGGGTCGCGAGAGCTCGTGCCGACGCTAAATTTGGACATCAAAAGCTACCTTTTGCCGCGCGAGGGCGTCTATGCGACGAGGACTCGCATCGGCTACAAGACCTACGGCTCGGTTACTTTTATCGGTAACCGTGTGAGCACGGACGGCAACTTTAGCGTCGAGACGCACGTACTAAACGAAAATATCGAAGGCGCCCGCGACGTCGCGGTTTGCTTTATCAAGCGACTGCGCGATAACCGAAAATTTGAAAACCTAGAGGAGCTAAAAGAGCAAATCGGGACCGACATCAAGCAGGCGATGGAGTTCGTCGGCGTGTGCGATCTCTACGTCGTGGGCGACGCTACGCCTCAAAGGAGCAAAGCGTGAAGGACGAAATCTTTAAAGAGCCGATAAAAAAGCAGTTTGAATTTGACGCGAGCGTGGCGTCAGTGTTTGACGATATGATTGGGCGCTCGGTGCCGTATTATGCGGCTTCACAAAAGCTGATCGCCGATTTTTTAGCGCAAATTTTACCGCAAGGCGCAAGCGCGGTAGACCTTGGCTGCTCGACCGCCTCGACGCTACTGGCCCTTTGGCGCAAAAGAAGCGATCTCGCACTAAAAGGCGTGGATAACGCGCCTGCCATGCTGCAAAACGCGCGCGCCAAGATAGAGGCGTACGGCGCTAGGATCGAGCTTGAGCTAGCGGACATTTTAGAGTGCGAATTTGACGCGCAGGACGCCGTTTTGATGAACTACACGCTACAGTTTATCCGCCCGCCTAAGCGCCAGGATTTCGTAGCTAAAATTTACCGCGCGCTAAATGACGGCGGCGTGTTCGTTTTTAGCGAGAAGCTTATATTTGAGGACAAGACGCTGAGCAAAAATATAATCGAAATCTACGAAAAATACAAGCTCGAGCAGGGCTACTCGCGCTACGAGATCGCGCAAAAACGCGAGGCGCTGGAAAATGTGCTGATTCCCTACACCGAAGCGGAAAATAGAAATTTGGCGCTTAGCGCTGGGTTTAGAAATGTCGAATGTATATTTAGGTGGGCGAATTTTGCGACGTTTGTCGCGTTTAAGTAAGAAATTTAACGGCTTGTCTCGCGAGCACTTTTGAAAGAGATTTGAAAATTTTAATCTACGACAGGCTACATGCCTAGTCTTGATTAAAATTTTCTGCACAACTTTCAAAATCATCTCACGATACTTCGCCTTATCGTTTTGTATTCAAATTTGAAGTCAAATTTACAAATTTCGGCTTCAAATTTGAGTCGCCGAGACCCGTACCTTGAAAATGCTAAAATTTAAAGCTCTATACAAAGAAATCAAAGCTGTACCCTCAAATTTAACTAATCCAAATTTAGCGTCTTAAAGGCGCAAGTCTCGGCGGGTAAAATTTAAAAATTAAGTCGCATGAAAAATACGATTTTC
Source organism: uncultured Campylobacter sp. (assembly GCA_963528285.1). Lineage (GTDB taxonomy): Bacteria > Campylobacterota > Campylobacteria > Campylobacterales > Campylobacteraceae > Campylobacter_A. The sequence goes on along the minus strand of CAURVK010000006.1, from coordinate 38,545 downwards.
GCTTCGCTTGTAAAAAATATATAAATTTTACCTTAAGAAATATTTTTCTAAGGCTAAAGTGTGTAAAATAGTCGCAATTTTTCCAAAAAGCTCGTAAAAAGAGTGAAATTTATACGCAAAATGCGGATTTTGAGAGTAAAATCAGAAAAATTCTTTGAAAGGAAGTTAAATGAAAACTACATCTTTGGCATTAGCCGGGTTGCTTTTCGCGTCTGCGCTGGGCGCAAAGGAGTTCGTATCTATCGGTACCGGAGCGATGACGGGCACGTATTATCCAGTAGGCGGAGCGATATGTCGCCTCGTAAATAAAGACCCGCAAATGAAATGTTCGGTGCAATCAACCGGCGGCTCAGTCTATAACGTAAATAACGTGCTAAAAAAAGAGCTAAATTTCGGCTTCGTCCAAAGTGACGTGGTTTATGATAAATTTAACGGCGTAGGCAAATTTGACGGAAACGGCGATCAAAATCTGCGCGCGGTCGTCTCGATCTACCCTGAACTTCTCGCATTCGTCGTCTCAAAATCAAGCGGTATCGGCTCGATAAACGACCTTGATGGCAAAGCGATCAATGTCGGTAACCCTGGCAGCGGCAATGAAATGACCGCGCTTGGCGTGTTTAAGGCATTTGGCTTTGACGAGAAAAAGCTAAAACATCACGGCGTTTTAACTGCTGGCGAATGCCCGCACGCGCTAAAAGATAAGAAAATCGACGGCTACTTCTACATGGTCGGCCACCCGACGGCCAACATCACCGACGCGGCAAACTCGCTACCTATCGACATCGTGAACATCGAGGGCGAGCAGGTCGATAAGATGATAGCTGCGATGCCGTATTTTGCCAAAGGCACGATACCAAAAGGCACCTATGAGGGCGTGGATCACGACGTAAAAAGTATCGGCGTTAAAGCCGTACTAGTAACCGACAAGGGCATGAGCGACACTGCGGTGGCCGCGGTCGTAAAGGCTATCTTGGATAACTTCGACGAGTATAAGAGCCTGCACCCCGCACTCGCATCGGTTACCAAAGAGAGCCTAGTAGAGGGGCTTTCTGCACCTTTGCACCCGGCTGCTGAGGCTGAGTTTAAAAAAGCCGGCATAATAAAATAAACCAGCTTAGCCGCGTGGGTTAAATTTGACCTGCGCGGCTTGCTTTTTAAATTTAAAGGCTTGTTTTTAGTTTTTGAGGATTTAAAATTTGACGCTTTGCTAGCTTGTTTTTGAGCGGTGAGTTTACTTTAGCCGTATCAAGTGTCAAATTTTAGATTTGGCTCATGCGCGAATTTACAGCTGATTTTGTTTGCCGTTTGCAAAACCCGTATCTTTACGGCGCAAGGTTAAATTTGTAAGCAAATTTTGAGGCGCGGGAAAAGCCGGTCAAATTTAAAAATAAAGCCCGATTTTACGGGCAAAATCGCCAAATTTTATTAAAAGAAAATTTAAGAGGTTAAGAGCAAATATGGATAAAAATCTAAACGATACACGAACAAATACCGAGTCGGCGCAGGAGAAGGAGGAGTTCGTCGAGGTAAAGACGCGCGAGATAAACTCGAACTTTTATATATATTTCACGAGCATCATCTGCTTTGCGTGGTCGGTTTTTCAGTTTTACATCGCGTATTTTCCGATGAACACGACGATGTCGCGCTCGGCGCACCTTGCGTTTGCTATTTGTCTGCTGTTTTTGCTCTATCCGCTCAAAATTCACAAAAAAGCCCACTCCAGCCTGCCGTTTTACGACATTGCGCTCTGCGTTGTGGGTACGCTAGCCGCGCTCTATCCGCTTATAGAGTTTTATGCACTAGCAGAGCGCCCGGGAGACTACACGAGCTTTGATATCGCCGTGTCCTGCGTCGCCGTGGTCGTGCTGTTTGAGGCGGGCCGCAGGATCATCGGCCCGGCACTTCCTATCATCGCGGCGATATTTTTGGCGTATGATTATTTCGGCCAATACATGCCGGACATCATCGCGCACCAAGGTGCTAGCCTAAACAAGCTTGCCGGCCACATGTATCTTACGACCGAGGGTGTTTTTGGCGTGCCGCTGGGTGTTAGCGTGAGTTTTATCTATCTTTTTGTCTTGTTCGGTTCGCTGCTAGAGCGCGCGGGTGCTGGGCAATACTTTATAAATTTAGCCTTTGCGCTGCTTGGTAAATTTCGCGGCGGACCGGCGAAGGCCTCTGTTATCGCGTCAGGACTAACCGGCATGGTGAGCGGCAGCTCCACGGCAAATGTCGTTACAGTTGGAACATTTACGATCCCGCTGATGAAAAAGGCGGGGCTAACTAGCACCAAAGCAGGCGCTATCGAGGTGGCTGCAGGCGTAAACGGTCAGCTGATGCCGCCTATCATGGGCGCGGCAGCCTTTATCATCGCCGAGTTTTTGGGGCTTAGCTACACAAACGTCATGATCGCGGCCGTGATTCCTGCATTTGTGTGCTATTTGTCGCTGTTTTTCATCGTGCACCTTGAGAGTTGCAAACTAGGACTAAAGGGCATGGAGCAGGGTGCCGGCATATCTAAGCTTAAGATTTTCGTGAGCGGTCTGCACTATCTTATCCCGATTTTGGTTTTGCTTTATACATTGTTGATCGCAAACGAGTCCCCGATCTCGGCGGCTTTTAACGCTATTTGCGTGCTATTTTTGATTATCCTTTTTCAAGAACCGGTTAGAAAAATGGCTCACGGCGAAGACGTCGGCAAAGAGGACTTTATCATCGGCTTTGCGGATATATTTTGGGCGATGGTAACGGCAGCTAAAAGCATGACTACTATCGCTATAGCTACGGGTCTAGCCGGCATCATCGTGGGCTCGATCTCGCTAACTGGCGTCGGTCAAGTGCTATCTGAAGTCGTGGAAAATTTAGCCGGAAACAACATCGTGCTTATACTCTTTCTCACTGCGATAATGTCGCTGATACTAGGTATGGGCTTGCCGACCACCGCAAACTATATCGTCGTTAGCTCGCTGGTTGCGCCTGTGATTTTGTTTTTGGCGCACAAAAACGGCTTTCTCATTCCAGCCATCGCGGTGCATCTTTTCGTCTTTTACTTTGGTATCCTAGCCGACGATACGCCTCCAGTCGGCATCGCGGCATACGCTGCGGCCGGTATCGCCAAAGCAAACCCGGTAACCGTGGGCGTGCAGGGCTTTTTCTACGACCTGCGTACGACGATTTTGCCCTTTTCGTTTGTGTTTAACAACAAGCTGCTTTTGATAGAGAGCGTAAACGTCGCCAATCCAAACGACGCTAAAGGCATAGTGTGGATAACAAATCCGCTCGAGATGGCGCTGATTTTCGGTACGGCGCTAGTAGGCATGTTTGCCTTTTCTTCGGCGCTTCAAGGGTATTTTGTTAAACGCGTAAACGTGCTCGAGCGCGCGCTGCTTTTGTGCGTAGTGCCGCTAACCTTGGTGCCTAATATGTGCGCTAAATACATCCCGTTTATCGCAAACGAATACGTTTCTTACGCGATCGGCGTGTCGCTTTACGCGGCGTTATTTGCGTTTCAATGGATACAAAATAAAGCGGAAAAGAGAGTCGGCGTAGGCGTTTAGAGCCTGCGCTTTTTTATTCTGCGACCATTACTATCTCTTAAAATTTAGCCTAGTTTTTTGTTTTGCTTTTTGTAAATTTAAGCACAATCGTTGTGGGTAGAAGAAAGATAAAATCGGGTTAAATTTAACCGTCAAATTTAACCCGAGTAAGCAAAATTAAAGTCTTTTTGAGCGTTTTAGATCGCTTGCAAATTGGCATCCGAGGCTATCGCCTATCTTGCATGCTTTTTCAAAGAGTGCGTAGGCTTCTTTAAATTTTTTCTCCTCTAGCAGATACGATCCCGCAGTCGCGCATGAAAAGCCGTCGCCAAGCTCGCAGCCCTTATTTAGCAGTGTGCGCGCCTTTTCTTTGTCGCTTGATACGTATATGCCGCCAGCACCCGAGCAGGCCTCTTTAGAGCCTAGTTCGCAGCCTTTTTCGTATAGCTCAAGCGCTTTTTTGGTGTCAGGCAGGATATCTTTGCCCAGCTGATAAAGCGCGCCTAGTTTTGCGCAGGCTAGACCGTTGTTTGCGTCGCAGGCTGCTGCAAATTTCTCGCGAGCCGTTACAAATTTAGAGCTCTCGTAGGCCTTTACGCCGTCCTCAAAATCGCCGCCCAAAGCAAAAACCGCGGCAACTAGCATTAGAAGTTTTTTCATTATCTCCCTTTAAATTAAAAATATTCTATTTTAGCATATTTAAAATTATTTTTTGTTTAGCCGTTGTTCTCGCGTTTTAAAATCAGGCATCAGCCCTGCGATGAAGTCATAGAAGCTTTTTTGGTGGTGGGGGTAGATGAGGTGGGCTAGCTCGTGAAGCACGACGTATTCGACTAGTTCGGGAGCTTTTTCGATCAAATTTAGGCTTAAATTTATGTAGCCTTTGCGCGAGTTGCAGCTACCCCAGCGAGTAGTCATTTTTCGCACGACGACGCGGTTTATCTTGCGGTTTACGGCTGGAGCGAATTTAGCTATAAAATGCCCGTAAATGTGCCTTGCAAAAGCTTTTTTGTAGTTTTCTAGCGTCGCCAAATTTTGAGCGTAAATTTCGCCGTCAAATTTGCGTTCGTCCGAGCTTTTAAATTTAAGCTCATCAAGGTGATGGTTAAATTCGCTAGCATCAAATTTGCCGTCAAATTTAGCGCCGTAAAGGCGCGGGTCTAGCCCGTCTGAGCTCAAATTTAAGCCGTCAAAAACTCCTAAATCGCTCGTAAATCTTATCAAATTTACGCCCTTTAAATTTGGCTCAAATTTGATGCGGTAAACCTCGCCCAGCAGCCTAAACTCGTCCTCGTGCGGCAAATTTGCTAGCGTTTTCTCGTGAGCCGATTTTAGCCAGTCGTAGTTTTTTTGCACGAACTCTAGCGCATATTTTTGCGCGGCGTAAAATGGTAGCGAGACTGAGATCTCGCCTGTTTTAGCGACCTTTAGGCGGGTGGTTTTGACGCCTTTTTTAAAATTTAGCGCGACGTCAAATTCGCCGCATTTTACGCAAACGGTTTTTACACGAGGCGTTTTGACTGCCATTTTCTGCTTCTCCAGCGCCAGGTATTTACGAGTCCGCGCAGCCACTCGTCAGCGGTAAATCCGATCCAAACGCCGATGATCCCCATGCCCTGCACGATGCCTAGATAGTATCCTAGCGGCAAGCTCACGCCCCACATAAACACAGCGCCCGTCATCAGTGGAAATTTAGCATCCCCGCTCGCGCGCAGGGCGTTTACGATAACGATGTTAAAGGTTCGCCCCGTCTCAAGCGCGATAGAAAGCGTAAAAAGCGGCAGCATGACGGCCTTTAGCTCCTCGGTCAAATTTAGCCGCTCCATGATTTCAAATTTGCCAAAATACGCCGCCAAAACGACCGCGAGAGTCGCGATAAAGCCGATGCGAAGCGCGCGGAAAGTGCGCGAGTAGGCCTCGTCAAATCTCATCGCGCCGACTAGGTGGCCGACGATGACCTCGTTTGCCACGCTGATGCTAGCTCCGCAAAGAAGGATAAGAAGCGTGATCTGAAAGTAAATGGTTTGCACGTTTAGGCTGGCTTCGCCCATACTAGCTACAAAGCCAAAAGCCACCATATACTGCGCCATCCAGAGTAAATTTTCGCCCGCGCTCGGAAGCCCGACGGATAAAATTTTACTCAAAATCGCAAACGGCAGGCTAAATAGACGCTTGAAGAAAATATTAACTTTCGCGTAGCGAGTCAGGATCAAAAATAGCACGATAACGCCCACTAGGCGCCCCACGACCGTCGATACCGCGACGCCGTAGAGGCCGTAGTTGGGTAGTCCCAGCCAGCCAAAAAGCGCGATGGCGTTGCCGCAAAGAGTGATGACGTTCATAAGCAAAGAAACCAGCATAACGGCGGTGGCGAAGTTATAAACGCGAAGCACGGCTGCAAGCACCATGCCGATACCGTCAAAGGCTAGCGCGATACCAAGCATATGCAAGTAGCCAAAACTCTGGGCGCGAAGCTGCTCAGGGACGTTTAAAAGCTCTAAAATTTCAAATCCGAAAAAGTAAATAAAAACCGCGCTGCCAAGGCCGATGATCGTATTAAACGTGATGCTGGCGTGCACGACGTGTTTGGCTAGGTTGTGATTTCGCGCGCCTAGAGCCTGCGCTACCACGACTGAACAGCCCACGCTAAGGAAGCTAAAAATGGTCATAAAAAGATCCATGATTTGATTGCCCGCGCCCATGGCGCCGACTAGATGGACGCTGACTTTCGTCACCATGTAGGTGTTTATGATGAGCGTAACGAAGTGCAAAAACATATCTAAAAATATCGGGATAGTGAGCTTTTTGAGCGATAAATTCATAATTTCTCTTTTGTAACGTGGATTTTATATGACGCGCGATTATATCCAAATATAAATTTAAAGCGTTTTAAGGCGGCGCTGCGTGCTTTGCGGGCGAGCGGGCATAATCTTTTTATTAGCTTAATCAAGTATAATTGAAAAAATTTAATCTAAACGGATATCAAATGCACAAAACAAATTTCACGTCACGCTGGGCGTTTATCATCGCTTGCGTGGGCTCGGCTATCGGTATGGCCAACGTCTGGGGGTTTCCTTATAAGGTCGGTACGAACGGCGGCGGCGCGTTTTTGCTCGTTTATCTGTTTTTTATCGCGATATTTTCCTACGTCGGGCTTTCTGCGGAGTACGCTATCGGCAGACGCGCCAAAACCGGCACGCTAGGCTCATACGAATACGCGTGGAAGAGCCGAAACTGGGGCACTTTCGGTAAAATTTTAGGCTGGATACCGCTGGCTGGCTCGATGTGTATCGCTATCGGCTACGCAGTCATCATCGCGTACGTTTTAAAGGCGCTATTTCAGGCGATCACGGGCTCGCTAATGACCGTGGATACGAACACTTGGTTTGAGTCCTTTGCGCTTTCGTCCTACTCGGTCGTGCCGTTTCACTTTATCGTCGTTGCGGGCACGCTATTTACCCTATTTTTCGGTGCGCACAGTATCGAAAAGACAAATAAAATCATGATGCCGCTATTTTTCGTGCTATTTTTTATCCTCGCTATCAGAGTGGCGTTTTTAGACGGGGCGTTTGGCGGGTATAAATTCGTCTTTCACAGCGACTGGGGCAAGCTCGCAGATCCTATGGTGTGGGTAGCGGCGATGGGTCAAGCCTTTTTCTCGCTATCTATCACGGGTTCCGGTATGATCGTTTACGGCGCGTATCTATCAAAGGACGAAGACGTCGTCGATAGCGCGCAAAAGACGGCGATCTTTGACACGATCGCTGCGATGACGGCGGCGCTAGTTATGCTGCCTGCGGTATTTGCTTATGGTATGGATCCTGCGGCGGGACCAGGGTTACTTTTCGTAACGCTGCCTAAAATTTTACAAGACATGCCGGGCGGTCAAATTTTCGCGATTATTTTATTTACGGCGGTGATTTTCGGCGGCGTGACCTCGCTGCAAAATATGTTCGAAGCAGTCGCCGAGTCGATAATGCACAAATTTCCTAAGCTAAAGCGCGGCGTCGTGCTAATCGCGCTTTGCATAATATGTTTTGGTATCGGCGTAAATATGGAAGCCATAACTAGCTGGGGGCCGTGGATGGATTTCGTGTCGATCTACATCATCCCTATCGGCGCGGTGATCGGCGCGGTGTCGTGGTTTTGGGTCATCAAAAAAGAAGAGATCATGGACGAGATCAACACGGGCGCGGCAAAAAAGCAAGGCGCGTTTTGGTATTTTACGGGCAGATATATCTACGTACCGATGGCTCTTACGCTTTGTATCATCGCGCTTAGCATGCATATCTCGTTTTAAAGGGCGCGCGTGGCTCTAATCGACCTTATCGACGTTAGTAAAAAATTCGGTCCGAATGAAATTTTAAACAAAATCAGCCTCAGCGTAAACGAGCGCGAGCGTATCGCTATCATCGGCAAAAACGGCAGCGGCAAAAGTACGCTGATGAAGCTAATCGCGGGCGCGCTAGAGCCTGATAGCGGCAGGCGTATACTGCAAGGCAGCATAAAAGTAGAAATGCTCGCGCAAAATCCCAAATTTGACGATGCGGCCACCGTAAAAGACGCGCTAAATTTGGAGCTAAAAGAGATCTTTGATGCGCGCGACGAGTATGCGGCGGTACTGGAAGCGCTCGGACGCGATCCGCAAAATAAAGAACTAAATGCTAGGCAAGACGAACTCATCAAATTTATCGAGGCAAAAGACGGCTGGCAGATCGAGCGCAAGATCGAGCGCGTGCTGGAGGAGTTTAAGCTAAAAGAGTACGAAAACCGCGCTGTTTCTAGCCTTAGCGGAGGCGAGATACGCCGCGTGGCTCTGGGCGCGCTGATACTTAAAAAGCCCGATATTTTGCTGCTTGACGAGCCTACAAACCACCTTGACGTTTATATGGTGAGATTTCTTGAAGATATGCTAAAAAGCTCGCGCCAGACGATAGTTTTTATCTCGCACGATCGCTACTTTATCGATGCGCTGGCAACCAGAAGCGCCGAGATCGAGGATGGCGCGCTGGCGTCATTTGACGGCGGATATGCAAACTATCTAGCTAAAAAAGAGGAAATCCTAGCCAGCCTAGCCAAATCTCACGAGACGCTGCTAAAACAGCTAAAAGCCGAGGAAGAGTGGCTACGCCGCGGCGTCAAAGCGCGTCTAAAGCGTAACGAAGGGCGCAAAGAGCGAGTGCTAGCCATGCGCGAGGAGGCTAAGAAAAATCCGGGCGTTATACGCCGCGTTAGGCTCGAGCTTGAGCGAGCGAGCAAAAATTTTAACCAAACGCAAAGCGTAAACCGCAAAAAGATGCTCTTTGAGATCAAGCAACTAAGCAAAACTATCGGCGGCAAGCAGCTTTTTAGAGATTTTAACGCGCGCGTTTTGCAAGGCGAGCGTATCGCGATAGTCGGACGAAACGGCAGCGGCAAAAGCACTCTTATTAAAATTTTACTCGGGTTTGAAAAGCCTAGCAGCGGCGAGATCAAGCGCGGCGAAGTGCGCGTGGGGTACTTTGATCAGTCGCGAAGCGCGCTGGACGACGATAAGAGCCTCATTGAGACCTTTTGTCCAAACGGCGGCGATCACGTCATGGTGCGCGGGCGAAATATGCACGTCTACGGCTACCTTAAAAATTTCCTATTTCCTAAAGAATTTCTCGATAAACCCATCGGCGTGCTAAGCGGCGGCGAGAAAAACCGCGTGGCGCTCGCGCTGCTTTTTAGCAAGGAGCACGACGTACTCGTGCTTGACGAGCCTACAAACGACCTAGATATCGCTACTATCAACATCCTTGAGGACTATCTGCAAAGCTTTGAAGGCGCCATAATCATCGTGAGCCACGACCGCTACTTCGTCGATAAGATCGCGCATAAGCTCTGGGCCTTTGAGGGCACGCGCATAGAGGTGCTACATCAAGAGTACAGCGTCTATCTCGAGCTAGAAGACGAATTAGCCGAGCTTGGCAAATTTGAAGAAAGCCTAGCAAGCGAAGCCGAGCAAGCGCAAAAGCAAAAGAGCAAAACAAGCGCAAAGCTAAGCTACAAGCAAACGCAAATTTTATCCTCGCACCCCGAAAAAATCGCCGCACTGGAAGCTAAGATAAAAGAGCTAAATGCGGGCCTTAGCGATCCTAAAATCTATCAGCAAATCGGACTAACCGCGCTTTATAACGATCTAGAAACGGCAAAAAGCGAGCTGGAGACGCTTGAAAACGAATACTTTGAAGTTTTAGAAATCGCCGAAAATTTGGAGCAAATTTGAAAAAATTTACCAAAATCGGCAGGGTTAGCGGGCTATATGTGAGGACGATCAAGCTAAATGAGGCCGTCGCCGTTAGTTTTGAGGTTGGCGGCCAGAGATTTAGCGCGACGTTTTCGCCGCAAAAATTTGATCTAGAAATGGGCGATCTAGTCAAAGTAGAGTATGAAAAAGACGGCTTTTTAAACAAAATTCTCACCTTTGAGACGCTTGCTAAAAATAACGAAAACGCAAGCAAAAGCGCGAAATTTTTAAACATTTTTGCCTTTGTTTGCTTTGTTTGTATTAGTTTGTTGCTATTTAGCGGGATAGCAACCTCGCTTGTTACGAGCGGCGGAGAGTTTAGCTTTGGCGATATTACAACGCTTGCTATACTTTGTACGACCTGCTATCTCACGGTGAGAGCAGCCGCGTCAAAATTTAAAATTTTGAGGCATTTTGCGTAAAATTTGAGCTCGGTAAAAAAAGAGCTTTTAAAAATAGGCGGCACTTTGAAAGATAAAAAACCTATACTACTTTGCTTATTTGCGCTTTTTGCCGTGCTTTTTACGGTATTTTTCATGGTTTACGTCGCTAGCTACGAGGAGGAAAACGAATTTACCCAGATAGGTAGCAGCGAATTTTACGCGACGCCGCAGGGTAAAATTTACGCTCTCATCCCAAGCGGAGGCAAATTTGAGCTAAAAGGTGTACGAGCGGATAAATTTAAGGTCCTTGCGACAGGCGGTTATCGCGGGCGAAACGTTGGCGCTGACGAAAGTGCCGTTTACTGCGGCAATCTCGCTATGACCGGGCTAGATCCTTCTCGCGCTAGAGCGATTGGCAACGGATATTTCACGGACGGCGAGATTAGCTATTTTTGTAGCGACGTAGGCGAGAGAAACTACGAGCTAGGCGGCTTTAGCGAGATGGTTCAAACTATGGCATACGCGATATTTGGTGCTGATAAACCGCAAAGCTATATCTATAAAACCCAGCACGTTTCTAGCGTAAATTTAACCCCTATTTTAGATTTCGGTTTCGCGGCGGAAAAAGCGGCTTTGCGCGGAGAAGGCGACAGGGTGTATTTTGAGGGTAGGCAGCTAGAGGATGCAGATGCTAGGGCACTAAGATACGTGCTAGACGCGCGCGGACGAACTAGCGATTTTTACGTTACGGACGGGCAAAACGCCTATTTTAAAAGCTCGCGGCTTGTTGTTAAATTTACTCCTGAGCTGCACGAGGCGGCGTATTTTAACGGCGTGCACTATCTTTTGGAACCCGCTAGCGGCGTAGTTTATGCGGACGAGCACGAGTTTGCACCCGAATTTGCGCCTTATTCACTACCGTTTGGCGTCTCCGGCTCGCACGCCTATCATCTGCTTTTTCGCGGCAAGGGCGGGATTTACTTTTGGCGGCGTCATAGCGACGACAAAAACGGCGAGCTAAAACGCGCGGCGGCGGATCCGTTTACGGGTGAAATTTCGCCACTTGCGGGTAGCGTTTTTATCAGCGGCGGACAGACTTATTTCGTGCAGAGCCGCGAAGTGTGGCACAGAAATAAGAGCGGCAGGCGGTTAGGCTCGCGCCATACGGAGCTTTTTAAGCTGAAAACGAGCGAGCAATGGCGCAAAATAGGCCTTGTGCGCAACGGCGTATACGGCGCGGTTTATGCCAACGGCGATAAAATTTACTATTTTGACGCGATGGGAACAGTGCAGATGATTGACGCTAGCATTTACGAGATCGCAGACGTTGCCGCCATAGAGATTTTGACGCGGCCGTATGATCTGCACGGACAAAACATAAGCGGCGCGGACATCCGCAAGATGATAAAAGAGGGGCGGCTCGTGCCGGCGCAAGGCGAGCTTGTTTTTGAAGCGGTTACTTATTACGAAAGCGGCGAGACCTATCTTTTTTGGGGAGTCGCCGCGACTATGCTTTTGATAGCGAGTGCGGCAGAAGCGGTAAGGGCTAGAAAACGCGGCGCGTTTTGACCGATTTAGGCTACTTGGCGCGATAAATTTAGGCTTGCCTCTTGTACTCGCCGCGATTTACGACCAAAACGTCCATCGGCGGTTTAATTTAGCGCCTTTAAAAACGCGAATTTAGCCTGCGTTGCTTTGCCCTAGGCACCGTGTAGAACGCCGTTATCTGAGTAACTCGCGCGCCGTTTTTTTAAAAAAGCTAGCGGCCGGGTTTGTAAACCGTCAAGAAGGTTAAAAATTTAAGCTGATCAAAGCCCTCAAAGCTTATGCGTGCTAATGCAAAAAGTCGCCCTTTGCGCCAAGCGGTTTAAATTTAACGCCTTAAAGATGCGAATTTAGTCTGTGTCGCCTCGGCACAAAGAGCGCGTTTTAGCGCGCAGGACTAAAGCTTAGCTAAAAACTCCGCGTATTTTTCCGCGCTTTTGGCGATGTACTCGGCATCCGCGTGAAACGAAAATCCGTATCCAAAATGCCGCGCTTCCAGTTTCGCGCCGGTGAAATTCATAGCGCATTTAAATGGCGCTATAATCTCGTCCATGCTAAGCCCGACCGCGCCGCTTTTTTCGTAGCTTTTAGGCTCGTCGCCGATAGTGATTGCTAACGCAAACTTCTTGCCTTTTAGCTTGCCGCCCGTGCTGCCGTAGGCCCAGCCGTATGCGAATACGTCGTCGAACCACTGCTTTAAAAGCGGCGGATAGCTGTACCAATAAAGTGGAAATTGCAGCACGATTTTGTCGTGATTTAGGATCGCTCCTGCTCGCGCGAGACGTTGATTTTGCCGCTAGGGTAGGCGGCGTAAATCTCGTGGACGTCGAATTTGTCCGCCTGTTTTTCGGCCGCCTCGCGCCACGCTTTGTTGGCGTTTGAGCTTGTCATATTAGGATGCGCGATAATGATAAGATTTTTCATATTTTCTCCTTTAAAAAATAATTCAAAAATTATAGTTTATTAAGATATATTTTGTCAAGTTTTGTGATGAGTTATCAAGAGCGAACCAAATTTTAGATAAATTTTAAGTAAATTTTCGATATCGCATAAATTTGGGTAGTGCAAAAAATGCGGATGTAAATTTATGCATGACGCCCAGCAAATAGGCGTAATTTTACTATTTGCTTGATAAATTTAGGCGTCTAATTCAGGCTTAAATTTTTACATTCGTATAATGATAAATTTTTAATCAAATTTTCGCTAAAATCGGGTCAAATTTAAAAGGAGTGCAAATGAAACTAGGAAATTTTTCCGCAAACTCAAGCCTAAGCAATCAGTACCTAGAACAAGCTCAAAATAATAGCGCAAAAGCTCTAAATAACATCTCTGCACAGCGCGCTCTAAGCGGCATCGACAGCGCAAATCTCGCTATCGCGGACTCTTTGCGCTCTCAAAGCTCCGCGCTAGAGCAGGGCGTCGCAAACGCAAACGACGCTATCGGCATCCTGCAGATCGCAGACTCCACGCTAGCAAATATCACGCAAAGCGCCGACCGCATCGGCGAGCTCTCGGTGAGATATAACGGCGGCATCCTAAACGCCGACCAGCAAAAGATGATAAAAAGCGAGGCGGACGCTCTAGTGGGCGCGATGAGGGAGAGCACGCAGCAGGCGAGTTTTAACGGTAAAAACGTATTTGGCGGGCAGATGAGCTTCCTAACCGGCAACGGCACGGCGAGCGTAAATTTAAACGCGCCCGATTTTAGCGGTATAGACGTGAGTAACGGCGAGAGCGTGAGTAAATTTATCGGTAGCGTAAACGCTCTGCGAGGTGAGATCGGCGCGGCGCAAAACGGCATAATCTCGGGCATCAACGCAAGCCTAACCAAAAACGTCGCGCTAAGACAAAGCGAGTCGCAGCTACAAAATAACGACATCGCTAAAAATCTAAGCGCTTTTAAGCAAAACGACCTGCAAGCAAACGCCGCGATCCTCGCGCAAGCGCACAATACCGCAAGCTTGCAAAGCCAGTTTAACAGGCTTTTGGGCTAAATTTAACTGCCTTACATTTTGGCCGCTACACTCCTTGGCGGCTAAAACGCTTTTGTTTTTACTCTGACTTTTGCGATCTAATCGCGTCTTAAATCAATCGGTCAAATTTTACTTTTGCGTTTAATGTTACTCTCGCGCTTTGCGATTAAAATATAAATGCTCGCCAAGTTAAATTTGCCGAGTCGGGTGCGTACTCGTAAATTTTGCCTAAACTCTCCACATCACTTTTGCTAGGATTATCATTATAATGCACAAAACAAGGGCGATGACGTGCGAGTATTTGCCGAAGGGATCGGGCTTTTTAAGCTTATAGACGTAAAAGAGCGATATCGCCGTGATTAGGCACATTAGCCCTAGCACGCCGATCTTGGTCGCGAGTAAAATTTGAAACGGACTGCCGAGCCATCCGTTCTCGCCGCCAAAATAATCCTTTGCCATGTAAACGCCGCTGATGATCAGAAGCAAAAACGCAGTGCCAAAGACCTTTGCGCTGCCTTTGGTGTAGGCTTTTTTGACGCGAGCGAGCGTATCCTCGTCTATATGCTTTTTAGCAAACGGAAATATACAAACGTCGAAAAATACGTAACCGACAAAGGCTACGGCGCTCAAAATATGAACAATCAGGAAAAATAGATACATTTAGGACCTTTTTTGTTTGATTATATTTAAATCGGCCGCTTAAAGGGATGATTTTGATTAAGGATTGTGCTGAAAAAAGGGCTAAATTTTATAAAAATAAGCGGATGAAAACTACATGGGGTCAAATTTGGATTGGGTAAATTTGAGATAACGAATTTAAAGATTTATAAAAAACCGCCCGTCAAATTTAACGGGCGGAGTAAATTTAAGGGCATGTAAAAACGCCGAAACCTTAAATTTAAGCTTAAAGCCCTCGCAGAAACAAGGGCTAAATTTTACTCGACTTCGGCGTCGATGACGTCGTCGTCTTTTTTCTTGCCGCCGTTTGCTTGCTCGCCCGCGGCGCCGTCTTTTTTATACATCGCTTCGGCTAGCTTGTGGCTGGCTTCGCTTAGAGTTTTGACCTTCGCGTCGATCTGCTCTTTGCTTGCGTTTTCGTCTTTTAGCGTCTCTTTTAACTCGTCAAGCGCCTTTTGGATGCGCTCTTTGTCCTCGGCCGGGATTTTTTCGCCTAACTCGTCGAGGCTCTTTTGCGTTTGGTGCGCGAGCGCGTCGGCTTGGTTGCGCGCCTCTACCGCGTCTTTGCGTTTTTTGTCGTCCTCTTTGTGTAGCTCGGCGTCTTTGACCATGTTGTTGATCTCGTCCTCGCTTAGTCCGCTTGAGCCTGAGATCGTGATGTTTTGAGCTTTACCGGTAGCCTTATCTTTAGCAGAGACCGTTAGGATACCGTTGGCATCGATGTCAAACTCTACTTCGATCTGCGGCACTCCGCGAGGAGCGGCAGGGATGCCCTCTAGGTTAAACTGACCCAAAGATTTGTTGTCGCGGGCAAATTCGCGCTCGCCTTGCAATACGTGGATCGTGACCGCGCTTTGGTTGTCCTCGGCGGTTGAAAATACCTGATTTTTCTTAACCGGGATAGTCGTGCCTTTTTCGATGATTTTTGTCATAACGCCGCCTAGAGTCTCGATACCTAGGCTTAGCGGAGTGACGTCTAGGAGCAACACGTCCTTCACGTCGCCTTTGATGACCGCGCCTTGGATCGCCGCGCCGATAGCTACGACCTCGTCCGGATTTACGCTTTTATTTAGCTCTTTGCCAAACGCCTTTTTGACCTCTTCTTGAACTAAAGGCACGCGCGTCGAGCCGCCCACCATGACGATTTCTTTTATATCTTTTTTGTCTAGTCCGGCATCTTTTACGACCTCGTTTATCTTGGTGATCGTTTGAGCGACTAGATCCTCGATCATGCCTTCAAATTTAGCCCTAGTTAGCGTCTTTGTGAGGTGTTTAGGACCCGTAGCGTCGGCGGTGATAAACGGTAAATTTATCGTCGTTTCTTGAGCTGAGCTTAGCTCTTTTTTAGCCGTTTCGGCTGCCTCTTTTAGGCGCTGCATAGCCATCACGTCGGTTTTTAGATCGATGCCCGAGTCGCTTCTAAATTCGCTCGTTAGCCAGTCGATTAGGCGGTTATCGAAATCATCGCCGCCTAGAAACGCATTACCGCCGGTAGCTAGAACCTCGACCACGTTATCGCCGGTTTCTAGTACCGTAACGTCGAACGTACCGCCGCCCAGGTCGTAAACCATGATCTTTTCGGACTCTTTTTTATCTAGGCCGTAGGCTAGAGCCGCCGCTGTAGGCTCATTTATGATACGAAGCACGTTTAGTCCCGCGATTGTGCCTGCTTCTTTAGTCGCTTTTCTTTGGCTGTCGTTAAAGTACGCAGGCACCGTAATGACGGCGTCTACGACCGTTTCGCCCAGATAGCTTTCCGCATCCTCTTTTAGCTTCATTAGCACTTTGGCCGAGATTTCTTGCGGAGTGTAGACCTTGCCCGCGATCTCTATAGCGCACGCGCCGTTTCTATCCACGACGTGGTACGGCAGCCTAGCTTTAGCTTCCTGTGCGTTTTTCTCGTTGCTCATTAGACCCATTATTCTTTTGATAGAGTATATGGTTTTTTCAGGGTTTGTGACGGCTTGGCGTTTTGCGCTATCGCCTACTAAAATTTCGCCCTTATCGGTAAACGCTACGACCGAAGGAGTCGTATTTTTGCCCTCTTTATTCGGGATTACCTTGCTTTCGCCTCTCTCATACACGCTTACGCATGAATTCGTCGTTCCTAGGTCTATACCTATTACTTTTGCCATTGTTTATCCTTTTTATTAAATTTTTATTTTAAATTTTACTTTGCTATCGATACCATCGCAGGTCGTAAAACTCTGCCGTTGATTAGATAGCCTTTTTGTATCACTTGCACGATTTTTCCTTTTTCCACGTCCTCGCTATCGATTTGCAGTACGGCATTGTGGAAATTCGGATCAAATTCGCCCTCGGTTTCGATCGGCGTGATACCGTTTTTTTCGAAACACTTTTTAAACTGATCTATCGTTATATAAATTCCCTCTTTTATTTTTGCCGCGTATTCGTCGCCTTCGGTTTCAAAATTTACCGCCATCTCAAGCGCGTCTATCACCGGAAGCAGATCCCGCGCAAATTTCTCGTTTGCATATGTCGCAATGTCTGCTTTTTCCTTTTCAAAACGCTTTTTGATGTTTTCAAAGTCCGCGTTGGCTCTATAATACTTATCCGTTAGCTCCTCGAGCTGCTTTTGAAGCTGGGCCGACTTCGCGTCTAGACCCTCAAAGCTGATGCTCTCGTCGAAATTTGACGGGATTTGTTGCTCAAGCTCTACATTTTCATTCTCGTTCATGCCGCCTCCTTTAGGTTGTTTAAAAATCTTTCGTAATCATTATAAATACTGCCTGCGCAAAGCATTTTGGCCTCTTTACCATCAAAATTTACGTCTAGTTTCATGCCTAGATAGTTCTCGCTGAAAAAGACTAAATTCGAATCAAAAACCATCTCAAAGCTAGGGCTTAGCGCGTTTTTAAAGCTCTCTCCGAAAATTTCAAGCGCAACCCTTTCGTTTTCTAAAAAGCGAATTTTAGTGCGCTTTAGCTCGGCTATCTTATTTCTTAGCTCGTTTAGGCCCACCTGCATACAGGTAAGCTCGAGTCTGCCCAGGTCTATGCCGATGAGATTGCTCAAAAATTTTTCGACTTTCGAGTTAAATTTGAGTGCTATCTCGTCCTCACTAAAGCTCAAAATCAAAAATCTATTGTTTAAATTTAAAACCTCGTTTAGCGTTTGGGTTTTGCTTTCAAAAACCATCGCGTAAATTTCAAATTTATCGCTTAGCAACTTTAGTAGGCTAGGATTTGCGATATCTAGCGTCTCACCAAAATTTAACCTAGCTCGCCAATAATCTCTCATCGTCGCAGCCGTCGGTATCCTGCCGCCGCTAACGTGAAACTGCGTAATCGCGCCCTCGTCGGAGAGTTTTTTAAAATAAACTCTAATCGTAGAGGCCGGAATCGACATCGCCATACGCGAACCAAGCTCGCTAGAGCCGATCGGAGCGTTGTCGCTAAGATAAGCTTGAATGATAGAATCAAGTATCAGATCTCGCTTGCTCACCTTTATCATATTAGCACTCTCTCCTTTAAATTGCTAGGCGCATTATACAACATTGAGCGGATAATTGTCAAGGGCTATAGTTAAAAAAAATTATTTAGATAACTTTAGTGTAGTTAGCTCAAGGTTAGAAAGTCAAAATTTGGGTGAAATGAGTGGCGCGCGGGAAAAATTGAATAAATTTAATGTAAGAGTAGGTTAAATTTGATTTTATCGCTAGAAATTTTATGAATCTAAAAGTTTGACGTATTAAAATTTGAAGTAAGTAAAGTAAAATTTAAGAGAAAAGCCCCGAATTTGGGGCTTAGGATTATTTATCTCTGAGGTTTAGCTCAGCGATAACTTTTGTGTAAGCTGCGTAATCTTTAGCTTTTAGATATTTCATCAAGCGTTTTCTGCGGCCGACTATTTTAAGTAACCCGAGACGAGATGAGTGATCTTTTTTGTAGATTTTTAGGTGCTCGGTTAGCTCCTCGACCCTTGCGGTTAGCAATGCGATCTGAACTTCCGGAGAACCGGTATCTTTTTCTTTTCTAGCGAATTTCGCAACAATTTCTGCTTTTTTAGCCGAATCCAAAGCCATAGTGACCTCCTGATTGGTGAGATTAAAAAAGGCGATTATATCATAAAAATCAAAAAATGCGGCGCCTGTTTTAAAAAATATTGATTTAATCAAATTTGCAGATAAAATTTAATAAAATATCCGCAAAAAATTTAAGGGGAATTTATGCTTTTGACAAAAGCAAGCGAATACGCGCTGCTTTCGCTGATTTACATAGCGCAAAAAGACGTTCCGTCAGACGTCGATACGATGTCGGGCGAGCTTGAGATATCAAAAAGCTTTTTGGCCAAAATTTTGCAAAATTTGGCCAGAGAGGGCATTTTGGTTTCGTTTAAGGGCGCAAACGGCGGATTTATGCTCGCGCAAAAGCCTGAAGAAATCAGTATAAAAAGAATAATCGAAAGCGCAGAAAAGCGCAAAATGGCGGTATTTGAGTGCTCGATCTCGGCTGATGGTTGCGCCTCTAGCAAGGGCGGAATGTGTCAAATTTGGCCGATGTTTAGTGCGCTGCAGTCCAAAATCGACGATTTTTTAGATACAATTACGTTAGCAAATATAATCAAGAAGTAAATTTTGGCAAAACAAAAGCGCAATATCCTAACTCTGGTCGCACCGTTTTTAGAGCCCATCGTAAGGTTTAAGGGGCTCACGATCGTCGGCGTCATAATCGCCATCCTTGCGATCATCATCGTGCCGCTTCCTAGCGCGGTTTTGGACTTTTTTCTTGCGCTTTCCATCTCTATCTCGGTGCTCATCATCCTGATCGCCGTTTACGTGCCAAAGCCGACCGACCTCAGCACATTTCCGACGCTTATTCTAATCATCACGCTTTTTAGACTCTCGCTAAATATAGCCACTACGCGTATGATTTTAAGTGAAGGGCACAACGGTCCCGATGCCGTGAGCGAGATCATCTCAAGCTTTGGACAGTTCGTCGTAGGCGGCAACTACGTCATTGGCGTGATAGTTTTTACGATCCTGGTGCTTATAAATTTCATGGTCGTTACCAAAGGTTCGACGCGCGTGAGCGAGGTGCAGGCGAGATTTACGCTAGATGCGATGCCTGGTAAGCAAATGGCGATAGACGCCGACCTAAACGCGGGTCTGATCGACGAAAAGACCGCAAGAGAGCGCCGCGAAGCCATCATCGGCGAGGCGAATTTCTACGGTGCGATGGACGGCTCGTCTAAATTTATCAAAGGCGATGCGGTCGCGGGCATCATCATCACGATCATAAACATCGTCGGCGGCTTTCTCATCGGCTCGTTTCAGTATGGCCTAGATATGGCTACCTCGGCGCAAAACTACACGATCCTAACGATCGGCGACGGTCTAGTGAGTCAGATACCTGGCCTCATCACTTCGACGGCTACGGCGATCATCATCACTCGAGCTAGCAAGGACGATGAAAATTTCGCCGAGGGCTCACTAACGCAGCTACTAGGCGAATACAAAACGCTTTTGATAGTCGGCTTTATACTATTTATTTTTGCTCTAGTCCCGGGACTGCCGACGCTATCTCTGGGCTTTATCTCGCTTTTGTTTTTAAGTATGGGTTATATAATGAAAGAGGTAAAAGAGGGCAAGATAAATTTGACATCCAAAGCTCAAAGCGCAAGCTTGGCGCAAGGCGAGGAGGAAGGACCGGCGGCGCCTAAACCGCCTAAAAAAAGCGAAGAGGAGATCGCCCGCGAAGAGGAAGCTAAGATAAACGATATCTTAAAGCTTGAAATTTTAGAGCTTGATCTGGGATACGGCCTGCTAAAGATCGCCGAGACCGATCTCATCGAGCGAATACGAGCGATGCGCCGAAATATTGCGGCACAGCTGGGTTTTTTGATGCCAAAGATCCGTATCCGCGACAATCTCCAGCTACCGCCAAACGAATACCGCTTTAAGCTAAAAGGCGTCGTGATCGGGCAGGGGGAAATTTACGCGGATAAATTCCTCGCGATGGATAGCGGACTAGTTAGCGACAACATCGAAGGCATCCCGACTAAAGAGCCGGCGTTTGGCCTAGACGCGCTATGGATCGATGCGAGCGTGAAGGAGGACGCGATACTAAGCGGCTACACGATCGTAGATCCCGCGAGCGTCATCTCTACGCACATGAGCGAGCTGATAAAACAAAACGCCGCCGAGCTCCTAACTCGTCAAGAGACGCAAAATTTGCTCGACAAGCTAAAATCTGAATACCCCGTCATCGTCGAGGATACGCTACGTATCGCGCCTATCGGAGTGATCCAAAAGGTGCTAAAAGCGCTACTAAAAGACCACATCCCGATAAAAGATATGCTAAGTATCCTAGAGGCGCTAAGCGACATCGCCGAGGTTAGCAAGAACCTCGATATGATCGTCGAGCACGTCCGCACCGCGCTTGCTCGCGCTATCACTTCGCTTTACGTCGATGAGAGCGGACGGCTAAATTTTTACGTGATGGAGCCTGCCGCGCAGCAAAAGCTGATCGACGCCGTGCAGTATAAAGACGGCGCGTATCACCTGATGATAAACGTCTCGCAGACGTCGGCGATCGTGCAGGCTCTGCGCGAGGCGAGGGCGAAGCGGCCGATCTCTGAGTACGGCTCGATGATACTTTGCGTGGAGCCTAGCTTGCGTAAATTTATCGCCGATATCTGCGCGAATTTCGCCATAGATATCACGGTGCTTAGCTTTGCCGAAGTTGCGGCAAATACGCCGTTTGAGACGCTAGGCACGATAGAAATACAAAATCTGTAAGGAATAAAATGACCATCCATCACCTCTCGCACACCGATCTTGACGGATACGGCGCGCAGGTAATAACGAATCACTATTTTAAAAACGTTAAATTTTATAACTCAAACTACGGCAAGGAGATCGACGAGAAATTTGATCAAATTTTGGCTCAAATTTCGGATAAAAACGCAGCCCAGACGCAGTCAAATTTAAACGGCGAGCAAAATGCTAACTCGCAAAACGCGCCCGAAAATCGCGGCGATGGCGAAGCGGCTAAAAGCAATGAAAAAGCGCTCATACTGATAACGGATCTAAATTTGACCGTGGAGCAGTGCGAAGCCTACGAGAAGGCGCTAGCAAACAAAAACGCTAAAATTTTGCTCCTTGATCACCACCAAAGCGGTGCCGAGTGCGCGAGCAAATTTAGCTGGTATTTTTTAGATAGCTCAAGGTGCGCGACTAAGATCACGCATGATTTTTTCGCTAAAATTTACGGGGTGGATGCTAGCCTAAATCACTTTAGCGACGTCGTAAATGCGGTCGATATCTGGCTAAAAGACGACGTAAATTTTGAAATGGGCAAGGTCGGACTCGGACTCGTCGCAAACGCAAAAGAGATAAACAAAACGATGTTTGAGGCTGAAAATTCACGCTATCTTTTTTATCTTATCGAGCGCGCGCGGGAGTTTTTTGACGCGGGAGACGACTATGTCGGGCTTGACGAGGCGATTTTCGGATTTAAAAAGGACTTTTTCAAAGAGGGTAAAAACGACACTCTAAGCAACCTGATTTCAGCCTTCGTCGTAAAAAAGCTAAGCGAGGAAAAAGAGAAATTTAGCATAAAGTATAACGACCTTAACGGCATTTTGACCTACAATATCGGTAACACCTCGGTTATCGGCAACGATTTTTTAGTCGCGAACCCCGATATTGATTTTTTCATCGACGTTACGAGCAAAAAGACGCTGAGCTTTCGCGCTAATGGCAAAGTAGATGTCAGCCAGATGGCTAAAAATTTAGTCGGCGGCGGCGGGCATGTGAACGCTAGCGGCGGGCTTTTTGCGGGCTTTAAAGATAGCTTTAGCTATGAGAACGTAAAGGCGCAGATAACCGACCTAATAACTAAAAAAACGATTTTACAAGGATAGAAAATGAAAGAAATAGAACCTACCGTGGACGAGCTAAGCTACGAGCTTTCGATGATGCTGGAGGCGATGCTGTATTATGCCGGCGTGAAAAAAGATAGGCTTGAGGACGCGGCAGAGACCTACATCGAGTGTATCGACGACGCACTGGAGAGCAGCGATGCCGAGGGCGTGGACGAGGTGCTCGAAGTCGTCGAATATATGAAGAAAAAGCACGCTAAATTTTTCAAATGAAAACTCTAGCGCAAATTTTATTTTTTTCGGCTCTGGCGGCTATGCTGGGCGGTTGCGTGTTTTTAAATGACCGCGGCGTGACAACGAAGTACTACAACGAGTGCAAGGAGTACTACGACGCGACGGGCGTCTATCACAAAGAGTGCCCTAAAAACATCATCGACTGGACGGAGTGATGGGTTTAGAAGCGGCTAGATCGGTGAAGGCTAGAGAGCTGGCGGGCAAAACCTACGCGCCTTTGATGCGAGAGGTAGAGGAGCTGGCGGCCAAATTTAAGGGGCGCGAATTTGAGCTTAAATTTGACGATATAGTCGAGATAAACGCAAATTTAACCCCCGCCCAGCGCGAAGAGACGCTGCAAACGGCGCTAAATTTACGCTCGTGGCGCAAGGGGCCGTTTAAGATAGACGATATATTTATCGACAGCGAGTGGAGGAGTTTTGTTAAATTTAACCTACTCGCGCCGCACATGGATCTAGCGGACAAGGTCGTGGGAGATATCGGCTGCAACAACGGCTACTATCTTTTTCGTATGTTACCCAAGCGTCCCAAAAAGCTAATCGGCTTTGATCCGGGCGTTATGAGCTTTTTGCAGTTTAAATTTATCGATGCGTTTGTGCGCTCGGGCATAGAGTACGAGCTGCTAGGCGTCGAGCATTTGCCCCACTACGGCGTCAAATTTGACGTGCTCTTTTGCCTGGGCGTGCTCTATCACAGAAGCGATCCCGTGCGTACGCTAAAAGAGCTAAAAGGCGCGTTAAATGCGGGCGGTGAGCTCTTTTTGGACACGATGTATCTTGATATGGATGGTGATTTTGCCCTGAGCCCGAAAAATACATACTCAAAGATACCAAATATCTACTTTGTGCCGACTATTAGCGCGCTTTTAAACTGGTGCGAGAGGGCAAATTTTAAAGACGCGAAAATTTTAGCCACAAAGCCGACGGACGCGCACGAGCAGCGAAAAACCGAGTGGATCTTGGGCCAGAGTTTGGGCGATTTCCTCGATCCCGCAGACCCGGCGCGCACGGTCGAGGGCTATCCCGCGCCAAAACGGGTCTATCTAAAACTAAGCGTATAAAAAGGTGAAAAATGGACGAAAATATCTACGACGACAACAGTAGCGACGGGGTCGTACTACCCGAGGACGAAAATCCGTTTCGCAACGAACTAAAAACCTCGCCGAATATAAAAATCGGCCTTAGTGGCGCCGTGACGCAGCTCGAGCCAAACCGCGCCAAAACGCGTTTTTTCGCCACTAGCGACATGGTGGCCGATAGCGAGGGGCTCATACACAGCGGTTTTGTTTTCTCTGCGGCTAGCTACGCGGCGATGGCGGCGGTCAATGAGACTTTTAGCGTCGTTATCGGCGCTAAGATACATTTTTTTGCCCCGACAAAACTAAACGAAGCGATCGAGTTTGACGCGCGCTCGCACTTTAACGAGAGCAAAAAACGCGAGGTGCGAGTAACCGGCACGACGAACGATATAAAGGTATTTGAGGGGACTTTTCAGGTCGTGATTTTAGAGGATCATATCTTTAAAATTTACAAAACCAACCTACAAAAACAAGCCGCGCAAAGACGAAACGAAGCAAAACGCAAAGAAGAGGCGAAGCAAAACGCGTAAAATCGCTCAAATTTAAAAGCATACCGAGCAGCGCTGTAAATTTGGCGCCGCTTTTGCTTTCAAATTTTGTTTTGCGCCGTATTTTGGCAAAACCTGCATAAATTTAACGCCAAATTCGCCGCCGTCAAATTTGCCTTTTAAAATTTGGCGCGGTTATTTTGAAATTTTAAAAGATCAAATTTGACCCGCTAAAATCTCGTCTCTCTGCCGATCATGCCTATCCAAAAGTCCAAATTTGCCTGCTCGGCTTTTAGCGTCGTTTTTTCGCCGTGACCAGGATACAGTATAAAATCGCCCTGTAGTTTTTTGCATTTTAGCAAGCTTTGGCGCATATTCTCGGCATTTGAAAACGGAAAATCATAGCGTCCGATCGAGCCTCTAAACAAAAAATCTCCGCTAAAGATAACGTCGTCCACGCGCACCATACAGCATCCGGGCGTATGTCCTGGAAAGTGCATAAACTCGATCTCAAAGTCTTCTATGTTAAATTTTACATCCTCAAATTTCGCTCCGCCTACGCAGATCGCGTCATACATCGGCTGTTGTCCGGCATCCCAAAGATCTTCGTGAAGCATGAAATTATCGCTATTATGGATATATACCGGAACATTAAAAAAATTTTTTAAGCTAACATTGTCAAGAACGTGATCAGAATGCCCGTGAGTGTTTAAAATAGTGAGTGGCGCGTGTGAATTTTTAACGACAAAGTCATATGAATCTTGACCTGGATCAATGATAATATTGCGCCCGTTTTTGGATACTACGTAGCAGTTGGTTTGATAATCTCCGCATGGTTTTGAAAAAATTTTCACGTTTGTCCTTTTATAAAATTTAATTAAAATAAATTGTATATTCTTTAAGCTTAAAAGTTAAATTTTATAAAAAGATTGTATAATATTTTAGAATTTAAATTTATCGGTGATAATCGTTATGAAAAATTATTCGCAAATCAGCCTGAAGCTAACCGAGTTTTTAGCGAGCTACCTCGAAAAAAGCGGCGCAAAAGGATTTGTCCTGGGCGTTAGCGGCGGTCTAGACTCCGCCGTCGTGGCCGCTCTTTGCGCGCGCACGGGCATTGAAACGCATGCGCTTTTGATGCCGACGAAGTACTCAAACGAGCGGAATTTAAGCGACGCGCTAAATCTTTGCAAAGATCTAAAAATAACGCATAAAATCATCGAAATCCAGCCGATTTTAGATAGCTTTACCGCGCAAATCGGCGAACCGCCGTCAAATTTGCGTATGGGAAATCTAAGCGCAAGGGCCAGGATGTGCCTGCTTTATGATTATTCCGCAAAGGTAAACGCGCTAGTTGTGGGTACTAGCAACAAAAGCGAGCGCCTTCTTGGATACGGCACGATTTACGGCGATACGGCGTGCGCGCTAAATCCGATCGGCGAGCTTTTTAAAACTGAAATTTACGAGCTAGCGCGCGAGCTTGGCATCGATGAAAAAATCATCGCAAAAGCCCCGTCTGCCGACCTTTGGGAAGGGCAAAGCGACGAGGCTGATATAGGCTACAGCTACCAGCGGCTAGATGAGGTCTTACGTTTGGCGCAGAGTAAAAGCGAGGCTGAACTGGCGCGAGAATTTGACCCAAGGCTCGTCGCGACTGTGTTTTCAAGAATGAGAGCAAATAAATTTAAACTCTCGCTGCCGCCGATTGCTAGCGTGAACGGCGAGTAAAATTTGAGCTAAATTTACGGCTACGGCGATAAATTTGGCTGAGGTTTTGAAAGTCAAAAACGGTGAAATTTGACGGTAGAGTCGCGATGATTTTGCTGAAAGTAAAAAATAGATAAAACTGCCGCAAATTCGGCTCTAAAGTAAAATTTAAAAAACGAAATTTAAAAGGTAAGATAAAAATAAAAAACAAGGAGGCACAATGGAAGAGATAGCGTTTTATCGACCGACCATCGACGAGGCCGAAACCACGCTCATCAAAGAAGCCTTAAAAGACCACGGTTCGGCGATCGTGGATAGGCTGGAGTCCGAGCTTAGGGAGTATTTTGGCGTAAAGCATGCCGTTACGACAAATAACAACAGCGCCGCCCATCATTTGGCGCTTTGCTCGATGGATCTAAAACGCGGCGACAAGATTATCTGCTCGGTAAACTCCACTCCGAGCGTGGCGCAGGCGATTAGACACTTTGACGCCGAGCCGATATTCGTCGACATCAACGAAGACGACTTTAACATGAACGCCGAGTCGCTACGAAATACTCTAAAATTGCACAATCACAAAAAGCTAAAAGGTATATTCGTAAACCACGTAGCGGGGCAGGCGTCTGATATGGACGAGATTTACGCTATCGCGCAGGAGTACGACGTAAAGGTACTAGACGACGCGGGCAAGTCTATCGGACTAACCTATAACGGCGTAAAAATCGGCTCTGATGAGCGCTCGCTTATCTCTTGCTTTAACGTGCATTCGCAGCTAACTAACCCGATCGCGACGGCCGGCTTTATGCTAACGGACGACGATGCCATCGCCGAGCGCGCTAGACTACTGCGAAACCACGCGATCGTAAATGGCGGCATAGACAAAGACGGCAACCTAGGCTACGTCTATGACGTCGTAGATATCGGCGTGAAGTATGATCTAACCGGGCTTTGCGCGGCGTATGCTGTGGCTCAGTTTGAAAAGACGGATAAATTTATCGCGCGACGCAGACAGATCGCCGCCATCTACGACAAAGAGCTAGCAGACTGCCCGCACGTCTCGCTACCGATCAAAAAGCGCGACCACGTCTACATCCAGTACATCATCAAGATCGACAAAAACCGCGACGGATTTGCGAAGGAGCTGCTAGAGCGCGGTATCCACACGGCGCTTCACTACAAGCCGATGCACCTTTTAAGCTACTATAAGAGCAAATACGGGCTTAAGGTAAATTCATTCCCGAATGCGCTAAAAACATATCAGCAGGTGCTTTCGTTGCCCGTTTACAACGCGCTTAGCGACGAAGAGGTTGCATATATCTGCGAGAGCGTGCGAGAAGTAGCCAAAACGCGTGTTTAAAAGGAAAATTTACGCCTTTGCGCAGGAGTATTTTTACGCTCCGAATTTGTGGCAAAAGTGCCTATCTATCGCGCTTTTGCCGCTTAGCTGGATTTACTGCGCATGCGTGATTTTAAAATCCAAATTTAGCAAAGCTTTAGATTTTGGCATTCCGATTATCAGCATCGGAAATTTAACCTTAGGCGGCAGCGGAAAGACGCCGCTGGGTATTGCTATATTAAGCGAATTTGATGGCGGTTGCGTCGTACTACGAGGCTATGGTAGAGCTTCGCAAGGGCTAGTCAAGGTCGCAGTCTCGGGCGAAATTTTGGTGGGCGTCACGGCTAGCGGCGACGAGGCGATGGAGTACGCAAAAAGTGTAAAAAACGCAAACGTCATCGTGAGCGAAAACCGCGATATCGCCATAAATGAGGCCAAAAAAATGGGCGCAAAATACGTGCTGCTCGATGACGGCTTTGGTAAATTTCATATCAAAAAATTTAACGTCCTGATCCGCCCATCGGCAAAGCCGTATTTTGATTTCGTCCTGCCTAGTGGCGCGTATCGCTACCCGAGTAAATTTTACGCTAAAGCCGACTACGTCGTAAAAGAGGGCGAGGACTTTACTCGAGAGAGCGAAATAATAAATCAAACTACAAAGATGGTTTTAGTGACCGCTATCGCAAATCCGCAGCGCTTGGAGCCTTATTTTAGCCTTTGCGTGGGACGCGATATTTATCCCGATCACTACGCGTTTTCGCGGGACGAGCTAGCGAGTATCCTAGAGCGCTACGCCGCGACCTCGCTTTTGGTTACGCGAAAAGACGCCGTAAAGATGGAGGAGTTTGGCTTGCCGCTATCCGTTATCGCGCTAAAAACGACACTGGCGGGTAAATTTAAACGAATTATCAAAGAGAAAATTCTATAATCTCCTAAAAATTTTGGGACACATTAAATGAAATTTATACTAACTTCTTGCGCCGATGAGGCCGCAGCCAAAGCTCTAGCCAAAAAGCTCGTTAAAGCTAAATTTGCCGCCTGCGTTAGCGTTTTTAAGGCAAATAGCGTTTATTTTTGGGACGGCGAGATAAAGGACGAAAAGGAGCGAGTTTTACTCATAAAAACCGCGGTTAAATTTAAAAAAATCGCTAAATTTATTGCGCGGCACCACGACTACGAGCTGCCTGAAATAGTCGCTTTTAAGGCGGACAAAGCTAGTAAAAAATACAAAAAATGGATAAAAAAGGAAAGTAAATGAAGTTATTTCAAACTAGAGCGAGTGCGGGAGAGATCCTAAGCAGCGTGGAATTTAGCCAGGCGCTACTGAGCCCCAGCTCCGCTCACGGCGGTCTATACGCACCGACGCAGCTGCCGCAGCTGGACGAAAATTTCTTTGCGGAGGCGGTAAATTTAGCCTACGCGCAAATCGCTCTGAAAATCATAGAGAAATTCGGATTTGACGCTGATACGGCGATGTTTGAGAGGGCGGTGAAGCGGTATGAGAGATTTGACGATCCGCAAAATCCCGTACAGATGCGAAAAATCGGCGAAAATCTTTACATAAACGAGCTTTATCACGGACCTACGCGCGCGTTTAAAGATATGGCGCTACAGCCGTTTGGCGCGCTGCTTAGCGAGCTAGCCGCAAAAAGAGGCGAAAAATACCTCATAATGTGCGCTACTAGCGGCGACACCGGACCTGCGACGCTAGAAACCTTTGCAGACGCACCGGGCGTCAAAGTCGTCTGCCTCTATCCAAAAGACGGCACGAGCGAGGTGCAACGCCTGCAAATGATAAATGCCGGCGCCGCAAACCTCAAGGTAATCGGTATCGAGGGCAACTTCGACGATGCGCAGCGCGCGCTAAAAAGCCTGCTTGCTAGCGAGAAATTTAAAGAGCGCCTAAGCGCTGCCGGTCTCTCGCTCTCGGCGGCAAATTCGGTAAATTTCGGGCGGATTTTATTTCAGATCATCTATCACGTTTACGCCCACGTTTATCTGCTAAAAATGGGCGAGCTAAAGGGCGAATTTGACATCGTCGTGCCTAGCGGAAACTTTGGCAACGCTCTGGGCGCATACTACGCTAAAAAAATGGGCGCAAAAATCGGTAAAATCAAAATCGTCTCAAACGCAAATAACATCCTTACTGAGTTTTTCACGCAGGGGCGATACGATCTGCGCGGCAAAAGCCTGGTTAAGACGATCAGTCCTGCGATGGATATCCTGGTTTCATCAAACGTCGAGAGGCTGCTTTTTGATAAATTCGGCGCCGTGAGAACCAAGGAGCTGATGGATAGTCTCGCGGGCGAGGGCTTTTACGAGCTTTCAAGCAGCGAGTTTGGCGCGTTAAAAGAGGACTTTGACGCTGATTTTTGTAGCGACTCGGAGTGCGAGAAATACATAAAAGAGTGGGCGGCAAAAGGCGTCGCCGTCGATCCGCACACGGCTACATGCTTTAAAGCGGCGGCAAATTTAACGCGCCCGTGCGTGATAACGTCGACCGCACACTGGGTCAAATTTGCTCCAAGCATGTTTAAGGCGCTAAAAAACAAAACGCTAAAAGACGAAAAAATCGGGCTTGAGGCCTTGGCAGCGGAGTTTAACGACGAAGTGCCAGGCGCGATAAAATCGCTATTTGCAAAAGCCGCCGTGCATAACGAAATCGCCGCAAAAAGCGATATAGAAGCTAAAATTTTAGCTTGGATCGAGCGATGATCATCATCCCGGCAAGGCTCGCTTCGACGCGAATGCCTAATAAAATTTTACGCGAGATAAACGGCGTGCCGATGTTTGTCGCTACGGCGCGCAGGGTGAGCGCGGCTGGCGAGGTCGCGATCGCCGCAGACGACGAGGGCGTGGCGCAGATCGCGCAAAAATTTGGCTTTAAAGCCGTGATGACTAGCCGGGCGCATCAAAGCGGAACCGACCGCATCAACGAAGCTGCGGGCATACTTGGCGTCAAAGATAGCGAGATCATCATAAACGTGCAGGCCGACGAGCCCTTTATCGAGCCTGAAAATATCGTTAAATTTAGAGAATTTTGCGAGAAAAACGTGGAGAGAGCATTTATGTTTTCGTGCTTTAAATTTGTGGGCAGCGAGCTAGCGGACGACAAAAACCTGGTCAAGGTCGTGACCGACGACTCGGGCTACGCGCTTTATTTTTCGCGATCGCGCATCCCGTTTGACCGCGCGCCGTTTGACGCGTACAAGGCGCATCTGGGTATCTACGGCTACAGTGCGGCAAATTTAAAAAGATTTTGCTCATTTGCGCCGTCGACGCTTGAAAATACCGAAAAGCTCGAGCAACTGCGCGCTCTATCAAACGGCGAAAAAATCCTCATGCTCGAAGTGCAAAGCGACAGCATCGGCATAGACTGCGAGGAGGATCTGCAAAGGGCGCGGGCGAAATTCGGCGCTCTGATAGATTAACGCCGAAAGCCCCGAAATTTGGTAAATTTGCCCAAAGATAAAATGCATGACGAATGAGAAATTTACCGAACAGGTCACGACTCTGGCGAAATTTTTACAGACTTACTGCACTGATAAACACGCACTAGAGCCAAAGCGTGAGATAAATTTGGAGCTAGCCTATAAGGGCGAAAATCTAAACCGTAGCGTGCAGGCGCGCCTTTGCGCCGAGTGCGAGCAGCTGTTTTTCTACGCTCACGAGCGGCTTTTAGCTTGTTCGCACGATATCAAGCCAAGCTGCCGCAAATGCCCGCATCCGTGCTATGAAAAGCCTAGATGGACGCAGATGGCAAAGATAATGAGATATAGTGGCATGAAGCTTGGCCTTGTAAAGTTTAAAAAGATATTTACCTTTTCAAAAACAGCGGAGTAGGGTCTGCAAAGCAGCATGTTTGAGGCAAAATTTGATAAATGATTCGACTGCGTAGGGTGCATAAGACAATTTAAAGTTTATGATTTGATCCGATGGCAGTGCAAATTGAGCAAAAGTATAAGCGCTTAACGAGTTTTCAATCAATAGGTGGTTACCCTGAAAGGATTCGAACCTCTGTTAGCTGATCCAGAGTCAGCAGTTCTACCACTAAACTACAGGGTAACGATAGGCGAAATTATAGCGAGCGAAATTTAAATCAGCTTTAATTATCTCAAATTTCAAAAATAAAACCGCAAAAATCGCCGCGCAAATTTCACAGCCCGAATTTTTCAAGATGAGCTAAAAACTTTTCGGGCGGATAAAATCCGATGAGGCGCGTGTTTTTTAGCTCGTCTTGCGCATCGCTACCTGCGCTGAAAAAGAGTATCGCCGGCGGTCCGATGAGTCCGAATTTTTTCATTATCTGCGCATCGTCATTGCTATTTTTTGTTACATCCACGCGCAAAAGAGTGAAATTTTCCAGCTTTTTTAGCACGGCTTCGTCTTTAAACGTGATCTCATCAAGCTCGTTGCAGCTAGCGCACCAAGTCGCGTAAAAATCGATAAGCACGGGTTTAGACGAGCTTCTTATTGCATTTTCTAGCTCTGTTAAATTTGGCACTGTGATAAAATTTGGCTCATTTTTACTCAAATTTACGCTCGCGCCGCCTGCATTTTTAAAGCCTTCGAGCGGATTTAGCGCCGATTTAGCGCCCGAAAACGAACCTACGATCAGTAAGACGGAGTAGATAAAGGCTAGCAGCGCCGCACCTTTTAGTAGCTTTTTCCCACCGCTTTGCTCGCTACTTGTCGTATCAAAAGCTCCGAAAAATACGCTAGCAAACACGCCGATGACGCCGTAAAGTAGCAGCTCTACTCTAGCACCCAGCACGCGCGCGCTCAGCCAAACCGCCATTATCAGCATGATAAAGCCAAAAAGCGTCTTGATTTTATCCATCCACGCGCCCGGTTGCGGCAAAATTTTACCCGAGCTCGCCCCGATCAGCAGTAGCGGCACGCCCATGCCAAGCCCCATCGTAAAGAGCGCAAGCCCGCCAAATACCGCGTTTCCGCTCTGCGCGATATAAAGCAGTGCGCCCGCAAGAGGCGCTGCGACGCATGGGCTAGCAATGAGCGCAGATAAAAATCCCATCGCAAAAACGCCGATTATGCCGCCCTTGTTTTGGGCTTTTTTGCTAAGTGTGTTTTGCATAGCAAGTGGCATCTGAAGCTCGTAAAGTCCGAACATCGAAAGCGCGAGCGCGACGAAAACGAGGCTAAAGCCGATCAGTACGGCCGGTGTTTGCAGCGCGCTTTGCACGCCCGAGCCAAAAACGCTAGCCGCTACGCCTGCGACCGCGTAGGCGCACGCCATCGCAAAAACGTAGATAAGAGAGAGGAAAAAGCCGCTCGTGGCGCGAGGGTTTTTACTGTTGCCATTTTTAGCGTGCTGGTTGTCGCTGTCAAATTTGTGCGAGTTTGCGTCTGACGCACTTAAATTTACGGCACCGTTTTTGCCGTCATGCGCGCTGCTAGCTTGTTTTGAGACAATGATAGATGATAGGATCGGGATCATCGGAAAGATGCAAGGCGTGAGCGAGAGCAGCAATCCGTAGCCAAAAAACGTAGCGAGCGAGAGGAGGAAATTTGTGCTGCTAAGGCTTGCGGCGATGGAGTCTTGCTCAGAAAGCGGCGCCTGCGAGCCGGCAAATTCAGGCTCGGCGGCCTCTATGATTTGCGCGACCGAGTAGCCGCCAAGGCTCTTTTTGACGCCAAATTTGAGCACTTGGGGTTGGTAGCAGATGCCGTCTTTGGCGCAGCCTTGGTATTCGAGCTTTAGAGTGAAATTTTCGCCGCCGCTAAGCCCTTTTAGCAAATTTATCGGCACAAAAAGGCTAAATTTGCCCGTATAAACCTCGCGCTCGTCGTAAATTTCGCCTTTTGGAAAGTTTAGATGCGAGTTTAGATTTTTACCCTCTAGGCTCGCTGCTAGGCTGTCTTTATAGACGTGGATATTTGGCGCGGGGGCGAATCTAAACTCGACGTTTTGCTCGTCGGCGTGTGCGGTGAGACCGAAGGCTTCTTTGACCGAAAGCGGTCCGGCAAACATAGCGCAGCAAGTCAGAATCGCCGCAAAAATCATCCTAAAAATCATAATATTCCTTGAAATTTTTGTCGTATTTTACACAAGCTCCCATAAAGTCAGCGTTAAATGTTAAATTAAGAGGCGTATTTTAGCTAAATTTTAATTATTTGATAGTAACATTTTAAAAATACCCAAAGGAGGTTTAGAGTGAGTAAAAATGGTACGGATAGCGTGAAATTCGACTACGAGCACGAGCTACGAAAGCTGCAAATCGAGCTTTTAAAATTTCAAAATCACGTAAAAGAGCAGGGTCTGCGCGTACTCATCATCATCGAGGGACGTGACGCGGCGGGCAAGGGCGGTTCGATAAAGCGCCTAACCGAACACCTAAATCCGCGCGGATGCCGCATAGTCGCGCTTGAAAAGCCAAGCGACGTCGAGCGCTCGCAGTGGTATTTTCAGCGTTACGTCGCACATTTACCAAGCGCTGGCGAGATCGTGATCTTTGACCGTTCGTGGTACAACCGCGCTGGCGTCGAGCCCGTTATGGGCTTTTGCACGCAGGAGGAGCACAAGGAGTTTTTGCGCGAAGTGCCTAAATTTGAGGAGATGATCAAAAACTCTGGCATCATTTTCTTTAAATTTTATCTCTCGGTCTCAAAAGAGGAGCAAAAAAAGCGATTCAAAGAGCGCCTCACCGACCCGCTAAAGCAGTTTAAAATCTCCCCCGTAGACGAGAAAAGCCAGGAGCTCTGGGATCAGTATACCATCGCCAAATACTCGATGCTGCTAGCCTCAAACACGCCGTTTTGTCCGTGGACCATCATCGTTTCAGATAGCAAAAAACAGGCTCGCATAAACCTTTTTAGGCACATCCTAGCAAACGTCGAATACCCGAAAAAAATAGACGCCAAAAACTTCGAGTGCGACGAAAACGTCGTAAGGAGCGGCGAGGAGGAGATCCGCCAGATGGAGGCAAATCTCAAAAACGAAAAGCTATCCAAGATGAACGGGTAAGGCAAGTTTGGGTCAAATTTGACATGTGGCGCGGCAAAATAGTCTCGCGAGAATTTGTCCAAATTTGCCAAATTTGACTCAACCGTTAAATTTATACGCAGTCGGCCAAACTCGCACCATTTTGATGCGAACGGCGGTAAAATCGGCGCTTATCTGCTTTGCGGAAATAAATTTGCAAGCGGTGCTATGGCAAATTTAACAAAGCCGAGCGGAGCTAAAATTTAACTCAAATTTGCTAAATTTTAGGCGCTCGGCAGGTCAAATTTAAACTGTGCAGAGCCATTATCCGCGTATTTTGCGCCAAATTTGACTAAATATCCTCCATATTTTCCACGCCGTACCACGCGCCAACCAGCAAAGCTTGAGCCGTCGCCGTTATCAAGATATTGGTACAGTGGAGCGCGCTACCGATTCGCGCTTTTGCAAAAACCGAGATGTAGCCGGATAAAACCGAGAGTATAAACATGTAGGCATAAATTTTAAACATCGGATTTTGCGTGATGCGAGCCAACCTAAAATTTAAAATCGTCCAAGAAATCGCCGACAAAGTAAATAATGTAAAAAATATAAGCATAAACTCGGCGCTATAAAATCTTTCCTTTAAATATACTGTTGCCAGCATGGCAATCCAAAAAATCCAACTCGCATGAAACGGCCGCACGAGATTCGTCTCGCATAGAGGCTGAAGCGCTTTAAAAGCCTTATAAAAACAAACGATTGTGCCTATATGCCCGAGTACCCAATGGTTTCTGTCCTGAGACTGCGGCGAAAAAACTACAATGTAAGACGACAAAATCGTAAGCGACATGCAAATAGCCGCTAAAAATCCGAAATTTCTTGCGTTGTTTACGGTTTGGGCTCTATCTTCGGTCAAATTTTGTTCGTTTTCTCTCATCTTACTCATCCTTTATCATAGTCCAGGCATATAGGTAAAACGCAGTCGGCAGCACGTAGAGTGCCGCGATGGCTAGCGCTGCAAACAGTATGGAAAAGACCGCCGTAAAATAGCCCGTGGATAGCATCATCTGCAGTGCAAAGGCAATAATAAAGCTAGCGATAGCGAAAAATACGTAAGTCTTAAAAAGAGTGTTTTTCGTAATCTTTGCAAGGCTGAAATTTAACTTAGCCCAAAGGACGGCTAGATAGACGGCGATAGCCAGTATAAAAAGCCCCGCCAGTCCAGTACCAGCAGTAGCAGGTCGGTCCTCTACGCCGCGTATAAAGCCAAACACTATACCAACTACCGCAAATACGATAGATACAAAAATCATCTGTTTATAGATGCTAAGCACGTCGGCGTCGTAGATCTCCTCTAGTTTTTTAAGCGCGTACCACATATAAACGGCTGCGGCGAGAAAAAGCACGAAATTTACCGAGCCTTCAAGTAGTTTTATTAACTGCTCTTGCGACTCGCCGTGCGGCCGCGTAAATATCAGATAAAGCTTGGCAAAAAAAGATACGGCAACGGTCGCTAGCATAAGCCGGCACGAGATTATACCTTGCCTTTTGGCTTCTTTTAGCACCTTTTGGTTATATGATGTCTCTTGCATGTTTATCCTTTCGGTCAAATTTTATCTATTTATTTTGATTTGGTCGGCGTCAAATTTGAGCTCCGTTGCTTGCTCGTGTTGAGCGCTAAAATTCGGCTCGCTTGCGTTTTGGGCGCTTAAATTTGGCCTATCGCCGTGCTGGTTGGTCAAATTTATCTCGATTTCGCCTTGCTCGTTTGAGAAATTTTATACACTGATCCACGCCGCGAGTAATACGCCCGAAGTCGCTAAATCAAAAAGCGCATTTGTGAGAGGTGCAAATTTGACGGCGGGAGCGATGATGGTGGGCGAGAGGACCTCTAGCATGCCATAAATAAAGTTTGCGCCCATACTAGCGGCAAGCATCCACGCGTAAATGCTAAAAAGCGCGCAGCTCGAGATCTTTGCGAGTTTGAGATTTATGACGACCCACACGATAGAGACGGCAAATACTGCAAGTGGGATGATGACGCGGGAGATGAGCTTGAGATAATTTTCGTCAAAAACATAGAGCGCGACCGTGCAGAGGATCACTGCTAAAAAGCCGTTGTAGGCATATTTAAAGATAGTAAAGACGTTTGTGTTTGATAGCTCCTGCGCACGGATGAGCGCATAGTGGAAAAACGTCAGCGCAAACAGCCACGCTAGCGTGCGAACGATCCAAAACACACTCTGATCGCTCGCTAGAAAACTCGCGCTCGCACACAGGATACAAACTGCGCCGAGGATACCTTGAGTTCTTGCTTTATTAAAATTTCTATCCATTTTTCTCTTTCGGCGGTTTTGGTTTTAAATTTGCAAAATTTGACGCTCAAATTTTCGTCAAATTTAAGTGATTGTAAAAGAGAAAATATACATAAATTTGTTTTAAACGGTTATTAAATTTAAGTGGATAAAGTGTTTTAAATCAGTACGCTTGCGTAAGAATACTAGAGTAAATTTGTAAATTTTGGTCTTTGGCGCGAAGCTTTAAATAGGCGGGTTTGTCGGCAAAAAAGGGGAGCAAAGCCCCCCCGTGTTAAACTAGAAATTAAATATTTTCTCCTGCTATCATACCAAACGTTAGGCAGTCTAGTATCGCGCAGCTGCCTAGCCTGCTAGCTCCGTGCGTACCGCCCGTAACCTCGCCCGCGGCATATAGACCGGCGATCGGCTCGTCGTCGATATTTAGCACTTGCGCCTTGGTATTGATCTTTATGCCGCCCATGGTGTGGTGCAGCTTCGGAGCGCCGCGCATAGCGTAAAATGGCGGTTTTGAGACCGTGATGCCGTCGGTTAGTTTCATCGGTTTCCCGAAATCCTCATCGACGCCCGACGCTACAAAGCCGTTATAGCGCTCGGTCGTCTTGGTTAGCTCTCCCGCAGGCATTTTATAAAACGCCGCTAGCTCCTCAAGGGTGTCGAATTTTTTGATGACGCCGTTGTTCATCGGATTTTCGAGGTCGCTAGGCACTAGTTTTGCCGCGGCTACGGAGTCGCAGAGGTTGATCGGGTAGCTGTTTGCTTTAGCGTCAATGATTTTAAACATCGCGTCGGCTCTGATTTTGCGGTCGGCTAGCTCGTTCATATAGCGTTTGCCGGTTTTTGGATCGACGGAAAATCCATAGCGGAAGCTCGCCTGGGCTGCAAATTTGCTCGTGATGCCGTTGCCTTTTTCGTCCGGGCATTTGTACGGGATGTATTGAATCCAGCCTACTTGCACCGGTAGCGCGCCTACTTTAAATGCTGAGATGAGCGCGCCTGCGGTAGCTCCGGGGTGGTTTGTGGTGTCAAACTCTGGCACGGCGCGAGGATCTTGGAGTTTTCTAAAGAATTTATCGCTACAAAAGCCGCCGCTTGCGAGTATGACGCCTTTTTTAGCCTTGATGATTTTCTTGTCGCCGCCTTTATTTTCTCGGTCGTCGCTAAAGAGATCTTTGTCGAATTTATAGTTTTCTCTCACGGTTACGCCTACTACGCGACCGCTTTCGTCGGTTACGAAGTCGTCAAATTTCGTTCGAGTGCGAAGCTCGCAGCCGTCGGTTTTTTTAAACGACTCCACGAGAGGCTGCACGATGCCCGAGCCGCTGGTGTTCTCGGTGTAGTACGTTCTAGGCACGCTATGGCCGCCCTCTAAGATGAGCTTATCTAGGTATTTTGCGCCGTGTTTTACGGTGAAATTAAACGTATCTACGGCGCGGTCGGCTAGCACCTCAAGTAGCTCGACGTGATTTAACCCAAGGCCCGCTTTTACGCAGTCGGCGATAAAAATCTCTTTTGAGTCTTTGACGCCGTTTTTCTTTTGTAGTTCGCTACCCGGTACGGCAAAAATTCCGCCGTTTACGACGCTGTTGCCACCCACGCGTCCCATTTTTTCTAGGATTAGCACTTTGTTTCCGCGTTCGCTCGCTTTGATACCCGCCGCAAGACCGGCAAAGCCGCTGCCGATGATGACGACGTCCCACTCCTCGTCAAATTTTACGTCTTTTGCGCTTACCGCAGCGTCTGCATTTACTGCTCCTAATGCAAGCGCTCCGGCGCCGGCTAAGCTCATTTTGAGCATATCGCGTCTTGAAACGTTACTTTTCGCCATAACTCTCTCCTTGAAATTTAGATATTAAATTATAAATTTTATATATACATAAGTATTTAATACAATTTGTTTTTTATATTAAAAATTGTACTGCAGTATCGCGTAAACCAAACTTAATTTTGAGATAATTGTATTAAGTTATTTTAAATTTTTATTATATTTTAAGAAGATAGTCTGATTTTATACAGACTATCTTAAATTTTAGAGTTAATTTACTTAGTCGCGTTTTTATCCGCTTTATCTTCACCCTTCACCTCTTTAGGCCCCACATAATCCTCCCCGAAATAAGCCTTTTTTATCTCTTCTTTTTTGATTGCGGCTTTCT
>CAURVK010000005.1:0-118563 GCA_963528285.1 uncultured Campylobacter sp. | reverse complement strand
CGGCTGGGTAAATTTGACGGCTGGGTAAATTTGACGGCTGGGTAAATTTGACGGCGCGCCGAACTCTTACGAGCTCGGCGCTTTGTCGCAAGCGGTTAAAAAGTATTTTCTCTTTTTTCTAGCACAAGGTGTAGTATATAAGTCACCGCAAATGCGACCGCGCTAGGCACGATCCAGCCCAGCATCGAGTCATAAAACGGCAGCTTTTTGACGAGATCGGTCACTAGCGGCACCGATACGCCCGCGATATCAAGGCCGTTTATCGTGCCGACGACCACGCATACGTAGACGCAGGTGCGGTAGACGAGCTTGCTCGAGTCAATCAACGGGTTGATGAGCGAAAGGATGATGAGCATGATGGCGATCGGATAGATGGCGATGAGCACCGGGATCGAGCCCTTGATGATAGTCGTGAGGCCGAAATTCGCCACGCCAAAGCCGATCAAACACCACGCCGCGACCCAAATTTTGTATTTGACTCGTCCGCCCGTTAGCTCCTCGAAGTATTCGCTAGCAGAGCTGATGAGTCCAAGCGTCGTCGTGATACAAGCTAGGAAAAACGCCGAACCCAGCACCAAAACGCCCGCCTTGCCGAAATAATGACCGCTAATGCGAGATAGCAACTCAGCTCCGTTTATCTCCGGCGCGTCCTTAAACAGCTCCGCAGACGTCGCACCAAGGTAGCCCAGCATCAAGTAAATCGCCATCAAAATCACGCCCGCCGTCATGCCCGCCTTTATCGTCGATGAAACCAGGTGACGCTCGTCTTTTACGCCCACGGTTCTGATAGCGTTTATCACGATGATACCAAACGCCAGTGAAGCTAGCGCATCCATCGTCTGATAGCCCTCTACAAAACCCTTAGCTGCGGCGCGCTGCGCGTAGTCTCCGCTAGGAGCGACGAACTCGCCGATCGGGAACAAAAATCCCGCTCCAAAAAGCAGCAAAATAAGCGCCAAAAGCAGCGGAGTGAGGTATTTGCCGAGTAGATCGACTAGTTTTGACGGATTCATACAGACGTAATAATTTAACGCAAAATACGCCGCCGAGTAGAAAAATAGCCAAATTTGCAAATTTTCAGCCGAAATAAACGGCTTAACAGCGATATCAAAAGGCATATTTGCCGCGCGAGGTATGGCAAAAAGCGGCCCGATCGTGAGGTATAAAAGCGCAGTAAAAACCACTGCAAACACGGGATCTATGCGGCGCACTAGGCTCTGAAGCCCTTTTGCTCTAGCGATCGCTGCGACGCCAAGCACCGGCAAAAGCACCGCCGTAGCGCAAAAAAACATAATCGCGACGTAAAAATTCTGCCCAGCCTCTCGCCCTAAATTTGGCGGGAAGATGAAGTTCCCCGCGCCGAAAAACATGGCAAAAAGCGTGAGCGAGATGACTAAAAACTGATTCTTGCTAAGCTTTTGTTTCATTTTCGCTCCATTTTAGTTTTAAATTTGACAAATTGTATTTAGATAAAGTTGAATTTCCGTTGATTTGAGTTAAATTTGCTCATTTTTCGCGCATGCGTGTTTCGATTTGAAATTTAGCCGCGTAGCCGGAGTAAAATTTAAACATTTTAAAGTATAATCGCGCAAAGGAAAAAAATGGCAAAAACTAAAACAGTATTTGAGTGTCAAGCCTGCGGTAATCAGCAGAGTAAATGGGTCGGCAAATGCCCTCAGTGCGGGGCTTGGGATAGCTTTTTAGAACTAAATGCGCAGCAGATCGAAACGCTAAAAGAGATCTCTAAAAGCACCGCAAAACCTAGCCTCGCAAAGCAAATCAGCGAGGTCGAGATCGAAAAAGTCACGCGCATCAGCACGCAAAATAGCGAACTAGACTTAGTTCTTGGCGGCGGCGTCGTGGAGGGCTCGCTGGTGCTGATCGGCGGAAGCCCCGGCATCGGCAAGAGTACCTTGCTGCTAAAAATCGCGTCAAATTTCGCCGCCCAAGGCAAAAAGACGCTCTATGTAAGCGGCGAAGAGAGCGCAAGCCAAATCAAAATGCGCGCCCAGCGCCTTAACGCGGTCAAAGACGGGCTATTTTTACTCACGGAAATTTTACTCGAAAATATCCTCGCCGAAGTGCGCAAAAACGAGTATAAAATCTTCGTCATCGACTCCATACAGACCCTTTATAGCGAAAAAATCGCCTCGGCGCCGGGCTCCGTATCGCAGGTGCGCGAGATCACCTTCGAGCTCATGCGCCTAGCCAAAAATGAAAACATATGCGTCTTTATCATCGGCCATATCACCAAGGACGGCTCGATCGCGGGACCGCGAATTTTGGAACACATGGTGGACGTGGTGCTATATTTTGAGGGGGACTCCAGCCGCGAGCTGCGTATGTTACGAGGGTTTAAAAACCGATTCGGCTCAACTAGCGAAGTGGGGATTTTCGAGATGAGCGAAAACGGGCTAATCAGCGCTAACGACGTCGCGGGTAAATTTTTCACGCGAGGCAAGGCCACTAGCGGCTCGGCTATCACTATCACGATGGAAGGTTCGCGCGCGCTTAGCGTCGAGATCCAGGCGCTCGTGTGCGAGAGCGCGTATCCTAAGCGCAGCTCCACGGGCTACGAAAAAAACCGCCTAGATATGCTGCTAGCGTTGCTTGAGCGCAAGCTCGAGATCCCGCTGGGTCACTACGACGTCTTTATAAACGTGAGCGGCGGCGTCAAGATCAGCGAAACGGCGGCCGATCTAGCCGTAGTCGCGGCGATCATTTCCAGCTTTAAAAATCGTCCGATCAGCAAGGAGAGCGTATTTATGGGCGAGCTTAGCCTAAACGGCGAGATTCGCGAGATATTTAACCTCGATCAG
Organism: uncultured Campylobacter sp.; assembly: GCA_963528285.1. Lineage (GTDB taxonomy): Bacteria > Campylobacterota > Campylobacteria > Campylobacterales > Campylobacteraceae > Campylobacter_A. The sequence continues at coordinate 115,744 of CAURVK010000005.1, read as the reverse complement.
CGCCTAAAAGAGGCAAAAACTCAGAAATTTAAAAACGCGATCGTGCCGTCTAAGCCGCTTGACGCACAAGGGCTAAAATGCTTCGTCGCGGGCGATATCACGCAGGTTTTGGAGTGGATGTAAAATTTGTGCGCCAAAACCCGCGCCGCAAAAACGCAAAAGGAAAAAAATATGGAAAATCTAAAATGGAAGCTCTCAAAATCGCTAAAAACGGCGATGAGACAAAGAGATATCGATACTTTTACGCTAGCTAAAATCGCCGAGGAGACCTATGCAGCGGCTCATGCGGATGGCGATTTGGACGTGAGGCAAGAAGTTTTTAAGGTTATCGACGAATACGCGAGCGAGGTAAATTTAGAAATCTTAGACCTCGTTTGCAAAATTTTAGACGTTGGCGTTAAATTCGGCGAAAGCGGAGATTTTTAAATTTGCCGCCACTTTAAATTTGTTTCAAAAATTTAAGCCGATACAAAAGCCCAAAACGCTTAAATTTACGATAAAATCAAAACCGAAATAAACGCAAAAGCGTAGACTCGGCGTTTAAATTTTACGCATGCTCGGCAAAAATACAGATACTGACGGTAAATTTTACGTAGCTAGCCGGCTAAAAAAGGCGACAATCGCCTTTGCATAAAAAAACTCGGCAAAAGGCGTCATTTTTTGGTAGGTTGCAACGGTCGCGCTCCAAAAGAGCAAGGCGGTGAAATTTACGAAAAAATAAATCGCGCCGCAAAATCAGGTTAGTTGCAGCCAAAAAATGCCGTAAAAAGCAAAAATTAGGAACAAAATGTTTGGTTATATTAGATTTATTTTAGCGTATTTCGTGCTACTATCGCACGTTGGTATAGGACTGGCGGGGAAAAATATAGGCGTCTTTGCCGTCGTGATTTTTTATATCCTAGCAGGGCTGGTTACATCAAAGGTTTTTATCAAAATCGCGCCGCAAAAAGCGCAAATAAGCTACTTCATAAAAGATAGATTTTTACGCATTTATCCCGCATTTTTCTTTGCATTTGCGCTAACGGTACTATTTTTTTGTGCGACGTCGTATCTGCAGCCGCATTTTAATGCAAAAAACTTGCTTCTAAATGCGCTTATCATACCTCTAAACTACTTTTTTTGGCTCGACGTTTCCGTCATAGACGCGCCCGTGGGGCTAAATTTCATCATACCTCCGGCTTGGTCGCTAGGAGCCGAGCTTCAGGCATATGCCCTGCTCGTGCTAGCGATCAAATTTAGACGGCTGGGCTACGCGTTAGCCCTTGGTTCACTAGGCGTTTACGCAGCGGCAAATTTAGGCTTTATAAACGCCGACATTTACGGATACAGGCTTGTTTGCGGCGTATTTTTTATGTTTTATACGGGATTTTTGATCTATCAAAAAGAGCTTGGTAAGCTCGCCGTTTTTTATGCAGCAGTAGTAGCACTGGCGGGCTATCTTTTTTACTCGCACGAATTTAGCGCTTTTGGCGCAGAGGCGATGCTTGGATACTTGATCGGTGCGGCCATCGTTCTAGCGCATGAGAAGTTTAAATTTAAGCTCAAATTTAACGAGATCGCGGGCTCGCTTTCATATGCGATTTTTATCAGCCATTTTCTTTTTATTTGGCTCAGCCAGCTTTTGCTGGGTAATGTAAATTTGGCATTTGTAACGGTCGGTTCGGTCGTGTTTGGATTCGTAAATTTTTATTTCATAGAGAAAAAAATAAATAAAATAAGATTTAAAAAGCAATAAAATTTGTATCGAAATTTTTAAGAAAAGTACGAAAATATCGCGAATTAAATTTATTTTAAAACCACGAAAATCGTACGAACAAGTATCAAAAAATCCCTAAAAATCGAAAGATTATCGACATATGCGCACTCCATTTTTACTCGCTCGTCAAATGGAATTTCATTCCTGCCGCTCACCTGCCAAAGCCCCGTAAGCCCCGGCCTAACCCTTGTTATCTTGCCTAAATTTTTACCGATTTGTTTTTTTTCGTAAAACATATACGGACGCGGTCCGACCAGGCTCATCTCAAGCCTAAGAACGTTAAAAAGCTGCGGCAACTCATCAAGCGAAGTGCGTCTGATAAACCCGCCGACTTTTGTTATGCGCGGATCAAATTCGTATTTGTGAAATTTGGCAAAATGCTCGGCCTCTGCGGGATTTTGTGCAAGATAATCGTCTAAAATTTTACGCCAATTTTTATGCATCGATCTAAATTTATAGCAGCTAAACGGCTTGCCAAAACGCCCTATTCGCTTTTGTTTAAAAAAGATGCTCTCGCCAGGCTCGTTTATCTTTATGACTGCTGCTATAACGGCGACGACAGTAAGCCAAATCGGCGCAGTAGCGACAACGACGACGTAATCGATCACGGCTTTTAGCAAAATTTTAGAGCGCAGACTCATAACACGCCCTCTAAAAATCTCTCGTAACTACTCTCCACGAGCTCCTTTATCTCACCTTCAAAGCGCTCTTTTGAAAATTTTAGCGCATTTTGTCTGATTGCTTGCGGATCAAATTTGTCTCTTATTTTTTCAAATTTTACAACCGCTTCATTTAGGCTGTCCTCGCTTTGCTCGCTAAAATAAACACCCGTGATGCCGTCTATCACGCTCTCTTTCGCGCCGCCCCTACCCAGGCAGATGACGGGCGTCCCGCAGGCCTGAGCTTCCACGGGCGCTATACCAAAATCCTCCACGGCAGCAAAGACGAAGGCTTTTGCCTTACCCATCAGCTCCGCAGTCTCACGTGCGCTTTGAAAACCTAAAATTTCAACATTGCTTTTGGCGATATTTTTGATCTCATTCATCTGCTCGCCGTCACCCACTACGACTAGCTTTTTGCCGCTTTCGTTAAAGGCGCGCACGATTAAATCGATCTTTTTATAAGGCACCATCCTTGAAACCGTGACGTAAAAATCCTCTTTATTTTCGTTTAATTTAAAATTTGCGGTATCTACGGGCGGGTAGATCACGGTGGCGTCTTTGCCGTAAATTTTACGTATACGGCGAGCGATAAAATTTGAGTTTGCGACGTAAACGTCGGCTCTATTTGCCGCGGCGATATCCCACAGACGTATTTTATGTAAAATATACCTAGCCAGCATCGATTTTAGCCCGCGCTCTAGTTCGTTTTGACGCAAATAGTCAAAATACATATCCCAAGCATAGCGCATCGGAGTGTGGATATAACTTATATGAAGCTGGTTTGAGTGCGTCAGAGCGCCCTTTGCTACGGCGTGCGAACTAGACAGCACGACGTCAAATTCACTCAGATCAAACTGCTCTATCGCCAGCGGAAAAAGCGGCAGATAGCTCCTAAATTTACTCTTTGCAAACGGTAAATTTTGAATAAAACTGGTTCGAGCGAATTTGCCATTTAAAATCTTTTGTCTATCGTCAAATTTAAGGTAATCAACAAGGCTAAAAACCTCAAAATCATCCCAAATATCCGTAAAACTCTGCACGCAACGCTCAGCTCCGGCATAGGTTTCTAGCCAGTCGCAAACCAGAGCTTTTTTCATCCGCTCCGCCGCTACTTTCTATCGTAGTCGTCGCTGATACGAACTATATCGTCCTCGCCCAGATACTCGCCCGTTTGCACTTCTATAACGATGAGATCGGAGTTTGCCGTATTTTCCAGCCGGTGAATCTGCCCGCTTTTTATATATATCGACTCGTTTCGTTTTATCTGCATCTCACTATCATCTATGGTTACTAGCGCCTCGCCCTCGACGACGACCCAGTGCTCGTTTCGCTTAAAGTGCTTTTGCAGACTCAGCCTTTTGCCGGGCTTAACCACGATCTTTTTCATCTTGTAGCCGCTACCCTCGCCCAGCACCTCATAGCTGCCCCACGGACGATATACGCTCGTGTGCGTTTCGCAAATTTCAGGCAATGAATTTGAAAAGTGCTTATAAACCTCTTTTACCTTTTGTGAGCTACCTTTTTTAGCGATCAAAAGTGCGTCTTTGGTGTCTACTACGAGCAAATTTTGCACGTCTACTAGTGCGGTCGGTTTTTTAGTTAGGATGAAATTTTCGCTCGCGCCGATTTGTAGCGACTCGCCCTCGTTTTTTATCTTTTTACTCAGCTCGTCAAAGCTGCCCATATCGCTCCAGCCCGCATCCAGCGGCACCATTTTGATATTTAAGCTTTTTTGCATTAGGGCGTAGTCGATACTGATATCCTCGATCTTATCCATAAAATTCGGACTTATTTTTAGCAGGCAAGGCTCGTTTGCCGAGCCCTCTATCGCCGCCGTCACGTCTTTTACGATACTTGGCGCGTACTTTTTCATCTCGCCCAAAAACACGCCCGCCTTAAAGCAAAACATGCCGCTATTAAAGTAATATCCGCCCTCTTTTATAAATTTCGTCGCGGTTTCGAGGTTAGGCTTTTCGATAAATCGCTCTACGTCGCCGTTTTTATCGGCCTTGATGTAGCCGTAGCCCGTGTTTGGTTCGTTAGGTTTTATACCAAACGTCACCAAAAAACCCTGATTTGCATAGCTTTGCGCGATTAAAAGAGCCTTTTTGTATTCGGCCTCCTTCTCGATTAAATGATCGCTCGGTGTAACGAGCAAAATTTCGTCCTCATCGCAGCAAAGCGCCGCAAAAGTAATCGCCGCGGCAGTGTTTTTGCCAAATGGCTCGAGGATAAATTTGTCTATTTTTTTATTTCCGCATTCGTCAAGCGCCAAAAAGTAGTGCACCTCGTTGCAAACGATGATCGTTTTTTGCGCGTGCACGTTGCGTCTAAGCGTAAGGTCAAAGAGCGATTTGCTGTTAAAAAGCCTAATGAATTGCTTTGGCATCAGTGTTCGCGATAACGGCCAAAGCCTCGTGCCCGAACCTCCGCAAAGTATAACGTTTGTCATTTTTTACGCCTTTTGCTTTAAATTTTCGACCAAATTTAAAAATGTTTCTTGAAGCTGCACCAGTAAATTTTGATCCTTGGTCTCAAATCTCGTAACGATAACAGGCGTCGTATTTGAGGCTCGTACTAGCGCCCAGCTACCGTCCTCAAATCTCACTCTAACTCCGTCTATGTCGATGATTTCGGCTATCTTACCTAAGCCTGCTAGCAAATTTTGCGCGTCGCCATTTTCGTAAATTTCAACCAAAACCTCTTTTAGCTTTGCCACAAGCTTAAATTTCTGTGCGTCGGTCGTTTTTACCTTGATCTCGTCGGTGCTAAAGACCTTCGGTAGTTTATCAAGCTCGCTGTCTAGGCTAAAGCCCTTTGCGACCAGCTCTAGCGCGCGAAACATCGCATATGTCGCATCGTCAAAGCCGAAATACCGCTCCTTAAAGAAAATATGCCCGCTCACCTCGGCCGCCATGTCGATATTTAGCTCTTTCATCGCCTTTTTGATGTTACTGTGGCCAGTCTTACCCATGAAGCTTTTACCGCCGTGAGCGTCGATCTCGTCGTACATATTTTGCGAGCATTTGACCTCGCCCAGCACGCGCGGATTTTTCATCGCGAGGCTATATAGATAGGCTAGCTCGTCGCCTTTTATGTTGCGTTTTTTGGTGAGAACCGCGATACGGTCGCCGTCGCCGTCAAAGCCAAATCCTATGTCAAATTCGCCTTCTAGCGCAGCTTTTAGATCGATTAAGTTTTTCTCCTCGCTTGGATCTGGGTGATGATTTGGGAAGTTGCCGTCGGGCTGTGGATATAAAATTTTCGCATCCAAATTTAATGCCTCGCAAATTTCGGGCAGAACCGCGCCGACCGCGCCATTTGCGCAGTCGATGACGATTTTAAGCGGTAAGGCTTTTAGATGTGCAAACTGCCCTATAAGAAAATTTTTATAAGGCGTCGCGATGTCGAATTTCTCGGCTCTCAAATCATCGGGGATTTGCGTTTTTGCCGCGATGTCCGCTAGTACGGCGGTTTTTAACTTTTGCAAATCCTCACCGAAGTAACTATCCTTAAAAATCGTGATTTTAAAGCCGTTGTACTCTTTTGGATTATGAGAGCCGGTTATCATTATATTTGCGTCAAATTTGTCTGAAAACACGCTAAAATAGCCAACCGGAGTCGGTAACAAGCCGATATCATAAACTTTGATCCCAGCCAAATTTAGCCCGCTAACTAGCCAGCCAAAAATCTCGCCCGCGCTTAGCCTAGCGTCATATCCTACGCTAACGTTTTTTGCGCCTCGGCGTAGCATCTCTCGACCCAAATTTAACCCGATCGCTTTGACGCTGATTTCATTTAGATCGCGCTCGTAAATGCCGCGTATATCGTATTCTCTAAAAATTTCGTCTATCAAAATTTTACCTTTATAAATTTATTTTACTTTAAGACGGCGTATTTTAGCATTTTTGGGTTAAATTTTACTAAACGGCGATGTCTCCAAGCTTTGCGTTGATGGCTTCTATCAAACTTTGCGGCGCGATTTTGATCTGTTTTCCGCGCACCCCGGCACTCACGTAGACGTAATCTTGCTTTAAAATCCTCTCGTCAAAAAACGTCTCGAACGCCTTTTTCATCGCTATGGGCGAGCATCCACCCCTGATGTAGCCCGTCACTTTTTCGAGCTCTCTTAAGTTTAAAAGTTCGCATTTTTTGTGTCCGCTAAGCCTAGCCAGAGCTTTTAAATTTAAGCTCAAATCGCCCTGTATGCACGCTACGACGTAGCCTTTAGGCTCGCATTCGCAGACGATGGTTTTGTAGATTTTTTCTATTTGCTCGCCGCAAACGGCAGCTACGTGAATGGCGCTCAGATCGCTCTCATCCACTTCGTATTCGACTAGCTCGTAGGGGATATGTTTACCGTCTAAAAACCTCGCGGCATTTGTTTTATGTACCATTGCTTTCCTATTTTAAAAAATTTATGACATAAATATAACATAAGTTCTTAAAAAACAGTATAAGTGATAAACCAATAAACAAAAGATAACATTTAAAAGCACACAAGGTATTGCCAGCCGTGAACAAGTATATTAAAATGATTTTGTCGTAAACCGAAGGTTTTAAACCTTGTCTAGATGTTGCAGGGGCTTGATAGCCCGTACTTGTGATTGCCATAATTGCTCCTTTTTGTATGGTTTAGAGCGATTATCGCGTAAGGTGCAGTGTCAAATCTGCCTAGTTTTGGGGCATATTGGAGAAAAATAGTGTCAAAATTTGCACAATTTGGGGAAAATCGGAAAAATTTTATTAAATCTAGCAGAGTAAGGGCGATTTATCCGCCCTTTTATTTTTGCTTCTTATCGTCTTTTTGCGTATTCTTGGCCGTTATAGCGACTAGCCGCCTTTTTGCCGCATTGATCGCCGCAAGCTTCGTTTTTGTAGAGATGTCTTTGCTGATGATGGTTTTTCTTAGCATATCGCCTATTTTCCCGGCATCGTCCAGTTCTATTATCTTTTCTACTAGACGATCGGCTGAATTTTGTGGTATAATACGCTTAGTTGGGAGCCCAAGCTCACCTTGTGATTTGCTTCCTGGCTGGATGAAAGTTTGGATAATGCCAGCATTTTCTGATTTTTCTTTACTTACTTTTGCAAGTCTTTTTAAGTCCTTGCTATTTACTTTTGTCGCGTGTTTAACTTCTCCGCTTTGCTTATCCACGGCAAGCTTACCTATTTTGTTATCTTCAAGCCTTTTTACGATCAAGGCATAATCAAGCCTATTATTCGTAAAAAAATGCGTTGGGTTTTCTTTGATTTCCTTGATTAGTTTAAAAACATCAGACGGCTTATCAAAAATTTCAGGGTGTTTGGCGGCTAAGTATTCCAAATCGGCGGTTATCTCATCGGTCGTTATCTTTGATAGATCCCTGACATTAGGCGCTAGGTCGGTCTTGATAACGTAGTCCGTCTTTGCCGCCCCGCCGTCCCTCATCGTCCAGCCCTCGCCCTTTACGACTTCTTGTTTTGCTCCGGCTTGCTCTAGCTTACTTCCTTGTTGGACTGTTTCGCCTTGCGTTTCTTTTATGATTTGCCTTATTTCGGGGATTATTTCGGTTTTGAATTTTTCAAGACCTATTTTTGTTAGGCTATCCATATTCTCTTTAGGGATAGCGTCGATATTTCTAATCACTACGCTTAGATCGCCCGCATTTCTTAGCGCATTTGCTATGTGGTTTTTTAGGGCTTGGTTGTTGCCTAGATAAGGTATGCGGGATTTTAACTTATTTACTTTTCTAGCCATTACTTTAAAAGCTAAATATACTTTGGCACAGAAAATGCTAGGAATAGTATGCTAATAATGGTTGCTATTTAACAATTTAAAAAATAAAATGCCTCAAAAAATTAAGCATTTCAAGGCTCCAAAATGCATGGTTTTGGGAAAAAGAAAATTTAAGATATAATTATATTTAAAAATTTAAGGAGAATATATGGCTGAAGAAATTTCAGAAAATCAAGGCAAAAAGGGAAACGGGCTGGTTCTCATCATCATCATTGTTATTTTACTGCTTCTTTTAGTAGTCGGCGGACTTTTGGCGTTCCTACTAATGGGCGGCAATGAAGAGAATGCGCAAGCGCAAACGGCACAGGTTCAAACCGAGCAAGTCCAAGCCGCAGCACCTAAAAATACGGCAGGTAAGCGCTCAAACGACTATGTAAATATGGGCCCGGTTTATCCGCTCGATCAGTTTATCGTAAATTTGCTTAGCGAAAGCGGCTCGAGATACCTAAAAACGAAAGTTGATCTAGAGCTTAGCGCCGATACATTAACACCGGAAATCGACAAGAAAAAGCCGCTAATAAGGGATATCGTCGTTTCTACACTATCATCTAAAACGTACGAAGAGGTAAGCACCCAAAAGGGTAAAAACCGCCTAAAAGACGAGATAGTCGACCGCCTAAACGAGGTTTTGGCCGACGGTCATATAAAAAATATCTACTTTACTGACTTTGTGGTGCAATGATCGGCATAGATATCGTAGCGATCTCGCGTATCTCAAGGCTTAAAGAGCGGCGAGGTGAGGATTTTTTGAGATATTTTTTGAACGACGAAGAGATAAATATCGCAAAAACGGACGCTACGATAGCTGGATTTTTCGCAGCTAAAGAGGCTATCAGCAAGGCACTTGGCTGCGGGATCTCGGCTGAGTTTTCGTTCTTTGACGCTCAAATTTACAAAGACAATAAAAACGCCCCCAAAGTAAAGCTCTCAGAAAAAATCATCAAAAACTTTAACCTAAAAGACGCACAAATTACCATCAGTCACGACGGAGGCTTTGCTATCGCCGCGGCGATACTGCAAAAAGCGGATTAAGCTTTCAAATTTGACTCTGATTTACTAAATTTTAACAACCATCGTCGACTCTGTCTTTTTATCCAGCAAACGAAAGCCAAATTTGAGTGTTTTTAGTTCGTGCCGATTTAGCACAGCAATCCTCAAATTTGATCCTATAAGGCCGCAAATTTAATCGCACTGCAGCACTAGCCAGCTTTTATCAAACTTCTTCTCGCGTAGATCGCTTTTTCTGATCCACAGATAAATTTTACCGTAATCGCACCACATCATCTCGTTTTCGTCGTTACTTCCGATTTGTAGTAGTAGCGTCCACTCGCCGATATTTTGCCGCAATTTTTCAAACTCCGGCCCGCTATAATCCTCGTCGCCGCCACAATAAAAGCCGTTTGTCACAAGCTCGCACTCTAGCTCCATGCCGCCTTGGATATTGTCCGAATGTCCTAAAATTTTATTTTCACTACGCTGCTCGCAAAAATCATCCGCCATCTGCCAATACGCGTCGATTTCGTCATCGCTCATCTCGATATCGCCGACCAAATCTACAACACTACTTAGTTACAAAATTTAAATTTTAAAATTGAATACCGATTTGCATAAGTTATCTTGTTTTTTAAATCACTTTTTAGTCTCAATCGTTAAAAAATAGTTATTATATATCTATTTCTAATATTTTTACTTGTAATTAACTTTACTTTTAGGTATAATCCCGAAAATTTAGACTAAAAAAGGAGAAACATGAAACAAAACGGCTTTTTGAGAAAGACTAGAATAAATTGTATAAGATCGAAGACAATTAATTTTACTCGCGCGTTTACGATGATTGAGCTAATATTCGTCATCGTCATAATAAGTATCATAGCCGCAGTAGCCATACCTAGACTACAAGCCAGCAGGGACGATGCGTGGGCGGTCGCGATGGCTACGCAGATCAAATCCACTATAAACGACGTAATAAATCACGTAAACGCTACGGGCAATAGCAACATAAAATTTAAAACTTATCCTGCCATTTCTAATTTCTACGGCCCTGTAGATATGACGTCAAGTATAGGCATAGAAATCGCAGAGGATACGCACCAGATGTTTCCGAGAGGTTGGCTTACGAATCCAAGTAGCGTTCTGGCTTCGTGGGCGGATGGCGGTGCAGTACCTATATATTCAAAAAAAGCAAGCATGGGTAGCGGCAATCTGTGCGTATACATAGCCGCCTCTAATATAGACGACATTCCTTTTACGTCCGAGCATCCGGCAAGACCGGGTATCTCCGTAGCAGCGGGAAACGTAGGACATATAGGCGGCATGATGAATGACGGAGAGGATAGAAGGTGCGATATTTTAAGAGGTCTTTTAAAAAAAGCGTTTCCGACGGAAGTAACTCCTCCAGGCTACCACACGGTTAACTTCGTAGACGTACCCGCATTTCCGAAAGCAAAATTGTAGAATTGTACGGCGGCTCGGGGCACAGACGCATTAAATTTAGCTCCGCGGCTCGCTTTTCGTGCAAGCAAAACCGTTGTCGCATTATAAATCCAATAACGCCTCGTTAAAAATAAACCGATTTTACTTCTGCAAAGTCGGCAGATGCCAGCCGAGATAATACGCCGCAAGCCTAAACACGACGCCAAACGCAAAAAGCCCCATCACCCAAAATACGCTCGTAAATCCCGCATAATCCATCGCGAAATAAATCAGCCCCACGACGATGCTAACCGTCGCGTAAAGCCCGGTTTTTAGGCACCAAGGGATCTCGTTAAAAAGCACATCGCGTATCATGCCGCCGCCCACGCCGTTACAAAGCGCGAGTAGCACGACGCCAAAGACGTTGTAGCCAAACTGCAGCGCCACGATCGCTCCGACGATAGAAAAGCTCACCAGGTCTACGGCGTCGGTGGTGACGAAAAGGAATTTTTTCTCGATGTCGCTTCGCTTGTGCAGGCGCAAAAACGCCGAGAGAAAGAGCATCGCCATCACGATGATGCACGGAGCATAGTGCGTAAACGAATACGGCGGGCGCGAGACGATAGCGTCGCGCATAAATCCGCCTCCAAGCGCGGTTAGAAGCGCGGCGATAAAGATACCCAGCCAGTCGCAGTCGCGCTTAACCGCGAAGATAAATCCGCTCGTGGCTGCGGAGGCTATGCCGATGTATTCGGCGACGAGGAGCGCAGTCATTTTTAACCTTAAGTTTTTAAACGAGATTTTACATTTTTAAAATAAAAAAGTAGTTGAATTTAAATGAAATTTAGCGCGCAAAAGAGAGGGCAAAATATGCGAAAAAAGAGTAAAATTTAAGTGCATTTTACGAGATAGGCAAGTACGAATTTTACCGCTTTTACCCTGTCTAGAGACTTACGTATTTATTTAGAGCGAAGCAAAATTTGGCCATACAGACGAACTCAGCATGGTCGCCGTGAGTAAAATCATCGCCGCAAAGAGAACTTGACGCGTAAACATCAAAATATGACACATCCGTCGCTAAACTATCTATAGCGGCGTATCCGTCCATAAAAAATACGCCGCCGCGCCGAAAAACTAAATTTTAAAATTTTCTATCTCGTTAAAATTTAGATACCTATAAATTTGCGCCTCTTTGCCCGCAAGCTTTTGGGGCACTATACTCATGTATTCTGAGACGCTAGGCAGCCTGCCTAGCACGGCGCAAACGGCCGCTAGCTCGGCGCTGCCTAGATACACGCGCGCGCCCATGCCCATTCGGTTATCGAAATTTCTCGTCGAAGTCGAAAACACCGTCGCGCCGTCGTTTACGCGGGCTTGGTTACCCATACAAAGCGAGCAGCCCGGCACCTCCGTGCGAGCGCCTACCTTGCGGAAGATATCGTAATAGCCTTCCTTTTCTAGCAGTGCCTGATCCATCTTGGTAGGCGGCGCGATCCAAAGGCGAGTGGGCAGCGTCCCAAGCCCCCGCAGAGCCTCGCCGAGTGCTCGGTAGTGGCCGATATTGGTCATACAGCTACCCACAAATACCTCGTCGATCTTATGCGGGCGCGAGCTACTAGCCAAAATTTCGCTCAGAGTCGTGACGTCGTCGGGGTCGTTCGGGCAGGCCAGGATGGGCTCAGTGATTTCGTCCAAATTTATCTCGATCACCTCGGCGTAGCGCGCGTTCTTGTCGGCTCGCAGCAAGCTAGGCGCCGCTAGCCACTCGCGCATTTTTGCCGCGCGCCGCTCCAGGCTCGCCCTGCTCTCATACCCGGCCTCTATCATCGCCTCGATGAGAGCGACGTTTGAGCGGACGTATTCGCAGACGCTCTGCTGGCTCAAATTTACCGCGCAGGCCGCCGCAGAGCGCTCGGCTGAGGCATCGCTTAGCTCAAATGCTTGCTCAACTTTTAACTCCTCCAGCCCCTCGATCTCTAAAATTTTACCCGCAAATACGTTTTTCTTGCCTTTCTTTTCGACCGTGAGCAGCCCGCGCTTGATCGCGTAGTAGGGGATCGCATTTACCAGATCGCGCAGCGTCACGCCCTTTTGCAGTCGCCCGCTAAATCGCACGAGCACGGAGCCCGGCATATTTAGCGGCATCGCTCCCGATACCGCCGCAAACGCCACCAGCCCGCTACCCGCAGGAAAGCTCACGCCGATAGGAAAGCGCGTATGGCTGTCGCCGCCCGTGCCCACGGTATCGGGCAGAACCATGCGGTTTAGCCACGAGTGTATGACGCCGTCGCCGGGCCTTAGGCTCACTCCGCCGCGCGAGCTCATAAATTTAGGCAGCGTCCTTTGCGTCTCGAGGTCGCTGGGCTTTGGATACGCCGCCGTGTGACAAAAGCTCTGCAATACGAAATCAGCTGAAAATCCAAGACTAGCTAGCTCCTTGATCTCGTCGCGCGTCATCGGCCCGGTGGTATCCTGCGAGCCAACGGTGAGAGTCGCCGGCTCGCAGTACTGGCCTGCCCTGACCCCCCGCACGCCGCAGGCCTTGCCCACGATCTTTTGAGCTAGCGTGTAGCCCTCGCTCTCGTTTGTTTGCGGCTGCGCGGGCCTTGCGAATATATCCTCCGCGCCTAAATTTAGCGCCGCCCTAGCCTTACCGCAAAGCGAGCGGCCGATGATGAGCGGTATGCGCCCGCCCGCTCTGATCTCGTCAAATATCGTGTTTGGCGCAAGCGTAAAGCGAGCAACCGGCTCGCCTTCGGGTTTTTCGCTTTCGTTTAAATTTTCAAATTTAGCTTCGCCGTAAATTTGAACTCCGTCAAATTTGCCATCGGCATTCAAATTTACCCGCCCGACGCGAAAAATCTCACCCGCGTACGGATAGATATCGACGACATCGCCCGTCTCTAGCGCGCTCGCGTCGGCTATGATCGGTAGCGCGCCGCTATCCTCGGCGGTGTTGAAAAATATCGGCGCGATAGCCGTACCTATCACGATACCGCCCGTTTTTTTGTTCGGCACGCCCTTTATCTCGCGCCCGAGGTGCCACTGGATGGAGTTTATGCCGCTTTTTCGGCTGCTGCCAGTACCCACGACGTCGCCCGCGTAGACGACCTCGAACTCACTTTTTTTTAGCTCATTGATCGTTTCTAGGCTGCCGGGCTGACGCTTAACTAGCATCGCATTTGCGTGCAGTGGGATATCCGAGCGCGTGTAGGCCTCGCTAGCGGGGCTTAGATCGTCGGTGTTGGTTTCGCCCGCGACCTTAAATACGACCGCTCTGATACGCCTAGGCAGGCTCTCGCGCTCTTTAAACCACTCCGCTTTCGCCCACGAGCGCAGAACTTCTAGCGCAAATTTATTGCTTTTAGCAAGCTCTGCCACGTCATTAAAATAATCATGCACGAAAGTCGTCTCTTTTAGCACATTACAGGCAGCCTGCGCTACGGCCTCGTCGGCGTTTTTTAGGCTCTCAAGCAGCACGATGACGCTATATCCGCCCAGCATCGGACGCAGCAAATTTACGGCGGCGATTTTGTCAAGGCCGCTTATCTCAAGTCCGTGATTTATAATCTCGTTTAAAAACTCCGCCTTTACCTTCGCTGCGTCGTCTACGCCCGGATTTACGCGATTTGCGAGTAAATTTACGAGCCGCTTTATCATCTTTTGATTTTCATCTAGCCTTGCGGCGATAATCGCTTCGCCCTCACCGCCAGGCTCCATCGGCGGTACGCGTCCTGAAAGTAAGCCTAGATACTCCCTCTCGTGCGCGCTTTCAAGCTTTAAAAGCTCGCAGACTTCCCTCGTCTGCTCCTCGTTTAGCGGTAGCGGCGGCACGCCCAGAGCCTCGCGCTCTTTTACGTGTTTTTCGTACTGCGTGAAAAAGTCCATCTTTTATCCTTATTAAAATTTACGTAATTTTAGCAAAACAAAGCGAAATTTGGCTAAATTTAAGCACTTGATTTTAAGGAATTACGATGCAAAAAGCGTATTTTGACTCGCCTATCGGCATTTTGGAGATTTGCGGTGACGAGAGCGGAGTTTGTGAGCTAAATTTCGTGCGAGATTTTGTCCGCACTGACGTAACGGACGCAAATTTAAAGCTTTGTTTAAGCGAGCTTGAGAGTTATTTTAAAGGCGAGCTTAAAACCTTTAAAACGCGGCTAAATATCGGCGGTACGGCGTTTCAGAGATGCGTTTACGAAAATCTGCAAAAAATCTCTTACGGGCAGCGCATCACGTACGCACAGCTCGCAGCGATGACCGGGCGACCGAAGGCGTTTCGCGCGGCAGGCTCGGCAAACGCAAAAAACAAAATCCCCATCATCGTGCCATGCCACAGAGTCGTCGCCTCAAACGGCCTTGGCGGATACAGCGGCGGCGAAGGGCTAGCGACTAAAATTTGGCTTTTGGAACATGAGGCGAAATTTAAAGATAAAGCTTAACGTCTTTAAAATTTGACGGTGTAAATTCGTCCAAACAAGCACAAATTTGATCGCTTAGTTTTAGTTAAGCTCAAGCATGGCTACACGAAGTGCGGCACCATTTTTAGTCGGCAAAACGCGAGGTAAATTTGCCGACTAATCCGAGCAAATTTACCAAAATCTAAATCTAGCAAGCAAACAAACTCAGCCCGTTTCAAAAACCCAAATTTAAATACAAAGTTGTCGGTAAATTTGAGGCAAAAATCTATACGCAAAAAGGTAAAAACAAATTTAAACCGCAAACAAAAATGCAAATTTGACCGAAAACCGCGCCGCTTTAGCCGCTTGTTCCGCCTTGCCGGATAGCAAAATTTATCGTTCAAATCCCCGCTCAAAAAACAACAGCCAAAAACATCTCTTAAGCCGGCGCATACCGCTAAATTTTACTTTTTACCCTTGGCTTTCGCGAGATCCCTACGATTTAAAAACCACACTATAAATAGAAAAAAGGCGGCTATTTTTAAGCATGCGTAGATGAGATCCATGTTTTTCTGGGGCGTTTGTAGTTCATCTTCGTAGCTATATTTGACGTAAACCTTACCCGCATCGTCTTCTAGCTGCAAAATTCTATTTCCTAGCGGCACTACCTTGCTATATATAACCGCCCTCTTTTTTATGAGCGGTCTATACGACTCGTCATCTCTGCTATCTATGTAGTATGACACCGCCCGGCCGTTGTCTAGCCTCAGTTTTAGCTTTCCGTCGCCTTTTAGACCGTAGTTTGCAGACTCCACCGTCCCTACGTTTTTCGTTAGTTCGTTTAGCGGTTTAAAATCGCTATAAAAAATCATATCCTTGATAACAAACAGGATCAAAGTAAGACACAAACCGACCAAAACCATCAAAAATGCCGAAAAGATACTTCTTAAGGCAGAGCCGTTACCGTAAAATCCCTTTTTTTATAAAACTACATACAAATACGAGTTTTTGATTTTTTCTTTAAATTTCTCCAAATTTAACTCCCGCTACTTGATACTATTTATCAGCAAAAACCAGCGTAAACACGCCGCTAGCGATCAGCGCGATACCGATCCACTCTCGCGCGCTCGGGCGTTCGCCTAAAAATATAACCGCAAAAACAACGACCAAAACGACGCTGAGCTTATCTATAGGTGCTACCTGCGACGCGGAGCCTATCTGAAGCGCCTTAAAATACGCCAGCCACGACGCGCCGGTAGCCAGTCCGCTAAGCGTCAAAAATAGCCAGTTTCGCGCGCTTAGCTCGCCAAGGGGCTGCCACTTTTTAGCATAGGTTAGAAACAAAATCAGCGCCGCAGCGATAACGAGCGTCCTGATAAAGGTCGCGAAATTTGAGTCCACGCCCTCAAGCCCGACCTTGGCGAAAATCGCCGTAAGCGCGGCAAAAACCGCCGAAGCTAGCGCCCATAAAGCCCACTCTTGCATGATTTATCCTTTGCAAAATTATAGTCAAATTTTACGGCAAATTTAGCTCAAAAGGGTGCAAATTTAAAATAAAAAAATAAGAGAAAGCTGCAAAGCGATTAAATTTGGCAGCGTCGTAAATGGATTAAGTAGCGTTTAAATTTAAAAAAGCGAACGCCTGATTTTTGACATTCGCTTTTAAAATTCGATTTAAAATTTATTTTTTCTAACATCCGAGACGATATTTTTAGCCATATCGTCTATCTCGGCCGTAACCTCGTTTGTGGTATTTACGATCGAGATATTTTGATGAGTGATAGAGTCGATTTGCGTGACTGACTGATTTATCATATTTATGCCGTCGCTTTGTTCTTTGATGCTCTCGCTCATCTCGTTGATGCTTTGAGCTAGCACGTTTGCGTTAGCTTCGATTTCGCTTAGGGATTTTTGAGTTCTTTCGGCTAGTTTTCTAACCTCATCGGCCACGACGGCAAAACCTCTGCCGTGCTCTCCAGCGCGCGCTGCTTCGATAGCAGCGTTAAGAGCTAGCAGGTTTGTTTGATCTGCTATGTCGCGGATAATGACGATGATGTTTTTGATCTCCTCGCTTTGTCGAGTTACGTCTTGCGCTTTTTGGCTGATGGCGTTCATCGAGCTACTCATCTGCTCGATTGCAGCAGCGCTTTCTTGGATAGAGTCGGCTTGCCTATGAGCGCCGTCGGTTAGATTTTTCATAGACTCGGCTAGGATTTTAGCTTTTGCTTCTAGGCTTTCAGCCTCGTTTAAATTTTCTTTTAGCATATTGCTAACAGCCACGCCAGCACTTTCTATACCCATGATCATATCTTTTAGATCGCTTTCTAGCTCATCTTTGAGCTCGATTTTAGCGGTGTAATCATTTTTGTTATATGAGTTTAGCACGCGTGCGATGTCTTTTAAATTTGACGATATTGAGCTAAAGAATTTATTTAGCAAATCTTTTAGTTGCACGAGAGCGGGGTTGTTCGGATCCGCCTTTATAGTCGCGCCCATATGGCCTTTTATCATGAGATTTGCGATGCCGTTCATCTCCTCGATCAGAGCGCTATCTTTTTTGATGCCGTAGACTACTTTATCTATATTTTCGTTGATAGCTCTACTCATAACGCCGAATTCATCCTGCGTATTTACGGCTAACTTTTCAGGAGCCTTAGATACCTCGTATGTGACGAATTTAAACGTATCCTCAAGCTTTTCTTGGATAGTTTTTATCGGACTGAGAGATTTTTTAAGTAGTACATAAACAAAAATCGAAAGAGCGACTATAAATAACGCCGCTAGCGCAAGCTGAGCCTTAAGTAGAGGAAGGGTATTGCTAGAAAAAGTATCCGCTCCGATAGCTGCGACCGCCAACCAGCCTTTATCGTTGATAGGCAAAAGTTTAGCCGTTACGTTCTCGCCCTTATGGTTAGTATAAGGAATAAGTCCGTTTTTATCAAATTTCTTTTCTGCATATTGCTTGGAGAGATATGTAGTAGAGTCGACTGATTTACCGACATTATCGGAATTTGAGTGCATTAGCATGACGCCGTCTTGATTCATTAGATAAACGTAGCCGTATTCGGTCTTGCCCATATCGAGGATTTTTTTGCTTAGAGTTTTTATATCGATATCTATACCTACTATACCGACAAATTTACCGTTTTTTACTGCAGGCGCTACGAAAGTTACGACCAAATCATTAGTCGAAGTTAAGCGAGGCTGCATATAAATAGCTTTATTTTCATTTTTTGCCGCTCCGTACCAACCCCTAGTGCGCGGATCATAGTTATCGGCCAAGGTTGTTCTTTTGCCGTCCGATTGGAAAAAATAACCATCCTCGCGTCCATAGTAAACATAAGTAACCAGTGAATTTGCAAGCTCTTTTTCTAGCACCAAATGACGCATTATATCATCGCCGTCGTCTGAAATTTTCTCGATGTTTGCAGCTATTTTTTTGACCATAGCCAAATAGTCTTCAAAAAACGAATTAGCAACAGTATTGACGTCTTTTAAAATTTGAGCCTGATTTTGGCTAACGAGCTGAACGACCTTGTTCTCGGCCGTATAATAACTAACCGCCGAAATGGCGGCAAACGAAACGATCAGCGCGACGATGAGCATTAGCGCGATCTTGTTCGTAATGGAACGCATTTTCTCTCCTTAGATTTTGATTAAAATTTCTATTTTACTACTTTAAAAATTAAATAAAATTAAAACTTTACATTAACTATGTTTTAAAAGCAAAATCCAGTCCAAATTTATTAAAAATAAGAAGTAATTTTTATGAGAATAAAATATAAAGCGGAATGAAAGCAAAATCAGCGTAGCAAAAATGATAAATTTAATCCAAATTTATACCGCTCCGAGTTAAATTTAACGACTGAATTTTAAACGCCTCGCCGAGTCAAATTTAACCCAACGAGGCTTTATCAAATTTAAGCCGCAAATTTAGTTAGCGGCTTAAAATTTAAACAAATTTCGGATCGCTAAACGCCGTTAGCTCAGGCGCCTTACCCGTAAATTTCTCGATATTTACAAGCGCGGTGTGGCTGATGTTGCCGTTAGCTAGCTTGCTAGTCGGGATATCGATAGTTAGCACGTTTGGCGAGCCGTTTTTGCAAAGACCCGCGTCAAATCCGTCGTACCATACGCCCTCAGCGAGCTTAACGACGCCCTCTTTGATATCTTGCGTCACGTATGCGCCCGCTAGTACTTCGCCGCGCGCGTTAAATACCCTAACCAAATCGCCCGTTTTGATACCTTTTTTCGCGGCGTCTTTAGGGTGTATCCAGATCGGCTCGCGGTTTGCGATCGCGTAGTTTTCGCGCAGAGAGGTTTGGTTTAGCTGCGAGTGGAGGCGATCGGTCGGATGCGGGCTTAGCATGTGTAGCTCGGCAGGTTTATCTTTCATGCCTAGCCACTCGATCGGCTCAAACCACATCGGATGCGCGCCGCAGTCGTCATAGCCCATTTTCTCGATGGTTTCGGAGTAAATTTCGATTAGGCCGCTTGGCGTTCCTAGCGGATTTAGCACAGGATCTTCTCTAAACTCGCCAAATCTCACCCACGTATCGCTCTCAGGCGTCGAGGCAAAAGTTACCGGCTTATTTTCGTTCCAAAACTCCTCAAACGGCTTCATATCCGTTTCAAAATCAGGTATAGCCTTGACCTGCTCGTACGCCGCGCCGTAGTACTCTTTGATCCAGTCAAATTCGTCCTTGCCGTTGTCGGTGTAGGCTACGACTAAATTTTTAGCGTAGGCCTTGCAAAGATCGGTGAAAATTTGATAATCGTCGCGCGCTTCGCCGTATTTTTCCACGACTTGCTTCATCGGCACTATGTTCATATTCGAGTAGTCGCCCGTCATCGTGACGTCGTTGCGCTCGTACGCCGTAGTAGTTGGAAATACAATATCGGCCATCTTAGTCGTCGGCGTCCAATAAGCTTCGTTTACGACTACCGTGCGAGGTTTGCGCCACGCTTCTAGCAGGCGGTTCGTCTCTTGATGATGAGCCAAAGGATTGCCGCCGACCCAGTAGATAAAGTCGATATCAGGATACGTGATTTTCTTGCCGTTGTGATCGATCACTTTGCCAGGATTTAGCAGAGCGTCTGCTATACGAGCGACCGGGAATGCATAATGAGTCGCCTTTTGCAGCCAGCTTTGACCCGTACCAGCAACCGCCGCAGCCTTAGCTACGAAGCGGCCGTTTGCGTCAAATTCTCCGCTATCGGTACCGATAAACTCGCCCTCGTCGTTAAATTTACCCACGCTTGCGCTATTTACGCCGCCGATGACTGCGCCTTTGCAAGTCGGAGCGCCGCCGTTTGAGTAGTGGTAGCTAAGGCCAAAACCTCCGCCAGGAAGCCCGATCTGTCCTAGCATCGCCGCCAAAGTCACCATCGCCCAGTGCGGCTGCTCGCCGTGGTGCGCGCGCTGCATACCCCATCCGCTCATTATCATCGTGCGGTTAGCGGCGAAGGTGTCCGCAAGCTCTTTTATGAGGCTTGCTTTTAGGCCGCAAATTTTGCTCGCCCACTCCAAATTTTTAGGCGTACCGTCGGTTTTACCGAGCAGATACGGCAGGAACTTATCAAAGCCGCTCGTATAGGTTTCGATGAAGTTTTTATCGTATTTGCCGCTCTCGTATAGATAGTGCATCATACCTAGCATCATCGCGGTGTCAGTGTTTGGCACCGGAGCGATCCACTCGGCCTTATCAAAGTACTGCGCCGTTTCGCTTCTTATAGGGTCGATTATTATGACCTTTATGTCGCTGCGTTTTTTTAGCTCTTCAAAGTACTTAAAGCCCTGTTCGTCGGTGCTAGTCCACGCTATACGAAGGGTTGCCATAGGATTTGCTCCCCAGATGACGACTACTTTTGAGTTTTCTAGTACCACAGGCCAGCTGGTTTGCTGCTCGTAGACCTCGATGCTGCCCACGACGTGAGGCATGATGACCTGGCTGGCTCCCGTAGAATAATCGCCTAAAGACCCCACGAATCCGCCGCTAAGGTTCATAAATCTATGAAGTAAAATTCGCGAGTTATGCACGTTACCGCTTGATTTCCAGCCGTAGCTACCCGCAAACACGCCCTCTAGCCCCTTTTGTTTTCTCGTCTTTTTTAGCTCTCTAGCTACTAGTTTTATCGCGTCCTCGTAGCGTACGCGTACCCAGCCGTCTTTGCCTCTTAGTTCGGGTTTTGGCGAGTCCGGATTTTCTAGGTAGCTTTTGCGCACCATAGGGTATTTTATACGAGATTTATAGACCATGTCGGCGGTGTAGTGTTGCAACGGATTATACACTTCGCTCGTTTTTTGAAACGGCTCTGATTTTACGATCTTGCCGTCTTTGACGCTAACTTTTAGCATGCCCCAGTGAGCGGCCGTTAGCACCTCGCCGCTACGCACGTTTGCCGTATTTAGCTCGGCGCCTAGTAAATTTGACGCCGTTACGCTAGAAAACAAAGGAGCCGCTGCAAGTGCCGCTCCGCCTTTTAATACATTTCGTCTTTGTAGGTTCATTTTCCTCTCCTGTTTTTATTTCTCGGTCGAACGAAGTCCCGACCTCCGAGCGAGAGTATAAATACTCCCTGCACCCACCTGAAGCACACCGCTTCTTTTAAAAGCGATTTTAATTTGGCTTTTTATCAGCCAACGAGCCGCGTCTTGGCACGGATCAAATTTAAGCTTTTACGCTCAAATTTGACTGCCCTCTCGTCCGGCGAGTCAAATTTTACGGCTAAAAGCCTCGTTCGCCCAGCCTAGCCCGCAAAGTAGTCTCTCAAATTTAGCGCGCATCTAATCTTATGCGCTAAATTTACTATCCGCCGAACCTTCAAATTCGGCGTTTTAAAAACAGCCGCTTCGCCGCGAATTTTATAAAATCTAGCTCCCGTAAATCTCGTCCATTTGCGGGCGCGCCAGGCGTAAATCCTCGTCAAATTTACGCGCCGCTTTTTACTTTTTCGCCACGTTCACGTCGGCAGAGTGCTTTTGCAAGTACTGTATCACCAGCCACTCGTCGTCTTTGCCGATCGCCGTTCGCGCGATCATCGATTTTAGCAGGTTAGGCCACTGATTTGCCTTGTAGTGCGTGGTTTGATGCAGCGAATGGCACACTCCGCAGCTCTCTTTGTATAGCTCGCCGCCCTTAGCAAAAAGTCCGCCTAGATCGCTCGTAAAGCCGTCTTTTTGCGCATAGACCACGGTCTCGACCTCGTCCCATTTGCCGTTAGCGCCCTTTTTTACGACCTTGATCTCAGGCGTCGCGGTTTTGGCAAACGCAACGGCGATGACGCGCTCGGAGTCGCTAAAGTAAACGACGTTGCTAACGGCGGGATTTTGGTAGCCTTTAACGGAGATTTTCACGCGGTCGCCCTCGTTCGCTAGTATTTTTACGGCATTAGTCGGCAAGAGCCTGCCTATGCTTTTTTGCGACGTCGCGTCGGCATAGACGTCTTTTACCGACGGGCTGTACACCTCGCCCGCTGCAAAGAGCGAACAGGCTAGCAAGCTTGATAGTAGGATTTTTTTCATTTTGCTCCCTTAAATTTAAGATGTAAAAGGATTATATAAGAAAAGTATGATGAAAGTATGATTTTATGAAAATATAATTTTATATTTGCGCAGTTCATGCCGTAAATTTGCAAGTAAATTTTGCAAATTTAGCGGTAAAAGCTTACGAAAAAATACTAATCTCGGTTTTAAATTTTAAAAGCGAATTTAGCGAGATTATTGAAAGCAAAATTTAAAGCGGCAGCCCGCAAAACGCCCGAAATTTAGGAGGGTTCGCGAGCCGAAAAATCCTACTCCGCGCTATAGCTTGAGAGCATATCAAAAGTAGGCGCGAAAAAGAGCGCTCCGGTGATCGGCGTGCTAAAATCAAGCAATCTATCCGAGTTGCCGCGCGGCTCGCCGATAAACATCTTATTTAGCATAGCTTCAACCGTCGAAAACGTGCTAGCATACGCGATAAAGTACGTCCCCGTCATGCTTCCCTCGACAAAAGGCATATTTCCGCGAACAACTTTTTTATCATCTCCTACGTTTGTCGCGGCGGAGTGCGAGTTGCTAGGCTTTTCATCCTCGCTCATCTCGATGTCGTCTGCCTTAGTGCGGCCGATGACCTTTTCTTGCTCGCTCACGCTAGTTGCATTCCACTCTCTCATTTTGTGTTTATATTTTTGCACGAACACATAGCTTCCTCCCTTAAATTTCGCGTCCTCGTCGCCGACTTTGGCAAAATAATCTCTATCCTCGCCGTTTGGATTTTCCGTACCGTCCACAAAGCCGATAATCGCCCTGCCGTCGTGATACTTAAATCCCTGAGTTTCGTCTGCGAGCTTGGCAAATTTAAAAAGCTCGGCCTTTATGTTTTGCGCCATATCAAAGCAATCCGCCGCATCAAGCGCCCTAATATGAACGTGGATATCGCCCGCAGTGCTCACGGCTTCGTGCTTATCGCCTTTTATCGCTTTAAAATTTACAAGCTCTTTTGGTAGCGGCTGCGGAAGTCCTAGTTTTAGCCACGCATCGCGTCCGATGCCGATTACGCAGTTTACGTTCGCCTCCGCGCCAAACCTTACTTTAGCCGTTTTGTTTAAATTTACAACCAAAGCGCAAAGCCTCTCAAAGCCCTTCTTACAGGCGTTTTCGTCGCCGCTTAGCAACCAAGTTTGAAAGACGGTGTTATTGCCCGGCGCCTGCGTGACTTCTTGCGAATTTATTTGCATATTTTCTCCTTAAAGTTGTTTTTAAAATTAGCAATTCGCATTTTACGACTTAAATTTTAATTTATGCTGAATTTACGCTTTTAAGAAAACGTAAATTTTAAACGGATTATAATCGCCGAGTTTTGTATTAAATTTATCATTGCGGTCTTTACAGACGCCAAATTTAAAAGCGCCGCATTTTGTATTTAAACTATGAATTTTTGATTAAGCCGTCTTGCCTCAGATATAGCTCGTTTGACTCACGGTTCGTTGATTTTGCTCGGCTAGGACAAGCGCATATCCGCTGCCCTGCGCGTTTTGGATGAGTTCGGGGTAGAGTTTTTTGCGTAGTTTATACACAAAGCTTCGTATCGCGTCGGCGGTGCAGCTGCCCTCCTGCCAGACGCACGTCTCGATCATCTCAAAGCTCACGACGCGCCCTTGATTTTTGAGAAAAAGATGTAGCAAATTTTGCTCTTTTTTCGTTAACGCCACGGGCTCGCCGTCCTTTGTTAGCTGTCTGCTAAAGGCGTTAAATTTAAAGCCGTTTTTTAAATCGACCTGGGCAAAATCGTTTTTAAATTTATTCGCCGCAAAGCTCATTTCCATGATGAGTTCGCGTTTTTCAAACGGTTTTTTTAGTACGCCAAAGCTACCTAGCTCTATCGCGCTAAGCATGTTTTCGTCACTATCGTATGCGGTGAGAAATATAATGGGCACGTCTTTATCCAGCCCCCTGATGCGAGCCGCCATCTCAAGCCCGTTCATATGCGGCATGTTGATATCGGAAAGCACCAAATTTACGTCCTTTGCTTCAAAAACTTCCAGCGCCTCTTTGGCGTTTGCGCAGGCGTAAACCTCGCTCACGTAGTTTTCGACCGATATTTTGATGCTTTCGCGCAGGCTCTCGTCATCCTCGACGATGAGCAAATTTACGCCGTTTAAGATATTTTTTATTTTGCTATACACGCTAGCCTCGTTTCTTGCTTGTCTTTCTTAAGTTTGCAAACTAATTTTTAAATTTATCGCCTCGTCTAAATTTCGCCTAAAAATAGCGTAAATTTAGTCGGATTTACGGCACTTTCAAGCTCCAGAGCGCCGCCTAGCTTTTTTACGGCGAGCTCCCTAGCTACATTTAGCCCCGTGCCCGTGCCTATATTTTTCGTCGTAAAAAACGGCTCGAAAATTTTATCGCTATCCGCCTTAACTCCGCCGCCGTTATCGCTCACGCTCACGCAAAATAGCTCGCCCGCTCTCTTTAGCTCGATCAAAATTTGCGGCGTATCACGTCCGCTTTCAACTAGCGCGTCCTTGGCGTTTGAGAGTAAGGATAGCAAGATCTGCCTCACGTAGCTAGCGACGCTTTTTAGCTCGTATTTTCCGCTACTGCTAGCAAATTTTAGCTCGATACCGTGAGAGTTTAGCTCGGGCCGCACTATCAAAATAAGCTCGTTTATGATATTAACGAGATCAAATTTCGCCGCCCCCTCGCCGCTGGCGTAAAAATTTCTAAACGCCTTTATCGTTTCATCCATTAGCCTTAGGCTCTTTTTGCAGGCTGCGATTTGAGCCGGTATGCGCTCAAATTCGCCCTCGCGCGCGCACTCCTCGATATTATCCAGATACAGCCCCAGCGCGCTTAGAGGCTGGCGCTGCTGATGCGAGATGGAGTTTATCATCTCGCATCAGCAGCGCGGTTTTGGCGTGAGCTAGCACCGAGCGCCTATGCTCAAGCTCCTTTTTTTCTAGCTCCTTTTCGTGCGTGATGTCGGTAACCGCGAGGATAAATCCGTCAAATTTCACCCCGCCCTCAAGCACGTTTGAAACATTTAGCCTGAAGCATTTTTGGTCCTTTTTTACTATAAAATCGCTCGAGTTTATCGGGCTGTTTTTAAGATTTTTAAAGCTTTTTAGCTCGTCCAGCCCCTGCGCCGCAGCGATCATCTCGTCAAATTTCGCTCCGTAAAAAACCTTGGGCGTTAGAGCGAAAATCCGCTCAAATTTTTTATTTATAAATTTTATGACGCCTTTTTTATCCGCGTACAAAAGCCCCAAATTTAGCGTCTTGGCAAAGGCCCGCGCAACCTCGCTAGGCCCGTTTGCGTTATTCTTTATAGCCCGCGATGTCAAGCCCAAAGCCTTTTAACGCGACGAAATCTTTGTTCTTATTTGCGCTTAAAAGCTCGATCCGGCTGACGCCTAGCTTGTGTAAAATTTGCGCGCCGATGCCGTAGTCCTTGACCTGTCCGCCGCACTTTTCCTCGCCTTGTAAAAACACCGCGACGCCGCCGTTTTTGGATAGATACTCAAGCGAGTCTCGCAAGTCGTCAAATTTATCCGAGCATAGCAGCTCCACGTCGCTTGAAATTTGATGAAATTTGACCGCGGTTTTATCCTTTATCTCGCCGAAAACAAAGGCATAGTGTCGCTCGCCCTTGTGATCTAGGATCTCGCATTTTAGCGCGTCAAAGCCCGCTATCTTGGCCGCGCTTTTTTCTTTTATCTCGATTAGACTTTCGTGTTTTAGACGGTACTGCACGAGCTCGGAGACCGAGACCATATTTAGCCCGAATTTCTCGCAAAACGCCTCTAGATCTGGCCTGCGAGCCATATTACCGTCCTCTTTTACGATCTCGCAGATGACGGCTGCTTGCGTTAGACCCGCGTATTTGCATAGATCGACCGACCCTTCGGTGTGTCCAGTGCGGCTTAGCACGCCACCTTTTTTAGCGATGAGCGGGAAGATATGCCCAGGGCGCACGAAGTCCTCCGGCTTTGACATCGGATCGGCGGCTAGACGGATCGTGACATCGCGCTCGTATGCGCTCACGCCCGTCGTCGTGTTTTTGGCGTCTATGGTGACGGTAAACGCCGTCTCGTGGCAGGACGTGTTTTTATCCACCATCAAATTTAGATCGAGGCGACGCGCGATCTCCTCGTTTAGCGCGAGGCACAGCACGCCTTTTGCGTGAGTTATGGCGAAATTTACCTTTTGCGTGTCGCTAAAGGTCGCCGCAAATACCAGATCACCCTCGTTTTCGCGATCCTCATCGTCGACCATTACGACCATTTTGCCGTTTTTGATGTCGTTTATGGCCTGCTCTACTCTATCCATTGTTATTCCTTGTTTAAAAATTTGGGGTAATTATACATTTTTAGCTTTGAATTTAGGCTTTTGCGCGGGCTTGGCTTGAGATTTTACGGACTTTTAGATGTAGCCAAACGCGGCGCGAACGGGCTTTAGTTAAATTTAAACGAAGCGACCAGGCTTGTAAGTTTTTGTTTAATTTTTACGGATTTATTAAATTTGACCGATTTTGGGCATAACCCGTACCTTGAAAATGTTAAAGGTTAAATTTGGCGATAATAATATGCGTGAGGCAAATTTACAAGAATTGTTATTTTGATTAAATTTGTCAAACCTTAAAATGGAGCGCGATACGATTTGGGTTGTTTTTCATCGCGGCGACTAAATTTGATCAAACTCGCCGCTGATTGGAACTGTTTTGGAGTAAATTTGCCGACATCAAAAGCATAAATGCTCGCTTAGCGTTACGCGAGCGGCAAATCTTTTTAACGACCATATCCGCACTCTTGCTCAAACGGTTTTATCGCTCGCGCACTGCGATCGGCAACTTCAGCTCTTACACCTTACTAATATCTATTTTTCAAACGACTGCAAATGCTTTTAAATAGTTGGTTTTTTCTGATTTAATAAATTTTGTGTCCGTCAAATTTAGTAGGCGTATCTGCATGCAAATTTATGACAAAAAAGATAGCGTTTACGAAATTTGACGATTTTGCGGCTTTGGCCTGATTTGGTATTTTGCACCGAGTCTTGCAAATTCTTTAGCGAAAAATGCGTTTAGATCGCGCAGGCTATCGTCGTTCATTTGGATGAGTTTTAGGCGGTTTTTCTTGTAAATTTTGATTTTTTTGCTTTTTCTTTTTAGGTATTGCGGCGTCTCAAGTCCCCAAAATTCGATATAAATCTCACTTTGCGTCAAATAAAAATCGCTAATTACACGCTCTTTGGTCGGCGCCTTTTTCTCGTAGATAAAATCTATACCGCGGTAAAATAGCCAATTTGCCACGACGAGCTCGGCGCGGCTTTTTACCGTATCACCGCTATCGCTTTTGTATCTAGTTTGCTTGATTTTTTGCTTTTTAAATAACTTTAAAGCCAGCAAAACAATTACGATCAGCAGCAAAACGATTAAAATTTTTGGTACATCAAAGCTCATAAATAATTTTCTTTAATTCAAAATTTATTTTTTTAGAGTAAGTGAAGGAAAAATTAGATTTGGTTGCGGAGGACGGACTTGAACCGCCGACCTTCGGGTTATGAGCCCGACGAGCTACCACTGCTCTACTCCGCGATGAAATTTGAGTGGATGGGGTAAGAGGATTCGAACCTCTGGATGATTGGACCAAAACCAATTGCCTTACCGCTTGGCGATACCCCAGCCTGTAAAAAGAAAGGTGATTATATATATTTTTACCTTATTTGTCAAGCTTTTTGGCAAATTTTCGCCATTTTTTCAAAGTTTTTCCATAAAAGCCGTGCTATATGAGCCGTTTAAGCGCCTATTTATATCATCCTGCCAGCTAGCAGGCAGCGCTTCTAGCGCTCTAAATTTAGGTAATAAATCCAAATTTTCACTCGGATTAAAAAAAAGTTTATTTATCTGCATTACGCTTAGAGCATTTTCGTTTTTTTGCAGGATCTCTATCTCGCAGCCAGCCTTGCACGACCCGTTTTCAAGCACTTTGTAGTACCAGCCGGTTAATCCCGTAGCAAAAATCTCTTTGGCCAAATTTGCATTTCCCCAGCGTTTTGCGAGCTTAAAGCACGGTTTTCGCGGCTGGGTTACTTGTAACACCAGCGAGCCGATTTTATGCACGTCGCCCACGTTTACGCTGTTTTCATCTAGTCCGCTAACGGTCAAATTTTCGCCCATCGCGCCCAGCGGCAAATTTTTAAGCCCCAGATAAGCTTCCCACGCGGGATAGTTTTCTAGCGAATTTGCAAATACGGCTTTATTTACGCCGCCGTGATGTTTTGTATCAGCTACCTCGTCCCCCTCAAATCCAAGCTCGTTTGCGTAGATTTCGCCCGTCTGCGCATTTTTAAATATCGCTGAGCGCCACGCCTTGCCTAGCTCGTCCGTGGCCGTCTGGCTACCATACTGCCTTGCTTTACCTATCAAAAGCGCTTTTATAAATGCCATTTTGCCCTCACGCCACGTTTTGCAGATTTAGCTGAACTTGCTCGCCCTCATCGTTAAACTCAAACCTAACCGCCCTAGCCCCAAAGCTCTTTGCGATCGCCTCGAGCGTGTCGCGTGCGGACTTGTGGATCTTGGACTGGAGCTGATTTATCAGGCGTACAGACATCTTTTCGACCTCGGCGCGGGCCTCCTCGATGAGCCTGTTTTTATCCTCCTCGCTAAAGCTGCTACCGAAAAATCCATTTAGCGAATCAGGCAGCAAAAACGGGATAAATTTGCCGTTTTTCTCGTCGTAAAATTTCATATTTGCGATCGAAAATTTGTATTTGCAAGGCGGCATCTTGATGAGATACTCCTCGCTCGCGACATTTACGATCTCTAGACGCGGGCTCGTTAGGTCGTAGATGAAATTTATCTCAAACTCAAATATCATCGAGAGCTTTTTCTCGCTCACCAGCCAGCGCAGATACTCCTTGCCAAAACTACCAAATGCGTGGTCGGTCTTAGTCACGATCTCTTTACTGTAGACCTGAAAAACGGATAGCTCGCCGATGGATTTTAGTTGCGATATCTCGGTGCTAATCTGCGTAGTCGCGGGCTTTTGCGCGGTTTTTAAGGCTTTATAAAATCTAAAAATCGTAAATACGCAAATCGCTAGCAAAATCGCTAAAATAAAGCTCGTAACATCTATCATCTTTGCTCCTTTAAAAGGCGATTTTAGCGAAATTCGTTAAAATAATCGTTAAATTTGAGATTTGGGCTGTATTGTATCGGTATAAATTTGGATCGTAAATTTAAATTTAGCGAGCTTTTAGAGTCTGTGCAGTTTGGCAAAATCCGCACCTTTTAGATACGGGTTTAAATTTAACTCAAATTTACTCCAAATTTAGCAAGCAAATTTGAACTCAAATTTAACCGCCTAAAACACCTGAATAAATTTAAAATCATGCTCTCTGAGCACTTTTTTGATGAGCTCTTGGTGGTCTTTACCCTTGGTTTCTAAAGTGATAGTGATATTAGCGTCGCCGTACTCTAGGCTAGTAGAGAAGCGGTCGTAGTCGATTTTGACGATATTGGCGCTAGCGATCTTTAAGCTATCGGTTAGGCTCATGAGCGCGCCGGGTTTGTCGATAAGCGTGATTTGCAGCGCCATCTTGCGGTGGGATTTGATGAGACCCTTTTCTATGATGACGTTTAGCATCTGCACGTCGATGTTTCCGCCGCTTAGCACGATGCCGATACGCTCGCCGGCTTTAAATTTGACCTTGTTGTGCAGGATACTAGCTACGCCGACTGCGCCTGCGCCCTCGACTACGATCTTTTGCGTCTCGAGCAGGAACAAAATCGCGTTTGCGATCTCCTCGTCATCGACCTGCACGAACTCGTCCACGCACTCTAGGATATTTGCCAGCGTCGTCTCGCTAGCGTCGCGAACCGCGATACCGTCGGCGATCGTGCGCACGGTTTTTGAGTTTATACTTTTTTTAGCGCTAAAGCTATTAAACATCGCAGGCGCGCCCTTCGCGCTCACGGCGACCACGCGGATGTCTGGATTTACCTGCTTTACGCAGCTTGATATGCCGCTTATTAGCCCACCGCCGCCAACCGGCACGATGATAGTCTCAAGCTCGGCAAGATCGTCAAGCATCTCAAGCCCCACAGTGCCCTGCCCGGCCATCACGTACTCGTCGTCAAACGGATGGATAAAGCTCATGCCCTGCTGCTTGGCGTACTCTACGGCGTAGGCATAGGCCTCGTCGAAGTTATCGCCCTTTAGGATGACTTCGGCACCTAGATCTTTGGTGCCTAGTACCTTTAAAAGCGGCGTGGACTCGGGCATCACGATAGTAGCAGGCGTTTTAAACTCGCGCGCCGAGATAGCGACGCCTTGGGCGTGATTGCCCGCACTTGCTGCGACTACGCCTTTTTTGCGCTCGTTTGAGCTTAAATTTGCGATTTTATTATACGCGCCGCGGATCTTGTATGCGCCCGTGCGCTGGAGGTTTTCTTCTTTTAGGTAGATGAGCGCACCGCTTGCGAGGCTTAGTTTCGCGCTATAGGCAAACGGCGTCTTATACACGAAGCCGCTTATCGTGCGCTTGGCTTGGATTATTTTATTTAGAGAGATCATTTTAGCCTTTCGTTTTTGTTTAAATTTTACTTTTCGTCGCTTTTGCTCGCGCGTTTATTTACCGTATTTTTGCTTACGTTTTCTTTATTTTTTATCGTGCGCTACCGCGTTTTAATTTTTTATTTGGTTTTTAGAACGCTTTTAAATTTGATCAAATTTTCAAATTTACGCCTTAAAATAGCGCGTCGCCGTCAAATTTAGCCTAATTAAGCCTTTGAAGCTCGATTTTTATACACTTATCCTGCACAAAATTTATCCCGTTTTCGCGAGCGACCGCTCCTGCTTCGTCGTTTGTTATACCCAGCTGTAGCCACAGCGTTTTCACGCCTTTTTTGACGGCGTCCTTTACTAGCTCGCTAGCAAACTCGCCCTTTCTAAACATCACGGCGATGTCGATATATTCGTCTATTTGAGTCAAATTTCTATAAACCTTGCGCCCTAAAATTTCATCAAATTTTGGATAGACGGGAAACACGTTAAAACCGCTCTCGATGAGAAATTTTGCCACCTCGTTGCTAGGCTTGCTCTCATCAGGACTAAGGCCCAAGACCGCGATATTTTTAGCGGAGGATAAAATTCGCCTTAATTCGCTAGGCATTTTTACTCCTTAAAAGCACGCCGCACTCGATATGAGCGGTGTTTGCAAACTGATCAAACACGGCAAATTTAACCGCCTCGTGCGTTAGGGCAAGCTGCGCTAGATCGCGCTTTAGGCTCTGCGGCGAACAGGAGATATAGATGATATTTTCGTAGTTTTTGATGAAATTTATCACGCTATCATCGAGTCCCGCGCGCGGCGGATCGACCAAAACGTGCGAGAAATCGTAGCTAAAGATATCAAGCTCTCTTAGGCGGTTAAACTCGCGCTCGCGCCCAAACGCGCTCATCAGCTCCTCAGCGCTCATTCGCAAAAATTTGATGTTATCTACGCCGTTTAGTTCGCAGTTTTTTAGAGCGTTTGCGATCGAGCTTTTGGATATCTCGGTTGCCAAAACGCGTTTAAACTTTTCCGCCATCGGAACGGTAAAGTTGCCGTGCCCGCAGTAAAGCTCGAGCAGATCCGCGCCGCGCTCTACGCAGCCCTTCGCCCACGCGATCATCTTTTCGTTTACGGCGGTGTTTGGCTGGATAAAAGCTCCGTCGCCGAATGTAAATTTGTAAATTTTACCGCCGATATTTAGGTTATCTAGCAAATTTAACTCGCCGCTTAGTAGCTTTTGCCCCTTTGCCCTCGCGGCTATCGTTACGCGCAGGTCGGCAAACTCGCGCGCTAGGCTCTCTATCTCGCCCTGCTCGGCTTTGCCTAGACGCTTATGATAGAGTAGAGTCGCCAGTATCCCGCTCGCACACGAGATAAACTCGGCACCAAACAGCCTCTCTTTTAAAATTTGATTTTGCATAAGCGCTTCAAGCAAACGCGGCATCAAATTTGCGATAGGAGCGGCTACTTTTGGGCATTCGTCTATCATAATCCGCTTGGTTTTGGCGCCGTGCATCGTAAATCTAAGCTCGTCACCGTCGCGCCAGATCCCAAACTCCGCCCTAGTGCGGTAAGCGGCCCTCTGCGAGGCGGAAAACTCAAATTCGCCGCTATAAAACGGCTCAAATTCGCGCCTTATAAACTCGGTTTTAAATTTAACCTGTTCCTCGTAAGGCATATCAAGAGTGCAACTACCGCACTCTCCTAAAAATTTGCAAAACTTATCGGGCAAATTTAAACCCTTTGCCCGACGAATCTAACAACCAAAGCCGTCACCAAAAGCCCCAAAGGAAGCACTATCCAGATACTTAGACCAAGCGCAGTAGGGAAATATCCCGCAAAAATACTGATCGCGCAAACCGCAAGCGCATAAGGCATCTGCGTCTGGACGTGGTCGATGTGGTTACACCCAGCACCCATAGACGAGAGTATCGTCGTATCCGAGATCGGCGAGCAGTGATCGCCAAATATCGCGCCAGTTAAAACGGCTGAGATATTTACTATCATATACGCGTGCAAGGCGTCGCCCTCTAGTCCGCTGTGCATGCCCACCGCGCTAGCTAGCGGTATCGCAAGCGGCATCAAAATGCCCATCGTGCCGTAGCTGGTGCCGGTAGAAAAGCTGATAAACGAACCAAGCATAAAAATCGCCGCCGGAAGGACGATCTTTGGCGTAGACTGCGAAAGCAGATCGACTAGGTATCGAGACGTGCCAAGCTCCTTGATCACCGAGCTAAGCGACCATGCAAGAAGCAGGATGATGATCGTAGTTATCATGGTTTTCCAGCCCTTGCCCCATGTCTCTATCGCCTCGCGAACGGTCAAAATTTTTCTATAAACAGCCATAAATATCGCCACTATCGTAGCTAACAAAGCCGACTGAAATAGCGCCACGGACGCATCGGCCGCGCCAAAAGTAGCTTGGAAGGTGTGGAACGTAAGTGGATGAGCCTTCGCGCTCTCAAGAGCCTCGCCCTCAAGCGAGCCCAAACCGCTAAAATAAAAGCTAACGAACGCGCCCAGAATAAGCACCAAAAGCGGAATAACGGCGTTTGAGCTTTGTAGTTTTATATTTTCTTTAGGCTCTAGCGTTTTGTCCTCGACGTCCTCTATCATCGCTCCGTCGCGTCTTGGGTGCAATTCGCCCGCTCTAGCTCTGCGCTCGGCTTTTAGCATGCCGGCAAATTCGCGCCCCATAAATGCGGTGCAGACGATGAAAAAGAGCATGAAAAGGTTGTAAAATCTATAAGGCATCGTCTCGACGAAGATGCTAAAAGCGTTTACGTTCGTTATGCCGATGAGCTCGTAGCCTTGTTTAATGAGCGAGATCTCAAGCCCGACCCAAGTCGAAATGACGGCCAGGCCCGCGATCGGAGCGGCGGTTGCGTCGATGATAAAGGCTAGCTTTTCGCGAGAGACTTTAAATTTGTCCGTTATCGGGCGCATGATCGGGCCCACGATGAGGGAGTTCGCGTAGTCGTCGAAAAAGACGAAAAGTCCCATCACCCAGGTTGAAATTTGAGCCGAAACGCCTGTTTTAGCCTTTTTGCTCAGCCATATCGCCACGGCTTTGGTTCCGCCCATTTTGGTGATGAGCGCGACCACGCCGCCGATACAAAGCACCTGAAGCACGATGCCCGCGTTCCAGCTATCGGCCAGCGAGCCCACGACCCTTTTTACGATGTCGGTAAAGCCCTTTACGAAGGTCATCGGGATGCTTGAATCGATGACATTTATGAGAAACGTACCGCTAAAAACGCCGATAAAAAGCGACAAAACGACGTCTTTGGTGATAAACGCCAAAACTATCGCCACCACGGGCGGGATGAGCGTCCAAAAGCCGAAAATTTCGGCATTTTTTTTCGCTACTTCAGGATCTACGGCTAGCGCCAAGATCGGCAAAAGCGACAAAAATAAAATCTTTTTCATCAAAAACTCCTTTTTGTTTTTCGTCGGTTTAATCAAATTTTCCGCCCCGTGTGCGGTCGGTCGGTATTTAAGGCATAAATTTAGCTAAATGCGGCTTAAATTTTTGTTTTAAATTCGCTTAGAATTCAAAAATTTTAGCTCTTTATTAAAAATTTATGTTAAAAATGAGGCTTTTGTGGAAATTTTGTTTAAAACTGCGCTCGGCGGCAAATTTTAAATTTGGTCATGACTTAAATTTTGCAGGAAATTTTGAAACTCTGGTTTGTTGGTCGAATTTAGTATTTAATGCACAGAGTGTTATTTGTATAAAAAATGTAGTTTTGCTTGTTTAAAAGTAATCTTGCTTCCGCCGCTCAAATTTGAGATTAGGCGTCAAATTTCGGGTCAAATTTGATAAAGTAGTTAAATTTAACCCGAAAACCCGCAAATTTAACTACAAAACGCCTACTTTTTCTCGATAAAAAGCCCAGCCCAAGTCTGCTGCGTCGCCATCGCCTCGACGACGTTGATGTTTACGCGGTGAGGCATATTTAGGCAGTTTAGCACTATCTGCGCGATATCATCGGCGGTGATGTACTCCACGCCCTCGTAAACCGCATCGGCTTTAGCCTTATCGCCGCCAAAACGAACCTCGCTAAACTCGGTCTTGCAGATACCGGGAGCTATCTCTGTCACGCGGATGCCGGTACCGCGGATGTCGTTGCGCAGATTTCTACTAAACTGCTTTACAAACGCCTTGCTCGCACCGTAAACGTGACTGCCCGGATACGGCCATGCGCCAGCGGTCGAGCCTAGATTAAAGATATAGCCGCTCTTTCGCGCGATCATGAGCGGCAAAACGGCCTTGGTCGAGTATAAAAAGCCTTTGATGTTGGTATCAACCATCGTCTCAAAGTCCTCGATACTAGTTTGCGCTACGCCTTCAAGTCCCAGTGCCAGACCTGCGTTATTTACGAGCACTTCGATATCGCAAAACTCCTGCGGTAAATTTGCCACGCCGTCAAAAACCGCCTTTTTATCGCGGATATCGGCGACGATGATGTGAGTGTTTCCAAGCTCCTTTGCCAGAGCTTCGAGCCTTTCCTTGCGGCGAGCCAGTGCTACGATCTTGTAGCCTTCGCGGCTGAGCGTCCTAGCTATCGCCTCGCCAAAACCCGACGTAGCGCCAGTAATAAAAGCCGTTCCTTTCATATTTTCTCCTTATTCGGTGATCAAATTTGACTCAAGCCCCATCGCCCTTAGATACTGCGCATTGATCTCTTTTTTGCCGATGATCGCGTAGTCTAGGGCATTTAGTCCGTTATCATCCACCGCCTGCACGTCCGCGCCGTTATCTACCAAAAGCTGTAATATCTCCACGTCTGCCGCCCCCGCCGCGCTCATCAGCACGCTTTTTGACGCCCCGTCAAAGTCGCAGAGCTTTACAAAGCTTGGTAGCTGGACGCTTAAATTTGCGCTATATGCAAGCTTGGTGCTCATGTCTATCAGCCTTTTGTTTACTAACGCTCCGTTTCCTAGTAGAAATTTAACCAAATTTATGTCGTTTAGCTGCACGGCCTTAAAAAGCGGAGTGATACCGAGCAGATTTTCGTAGTTTACGTCCGCGCCGCTAGCTACCAGAAGCTTTACGTTATTTAAATTTTTAAGAGCGAAAAACAGCGAACTCTCAAATCCGTAGTTTAAATTTACGCCCGCGCGCAAGAATTCCTTTATGATGTCCTCGCTTTTTTCATAAAGGAGCGCGGCGTTAAAAGCGTTTTGCAGCGAGCTTTGCGAGACGGCGCCCGAATATATCGCCTCATTTATGCCGTATTTTGTAAAGGTCGGGTCGCTAACCTTTCTTGTAAACTCATCCATATCGCCGTTTTGCAGAGTTGCGGCG
This sequence comes from uncultured Campylobacter sp., assembly GCA_963528285.1. GTDB lineage: Bacteria > Campylobacterota > Campylobacteria > Campylobacterales > Campylobacteraceae > Campylobacter_A. The sequence continues at coordinate 79,382 of CAURVK010000005.1, read as the reverse complement.
GCAAATTTTAAAAACTCGTTTGCAACCTTTGAAGCGTAATAAATCGCGCTGCCTTCGTCTATTTTAAAATTTGATTTGTAGTAGTTTACCAGCGGCTCAAGCGCGGTGTTATAGTCTTTGTTAAAGTCCTTAAAAACCGTGAAATTACTTAGGCTTTGATGTCCCCAGTAGCGAAGCCTGGCTCTGTTTTGCGCTACTAGTTTTTCGTATTCGTCGGGACTTTCTAGCTCTTTAGCGTAAATTTCGGGCGCATAGGAGGCTTTTAAGATCCTAAATTTAAACTCATTTAAATTCTTAGTCGCCAAATTTCCAACGCAAGCAAGGCTTTCGGCGCGGATCTTTTGAGCGGCTGAGAGTAAAATTTGAACCTCTTTTAGCCCCAGGATAGAGTCATTACAGTTTGGCTCAAATTCTCCCGAAAAGGTTAAATTTTGCGAGAAAAATTGCTGCTTATCGACCAAAGCGTCATCACAGCTAAAGCTAGCAAAAACAAAAGAAAATGACAAAAATATCGGCAAAATAAATCTCATCGTATGCCTCAATATCTTTTAATTTTGATAATTCTACCAAAAAATAATTTGGTAAAAATAAATTTACCGCTCATTAAAGCAAACGTCCGCAAACGCGGCTTTTAGCTTCTCGTAAAGCGGAGTAAAAGGGACGCCGTTTACGCGCACTTCGGCGATAGAGGTGATAAAGTTCGTATCGCCGCTCCAGCGCGGCACTAGATGATAGTGCACGTGCTCTGCGATACCGGCACCCCCCGCTTTGCCCAGATTCATCCCGATATTTACGCCAGCCGCGTTTAGTTCACGTTTTAAAATTTTCACGCCCTCGCGCACGTAGGCGCTCATCTCCGACCACGTCTGCTCGTCTAGGCTTTCGATATTATCGGTATGCACGTAAGGTATCACCATAAAGTGCCCCGGCGTGTAAGGGTAGAGATTCATAATCCCAAAACACCGCTTTGCGCGAAACAAAACGCCCGTCTGTGCGTCTTTTTCGGGATGATTTACGACGTTGCAAAAGACGCAACCCTGCTCCTTTTTACCGAAATATTCGCTCCTCCACGGCGCGCAAATGTGCTCCATATCAGCCCTCCTTTACGGTTTTTACGGCTTTTGCCAAGTCCTCTTGCCTCATAAAATGCTCGCCTATCAAAAACGCGTCGGCTCCTTGCGCGTGTAACTCTTTTAGCTGCGAGTGCTCATAAATGCCGCTTTCAGCGACTATGACGCTTGCGTTTTTGATTTTAGAAAATAGCTTCTCGCAAAGGCTCATATCCATCTCAAACGTACTTAAATTTCGGTGATTTACGCCGACTATCTTTGCGCACGCAAAATTTGATTTCTCTACATCCTCCTCGTCGTGCGTCTCGACCAAGGCCTCAAGCCCCAAAGAGCACGCGTAATCAAGTAGCCGCTTTAGCTCATCGGCGCCAAGAGCCTTTGCGATAAGCAGGATAAAATCGGCTCCGTAAACGAGGGCTTCTAAAATTTGATACTCGTCTACGATAAAATCCTTGCGAAGTAGTGGCAGCGAGCTTTCGCGCCTGATCGCCGCCAGATACTCCAAATTTCCTTTAAAAAAATGCGGCTCGGTTAGAACCGAGATAGCGTTTGCGCCGCCTTTTTCGTACTCTTTTGCTATCTCTACAGGCGCAAAATTTGGCCTTATCAGCCCTTTGCTAGGGCTTGCCTTTTTGACCTCGGTAATGATGCGATACGGCTCGTCTGCGCTGCTTTTTAGCGCTTTTACCACGTCTTTTATCTCGCGCGGATTTTTCGCCGCGAGCTCTTGTAGCTTTTCAAAAGGCGTTTGCGACTTTCGCAGCGCCAAGTCCTCTTTGGTTTGTTTGATTATTTGATCTAGTATCATCTTTTACCTTTTTTTAGGCACTCTTTGATAGAGTTTATATGCTCTTTGCCTTCGAGCGAATTTACAAATTCCTCGTCGTGCAGGACTTGTTGCATTATCTCGTCGGCCTTTTTGCACTCGCCTAGTTTATAGTATCCCCACGCCAGCGAATCTAGATAAAACACAGACCCAGGCTCTAGCTCTAGGGCTCTGTTTACTAGCTCTATGCCCTTTTTCGCATCTATATCGTGATCTATGAGCAGATAGCCGTAGTAGTTTAGATATAGCGCGTTATTTAGCTTTACGGCCGATTTTTCAAAGTTGGCGATCACTTGTTTGAGGCTATCTTTACTTATCTTTTTGGTTTGTTTATCCGTATCTCTTTCGTACTGATATATCGCCATCTTGGCTTGATATTCGAGATTAAAGCTCTTATCAAAGGCTTCCTGCGCCTTTTTATACGCCTTGGTAAAATCCCCCGTCGCAGCGTAAAGATCCATCAAAGCATCATCGTTATATGAGTATTTTTGTAAAAATTTGATCGCAGCGTCGTAGTTTTTTTGATAAACATAGACGCCGAGCGCTTTTTCGAGATAGATTTTTTCTTTCGTCGCTTCAAAAAGACTCTCGTAAACATCGATCATATCGGAGTAACGGCCGTCCTGCGCATAGATATCCACTAGCGCCATGCAGGTCTCTACCTCGCAGCCGTCGATACGGCGCGAGCTCTCTAGCTGCCTGATCGCCTCTTTTTTGTCATTCATTTTGTTATATAAAAGATCGACTATTCGCAACAAATTTTCCACGCTCCTATCTAGCTCATACGCGCGCTCGAGCTCGCCTAGAGCGGCTTTGTTATCGTTTTGCATCGAGTAGACGGCAGAGAGCATAACGTGGTTTTTAGAGACGTCCTCTTTTTGGACGAGCTCTTTCATTATCTTTGCGGCTTCGTCTAGTTTATTTTCGCTTATCAAATTTGCGCCCTGTATGCGAAGCACGTCCACGTCGTCTTTTAGCACTTTTTGGCTGAGCGCTAAAATGCTTTTAAAATTTACGTTTTTAGAAAAAAACGCGAGCCTGAGCGCCTCTTTTAGATAGTCCGTGTTTTTGGTTTTTTCGTAAAGCTGCTCGTAAAGCTCCGTCGCCTCGTCGTGATTAGCGTTTTCGACCGCCAAAAGCGCTTTGATAACGTATAAATTCTCGTCAAAACCGTCTTTGGCGGTAGCAAAACAAACAAGCAAGGCCGCCAATATAAATTTTAAAATCGCCTTATTCCCGCGCATTCTTTCTCCAATTCATTGATTTTATCCTTAAAGTAGTCCCAAAACGGAAAGGTGCGGCACTGGCTCGGTCGAAAGTCGTAAACCGAGCAGTTTTTTGCCGTTTCGTCAAAAAATACGCACGCAAATCCACCATCGTAGGGCTTTTCTTTGAGGCTAAATTTATATCCGAATTTATCTAAAAATCGCGATCTAAACTCGTCCTCGTTTATTTTTAAATGTTCCGCTAGCGCCGAAATTTCCGCCGAGCTTATCCATATATAGCCGCTCTCGCCAGTGCAGCATTTGCCGCCGCACCGCTCGCACTTGCTAGCGTCAAATTCATAACCAAAGCCACTTTGTCTTAGCAAATTCACTCTAGCGCGTCCTTGCTTTGCGTATTTGCCGCGGCAAAAATTTCAGTCGCTTTTTTGCTATAAACTCCGCCTTCAAAAACGAAAATCGGAGGCAAAATTTGAGCTAAGGATTTTGAGCTTTTTTTAGCCTCGATTAGTATCAAATTTGCCGCGCCGCCCGATTTTGGATACACAAAACAAAGCCTAGTAAGCGTAAATTTAAACTCGCTCAAACAAAGCAAAATTTCAGATATACGCTTAGCGTCGTAGCAAAAGCTAAAAACTCCGCGCGGCTTTAGCAGCGAATTTGCGCTACCCACAAGCTCTCTAAGGGGTAAATTTTCGCTATATCTAGCGGCGCGCAGATGCTCATTCTCGCTTTTTTTCACGCCGTCGTGATAAAATGGCGGATTTGAGACGATGAGATCATATCTTTTTTCACTCTTAAATTTAGCAAAATCAGCCGTTATGAACTCGGCTTCAATGCCGTTTTGGCTAGCGTTTGCGGCAGCTAAATTTACGTTAGTTTCTAAAATATCAAGCAAGCTAAGCGAAATTTTGGGAAAATCGCGCTTTAAAAGCAGCCCCAAAATACCGCTACCGCAGCCAACCTCTAGCACCTCGCCGCACACTCCGCCCTCACGGATAAAGTCATACAAAAACATCGTATCGCTGTTGTAGCGGTAGCCGTTTTTGGGCTGAGTGATTATCATCTATATACCTTGATGATAAATCCTTGCTTATCTTGAGACGTTATAATGTCGTTACTGTACGATATGCGGGAAAAGTCACCGAATTCATCTTTTATCATCTCGCCGGCCACCTTGGCGCGCTCTTTGCCGATACCAAAATTTGCGTATGAATCGATCTTTTCAAGCTCGTCTTGCGGGATCACTTTTGCCGCTTTTGACGTGGCGATAAAGTTACCGCGGCTAACTATCGGCGTGATCTCAAAATAATAATTTGAATTATAACTCTGCAAAAAGTCGCTTACCTTGTTTTTGCAAACTTGCGTCGGCCTGTCTGAGCCCGCGCTCATATCCGAGCACTCGACCGAGGCGATGAAAACAACTTTTTTAGGAACTTCGGCTCTAAAATTTAGCTGGATTATCTTTTTTAGATTTTCATTTTCGCTCATCAGCTCTTCATTTTTGGTTAGTATCTGCGCCACTTCGCCCTTTGCGATGTTTTTTTGCGTACTTGTTTTAGCTAAATTTTCCTTCGTGTCGCTTAGATCTTTAGCTCCGTCTTGTATCTGTTTTCTTAGAGTCGCGAGCTCTGCGTCTTTATGCGTCAAAAGCTCATTTAGAGCGTCTAGTTGCTCTTTATTTTCCTTGGCTGTTTTGATGTCGTTTTCAACTAAAGTCGTGATTTTGTTATTTAAAATTTTATAGTTTTGGATATTTTTTTTACCAGCGGCGATCTCGTCCGCTAGCAGTTCTTTTTGGATATTTAGCGACTCGTTTAGCTCTGTAACCTTAGCTTCCGCACTTTGCAGTGAGCTATCTTTTTGCGAAATTTGATCTTCCAACTCGTAGATTTTAGCCTTTAGTTCGGATACGTTTCGCTCGGTCTCTTGGCGCTCATTTTCGAGCTGATTTTTTAGCTTTTCAAGCTCGGTTTTATATATAGCCTCGTTTTGTTCAATCTCTTTTTCAAATCCTTGTTTTTCTTTCTCGAGCTTTGTGGCTAACTCTTTATTCGTCGCGTTTAGCTCATCATTTATCGCTTTTAGTTTAGCTTTTGACTCGGCTTTTTTGTTTGCGTTTTCAAGGCTCGCTTCAAGCTCGCTTATTTTTTTCTTGTCCGCGTCTTGTTCTTTTTCTAGGGCGGCGATCCTATTTTTAGATAAATTTTGAGCATTTAGAGCCTGAGCGTTGTATTCGCTAGTGATCCTTTTTATCTCGCTATCTTTTAGGCCTAGCTCGTTTGCGAGCCTAGCATTTTCGCTCTTTAGTTTTGCGGCCTCCTCGGTCGCCGTTCTTAGTTCGCTTTCAAATTTAGCTCTAGCAGAAGTCGCTTCATTTTTTAGCTCGTCGTTTTGAGCCTCCAACCTTTTTAGTGCATTTTGGCTCTCGTTTTGCGTTTTAGCACTTGATTTGTCAAATTCGCTCTGCCTTTTTTCAAGCTCGGCTTTTAGAGTTTTGATCTCGCTACGAAGCGAAGTCAAATTTTGCTCTAAATTTTTATTTTTTTCGTTTTCTTCTTGCGCTTTGGCTAGTTTTTTATTTAGCTCATCAATCGCGCTTAGACGCTGCTTGTCGTTAGCGCTAGCGGCTTGTTTTCGTCTGGTTTCCAGCTCGGCTTGTTGATCGCTTAAAAGATTTGAGATTTCTAGATTTTTACTCACTAGATCGACGTTATCGTCATAGAGTAGCTTATTTTGAGCGCGCAGGACGCGGATTTGCTCTTTTAGCTCGTCCTCGTCGCCTAAAATAGGCGCGTCCGTATAGTTCGCGTCTAAATTTTTAGCATATTTTTCCTGCGGCAAAGCTTGACTTAGGATAGCCGAATTTGTCTCGCCCGTACCGCCTACGCTCTCGTTTTTAGGCGCTTCTTCGACGTTCATTATCTGCACGGCGAGTTCCGTAGGCTTTGTAGACGGTTTCGTAAACTCGAAATACAAATAATACCCGCCAAGCGTGAGTAAACAACCGCAGATAAAAAATAAAACTAAATTTAACGCTCTCAACTCTATTTTTCCTTGATGTCTTGGATTACCTTATGCGCATGATTTAACGCGAGCACGATCGAGCCGCCGTTTTTTAGCACGATGTCGCCGCCGATATATAGGCCGGGCACGCTGCTTTCATAGTGCTCGTTTACGACAGGATCTTTGTCTGCGTCGAGCTCAACTCCGCATTTTTGTAGAAAATCCACCGGAGTCGAGCCGCCGATAGCGTAGACGACCCTGTCGTAGACTCTGATTTTTCCGTTTGAAAAGTGCACTCTAACGCGTCCTGATTCATTTTCGATCTCGGCGATATCGTGATTTAATCGCACTTTTAGCTTATTTGCTTTTTCTAGTTCCCACAGCGCCGTTACGTTTACGTCGTTTACGCGGCTAAATTTATCCTTACGGTACGCCAGCGTAGTTTTGTTGTATTGGCATAGCTCGATGGCGTACTCTACGGCCGAGTTACCGCCGCCTACTACGAGGACTTTTTCGCCGCTAGAACAGGAGTTTAGGTTAAAATTTATAACATTATTTAGCGAAGGTGGGATCTTGTAGTCCGGTTTATTCGGGCGTCCCATTTTACCGATACTTATCATCACGTTTTTGGCTTGATAGTCGCCCTTTGCGGTGTGCACGAAAAACAAACCGTCCTTTTTCTTTACGCTTTCGACCTCGGAGTTAAACACGGCCTCGATCTTTTCCTCGTCTAGCAGCTTATCAAAATAATCAAGCGTGCTCTCCTTTGTACCGTCCTCAAAGGATACGATGCCGTGGATGGTGCTGTCTTGACCTTTATACTCTTTATCCACGCGCTTATTGTCTTTGTAAAATTTTCTTATAGTTTGGCTGTGGTTGTCGCCCTTTTCGAGAAGCAAAACTTTTTTTAATCCATTGGCTCTCGCCTCTACGACGGTCGCGATGCCGCAAGGGCCGCCGCCTATCACGATAATGTCGTAAACATCGCTCATTGATTCTCTCCGATTTGATAATTTTTCATTAATGTAGCGAAAATTGTATTAAATTTTAAGAAATTCGCGAAATTTGGGATAAATTTGATTTAAAAAAGACAAAAACAGTCAAATTTGGAAGGAAAAAGTCGAGCAGGAGCAAATTTAGCTCATATAAATTTGGTAAATTTGAGAGTCAAATTTGAAGCGCATTAAATTTAAGAGCGCAAATTTCATCAAATTTACGCCCGCTAAAGCTAAATTTTCTTTAAAAACTCGGCGATTAAAAACGCAAGTTCTAGCGACTGATCGGCGTTTAGGCGCGGATCGCACTGCGTCTCGTATCTGTGAGCTAGATCGTCCTCGTTTAGCTTAAACGACCCGCCCGTGCACTCAGTCACATCCTGACCCGTCATCTCTAGATGCACGCCGCCAGCATGCGTGCCCTCGGCTCGATGTATCTCGAAAAAGCTTTGCACTTCGGCTAGGATTTTATCAAATTCGCGCGTCTTGTAGCCGTTTGCCGCCTTTATCGTATTGCCATGCATCGGGTCGATGCTGTAAACGATATTTAGCCCTTCGCGTTTTACTTCGCGTAGGATTTTCGGTAACCGCTCGCCGATTTTATCCGCGCCCATTCTGATTATCACATTTAGTCTACCCGCTTCGTTTTGCGGATTTAGCGCATTTGCGAGCGCGATGACGTCCTGCGCGGTTGCGTTTGGTCCGATCTTTACGCCTAGAGGATTATGAACGCCGCTTAGAAAATGCACGTGAGCGTCGTTTACGCCGCGCGTGCGCTCGCCGATCCAAAGCATATGCGCCGAGCAGTCGTACCAGTCGCCGGTGAGGCTATCCTCTCTAGTTAGCGCCTCCTCGTACGGCAGCAAAAGCGCCTCGTGTGAGGTGTAGACCTTAGTTTCGCTAAGCGCAGGAGTATTTGAGGCGTTTATGCCGCAAGCTCCCATAAACGCTAGGGTTTGGCTCAGCTGTCTGGCTAGCTCGCCGTATTTAGCGTCAAGCTCGGGCTTTTTGATAAAGCCAAGATTCCAGCGATTTACCTCGTGAAGATCGGCTAGACCGCCGCGAGAAAAGGCGCGAAGTAGGTTCATCGTGGATGCGCTTTGATAATACGCCTCGATCATGCGGTTTGGATCGGGCACGCGGGCATCCGAGTTAAATTCAAAACCGTTTATGATATCGCCGCGGTAGCTCGGTAGCTTTACGCCGCCTTGCTCCTCGTAGTCCGAGCTTCTAGGCTTGGCAAACTGACCCGCCACGCGCCCTACTTTTACGACAGGGCAGCGTCCTGCAAACGTTAGAACGATCGCCATTTGCAACATCACTTTAAACATATCGCGGATATTTACAGCGTTAAAATTTGAAAAACTCTCCGCGCAGTCGCCGCCTTGGAGCAAAAATGCCTCGCCATTACAAACTTTAGCTAAATCTTGTTTTAGGTTTCTAGCCTCGCCGGCAAAAACTAGCGGCGGCATCGTCTTTAGCTTATCCTCAGCCTTTTTTAGCAAGACCTCGTCTGGGTAGCTAGGCTGCTGCAAGATATTAAATTTTCTCCACGAATCTCTGCTCCACATCTTTAAACCTTTTTTAAAAATAACGCCGATTTTAGCTAAAAGAACTTTTATTACAGATAAAAGTTCAAATTTTAGCCCCAAATTTGCCCTCGCTGCGCATTTTTGAGCCACATAAGCTTTGATTAACGACAAATAAATATAATTTCGCCAAAAAAGCGGAAAAATGCAAGACAAAAATCAAACCAAAATCGGCTTAATCTACGGCCTGTCGGTCTTTATGATCTGGGGCGTTTTTCCTATTTATTTCAAGCAGCTCAGCGCACTTTCGGCCACCGAGATCGTCGCTCACCGCATCGTCTGGTCGGTGCTGCTTTTGTTTTTGCTACTCAAATTTGGCCGCAAACTAGGCGCTGCGGAGAAAATTTTAAGCAACAAGAAAACCACGTTTTGGCTATTTGTCACGGGGCTTCTCATCGCCGCAAACTGGTGGATCTACGTCTACGCCGTAAATATCGGAAAAATCGTGGAAACTAGCCTGGGATACTTCATAAATCCGCTCGTAAATATGCTCCTTGGCGTGCTGATTTTAAAAGAAAAGCTATCGCGCGCGGGCAAATTTGCCGTCGGCATCGTCTTTGTGGCTATCGGAGTGCAAATTTACGACGCGGGCGGCCTACCTATCATCTCTATTATTTTGCCTATCACGTTTGGATTTTATTCGCTTATCAGAAAGCGCCTTAGCGTGCCCTCTTTAGAAGGGCTTTTCGTCGAGACCGCGCTCATAGCTCCTATCGCGCTCGTCGCGCTATTTTTCGTCGCTGCTAGCGGGCAAAATCACTTTAGTTTTTCGTGGTTTGGGCTTTTGATCGCGCTTTGCGGGCCTGCGACCGTCGTGCCGCTTTTGCTTTTTAACTCGGCAGCTACTAGGCTAAATTTGAGCACGATCGGCTATTTGCAGTATATCTCGCCTTCGATGCAGCTTTTGCTTGCCGTTTTTTACTACGGCGAGCAAGTTAGCGCGCTTAAGGCGCTGTCGTTTTTACTGATCTGGAGCGCGCTGGCGGTGGTTAGCTTTAGCGCGATTTATAGTAAAAAAAGCAAAATTTCAGTATAACCGCAAATTTAAAATCAAAAAAGGAAACCTATGTCAACTATCGCATTTTACGCCGTCATCTGCGTTGTAGTCGCACTCGTTCTCTACGCGCAGATACAAAAAACAACGAGAAAGATCGATGAGAACGGTACTTTAGCAAACAACTCCCCCGAGGCCGCGCGTCAAATTTCGGTGCAAAAGTACAAGGATTTTTGCGAGATCATTAACGGCGAGCTAAGAGAGCTAAAGATGAAAGCGCTATACGACGACGCCCTAAAAAACGAGGATCTAAAAGAAAAATTTTTAGAAAGCCTAAGCGAGATGAGTAAGAAGCTGACGTTTATCGAGACGATGAACACCGCTAGAAACCCAGACAAATGGGAAAGCGAGCTCTTTGAGGTGCTTAGCCGCCTAGACGATCTCGTCACGGAAAATTTCAAAGACGGCGAGCGCGCGGGCGACGAGATCAGACAGCGTCTGGGCGCTGAGTTTAGCAAGCTGCAAAATTAAACCTTAAGTAAAAACGGGGTAATATCGCTTTTTTGATTTAACTCTATCTTTCTAAGGAAAAAACGGATGAGCTATACCAAAAAAGACCTCGTAACCGCTGCAAATTTAACCAAAGACGAAATTTACCATTTCCTAAATTTAGCCAAGGAGTTTAAGGCGCTAAACAACTCCGAGACCAAAAAGGCCAAGTCGCTCTACGGCAAAACGACCGTAAACGCCTTTTTCGAAAACTCGACTAGGACGCGAACGAGCTTTGAGATCGCGGCTAAGCGCCTAGGAGCCGACGCGATAAATTTCACCGCCTCAAACTCCAGCACCAAAAAGGGCGAAACGCTCATCGACACCGTCCACAACATCGTCGCGATGAAAACGGACGTCGTAGTCGTGCGCCACTACAGCTCGGGCGCGGCTAAATTTATAGCTGAAAATACCGACGCTCACGTCGTAAACGCCGGCGACGGACTAAACGAACACCCTAGCCAAGCGCTGCTTGATCTTTTTACTATACTAGAAAATCGCGGCAGTCTAGAAAATCTCACGGTCGCCATCATCGGCGATATCTTTCACAGCCGCGTAGCTCGCTCAAACATCTACGTCCTAAAAACGCTCGGAGCCAAGGTTAAGCTATTTGGCCCGCCGATGTTTTTAACGGGCATGGAGGCTTTCGGCTGTCAAATTTGCTCCGATATGCGCGAGGCCATCGAGGACTCGGACGTCATCATCATGCTGCGTATCCAGCTCGAGCGTCAGGACGATGAGATCGCATTTCCGTCCGTACGCGAATACTCCAAATTTTTCGGCCTAACCCAAGCCAAAATGAAATACGCCAAAGAGGGCGTCATGATCCTGCACCCGGGCCCTATAAACCGCGGCGTCGAGATAAACTCCGACGTAGCCGACGATCCGCGCTACTCGCACGTGCTAAATCAGGTCGAAAACGGCGTCGCCGTCAGGATGGCGATCCTAGATACTCTCATAAAAAACAAAGGCGCAAAATGAAAACTCTCATCAAAAACGGCACGATCGTAAATCATAACGGCTCGCAAAAAGCAAACGTCCTGATAGACGGCGACAAGATCGCTCTAATCACGGCTGACGAACCTGCGGCTGACAAAGTAATAGACGCTAGCGGCAAGCTAGTAATGCCTGGCCTAATCGACATGCACGTGCATTTTAGGGATCCCGGCCTTGAGTACAAAGACGACATAAACACGGGCTCTGAAACCGCGGTCGCGGGCGGCGTAACCACCTGCTGCCCGATGGCAAATACAAATCCCGTAAACGACAATGCCGTCATCACGCGCGATATGATAGCTAAAGCTAGAGCCCGAGGCCTCATAGACCTGCTACCAATCGGCGCGATAACGAGCAAGATGGACGGCAAAAAGTGCGTAGAGATGGGCGATATGACGCAGGCGGGCGCAGTGGCGTTTAGCGACGACGGCCTGCCCGTAGCTAGCAGCGACGTGATGAGATATGCGCTTGAGTACTCAAAGCACTTCGGTAGCTTCGTCATCAACCACTCCCAGGACTGCTCGCTATGCCGCGGCGGCCACATGAACGAGGGCCGCGTCTCGGCGATACTAGGCATCAAGGGCATGCCGCGCGAGCAAGAAGAGATCATGGTCTCGCGCGATCTACTGCTAGCCAAGCTCACGGGCGGTCACATCCACATCGCGCACGTTAGCTCCGAGTGGTCGCTAAAGCTCATCGCGCAGGCGCGCGCAGCCGGCATAAACGTGACCTGCGAGGCGACGCCGCACCATTTTACCTACACCGAGGACGAGTTGCTGGGCTACGATACGAATTTTAAAATGTCGCCGCCGCTTCGCACGAAATCAGACGTAGAGGCGATCAGAGACGGCCTAAAAAGCGGCCTCATCGACGTCATCGTGACCGACCACGCCCCGCACCACAACGACGAGAAATTTTTAGAATTTGACAAGGCGCCTTTTGGAATACTCGGCCTACAAACACTCGTGCCTATGACGCTAGATTTGGTAAACGACGGCGTGATAAGTATCGAGCAGATGGCGGCTCTGACGTCCTATAATGCGGCTAAAATTTTAAAACTAAAGGACAAGGGAGTGATCGCGGAGGGCTACCTCGCCGACATCGCGATAATCGATCCAAATTTCAAGTATCTATACGACAAAAACCTAAATAAATCAAAATCCCAAAACTCCCCGCTGCTAGGCAAAATGCTAAAAGGCGCGGCAGTAATCACGATAAAAAGCGGGAAAACGGTGTTTGAGTTTCCAAACATCGTGGCGTGATCCGATAAATTTGACATAAATTTGAAATTTGACTTTGCGGCGGTTAAGGCTACCGCAAAATTTAACTAATCGGAGCAAATTTGAAAGAAAATACGGCCTCGCCGCAAACGCCCAAACAGCGTAAAAAACGCACGCTAAAAATAATTTTAGTCGTTTTTGTCATGATAAATTTATCCTTTTATCAAGCCGAAAGAAGAAAGCACATAAACGACGTCTATCCCGAGGCCAGAGAGTATTTCGTGCTCAATAACGTAGTGTACGCGTATAGGGTTATACTAAATAGCGTATTTGACGCCGATAGCGCCATAATGAAACCGCTAAACAAGCTACAAAGCTACCTTTATAACAAAGGCATAAAATATATCCCCGAAGACGATGCCGAAAGAGCTCTTTGGAACTATAAATTTAATCTTTACTTTTACGTGAGAAAAAACTATATGCCCAAAGAGAAATATTATCCAAGCCCATACGTCGTAGATAAAAAACAAACCGACCTGCTAGATAACGTATATCAAACGATGATCGAGCTTGACGCTAAGAAATTTAAAGATCCGAATTTAAGCCGAGAAAACTATAAGCTAGTTCCGATTTTGGCTGAATATTTTGTGTATTTTACTTATTTATACGCAGGGCATTCAAGCAAACTAGCGCCAGAACTGAGCAAAAAGCCTTAGTCAAACAAGACGTCATAGATAAAAACAAACGTATCGTCGAAATCCTCTCGCGGTATCAAAAAAATATAAACGAAGATAAATCACTAAAACGAGAGTTAGAAACAGCAAACGATAGCATATTGCGCTCTTTATATATAGCTCTTATCGCTATATCTCAAAAGATTATTTACGCAGATATCTTAAAAAATAACCTATCCTGCGATAATCAATATATAAACACTTATCTAAACGCCATGAACTTTGCATACTCGGGAGATAATCCATTTTTTGCCTCAGAAAAATATAAAAATATAAAATACATCATAGATATAAACCTATGCGAAAACCTGGCAACCAAAACGACAATGTATAATCTAAACAAAATCTGCGGCGTAAAAATAGACAAATGCTATCCCGACGAAGAATACATAAATGACGAGATAGTAAATAAACCGAGGGATTTTTTGAATTAATGTTTTCGTGTTTTTAAAATTTTCGGCGAATTTGAGCAAAATAACACTCCGCACTTGACTATACACAAAAATAAACCCAAATTTGCCAAAGTCGAATTTAACCGACTTTGCGCACATCTTTTGCTTAATTTTTTGCCTTGTCGCCGCACGGTTTCGACGACACTACTCAACCAGCCAAATTTACGACCGACTGCCGAGCAAATTTAACCGCCGAATTTATCAAAATTTAAAAGCTAAAAATATAAATCCACGCCGCCACGTCAGCTCGATCGATGATAAAAAACCGATCAAGCCGGGCGCAAGCGACGCAAATTCATCAAATTTGACTCAAATTTTTAGCCTCATGCGTCCTTGCCGTTTATCGCATACGCCGAGCGTAAAAACACGTCCGTACCCGATAACAGCGCACTCTCGTCAAAGTCAAATGCGCCGTTGTGATGCCCAGCGGCCAGCTTGGTGCCGATCATCAGGTAGCCGCTCTTACCGCCTGCTTTTTGCACGGCGTGCATAAAGTGCGCGAAGTCCTCGCAAGCGCCGAAATTTAGATCCCGCACGATGAGCTCGTCCTTGATAAAAGGCGACTGGCGCGCGGCGCGCTCGTAGATATCGGTGATCTCCTCGCTACTGTCGCCCCCGCTCGTGCCGCCGGTTAGCTTCACGTCGTACTGCACGCCGTACATCTGCGCGACGCCTGCGACGATGTCCATACATTTTTGAAACATAAATTCATTTAGCTCGGTCGTTTCGCCGCGCGTTTCGCAGGCGATGTAGCCGTTTGGCGCGATGACGTTTCGCCCCTCGCCCGCTCGCAAAACGCCCACGTTTATACGCGTGATGCCGTCAGCATGACGCGTGATACCGTGCATGGCTAGAGCCGCCTGAGCCGCGGCTAGCAGCGCGTTTGCTCCTTCTTGCGGAGCGCCCGCCGCGTGAGCCGATCTACCCGTGAAATTTACGTCAAATTTCGACGTCGCAAGAAGCTTGTTTGTACCGCAGATGATGCCGCCGCTAGTCTTTGCCTGAAAGCCGATGTGACCGCCTAGCAGGTAGTCCACGCCCTCTAGCACGCCTGCTTGCTCCATCGGCACGGCGCCTCTGGTACCCTCCTCGGCGGTTTGAAATATAAATCTAAATTTGCCTTTAAAATCGTCCAAATTTTGCGCGATGAGTTTAGCCATCGCAAGGCCGATCGTGATGTGTCCGTCATGCCCGCAGGCGTGAGTGATGCCGTCTATATCGGCTCTAAAGCCCTCTTTAAACGGCCTATGCGCCTCATCCTTGCTCTCGGTCACGTCCACGCCGTCGATGTCGAATCTAAACGCAAGCGTCTTGCCCGGCCTGCCCGTATCAAGCTCGGCCACCACGCCCGTTAGCCCATCTTCCATTACGGGTAAAAACTCGCGCTCATCAGCGCTTAGCAGGCTTTTTGCACGTTCTAGGTATCTCTCTTTATCTTTCTCGCTGCCAAGACCCGCTCTAGCTTCGGATTTCATTATCTCGCGTCCCATTTTTAGGCTGTAGCCGAGCTTTTTTAGCTCGCTAGCGATCTTTGCCGTCGTGAAAAACGTGAAAAAACCGGTCTCGGGATGCGAGTGAAAAAACCGCCTATTTTTCACCATTTCGTCTTTTAGCGCTTCGACTTTTGCTGCCACCTCGTCCATTTTTGCTCCTTAAATTTGAAATTTTTATTATTTTACTTAAAGATAAATTATACACTAAGATTAATTTTAAAAGCTTAAATTTGAGCCGAATAATGATAAATTTAATGCTGATTTTTACGAGCCGGCTTGTTTGGCGTAAATTTGATTAAATTTACTTTTCTTGCCGTGGATATTTCGGTCGGTTTTAAGACTGCGATTCGCGCCAAAGCGGTGCGGGCTTGGCGAGCTAGGCAGTAAAATTTGGGCGTTAAATTTGAGTTCAAATTTAAAATGTCGTCAAATTTTAAACTCAAATTTGCAAAAAAGGCAAATTTGAGTTTAGTCGCCGTGCAGACCGACTAGCCGGAAAACAAACTCCGCGAAAAAAGCTAAAATTTGCCCCTCAAGTAGCCTATTTTAAGCTATTTTTTAGCTTCATTATTCGTTCGTAGGATTCCTCGATACGCTCTTTTGGTATCTGTTTGGCGCCCACAGCGTCCACGACTAGCTGCGTGACGAGCTCTGCGGTCCTGCGCCCGTCTATCTTGTAGTCGCTAAAGAGCATCACGTCGCCGCCGGCGTTAATAAAGTTTATCACCTTTTCTTGCAGCGTAAAGTCCTTTAGCCCTCCCATTAGCATATCGTCGCTGATAACTACGCCATCAAATTTTAGCTCGCCGCGCAGCAAGCCGTCTATGATCGCCGGCGAGAGCGAGGCCGGCAGCTCGGTATCGCGCTGCATGAGGTAGATGTGGCCGACCATTATCATCTTGGCTTCATTTTTGCGAACCGCGTCAAAATACGGCTTGAGTTCGGTATAGTCGAATTTTTCGATCACGACCTTGGCGGTGTGGCTGTCGGCCTCGACGTTACCGTGTCCCGGAAAATGCTTCATCGCCGCTATCACGCCGCGAGCTTGCGAGGACTTCATAAACTCGCTCGCATATAGCGAAACCTCGTCTATATCGGCGCTAAACGCCCTGCCGCGCGAGCCGATGATGGTGGATTTTGGATTTAGCACGTCGGCCACGGGAGCGAAATTTACATTTACGCCGACGTCTTTTAGCTGTTGCGCCATCTTAGCGTAAAGCTCGCCCGCAGCGGCTAGATCGAGCGTTTTTGCCACTTTTTGCGCCGAGATAAAGGTCTCAAATCCACTCTTATCCTTAAATCTCGTGATCTGCCCGCCCTCCTCGTCTATAGCGATAAAAATGCCTTTTTGCGCCTCTTTAAATGCGCTTGTTAGCGCCTTGAGGTTCTTTTTGTCCGAGATATTTTTACCCAGCAGCATCACGCCGCCGAAACGCTGATATTTGGCCTCCGAGACGGCTTCTTTGGCGGTTTTAGGATCAGAGCCGTTGAAGCCGACCATTATCATTTGAGCTATCATTTTGCGAAGCGTCGGTTTTTCTTGCGCCTGTACATCGGCGGCGTTTAGCACGGTCGGCAAACCCGCCAAAAACAGTGCCGAAAAAAACGCTGCGATAAATTTTTTCATATTTTTCCTTTTTTGTTTTTGCGGATTTTACACTATTTTGGATAAATTTAAGGACTTTGAGCGGGATTTGGAGCGAGCCAATGCAGAGCAAGTCGGTACTAATTTCGCGTTTCACGTTGCAAATCTCTATTTTGCAATCCATATCATCGTTTGCGGTATCATATGTCTTTGCAAAATTTTTTGCTACAACGTTTGCGAGTAAATTTGAGATATTTTTGGCGATTGACGCTGGGTACTTTTTTGTTTTGCTTTTTGCTTTGTCGGTTAAAATTTTTGAGCCGTCACAAAAAAACAACATAAATCATATCGGCAGATAATGGCATTAAAATTAGCGTTTTAAAATTTGACGGATGCAGAAGTCTGCAAATTTCGCATAAATTTGTAACTATTTAAATTTTTAATCTAGTCTCAAAAGGCAAATCGCAGTCTTTAAAACACAATTCACCTTTAGCGCAAAGTACGCACTTTAGCCAAATTTTATTTTTTACTTAGTAGATCTCTCAGGCTTTCTTGCACGTCTTTGCCGCGCAGCATCGCCGCGACCTCATTTACTATCGGTGTATAGATGCCCTTGCCGGCGGCGATCTTTTCTATCGCATAGGAGGTATCCACGCCCTCAGCGACTTCGCCTAGATCGTTTAGGATTTTATTAAGGCTCTCGTTTTTAGCAAGTCCCAAGCCTACGCGGTAGTTGCGCGAGAGCACCGATGAAGCCGTGAGAAAGAGATCGCCCGCTCCGCTAAGACCTAAAAACGTCTGCTGCTGCGCGCCGAAATACTCGCCAAATCTCGCCATCTCGACAAGTCCGCGCGAAATGAGGCTGGCACGAGCGCTGTTACCAAGCCCGAGTCCGTCGCAGATACCGCCCGCGATAGCGATGACATTTTTATAGGCACCCGCGATCTCGGCACCGATAACGTCGATGCTAGCGTAGGCTTTGATATTTTGCGGGAAAAGCCCTGAAATTTCGCGCGCAAGGGCTTCGTTTTTGGAATTTATCACGAGCGCGCACGGGAGGTCGTTTTGTATCTCTTTAGCAAAGCTCGGTCCCGATAAAAAGGCCAAATTTGACGTATCTACGTGCTGTTCGTAAATCTCGTCTAAAAAACGAAGGCTGGAGGTTTCGATACCCTTTGAGGCGACTAAAATTTTCTGTCCGAAGTTTTTAAAATGCTCTTTTAGCCAGCCGCTAACGGACTGAGAAGGTATGGCAACGACGAGCAGATCGCGCTTTAGCGCCTCCTCTAGGCCGACAAAATGCACGCCTTCAAGCTGTCTGCGCGAGCTAATGACGCAGTCGTTTTTTTGCGAAAGCGCATGAAAAAGCGCGCTGCCCCACTTCCCCGCTCCGATGATGGCTATTTTCATTTTTTCTCTTTTTTGTGATTTACGTTTATTTTAACTAAATTTGACCGGCCCGCTCGCAAGCTCAGGCCTTACTTTTGCGAAAATTAAACAACTTAAATTTGACCGCGCTGGCCATCTCTATAAAACAAAAAAATGGCGCTATAAATTTAATTTCTGGGCCAAATTTGACCCGAAAACACGCGTCGCCAAATAACGCTAAAAGGCGACGCAAGTCAAATTTATCCTAGTTTTTCTTTTAAAAGCTCATTTACTTTTGCGGGATTAAACGCGCCCTTGCCCTCTTTCATCGTTTGTCCGACGAAAAATCCGAAAAGCTTGTCCTTGCCGCTTTTATACTCGGCGACCTTGTCGGCGTTCGCGCTTAAAATTTGATCTATTATTGCTATGATGGCCGAGTCGTCGCTAACCTGTTTTAATCCCAATTTTTCGATGACGCCGTCCACGCTCGCGTCATTTTCCATAAGATAGTCAAGTACTTCTTTCGCTGCTTTCGCGCTTATCGTGCCGTCTTCTATACGGCGCAAAAGCTCTATCATCTTAGCCGAATTTACGGGCGATGTCTCGATCGTAGCGCCGTTTTTGAGGCGTCCTAGAAGCTCGACAATGAGCCATGTTACGGCAAGCTTCGGCGATATCTTAGCATCCACGAGCTCCTCGAAATACTTCGCTGTCTCCACGCTGCTAGTTAAAATCAGCGCGTCATCCTCTTTGACGCTAAGCTCGCGCTCATATCTAGCGACCTTTTGCTCGGCAAGCTCGGGGATCTTGATCGCTTCGTTGTACATCTCTTCAGGAATTTCGACTGGTAGTAGATCAGGATCGGGGAAATATCTATACTCGGCGCTATCTTCCTTGCCTCGCATTGAGCGCGTGACCAAATTTACGGTATCAAAAAGGCGGGTCTCTTGATAAACTTCCTCATCGTATTTACCGTCTTCCCACGCCGCGCTTTGACGCTCGACCTCGTAGTCGATCGCTTTTTGTATAAATCTAAACGAGTTTAAATTTTTAATCTCGACGCGCGTATATAGCTTGCTGTCGCCCTTTGGACGGATGGAGACGTTAGCATCGCAACGGAAGCTTCCTTCCTGCATATTGGCGTCGCTGATGTTTAAAAATCGCAAAATAGAGTGCAGTTTTTTTAGATACGCGACTGCCTCGTCGGAGCTGCGCAGATCAGGCTCGCTCACGATCTCAAGCAACGGCGTGCCGGCGCGGTTTAGATCAACTAGGCTCTGTCCGCTCTCGTGGATATTTTTGCCCGCGTCCTCTTCAAGGTGTGCGCGAGTGATACCGATGCGCTTTTTCTCGCCGTTTACGTCGATAAAAAGCTCGCCTTTTTCCACTATCGGTATCTCAAACTGCGAAATTTGATAAGCCTTTGGAAGGTCGGGATAAAAGTAGTTTTTACGGTTAAAAACAGAGCGTTTATTTATAGTCGCATTTACCGCTGCGCCAAAGCTTATCGCCTTTCTCACGGCTTCTTTGTTTAGTACTGGCAAAGATCCAGGTAGCGCCAGGCAGGTCGGACAAACGTGCGTATTTGCCTCATCGCCGAAGCTCGTGGAGCAAGAACAGAAAATTTTAGTTTTTGTATTAAGCTGAGTGTGAACCTCAAGCCCGATAACGACTTCAAACATAATTTGCCTTTTATTTAAAATTTAGGGCTTATTTTAGCAGGATTTTTATTTAAGTTAGATAAAAAGAAGGGGTTGCGCCCGCCGATTTTTAGCGTATTTTAGCTAGCGGACGCGTAAATTTAAATTTTAGTGCTCGTCGTGGCTGATCAAGATCGCGCCAGCAAGATACACGTAAGTAAGAATCATAAAGATAAATGTCTGCAAGCACGCCATAAACGTAAGCAAGACAAACGCTGGAAGCGCAGCGTAAGACGCAAGAGCAAGTACGACCAAAAGGAACAAATCGTCGCCCTTGATGTTACCGAAAAGTCGGAAAGAAAGCGATACGACGCGAGACAGATGCGAAACGATCTCGACGATAAACATTATCGGAGCCAGCCATTTGTTTGGTCCCATGAAGTGAGCAAAATACTTAACGACGCCGTTTACGCGGATGCCTTCGTAGTGGTAAAACACGAAAACCACGAGCGCTAAAGTAAGGGTCAAATTTAAGCTTGAGGTCGGAGCCTCAAATCCAGGTATTATGCCTATTATGTTACTTACAAATACGATCAAACCGATGGTGGCGACCAACGGTAGGTATTTTCTAGATAGCGCTTCGCTACCTAGCACATCCTTGCCCATAGATACGACGCCTTCTAAATACGCTTCGAGGATGTTTTGCGTTCCGCGAGGCACGAGTTGCAAATTTTTAGTTGCAAATTTTGCCACGATGAGCACGATAATCGCGACTAAAACGAGATGTCCCGCGTAATTTACCGCGTGGATAACGTGCTCATTGTCGGTAAACAAAGAAGCGATCCAACCTGTAAACAAAAACAAATTTTCTTGCATGAATTAACCTTAGATTTATGAAATTTAACGGCAATTTTATCCAAATAAACGTTAAAAGTTTTTTAAGCTTACCTCAAATTTCGCCCAAATTTTAGCTTTTTTGTAAAATTTAATCCAAATTTCGTCACTGTTTTTTTAAAATCCCGCTTATGCGAAAAATCTATCGTAAACGAGCTTTAATATCGTCGCGCCCACGACGGCTAGAAACACAATTCTAACAAATTTAACGTCCTTTTTCATGACCATATTTGAACCGAAATAAGCGCCCAAAACCTGTCCCGCTCCCATCAAAAGCCCGACCGCCCAAAGTATCTGTCCGCCCGCGATAAAGACGGCAAGAGAGACGATGTTGCTGGTAAAATTTAGGATTTTCGTATGCGCGACGGCTTTTTTCATATTTAGCCCGATGAGCGCAACCATCGCAAACGTCCAAAAACTGCCCGCTCCAGGCCCGAAAAATCCGTCGTAAAAGCCTAAAATTAGGCCAAATATCACATAAAAGGCTCGCGCATTCATACGGGCGGCCCTATCCTCGTCGCCGACTTTTGGCATCAAAAGCGTATAGATGAAAATCGCTATCAAACAAAACGGGATAATAACGCGCAAAAACTCGGCGCTCAAAAACAATATAAGCACCGTACCGACGCACGCACCGATAAAGGTAAAAACGATGCCGATAAAAACTTCGCGGAAATTTATCATGCCTTTTCGGGCGAAATTTAACGCCGCGGTGAAGCTACCGAAAGTACCTTGAAGCTTGTTCGTCGCTAGCGCCATGTGAGGCGGCACGCCCATCGCCATGATGGTCGGTAGCGCGATCAGTCCGCCCCCGCCCGCGATCGCATCTACAAAACCTGCCGCAAAGGCCGCCGCGAAAAATATCAAATACGCCGTAACGCCGAAATCAAAGTCCATTTTCGCCCCTTCAAAAAGCAAAATCATACTACGAAAATTTTAAAAAATTTATAAAAACTCGGCTTTTTGTTTTACTGCGGTTAAAATTTAATAAAACGGTGAGTAAATTTTGCCGAGCATGTTTAAATTTAGCAGTTTGGGTTGCGGTGCATTTTGTAAATTTGCGGGCGCGCTCTGCAATTTTTTTGAAGTTTTAGATAAATTTTGCAAATTTGAGTTCTATTTAACGGCGGCAAATTTGATATAGTTTTTAAAATTTAGTTTGCGAAACTGCGCAAACAAATTTGAGATTTTGCTTTTTCGAGATACTGGCTTGAAAACATACGAGACGCCAAATTTAAAGCCGCGTTAAATTTGACCGAGTAAGAAAAAAGAAGTTCGCCGACTGCCGAGTGCGGCAAATCGGCGATACGGAATTATTTTATAACGCCGCAAACCATTCTAGCGCCGCCGCCGCCAAGAGGCTTTGGATGGTCGCTGTGGTTATCGCCGCCGACGTGGATCATTAGCGAGTGGCCTTTTAGCTCGTCGATTGTTTTGATTTTCGGAGCTAGGACCGGATAAACCGCGTTACCCTCGGCATCAACGAAAAGCGCAGGCAAATCGCCTTTGTGGCCGTTGTCGTCCCATGCAAAAGAGTGTTTTTTAGTCTCGGCCGGATCCCAGTGACCGCCCGCTTTCATGCCTAGCCCCTTCTCATTTGCGCCGCAGTCTGCGTTTTGATGCACGTGAAATCCATGCGCGCCGCCCTCAAGGCCTTTAAGATTTGGGAACAACGCCACGCCGTAGTTAGTCTCAATCGCTACAACCTCGCCCACGACTGTGTTGCCCTTTTCGCTTAGTTGCTCCATAGTGACGACTAGGTGTTTGCCTGCCTTTGGATCAAAGACTTTTTCCTCGTGCGCAAGGGCGCTAGTAGCGAGTAGGCAGCCTAGAGCCGCGCTAGCTAAAACGATTTTTTTCATTTTTTCTCCTTAAAATGTAATTGCACTGTAACTATAACCTAAATTTGATTAATTTAGGCTTTAAATTTTACTTAAATTTAATGCACCGCGATACCTCAAATTTGCTTCCTTTTTTTGCAAAGCAAAACCCGTCAAATTTATTTTATCCCGCTTAAAATTTGCGCCAGTTCGCCGCTTTGACCGATGCGGTAGAGAGCGAAGTCGTATTTGATCGGATCGGCGGGATCAAATTCGCAAAGTTTGTCTGTTAGCTCGCGCACGGCTTTAAAATCATAGCTTTTGCGCGCGATAAGACCCAAATTTAACGAAACTCGGTGCGTATGCACGTCAAGAGGCATGAGGAGCTTGCTTTTTGGCAGGCTTTTAAAGAGCCCAAGGTCGATGTCGCTATCTCGCACCATCCAGCGCAGGAACATATTGTAGCGTTTATACGGGCTTTGCGGCGCTTTTTCGTATGGCTTGCCAAAAAAAAACTCATACCCATCCGAGCGGTAAGGATTGAGCGAATAGGTAAATTTAATAAGCTCTTTTATGCCGTCCACCATCGAGCCGCTTTTTTCAAAGCCCGCTCTCACCGCACTCTCGATGTCGCCGTGCTTTTTTAGGCGCGAAAAGGTGATAAAAATCTGCCTCACGTCCTCGCAGCTTTGAAAGCGGTATTTGTGTCGCGTCAAATTTGAAATGATTTGCTCCTCGCTTTTATCCAGCAGCGAGAAGTCGAGCGAATTTAGGAAATTTACGATGAGTTTTGCATTGCCATAGGCAAAAAGCGCACAGATGAGCGATATCTCAGGCGTTTTAAATTTGCTAGCGACTTGGAGCGGATCGGCGGCGGCAAACAAGTCCGCATGGGTATTTTTAGAGATTACGTTTTGATCCAGGAGGGTTTTTAAGTCCATTTTTAGCCTTTTTGGCCGAGATTTTAAACCAAAAAGGCTAAAAGAAATTTAAATTTATTGCTTTAGCGTGAGCAAGGTATCGAGCATCTTTTCTACGGTCGTGATGATTTTAGCCGCCGCACCGTAACTGCTTTGGAAGCGTATGAGGTTTGTAAGCTCCTCGTTTAAATTTACGCCACTAACCGACTGGTACTCAGACATAGCAACTTTATGAATGGCTGTATTTGCGTCGTTTAAATCGTTATTTGCCTGAGTTTGGCTAGCTAGATCGGTGGTTATATAGCGGTAGTAGCCCTCGACGCTCTCCTCCTTGTCCGCATGCTTGTCGGAGTAAAATATGATTTTTTTATACTGCATTTGCACCATATCATTTGCGACTTCATTGTTGCCCGGAGTCGGATTTGAGTAGGCTTTTAGCTTGTGCGGATTTTCCATCAGCTCGCTTTTTACGCTCATATTTTTTGCATTTCCACCCTCAAAGACCCTATTTATCCCGATTATACCCGGGAAATTCGTACCACGGTCTACAAAGGCGACGCTGTATTCGCCGGCATTTCTTTTAGCTGTTACGCCAAACGTACCTTTGCCCGTCGCCGCGTCGTATTGGTAGTTTGCCTGAAAATAATCGTCCACGTCGTTTAGCGAGTTATTGTCGCCGTTGTCGTCGGTGTCGGAGTTAAAGTCCCGCACGATAGAGTTGCCGCGCGTGTTGTCGTTCATAGACGTGGTTGCGTTTACGTTTATCGTCTTGCGTGCGACCTCTTGGCCTTGGTTATTATAAACTACGACGTCAAAGCTACCGTGTTTGATGTCGTTATTAAAATTCATCAGTGTCCTAGAGTCGCTTAATCCGTCTAGTTCGTCCGTTACGGCGTTTTCTACGGCTGATTTGGCGTAGATATTGTTCGTCTCGTTGATGATGCCTTTAGCAAACGTATTTAGGTTGTCGATGTATTTTTGTATGGTTCCGTCCTGAAACTCTCCGCTATCATCCACCCTGCGTCCGCGTAGATCCAGCGCGGCGCCTAGTTTACCGCCCGAGATTCGTCCGTTTAGATCGACCTTTTTACCGTCGTCCCTCTCAAAAAATACGCCTTTAAAATCGCTCTTATCGCTTATCCTATCGACTGTTAGCGGATGATACGTCGTGCCATCTACAATGTTAAATCCGGATATATTTATCTGATGTTTCGTGCCCATATCGGTTACGGTCGGATCGACATTACTGCTTTGTAATTGCCCTTTAAATACGCTAATACCTACGAGCTTTGACATCGCAAGCTCAAGCTGATCGCGTTTATCTCGCAGGTCGTTTGCTCTAGTAGTGCCGACTGATTCGACGCGGACGATCTCTTTATTTATCTGCACGATTTGCTTGGCGTATTTGTTGATTTCATTTACGGAAACCTCTACCTGCGAGTCCACGTCTTTTTGGATTTTGGTTAGCATATCGTGGGCTTTA
This sequence comes from uncultured Campylobacter sp., assembly GCA_963528285.1. GTDB lineage: Bacteria > Campylobacterota > Campylobacteria > Campylobacterales > Campylobacteraceae > Campylobacter_A. The sequence continues at coordinate 54,525 of CAURVK010000005.1, read as the reverse complement.
TTTATGCTATTTGATAGCGTCGAGGCCGAATTTAGCAAATTTACCTTCTGCGAGCCTTCCGTCGGGTTTGATGCAAGGTTGTTCCACGCGTTAAAATAATTTTGCAAATCTCTGCCTATACCTACGCTTTGCAGATCGGGGAAGCGCTGAGAAATCTCTTCTAAAATTTGCTTTTTATATTCGCTTGATTCTAAATTTATATTTGAAGTGCGAAGCCTAGCGAAAGTAAATTCGTCATGCACGCGTACGACCGTATCGACCTTAGTGCCAGTACCGATGTCGCCCGGCATATCGTGAAAAGGCTCTCTAGCAGACTGCACGACGCGCTGTCTGGTGTAGTGCTCACTGTCAGCGTTTGTGATATTATGTCCTGTCGTAGTGATCTGCGTCTGCGCGGCATCTAGACCGCTCATTCCGATATGTAAAGACGAAAAAATATTAGCCATTTTTAAACCCTCGTTTTAAATAAACTTTCAGGCGTCAAGCCTTCTTTGTCGTAGTTGCCGGGCTCGCTTTTAAACATATTTTTTAGCAAGCTATCGAAAAATTCTTTCACTCCGACGACGTATTTTGCGTATTCTTTGTTTTTTGAGTAGAGCTCTTCAAGCTTTGAGCGCATAAGCGCGAGAGATGATTTTACCTCATCATCTAGGATTGAGCTTAAATTTGCCCCGCCGTTTTCCTTTGAGACTCTTAAAAGCTCTTTATCTAGCAGCGATTTTACGGATTCAAATTTTTTAACCAGCTCGTTTTTGCGTCTGACACTATCATCGACCTTGCTGTGGTCGGCTAGTTTTATCTTTTCTATATCTTCCGTAGTTTGAGCGATGAGTTCGTCTAGCACCCCCATCGCCTCATCCAAATATCTTTTAAGCATTTTTGTCCTTTCTTTTTACGCAAGGACAAAAAATCTTATAAAAGCGTATCGGCAACGGCTTTTGCAGTCTTGGACATATCTAGTTTATATGTTCCGTTTGCGATCTGCTCGGCTATCTTTGCAACCTTGCTTTCTTCTTTGCCTTGTGTTTTTTCCATGTTTTCGCTCTTTTTTACGTCGTTTGAGCGAGTGATTTGCTGTGGGCTCATGCCCAGTTTAGCTCCCAAAGTTCCTATCATTTTAAAGCCTTTTTAGATTTGTTAGAAACTAAATCGGCAAATTTTGAAATTTCTTAAGCCCTTTCTTTCAAATAATTGAATAAAAGTTCGCTAAAGCCCAAATTTCCGCTCAGAGCCTTACTCATCGTATCGTTATACATCGAGTGATATATCTCGTCTCCGGCATCTTTGCCAAATAACGGATTTTCATCCTTTAGCGCGATATCTAGCACGCTTTTAACCAAAAACGCCTCAAAAGCGTCGGTTTGCTCTTTTAAAAGCGCGTCTTGCTCGCTTTGAGGCTTATCCGTGCGTCTATTTTCGATAGAGCTCGTGGCAAATTTATTATACGAGCTTAAAGCCGCCGAAGTATCTACGTTTAACATTATATTATCTCCAAATTTACGTGTATAGCGCCTACGCGTTTTAGATTTTCCATTATCGCGATGATGTCGCTAGGCGTCGCGCCCATCTTGCTTAGCGCCCTTGCGACGCTAGCTACGGTTGTTTTTTCGCCGCTGATTTTTAGCATATTAGTTAGCGGATCAACCGCTGCGCCGTCTTGCAGATCGATTGTTTGCTGATTTGCCGCCATATCGTCGTATGAGCTAGGTTCTATCTTTATCGTGATATCTCTGTGCGTGATGACGACTGGATCAACCGTGATATTTATACCGCTTACTATCGTACCGGTTCGCTCGTCGATTACGATTTTATCTAGTGCTTTATAATCAACGTCTAAATTTAACACCTTAGCGATAAACTCAACCGCGTTTGAGCCTTCCGGTTTTGATACTTTGATGGTTCTAGAGTCGATAGCCGTCGCAGTTTCGCCGCCTAGATTTAAATTTACGGCTCTTTGGATATTTGAAGCGGTGTCGAAATTCGACTCCTTTAAGCTTAAAAATATCGCTTCTTGATTATAGATATCGTATGCTATCTCGCGCTCCACGATCGCGCCGCTTGGGATCGTACCCGCAGTTACGTGGTTACCATCCTTGCTTGCTCCGCCGCGAGATGCCGTCTTGCCGCCTATGGTTAGCGAGCCCTGCGCTAGAGCGTAAATGTCGCCGTCCACTCCCTTAAGCGGAGTCATCAAAAGCGTTCCGCCCTGAAGGCTCTTTGCGTCGCCGATAGATGAGATTACGACGTCAAGCTTATCGCCCTGCCTAGCAAATGGCGGCAGCTTTGCGATAACCATTACCGCGGCGGTGTTTTTTGATTTGATGTCGTCTGGCTTTATTTTTACATTCACGCTTTGAAGCATATTTGAAAGAGACTGGATCGTAAACTCCGAGCTACTGCCGTCGCCAGAGCCGTTTAGGCCTACGACCAGGCCGTATCCTATCAGCTGATTTTCCCTCACGCCCACGACATTTGCGATGTCTTTTATCTGCGCCGCAAAAGCCGATATAGCAAGGGTTAGCAAGCATGCCGCTAGTTTCATTTTTGTCCTTAAATTTGTATTTTCAAGGACTAAAAGCAATTAGCATTCCAAATTTGATGCAAGAATTTAAGAATAGTAGCTAAGCGAGGTATTTCCGAATTTTTTAGATTTTAAAAGCGTAAAAGCCCCGATATTTTCGGGTAAATTTATATGGCTAGCATGCTCAAAAGCGATCAGGTAAATTTTATCTTTAGGCAAATTTAGCACCAAATTTACGCACTTTTCATAAATATCCGCAAAGCCGTCTCTGATATCAAAAGGCGGATCAAGATACAAGACAACGGGCAAATTTTGCCTAGCGACGATAGCTGGCGTCATCTCAAAAGTATCGCCATTTACGATTTCTAGCTCGTCGCCGATAAGTTTAGCGTTTTGCAACGCGATTTTATAAGCGTTTTTGTCGATTTCTACCGCGTACGCCTTTTGTGCGCCGTTGCTTAGCGCTTCTGCGGCCATCAGCGCGCTACCACCGAAAGCCTCGATAAAAACCTTGCCCGCTAGCTCATAGCGAAACGAGTCGAAAAACGAACCTTTTACGATGCTTTTCGTGCTTCTTGTTGTTTGCAGCGATGGCAAAAGCAGCTTTTTGCCTTTAAATTTACCGCTTGAAATCGTAGCGTAGAGATTTTTCAACGATTTTTCCTTAGAATCGCGAGTAGCTCTTCTTTAAATTTATCTATCAAATTTGAAACCTCAAGCTCCAAATTTGAACCGTTTTGCGGTGTGGTTTCTTCTTTTATAACAAATGCGGGCGCGTTCGTGCGAGAAGGCGCAATGGGCTCTGAAAACTGAATCGCCGAGTAAAACTCCTCAAGCGCGGAGATAAGAGCCTCTTTACTAAAAGGGATTTTTAGATGCGGCGAATGCTCGGCGATCACAAAAACAGGCTTTTTGGCCTCTACCTTTTTGTCCGCCACGATAAAGTCGCAATCTTTTCTAGGCGAGATAAAATCCCTCAAAAATAGCCTTAGCGACTCCCCCAGCAAAATGCAGTCGCATTCAAACGAAACTTTCACGAATTCTCCTTTTTCTCGCCTTAATTTAGGCTGGATTTTAACAAATTTATGCGAAAATTTAAATTAAGCAAAAATTTTCCCGAACGGGGCTAAAAAAATTTGCAAATTTGACGATATAGAAGCTAGCAAACATTTAAAGGAGAAAATATGGAAATTTTCAAAGTAGCAAGCCAGCCGATGGCAAATGTAGCTACAAGCTCGCACGCACAAAGCTCTACGCAAACCAGAGAGGTCGAAAGGACGCAGATCCAGCAAGACGCAACCCAAAATTTAACCGAGCAAAATAACGAAACGCTAAGCAAAGAAGTAAAAGAAGCCACGGAAAAGCTAAATAAACAAATGGAAGATCTAGGCACTAGCATACGTTTTGGTTACAACGACAAAATAGGCGCGATGTACGTAAACGTCATGGAGATGAAAACCGGCGAAGTAATCCGCAAAATCCCGACCGAACAGGCAATGAAGCTAAGCGAATATTTTAGAGAGGCGGTCGGAGTTTTATTTGACAAGGAGAGCTAAAAATGGCACTAGGTAAAGTTTCTTCGCTTGGCTTTGGTAGCCAAGTTTTAACGCAAGACGTTATAGATAAGCTAAAAGCCGCCGACGAAGCGGGTCAGATAAAACCCGTAACCGCTAAAATCACGGCAAACGCGACAAAACAAAAAGATCTAACGGCTCTAAAAACGCTGATCGGCACCTTTCGATCCTCGGTTTCAACCCTAGCAGACGATAGCTCATATCAAAAAAGAACGACTAGCTCGGACGGTAAAAGCGCGGATATAAGCGTAAGCGCGGGCGTCGCAGTACAAGATATAGAAATAGACGTTAAACAACTAGCTAAAAAAGACGTTTATCAAAGCACCAAATTTGCCACTTCAAGCTCGTTTATCGGCAAAAACGGAACCTTTGGTATAAAAGTCGGAGACCAAACCTATAAAATCGAGGTTAAAAGCTCGACTACGCTAGAAGAGCTAGCCGATAAAATAAACGAGGTCACAAACGGCGCCGTTTCGGCAAAAGCGATGAAAGTGGGCGGCGAAGATCCGTATCAGCTTATATTGCAGTCCAAAGAAACCGGCGCGGAAAATAAAGTAGAGATAACAAATGTCGATAGTGACGGCACGGCCCTAACCGGCGCGGACGACGTTTTGCAAAAATTAGGCTGGGATAGCGCAAATATCGCAAACAACAAAATCTCAACGGCACAAGACGCCGAGTTCGTCTACAACGGCATTACGATAAAACGAAGCGGCAACGAGGTAAAAGATCTAAATTTAGGAATGACGATAAAACTAAAAGATACTGGTAAGACGACTTTTAGCGTCAAAGAGGACACGAGCGCGATAAAAGAAAGCATGCAAAGCATGGTAACGGCGTATAATAATCTCGTAAACAACCTAAAAGTCGCTACTGATTATGATTCGGACACTAAAAAATCGGGCACTTTCCAGGGCGTAAGCGAGATAAATACGATAAAATCGACGCTAAATAAAATTTTATTCGGCAATCAGACCTACACGAAAGATAACGTAACAAAGACGGCAAATTTAGCCGACTACGGTCTAAGCCTAAACAAAGAAGGCCTGCTAGAGCTAGATAGCTCAAAACTCGGCAAAAAACTAGATGAGGATTTGCAAAGCGTCCAAAAAATATTTGCCGGCGGCACTACCTACGGCACGGCTCAAGTTCTTAGCTCAAAACCGGTAGACAGCGGCGCACTCACTATCGGTGGCGATGATCTAGTGATAAACGGCAAAAAGATAAATTTAGCCGCTACGCCTGCGTCAAATTCGGCAAAAGAAAACGCGCTAGCGCTGCTAAAAGCCATAAACGACGCCGGAATATCGGGCGTACAAGCGACGCTAACCGCAAACGAAGACGGCATATCGCTAAAAACTACAAACGGTACGGCGATAAGCATAAAGGGTTCTGGAGCGGCGCTAAACGCCGTGGGCTTTAGCGAATCAACCGTAACGCCGAAAAATACGACCGTAAACGGGATATTTGCATCGGCTAAAAAAGCCGTAGATAGACTGATTAACTCAAAAGACGGCTCTTTAACCAAGTATAACCAAAGCCTGATCGACGAGAAAAAGTCGCTGGACTCGGAAAAAGAAAAAACGCAAAAGTCGCTCGATGCAAAATACGCCACGATGGAAGAGCGATTTTTGGCATACGACAAGATCATCAGTAAGCTAAATAGCGAATTTTCGTCGCTAAAATCGATGATCGAAGCCGAATATAACAAGAAATAAAAGGTAAATTTATGCAATACAACACTGCACACGCGGCGTATTCGCAAAATACTGTAGGCGGCATCGAGTCGCCTACCAAGCTTATCGAGATGCTTTACGAGGGCGTTTTGAGATTTATTTTTAGAGCTAGAAAAGCAATGCAAGATAACGACGTAGAGAAAAAAGTATATTTCATAAACCGCACGAATGCCATCTTTATCGAGCTTTTAAACTCGCTAGACTACAACCAAGGTAGCATCGCGCACTATCTGAGCGGCCTTTATACGAGGCAGATCCAACTGCTGTCAATGGCAAATATAAACAACGACGAGCAGAGCCTAAACGAGGTCGTGAGCGTAACCAAACAGCTGCTTGAAGCATGGAAAGAGACGACTGGTACAGGACAAGCTGATGTGGCTGGATGAGCTCAAAATAGCCGTAGCTAGCAATGACGCGGAGACTATCGCGGCACTAGCGGACGAGACTCCTAGTAAATTTGACAGCCTAGAGGATGCCCTGCAAGCTCAGGAGCTTCTGGGTGCAGCGATAAATTTGATACAAAAAAACAGAACCGAGCTCGGCAAAGAGCTAGAAAAACTAAAAAACGTAAAAAAATACATAGCGTCGTAAATAATTTCTCAAATTTACGGCGCTTTTTATCTCAAATTTCTTTCTAAATTTTATCCCGCAAAGGCAAAGATATGACGAAAAACGCTATAAAGGACGCTTTAAAAAATAGACTCGGCGCGGATGTAGCGGGCGACTTTAGAGTGCTAAAGGAGCACGAACTAGTCAAATTTAACGATGAAGCGAATTTTGTTTTTGAGGGCGAGAGCGAGATAGTGCGCGAGTTTTATATCTTTGCAGATACGGGCACGGGCGATCTTTGGCTTGTCTGTTTAGATGACGGCAAGGTTGCTTTTTACGATCACGACGCGGGTTATCTTTGCGCGTCAAATTTGGTTAAATTTGATCTGGATATAGCAGGCTGGCTTGAGATCGCCGAGATGTTTGGAAAATTTGAGACCATAGACGAACCAAACGACGAACAAAAGTCTAAATTTAAGCTAGCTGTTAGTGCTGCGTGTCCGCAAATTTTAGAAATTTGGGATATTTAGGCTCCAAAAACGCGCCTTGCGCCGTTTCAAACTTAAACCCTATCCGTAGCCGTCAAATTTAAACCCAATTCCGCCTCGCCAAATTTGATCAAATTTTACTTTGCCGCACGGTCGCCGCAAACCTTAGCTTAAATTTGCAAAACGCGCCGTTAAGATAGCGGTTTGTCGCAGTAAAAACACATAAATTTAAAAACTTGATGAAATAAAAGTAGTAAAAAAGGCATGGCGATAAGCCGAGTTCTGTCGTGAGTGATTATTTATCTACTCCAAATTTTACAATTTGGCTCTAGCGAAGGGTTTGACATAAGACTCAAAACCATCCCTTCTTGCTGCGAGTTGGGTTTATATAGCCGCCGCGCTTGCACGCCGCGCTGGTGGGCTCTTACCCCGCCGTTTCACCTTTACCGCCGAAGCGGTAGTTTGCTTTCTGTTACACTGTCCCTTGGGTCGCCCCAGCCATCCGTTAGATGGAACTCCGTCTTATTGCAGCTCGGACTTTCCTCTTTTGCCTACGCAAAAGCAATCACTTGCCATACCTTGGGCGCGATTATAGCTTTTTCGGGTTTAAGGATAGCTTTTTAACGCACGCTATAATGCCCTAAAGTATTTATTTGAATCATATTAAACTCGGGATATAAAATCACCTCATGATCATATTTTATCGGCTGTCCCAACGGTATATGATCCTTTTTGTGCCATATCTGTCTTTTATCGTTCATTAACACGGTTAGGTTTAAATTTTCAGTCGAACCGTAAATCAAATACTCCCGACTGCCGGCATAGTGATAAAACGGGGCCGCCCACGATAATTTCAATTCATGTAAATTTTTAGTTTGCGCTACACAGTCGGACTTGGGAACAAGATCATAGCCATCTAGCGTCATCGTTTGTTGCGTTGCAGTAAAAGGCTTATCCGCTTTTATAAAATGCGTATAACAGATACAAGTCTGCCATTTATTAAAACAAACACCATCAGGAACCTTCTTGCGATATATCAGTAGAGTTTCGCCTTCTAAGCCCGTCAATGCTTTAAATTTAATCAAATCTCGATCTTTTACGTACGGAAATTTAAAAAACGGCGAAATTTGAATAGCTAAATACACTATCAATAAGAAAAACAGTACAACAACTATAAAAAACGCCGCAATCTTAACAACTCTGCTTAATATTTTTAATATATACATATCCGTCTTTAATAAACGACTTGTACGTCGCCAGCGCATAATCACCGCGCAAATTTAAACTAAGCCTTCTTTAAAAACTCCGTCTTTAGCACGATGACGCCCATTTTATCGATTCTGCCTTCGATCTCTTTGTCATTATCCGTGATTTTTATATTTTTCACCATAGTTCCGCGCTTTAGCGTAGCGCCCGCGCCTTTTACTTTTAGATCTTTGATTAGAGTTACGTTATCCCCAGCGTTTAGTTCGGTACCGTTTGCGTCTTTTGGCATATTTTCTCCTTTAAATTTAGCGCTCATTTTACTAAAAAATAAGCAAAAAGCAAAATCTAAGCCGCTAAATTTAAAAAACGAGTTATAGGCGTCAAATTTACCACCGTCAAATAAACTCAAATTTGACGAAACCAAGTCCGCCAAAATTCGCCGTAAACTCGACGAAATCAAAGACTGCGCCAATAAAATTTGGCTTCAAATTTATTCCTCTGCGCACTCTTTTGCTTTAGATAGCTTTACTGACCCATCTGCTGAAGTCCCGTGCAGCCGATATTATCTCCGCCGTCGCACGCCTTTTTATATAAAGCGCGCGCCTTTTCTTCATCTTTGCGGTCATAAGAATCGTTTTTGTATATCATCGCTAGATCCCTGCAAGCTCACGGGAGCGTCTGGCACGCTTGATCTAGTATCTCCACTGCAGCATCGACATTGCCCATATCTCTAGCCATGACGCCTATTCGTGCGCACGCGGATACGTTATTGGCATTACAAGCTTTTAAGAAAAACTGAGCGGCAGTACCCTGGTCCTGCTGGACGCCGCGACCTCTCACGTATGCCAGACCCGCCTCCTCGCAAAGCACGATACTGCCTAGTTCGCAACCCTTTGACGACGCTTTAAATTTCTCGCTATGGCGGTCTTCTTGATAAAGACCAAAAGCCTTTTCGCACTGCTCGGCGCTACCCTCCTGGCACTCTTTTGCGGCAGTTACCAGCTCTTCGCTATCCTTTGGTCTTTCAGGCGCTTTTAGTACCCTTCTAGACTTTACCTCCCTGCCTACTGCCGAGCAGCAGTCGCTTCTAGATGGGTCTAGGTCGCAGCACTTATTATAAGCTTCATTAGCCAAGGTCATGTTTTTACCCACTTGCGAGCCGCGACCGCTCTCGTAGATTTCACCCAGCTCCTTGCAAGCCGAATCATTGCCGCCCTAGTAGCAAGCAGATTTAAAAAGTGCCGCCGCACTTGCATAATTGCCTTGCGCCTTAGCTTTTTAACGCTCCGACGTAGTCAGCAGACGGATTTGCCTGAACAAAAACAGCCAAAATGCTGACTGTCACAGCACTCAAAAGTAGCTTTTTCATAGTGCCTTCCTTAAATAGATTTATAATGAAATTATAGTACGAAATAGCATAGGAGCATTAAAAATTAGTAGTTTGATTTTTAAATTTTATGGTGAAATTTTTAGCTAAATTTGAACCGAATTTAGCTACAAAACAAGGCTTTCAAATTTTAAAATTTAAGGCAAAAGAGCCAAAACTTGACCCCTTTGCCATTAAATTTAAACAAGCTTTTTGATGACGTCTAGCACGAGATTGCATTTTGGTACGACAGAGTTAGCGTCCATATACTCGTTTTTGGTGTGCATATTTCCGCCAGTTGGCCCCAGTCCGTCGATAGTCGGGCAGCCAGCCGATGCCGTGATGTTACCGTCGCTTAGACCGCCGGCATCCACCCAGCTCACCTTCGCGCCAGTTTCTTTGGCGACCTCGTCAAAGATCGCCTTGATCCTCGGTAAATTTTGCTCGTCTATCATCGGCGCTTCTTCGTTGATTAGTATCTTTTTATGCGTTACGCCGTTTACGATGCCTTTGCTTAGTATCTCGTCCAGCTTTTTGTTAAAAAACTCGACCGAGGAGGCAAATTTATACCTCATCTCGCAGGTCACGCTGGCAAACTCGGGTACGACATTGTGCGCGGTGCCGCCGTTTGTGATGATGGAGTTAAAGGTATGTCCAGCCGCAAAATCGGTCAGTCTTGATAGCTCGACTACAAAATTTGCCGCCTCAACTAGCGCCGAGCGGCCAATCTCGGGGTGGTTGCCCGCATGCGCGCCCACGCCGTAAAAATCTATCACATAGGTCATCACGCCTTTTCTGGTCGCCACCATCGAGCCGTCCTCGCGAGCGGGCTCCATCACAAGGCAAAATTTGGACTTTCTTGCATATTCGCGGATCTTTTCTTTGGCGAAATTCGACCCCGTCTCCTCGTGCGAGTTTAGAAACAAAGCGACGTTGATTTTACTAAGATCAAGCTCCTTAATGACGTAGAGCGACAGCAGTGCACCGCCCTTGTCGTCGATGACACCTAGCGCGTTTACCCTACCCTCATTTTGGGTAAAAGGGGTATTTTGCACCGAGCCTACTGGGAAAACCGTATCCATATGCGCAACTAAAAGTATGTCAAATTTCTCCGCATTCGGGTTATTTGAGATGAGCAGGCAGTCAGCGACCTTATCGGTGCCAAGCGCTACCGTTTCATGCTTTAGGCCTAGCTTCTCCGCTTTATTCATAAACCACTTCGCGACGCTATTTACGCCCTCTACGCTAGACGTCGGACTCTCGATATTAGTTAGCTCCTTTAGCTCGGCTAGGTATTGCTTTAGCTCCTCTTGTTTCATGGATCATCCTTTATACGATGAGGCTCATGACGAACATCGCTAGATAGGCGTTTAGGATACAGATACCAAATAACACCAAGTAGTGCTTGCCAGGAATTCCCAACACGCCCAGTACGCGTCCCATATACTGCACCGTAGAGCCCACTAGCGCCATGCCGGGGATCAGTACGGCGATATCCGGAGCCGTTAGAGTGCCGCCCTGAACTAGCGCCACTAGTACGCCGGCAGACCCGCCCCAGCTAAGAAACGCCGCCATGATCACCGCTATCGACTCGCCCGGTAGCCCAAGCGGCAACATAACAAATCCGAGATACTTGCCTATGATGTCAAGCGCGCCAGAGACTTTTAGGATGTGGATGATAACAAAAGCCATAAGGACGTTTGGGATAGTGTTGTAAACGGCGATATCCCAGCCCTTTCTAGCGCCTTCTACGAAAACGTCGGTTAATAATTTATTATTAGCTTGCTCGCTCATACTTCAGTCTCCCCGTCTTTTACGAATTTTTTAACGTAAAGTCTCATCAAATTTGCGCCAAATACCTTAAACACCAAAATAATTCCTAGTCCCGCCGCGATAGACATAGGCGCTAGGGCTCCGTTTTTGTCCGCAACTAAAAGTAGCGGCGCGAAAGACGCTAGGAAATTCGTGATCATCGCGCCCGCGCTAAACTGAAACGCGGCAAATATCAAAAGCTCTTTGTGCGTGATCTTACCGTCTTGGCGTAAAAACTTCGCTGTGGAGCTACCCGCGTCCGTGCTTTGCGTGCTAGCTATGAGCGAGATCGAGCAGCAACCCGGGATACCGATGAGAGGCTTTAGTACGGGAGTTAGCCAGCGTGAAGCCGCGTAAAGCGCGTAATATCTCTCAAATATCGCGACGAACCCAAGAGCTAGCATGATCGCGGGAACCAGACTGAGCGCAAATATAAAACCGCCCTTTGCGCTAGTGCCGCCTGCAGTCTTAAACCACTCCGGAAACTGTCCGGTTAACTTACCGAAATCAAAAATTCCGCCCGCGACATCCTTTAAGAAACCGCCGAAAAAGACGATAGCTAGGATCAAGGCAACGGTGCCGATCGCTAGCTTTTTGCCGTCGTTTGCCTCTTGCATAAAGCCTCCTTAAAAATAAAGTAAATACATAGGTAATATACAGTCGCGAACCTTAGGAATGAGTAAAAAGCAGATTAAGATAATGAATAATATTTAGTTCTTTTAGTTAATGTTACTTTTAGATACTTTGATTTCAAAACAATCAAATTTAATAAAAATAACCGTAAATTTGTAGCTTTAATAATACGAGCGCGAGGCATGAAGTAAGCTAGCGATAGAGTTGAAATTTGACAAAAACAAGGCAAGCGCTCATCTAGTTAAATTTAACGTTCTGCTTGCAGTTGCTAAAATTTAAAGCCGAAATTTATGAAATTTGACTTCAAATTTGAACTAAAAAATCAAGGCGAAGCGAAGTAAATTTCGCCCCAAGACTAGGCATATAGTTTGTCGCAGGGCAAAATTTACGTTCTGCTTGCAGTTGCGAGCAGAGCGGAGCAAAAAGCATTTAAAAGCGTTCGCAAGACGAGCCGCCGCCCTACTCAAAGATATTTTTGTGCAAGATTTCTTCTAACACCACCGTTGCGTAGCTGCCTTTTTGCAGCGTAAAATTTATCGTAAAGTGCGCTTTTTCCTCGTTGTATTTGTAACTGGCATCCTCTAGATAACACCACGCAAAGCGTCTCGAGCCAGTCATTTTAGCTTTAAATTCATTTACCTGCGCGAAAATTTGATCCTCTACTGCCTTAGCCGCGCCCTGCGCCTCATACGCTTTCGCGCCTGCGATCAGGCCGCAGCTAGTGATATCTCTAGCGTCAAAGCGCGCACCCTCCGCGTCCAAATCCTCGCACAAAAAGCACTTTCCGTGCGGATAGTGACCCAAAACTTCTCCCTCTATCAGCTTAAAAAATCTCTTTTGCGATTTTAAATTTTTCAAATTTTCGCCGCCCAGATACGGGTAAATTTGAGCTAGCTCAGAAAGGCTAAAGTCCTGCGCAAATCTCGAAATCTCCACGCGCTTGCTAAGCCAGCGGTTAAAAAGATCGCTTTGATATGCCGAGATCAAAAAGTCGTTTAGCTTTGGATTTTTACTCTTTTTGCCGTTTACGGTGCCTGTTTTTAGCAGCTCCAGCCCGCTTTGCGCGTTGTTGCCGTATTTACCGAAACGCTGATAACCAAAGTAGTTAGCATAGCCCGTGTCGTCAATGTTTCGCACGGCTTGCTCGAGCTTTGCCGCTTCGCTAGGCATCACTTTTTTTAGGCGGATAAAAAAGCTGTTGCCTTTTAGGTGCCCGATGCGAAGCTTATTATCATGCGCGGCGAGGCTTAAAATTTTCATCTTATCGTGGCTAAAATTTGCCAGTGCCGCCTCAAATTTACGCGGCATCGAGATAAATTGCGTCGTCATACCTTGCTTGTCTTTTAGGCCCGCGTAGCCAAAATCCCGCATCTTTACGCCGCTTATTTCGCTTAGCGCATGCAATGCCTCCTGTGTCGTCATATCTTTTTTGCAAATTTCGATTATCAGGTGCTCGCCCTGCCCGCTAAATGTGTAAAGCGGGATCTCGCGCACCACAAAATCGTCCGAGTTTTTACTAAAATACGTGTTAATGGGCGCGTGAGTGAGCGCGTAGAGAGGCTTAAAAATGGTGATTTCTTGCATTGCTTTTAAATTTTCCTTTCGTTATTTTGGCAAAAATCGTGATTTTCGTACGGGTTTTGCGAGCGAGGCTTAAGATTTTAGCGCGGTTTTTCGGACTAAACGTAAATAAAATCTCGTATTCCTCGCCACTATTTAGCTCGCGTTTGCTTAGCCGCTTGCTAAATTTTGCCCCACACCGACTCTGCGCGCAAAGCTTGGCTAGATCTGCGCCAAGCCCGTCTGAAACGTCCATAGCGGCGTTTATTTTGCTTGCTGCGGCGTAGAAAAATTTATCTTTTAAAACAGGTCTTTTAAAGCGTGAATTTGACGCGACACGCCCGCCGTTTAAAAGCGTCCTAAGCCCTTTTAAACTACCTCCAAGCTCGCCCGTAAAAGCAACCAGATCGCCCTTTTTTGCTCCGCTTCGCAAGACCGCCTTACCGCAAAGCCGCGAGATAACGGTAACGCTAAGTAAAATTTTATCGCTGCCGATCGTGTCGCCGCCGATGATAGTGACGCCGTACTCGTCGCAAACGTCCGCAAATCCCTTGCGTAGCGCCGAGATCTGCGCCGCGCTCGTATTTTTGGGTAACCCAAGTCCCAAAAGCGCAAATTTAGGCTCGGCGTTCATCGCGACGGCGTCGGAGAGATTTACGAGCATCGCCTTGCGCGCGATCTCCTCCATGCTAAGCCAGCCTGCTAGAAAGTGCGTCCCCTCGCAAAAAAGGTCCTTGCTATACACCCACCGGCCGCACTCATGCGCCACTACAGCGCCGTCGTCGCCGATGAAAGAGTTGCTAAATTTATCGATTATCAGGCGTTCTTTATCCATTTTGCGATTTTATAAAATTCGGGCTAAAAAGGCGCTTGAAAAACGAATTTATTTAAGCGGCTCGGCAAATTTAGCCTCTCAAATTTGCCGAGTTTGAAATTTATCCGAAAATCTCAAATTTGCTAAACAGCTCGGGTTCGTCTTTTACTATGCCGCGCTTAACGAGACTCTCCACGACGTCGCGGTCGCAGTCGGTTTGCAACGGCCAGCCGCGAGTATAGCTCTCGGCCTCGCCTTTTGCGGTGGCGTCGATGCAGACCGTGCCATCGCGCACGTAAATATCGCGCAAGGCGTCGATGTTATTAGTCACGCGCCAAAGCAGCATATACGGGTTTTCCAGACGGTTTTCGGGACCGACGAAAACGAGTAGTTTAAAGTACTCTTTAAATTTCAAAAGCTCTTCAAAAACCTCTTTTACGAGACGGTTTTTGTCAAATTCGACGACACAAATCGGAGTTTTGGTATTTGTTTTAAACTGCACGAGCTGCGTTAAATTTGGCTCTATTTCTTTAAATTTAGCCAGCAGCGCAGCGTCGTCCAAAAGCATAGGCGCAGGCACCGAAAAATCCTGCGTAGCGTCAATTCCCAGCTTACCGCCGAAGCACGAGTTGGGGCTCGCGTGATCGAGCTGATCGCACACGCCCTCGCTGATTAGCAGGCTTTTATCGCTGAAACGGTTTAAAATATGCTCCGTAAGCGCGTCGTAATCGCTCAAATTTGGCGCATCCTCGCCCACAAAAACCGCGTGCTTTACAAAGCTCATCTGCCCCACGCCCCAAAATGCATGCATCGCCTGCTTGGCGTGCGCTGGATAAAGGGCGTTGATTTTAGCCAAGATTAGGTTGTGAAAGACGCCGTTTTCAGGCATGTTGTAGTCTAGAAGCTCCGGTACCGTCGTGCGCAAAAGCGGCAAGAAAATGCGCTCGGTCGCCCAGCCCATGTACTTATCCTCAAGCGGCGGCTTACCGACCACGGTCGCGTGAAATACGGGCTCACGCTTGCTCGTGATCGCCGTGACCTCCATAACGGGAAACGGCTCCACCGGCGTATAAAAGCCCGTGTGATCGCCAAACGGTCCTTCAAGCTCAAATTTATCCGTATCGACAAAACCCTCGATCACGTAGTCTGCATCGTGCGGGACGTAAATTTCGTTCGTTAGCGACTTTACGAGTTTGGCCGGCTCTTTGCGGATGAAGCCGTAAAGCAGCAGCTCAAACACGCCCTTTGGCAGCGGCGCTTGAGCGCACCAGATGTAGAGCGGATCGCCCCCTATTGCCACGGATACGGGCATCTTGCGGCCAGCGCGCTTGTATTCGTTAAAGAAATTCGCGCCGTCTTTGTGGATCTGCCAGTGCATGCCGAGGCGATTTTTACCATAAATTTGCAAGCGGTACATGCCGACGTTTTGCAGTTCGCCGTCAGGGCTCTGCGTATAGACCTGCCCCATCGTGATAAAGGCCCCGCCGTCAAGCGGCCATGTTTTTAGCGCGGGGAGCGAGAGCAGATCGACCTCCTCGCCCGTAAATTTGACCTGCTGACACTCGCCCTCGCCTTTTAATCTTTTCGTAAAAATTTTTCTCATTTCAAACAAATACGCGGCAAAATTTAGCTTTTCGCCAAAGCTTTTAGGTTTTTTAGACTTTAAAAGCTTTTCGATCTCGCTTGCGATCTCGTCGGGATCGCGTCCGAAAATAAGCTCTAAAGCACGCTTTGAGCCGTAGATGTTTGTTAGCACTGGAGCAAATTTGCGTCCAGTTTTTTTACAGATGGGATTTGTAAAAAGCAGCGCCTGCGAGTTTTCGCGCTTGACCTCGATGTAGCTTGCGTGCGCGATCTCCAGATCGATATCCGCGGGCTCATCTATGACGCGCAGTAGGCCGTTATCTTTTAGAAGCTTGATGTAGTCCATATTTTTCCTTAATAATTTATATCCAAACGAGCCGTTTTTGAAGCTAAAATTTTGGCCGCGTTTGAGTCAAATTCGCAAACATTGTGAGCCAAAAACACAACTTTAACTGCCGAAAAATTAGTAAAATCGTAAAAATATCGGTTTTGGCGGATATGCTAATTTAACGCCGACTTAGCAAAAATTAGATCTCTTACAACCTCTAACCAAAAGCGCATGGCGCTAAATTTGCAGCGTTAAGGCAAGCAAAAAGTGAAAACCGGCTAGGAGTTGCCTCCATCGGTCTAAGTCGTCTTAAAAAGGTACCATTTTGAGTTTGGAGAGAGCCGTTCTAGCATTATAAACTCGCTCGGACTCATCTGCGGCAGATCGGGTTCATTTTCCACGCGCATAAAACCCACTACGTTATCCGTTACGCCGCCGATAATAAGCTCAAAAACTCCGCCGTCGTACGCCGCATGAGATAGATGTAATCGCTTTACGGCTTCGTTTGCCGCCGCTTCGTCCTTTTGATATAGCGCAAACAGCTCTTCAAATTTCGCCTCGTTTTCGCGTCCGAATTTTAGCAATGCATTATCGTTTGCTAAAATCAGCCTTAAATTTTCTATATCCCCGCCCATTGCTCTAAGTTGCGCCTTTTCCGCCTCGCTCGCAGTCTCATAACCCCTTATCATCGCCTCTATGATACCAGTTTGAGCGAGAGATCTAAGCGCATAAATACCGTCTTCTTTAGCAAAAATGTATAGATCAAGGGATGTGCCGTTTTTAGAAG
Organism: uncultured Campylobacter sp.; assembly: GCA_963528285.1. Lineage (GTDB taxonomy): Bacteria > Campylobacterota > Campylobacteria > Campylobacterales > Campylobacteraceae > Campylobacter_A. The sequence goes on along the minus strand of CAURVK010000005.1, from coordinate 37,567 downwards.
CGAGCCAAACGCGAAATATCCCGCTAAATTCGCCACTCCGGCCGAGTTTGGCGACTTTGATTTCGTCAAATTTGTCGGGCGAGTAAAAATTATTTTTTAAGCGATCTCGCATCTCGCCTTTAAAATAGGCGTTTTTATCAAAATTTTTATCGGTAAAGAGCGAATAAATAAGCTCTAAATCTACCTGTGCGAAAAGCGCGGACGTCAAGAACACTAAAATAAGCGCTTTTCTCATATATTCGCCATCTCCTCGGCGCGTTTTAGTAGCTCTTTTGCGCCCCTGCCGATAAATATCCGTCCAAGCTCGGCGCCCACGCTTTTCCACTCGCTTTTTTGCGCGACGATGTTTTCGCGTATGCTCTCGCTGCCGTCGGGTAGTCCCACGACCGCGCGTATCTCGATCTTATCGCCGTTTAAATTTGCATTTACGCCGATAGGCACCTGGCAGCCGCCCTCTAGCATCGCGACGAAATCGCGCTCCACGGTCGTCTCTATCACGGCTTTTTCGTCTTTTAAAAACTCTATCAAATTTAAAATTTCAGCGTCATCTCTAGCCTCGATACCAAGCGCCCCTTGCCCCATCGCGGGCACCATCTGATCTAGCTCAAACGGCACGATATGCGCGACTTCGAAGAGTAAATTTAAGCGGTTCACGCCCGCCATCGCTAGGATAATCGCGTCAAATTCGCCCTCTTTGAGCTTGCGCAAACGAGTTTGGACGTTGCCTCGCAGCGATATTATCTCAAGGTCCGGACGCATCGCCAAAAGCTGCATCTTACGGCGCAGGCTCGTCGTACCCACGCGCGCGCCCTCAGGCAGATCCTCAAATTTAGCGCATTTTTCGCTTAGCATCGCGTCCCTCACGTCCTCGCGCGAGCAGATCGCGGCCAGCACCAGCCCCTCTGGAAAAACGACAGGCACGTCTTTTAGACTATGCACGGCGATGTGCGTTTCGCCGCTTAGCATACTATCTTCCAGCTCTTTTGTAAACAGCCCCTTGCCGCCGATCTTTGCTAGCGGGGTATCTAGGATCACGTCACCTTTGGTTTTCATGCCCGTTAGCTCGACCGCGATTCGCGGATAGCGTGATAGAATTTTATCCCTGATATGCTCGCTTTGCCACATCGCCAGCACGCTTTTTCTCGTTGCGATTTTTAGTTTTTCCATATTTGCCTCTTTTCTTCTACGACTTCGACGTCGATGATCTCGCCGTCGTCGCGCGGTTTGATCTGCCCGCTTTGAAATTTTTCGTAATAATATTCGCTCCCGCCCTTGCTCTCGCCGCCGTTTTTTAAATTTGCAAAAAATGCGACCGTTACGATCGCCGCACCCAAAACGTCGGTGATAAGCCCCGGGATAAACATAAAAAAGCCCCCGATCGCCATACCTACGCTACTAAAGACGTCTGCGGGCTTAAAAAACGCGATATTGCTCGTTAGCTGAAAAAATCCAACGCGAAACATAAAAAACAGCCCCAAAACGGCCGTCGCGATAACCTCAAGGACTAAATTTAAAAATCCGTACGCGTGGATAAAAAAATACGCCGCCACGATCTCCAAAACGACGTAGGGCGTAAAAAAATGCTTTATCATAGGCTCTTTAGGCGCGCTAAAATTTCGCTCGCTTTGAGCGTTTCTTTAGTTAGCCCATCGCGCGTGACGAGCTCGACCGTGCCTTCAGCTAGCCCCTTGCCCACGATCACGGCATAAGGAAATCCCATCAGCTCAAATTCGCTCATCTTTACGCCAAAGCGCTCGTTTCTATCGTCAAGCAGCACCGAAACGCCAGCCGCGCGCAAGCTCTCGTAAAGCCCCTGCGCAAATTTAACGCCTTCTTCGTCTTTTAAATTTGAGATGATGATTTCAAATTTAAACGGAGTTAGGGTTTCGTTCCAGATTATGCCTTTTTCGTCGTGGCTAGCCTCGACGGCGACGGCGACCAGACGGCTAACGCCGATACCGTAGCATCCCATGATAAACGGTTTTGCTTTGCCGTTTTCATCCAAAAACGTAGCACCCATCGGCTCTGAGTACTTGGTGCCCAGCTTAAATATATGTCCGACCTCGATACCTTTGCTAACGCTTAAATTTCCTCCGCAGCAAGGGCATTTGTCGCCGGCTTTTACGGCGGTTAGGTCTTTGAAGCGCTCCGCGTTAAAGCTGCTAACGCTAACGCCGACGAAGTGATAATCCCGCTCGTTTGCGCCGCAGATCATCTGCGACTCGCCGCGAAGCTCTTTATCGATGTAAAACTCTACGCCTTTTAGCCCGACTGGCCCGCAAAATCCGCCCACGAGCCCGGCCACCGCGATCTCAGCCTCGGTCGCGTCCGCTAGCTCGAGCGCCGCGCATGCGTTTTGGGCCTTGACCTCTTGTAGTTCGTCCTCGCCGCGCACGAAAAATACCACGATTTTCTCGCTCTTTTCGCCTTTGGCGCCAATAAAAATCGCCTTTTTTATCACCGCTTTTATACAGTAAAACTCATCGACTCTAAAAAACTCCGCCACGTCTTTGATGGTTTTGGCATTTGGAGTTAAAAATTTAGCCGCGTCAGCCTCAGGTCGCTCGGCCTGCGTCGTTCGTTTTGCGCGGGTTGCGGCCTCTATGTTTGCGGCGTAGTCGCAGTTTTCGCAGACGATGATGTCGTCCTCGCCACTATTTGCCAGCACCATAAACTCTTTGCTTCCGCTGCCGCCTATCGCGCCGCTATCGGCTCTAACCGCGCGGAAATTTAACCCGAGGCGAGTAAAAATTTTGCTATAAGTTTTTTCCATCAGGTCAAATTCGCGGTCCAAATCCTCGGCATTTGCGTGAAAGCTATATCCGTCCTTCATCAAAAACTCGCGCCCTCTAAGAAGCCCGAATCTCGGCCTCGCCTCGTCTCTAAATTTGGTATTCATCTGATACAAATTTAGCGGCAGTTGCTTATAGGACGTCACTTTGCCTCGCACGAGTGCGACGACGCTCTCTTCGTTTGTCGGGCTTAGCACAAAGTCGTTTTCTTTGCGGTCTTTAAAGCGCAAAAGCTCCTTGCCGTAGACGTCAAAGCGTCCGCTCTCGCGCCAAAGATCGGCGGAGGTAACAAAGCTCATCGAGATCTCCTGCGCGCCCGCTTCGTCAAGCTCCTCTTTGACGATATTTTTTATATTTTCAAGCACACGTTTGCCAAGCGGCAAAAAGTTGTAAAGTCCGCTACCGACCTGCTCGGCGTAGCCCGCTCGGAGCAAAAATTTATGACTTGCCAGGCTTGCGTCTTTTGGCGCTTCTTTCGCCGTCGGCGCGTAAAGTTTGCTAAATTTCATTCGTTCTCCCATTCAAATTCATTATTTTCTTCTTGCGGCGTTTGCTCCGCGACGTTAAAGATTTCCCCGACGGCTCTTAGCTGCGCTTCGCTTCCGGCAGCGCCCGCGAGGTTTTTTAAATTTATCGTCGGCGCGTGCAAAAACGCCTTAAAAACCTGATGTATGAGGCGATACGCCTCCTCCTTGTCGCTATGTTTTAGATAGCCCTTTTTTAGGGCTTTTGCTAGCTCTCTCTGGGCGCACTCTTTGGCCTGTTCTCTGATGCCTTTTATTAGCGGCGTGACGGCTAGCTCGCGCAGCATTTGGAAAAACGCCGCCGTATTTCGCCCGACGATGCCGTATGCGATCTGAGCTTGCTCTTCGCGCAGGGCTAGGTTTTTATTTACGATCTCTTGCAAGTCGTCCACGGCGTAAATTTTGATATTTTCGCTCTGCGTGATCGCGATATCGCGCGGTACGGCTATATCAAAAAAGTAACGCTTAAACTCCTTTGGCTCCACCATCGCGTCGATCAAAACCGGATGCGGCGCGGCGGTCGCGGAAAATATTATTTGATATTTATTTATGTACTGCGCTACGTTTGAAAGCGAGTCGTATTCGTTATTGTCCCCCAGCGTCAGAGCTAAATTTTTAGCGCGCTCTTTGTTTCGGCTGATGATTATCGTTCGCGCGCCGCTTGCAATTAGGTGCTTTGCGGCTAGCTCCGCCATCTCTCCCGCGCCCACGATCACGGCGACCATGCCGTTTAATGTGCCGAAAATTTCCTTTGCCTTAGCCACCGCGACGCTTGAGACCGAGATCGGATTTTTGGAGATTTCGGTTTTGTTTCGTACCTCTGCCGCGCACTTAAAGGCAAACTCCATCGCTCTACCTAGCTTTGCGCCACATTTACCGTTAGTGCGGGCAAATTTATACGCTTCTTTTAGCTGCCCCGCTATCTGCGTTTCGCCTATAACAAGGCTATCTAGCGAGCTAGCTACGGCAAAGAGATGATGCACGGCGCCGTTATCCTCGTAGATGTCGGCTCTGCTTTGTAGCTCCTCAAAAGGGATGCCGCAGATGAGCGACATGCAGGCGATGATGTGCTTGCTAGCGCCTTCGACTGTCTTTACGCTAGCGATGATCTCGACGCGGTTGCAGGTGCTTAGTACCATGCACTCGTTGATGTTTTGGCTGGAGCTAATGAGGCGTAAAATTTCGTTTTTGCGCTCGATGTTAGAAAAAGAGAGCTTTTCGCGCACGGAGATATCGGTGTTTTTGTGCGTAAAGCTCACGCTTGCGTAATGCATTAAAATTCCCTATCTATCATTGATTTTACGATACTTTCTAGGCCGTCTACGTTAAATTTCTCTACCGATTTTATCGCCTGCTCGCCTAAATTTTTTGCCGCTTCTATGCTTTTTTTTATCGCGCCCGTTTCGTTCATCTTTGCCCTCACCCAGCCTCGCTCGGCCTCGCTCAGATCTCTTTTAAACAAGCTTTTTAGCTTCTCTTTGTCCGCTTCGTTTAAGCTTTCGTAAAGATAAATGTAAGGCAGCGTCGTTTTACCCTCTTTAAAGTCGCTAAAATTGGGCTTTCCAAGCGTTGCGGCATCTTGCGTGACGTCTAGGATGTCGTCGATTATCTGAAATGCTAGGCCTAAATTTTTGCCGTAAATTTTAAAATTACGCGGCTCAAGTCCTGCCAGCACCGCTCCGACCGCAGCCGTAGCCTCGATCAAAACGGCAGTTTTGTAGTAGATCATCGTTTCGTACGCGGATTTGTCTTCGTTAAATTTAGCCGATAGATCCACGTCCATCATCTCGCCCACGCTTAGCTTACTAACCGCGCCCGATATCTCGCCTGCGATCTCGTGCGGAAATTTAGACAGCTCATAAAAGCCCTTCGAATAGAGGATATCGCCTAGCATAACGGCGTTTTTGGTGCCGAAGCTCGCATTTATACTAGGGCTTCCGCGCCTAGTGTCCGCATCATCTATCACGTCGTCGTGAAGCAGGCTAGCTAGATGAATAAGCTCTATAATCGCGCAAATTTTTAAACTCTGCTCGCTTTCTCCCGCTATTTTTAAAAGCAGCTTAGAGCGCAGCTTTTTGCCCGAATTTATCCGCGCAAACATCGCATTTGCAGGTTCATAGCCAAGCTCCGCGATAAAATTTTTCATTATCAGATCGATTTTTTCCATTTAGGCTCACTTAAATTTTGCTTTTATCTGGCGTTTTGCGCGCTATTTTGAGCGCCGCTTTGCTTTCTTGGCGGGTCCAAAAACTCCACGTCCACGCGCTGTTCGTCGTCGTTTATTAACACGCGAAATTTCGCGATGCCTTGCTTAAAATCCTCAAAAACCAGATAAAGCGCGACGCGGTCGCTAGGCGGGTATTTGAGGTCCGGTATCAAAGTCTGCTTGTAAGTCTCAAGGCCGCGTCTTAGCGACATAACAAGCTGACGAGGATAGTTTCGGTAGCGCGAATGCACGATGATGTTCGTGTTATCAAAAAGCGTCCAGCGAAAATCAAAGCTCTCGCGCTCGTTCGTGCCCTTTTTAGTGACGAAAACCCGCGCCCACTCGTCTTTTTTGAGCTCAAAAAGGTGCTCTTCCTCGAAATTTACCGCGCCGAAAACCAGCGATAAAAACAACGAAAATATAACGGCTATTTTACTCATTTTGACTTAAAATATCCCCACTAAGCCCGATATAAATGTCGTTTAGCCGCTCGTTTATAAGCGTCTGATTTTGAGAAATAAACGAATTTTGCGCCGTTTCGTCAAAGCCGCTTTTTTCGCAAAATTCACTCATCGCAATAAATTTTTCAAAGGTCTTTTCAAGCTCGTTTTCGACTAAGTTTTTGTTCGCGTTAAATAAAATTTCAAAGAATTTTTCTCTCGGACTCTGAGAAAATATATCATAATCCATAAATTTTAAAACCTTTCGCAAATCTTAAAATACATACTATTTTTTGTAAAATCTTACCTAAAATCATACGCACTATAATACGCTGAATTTTTATAACTTCTCGATATATAGCGCTGCTTCAGCCACAGTAAATACATTGTCACAGCTTGGACTTTGGCTACCAAAACCCCAGCAAACGTTTAGATATCTCATACCCGCGTTGCGTGCGGCGAGCTCATCTTTTTTACTATCTCCGACAAATATCGCTTTATCAAATTCGCCTGATTTTAATATCAAATTTAACATCGCGGGATCTGGTTTTTGAGGCACGTTTTCGTCTGCTCCTACTATAAGATCGAAAAATTTAAATATCCCGCTTCTTTGCAAAATTTCATCCAAGGTATATCGCGGCGCATTGCTAGCTAGAGCGACGAAGTGCCCGGCCTCTTTTAGCCCTGCTAGCAGTCCATCTACGCCCTCGTATGCAGCGGCGTATTCGCGGTAATTTTTCTTAAATTTAGCTTCAAAGTTATCCCGCAGTTTCATATCGGGCTTATCGATACCGTAAAAGTCAAGCCCCAAATTTCGCCCCGGCTCGTTTATGGCCTTTACGATAAACTCCGCCGCCAGATCGCCTTCAAGCCCTAGCTCGCGCCGCACCTCGTTTACTGTCTCGCAGATCGCTTTTGCGCTATCTATGAGCGTGCCGTCCATATCAAATATCACACATTTCACTCTTCGTCCTTATATTTTTTTCTATGTTTTTCTTTTTTATACGTTTTTTGATTTTTTAGCTTTTCTAGCGCGTTGGCGCAGGATATTAGTTCGCCTCTCTCGCCGCCTTTTACGACTAAATTTACAAAATTTTCAAGAGATTTCGAGTAGGCATTATCTAAAAAAACCGGCTCGATCTTGCGTAAAATTTCGGCGTTTTTGCCGACCCTAGCGCGAAATTCGTCCTCGTTAAAATCCTCTCTTTTTAGCGCGCTAATCGCAGCTTTTGCGAATTTTTCTAGGCTGCGCAGGTATTTTACGCGCTTAAATTTGTCGTTTTGTTCAGCCATTTTTTCCTTTCAAAAGCCCAATTATACCAATTTAAACTTTTAGCGGTTATAATGCGCGCAAATTTTACAAGGAGAGACACATGCAAAAAGAGACGATCGCCACGCACTACGGCTACGACACCAAGGCTGGCCCGGGAGCCATGGCGGTGCCGATTTACCAGACTACGGCTTATGATTTCGGTAGCGCCGAGATGGCCGCGGCGAGATTTCAGCTAGAAGCTCCTGGCCACATCTACACGCGGCTAGGCAACCCGACGACGGACGTACTAGAGAGCCGTATAGCCGCACTCGAGGAGGGCTCGGCCTCTATCGTGACGGCCAGCGGTCAGGCGGCGATTTTCTACTCGATCGCAAATTTGGCCGCAGTCGGCGACAACATCATCGTGGCAAAGAAAATTTACGGCGGAACGATGGTTCTTTTTATGCACACGCTTAAGCGTTTTGGTATCGAGGCGCGGGTGTTTGACAGCGACAGCGCGGACGATCTTGAAAATTTGATAGACGACAAAACGCGCGCGATATTTTTCGAGACGCTATCAAATCCGCAAATCGCAATCCCGAATTTTAAAAAAATCGTCGAGATCGCGGACAAGCACGGCGTCGTAACGATCGCAGATAACACCGTGCCTACGCCGATCATTTTTCAGCCGCTAAATCACGGCGTAGACATCGTCGTACATAGCGCTAGCAAATATATCTGCGGCCAGGGCCTAAGCCTAGCGGGCGCAGTCGTATCTAGCAAAAATTTAAACGCTAAGCTAGTCGGTAACGCCAGATACGCGCATTTTAACGAGCCTGACGAGAGCTATCACGGGCTAGTTTACGCTCAGATGGCGGATAAATTTGACATCTATACGCTGCGCATGAGAGTGGCTTTGGTGCGCGATATAGGCGCTACGATCTCGCCTTTTAACTCCTGGCAGCTCATCCAGGGGCTTGAGACTTTGAGCGTTCGTATCGAGAGACACTCGCAAAATGCGCGCAAAATCGCCGAGTTTTTAAACTCGCACAAATACGTAAAACGCGTAACTTATCCGACGCTAAAAAGCGACTCGGAGCACGAAAAGGCGCAAAAATACTTTAAAGACGGTATGGCTAGCGGGCTAATGTGCTTTGAAACCGATAGCTATGAGCGCGCCGTAAAGATGCTGGGCAAAGTAAAGCTCTTTAAAATCGTCGTAAATATCGGCGACTCAAAGTCGCTCATCACGCACCCGGCCTCCACTACGCATCAGCAGCTCTCAAGCGAGGAGCTAATAAAAGCAGGCATAACAAAAGAGCTAATCAGAATAAGCGTCGGCCTAGAAAACGCAGACGACCTCATCGCCGATCTCGCGCAGGCTTTGGAGTAGAATAATGCTAAATTTGAAAGATAAATTCGGCTAAATTTAAGCTAAATTCAAATATACCCCTTTGGCGGTTTCACCGCCTTGGGGTTAAGCGCCAGATTGTTAAATTTGATCAAGAGGGCTTCCCTCTTGATCCTTGGCTCGTTCAAGCTCAAATTTGAGCAGGCTACTTGTCTTTTTTCTTATCTGCTTTTTCTTTTATCTCTTCCGCCACCTCAAGATCGCGCTGCGCTTTTTCAAAGCTCTTGCGCGCTTTATCGACGCGGCGGGAATTCTTAACGCTGGCGTCGTCTTTATAAACCTTTTCGGCTTCCTCCAGTTCGACCTTTTTTTTGCCGAAATTCATCTGCGCCGTTTCCAAATTCATTGTAGGGTTATCAGCACCCGCCAGCTCCGCTTTTGACGTTACTTTACCCGTAACGGGGTTACGTCCGATAGTTGCGTCGAAATCGCGCTTACTATCTTCTTTACTAAGACGATAGCACTCTTTCCCCCCCCCTATAAGCATACCAGCAACTAAACGAGGGCGATTTTTAGGGTCGCTACAATCCACTTTAGCAAAAGCGCTTAAACTAAACGCACTTAAAAGCACAGCTATAATTAATGCTTTATTTTTCATCTTTAACGCCTTTCTCTTTATTTTTATTAAGTCCTTTTTTATTTCTTATCCTACGAAACGCGCTTGAAAATGTAGATAAAGTCAGATCCTCAAATTTCATTTCTATTTCCTTTCTTTAAATTTTACGAAAACGGCAGCAAATTTACGCCGTAAAAGTCTTTAAGGTTTCGTTATATTTGTTTTCGTCCTCGCACTGAATAAGCAGCAAGTCGCCCTCCTCAAATACCGATGAGCCGGTAGGTTTGATGTACTCGCCCTTGCGCTTGATGAGTAGCACCAAAAAATCGCCAGGAAGCTCGAGCTCGGCTAGGTTTTTACCGACGACTTCGGCGTCAAAGCGTATGGTGTGCTGGCGCAAAGTATGGTAAAAGATCGGCAAGTTCGACATCTCGACCTCTTCTTTGACGACCTCTTCTTTGACGCCGCATTTTTGCGCGACCTTTTCTAGCGTCATGCCCTGGATGATGATAGAGACGAACACGACGAAAAATATCGTGTTAAAAATAAGCTCGGAATTTGGCAAATTTGCGCCGAACGGATAGGTCGCAAGTACGATAGGAACGACGCCTCTAAGCCCGACCCATGAGATAAACATCTTTTCTTTGATATTGTATCTAGAAAGTAAAAGCGAGAGAAAAACGCCCATAGGACGCGCGACGAACATGATCCAAAACGCAATCACTGTGCCCGCAAGCGCGACGGCGGGTAGCTGAGAAGGGTTTACCAAAAGCCCCAGCGTCAAAAATATGACGATCTGCATCGTCCACGCGATACCGTCGTGAAAACCGATCAAATTTTTCTTATGCGCAAACTCTTTTTTATTTATAAACATGCCAGCGATATAAACGGCCAAAAAGCCGTTACCGCCGACTTTGCCGGCTAGCACGTATAAAAGCATGACCCAAGCCATCGAAAACACGGGGTAAAGTCCCCAGTATTCAAGCCTTAGACGGTTAAAAAGACCAGGTAGCGCGACGCCGAACACATAACCAATCAGCCCGCCTAGCAAAAACTGCTTCACCAGCGTTAGCGCTACATCAGGAACGCTAGGGATCGTGGCTATGGAGATGATTTGTAGCATCGTGACGGTTAAAAAGATCGCCATCGGGTCGTTTGATCCAGACTCTAGCTCCAGAAGCGGACGGATGTTGTTTCGCAGCGAAATTTCCTTTGCTCCTAGTATCGCAAACACGGCCGCCGCGTCGGTTGAGGAGATGATAGAACCAAAAAGCAAAGCCTCTAGCCAGTCAAGACCTAGTAGGTATTTTACGAGCACGGCTATCATGCCGGCAGTCAGCACGACGCCAAGAGTGGCTAGGATGATGCCGTTTACCATGACGGGGCGGATAGATTTTAGATTCGTATCGAGGCCGCCTGCGTAAAGTATAAAAATAAGCGCGATAGTGCCCACGTCTTGGGCGATCTGGCGATTGTTAAAATCAAGCCCAAGCAGTCCGTCCGAGCCCGCGAGCATACCCACAGCCAAAAATACCACTAGCGACGGGATACCGAATCTATCTGAAACCTTACTAGAGACGATACAAGCGATGAGTAGGATAGAGAAAAATAGTAAAAAAGTTTCTAACATTGTCCCTCATTTGAGTTCAAAGCGGGGCAAATTTAAGGCTAAATTTAGCACCCTTAAAGCCTCAAATTTGGCGCGTTTTGTAAAAAAATTCTACCAGATTTTACCTTTTTAACGGATAAAAAGGATTAATTTTTATCATCATAAAAGATGAGATCAAAGCTATTTTTGCGTTTTACCAGAGCTTTTTTAGACGGCACGCCGCCCTGCTCCATTTTGTCTAGTTCCTCTTTCATCTGCCTTATCATGACTTCAGACTGCTCGATCTGCTCTTTTAGCTGCAAGATGATATCGACGCCTGCCAAATTTACGCCAAGATCGCGCGTTAGACGCAGTATCATCTTGATACGGTCCATGTCTTTTTCGGAGTAAAGGCGCATCTTGCCCTCGGTTCTTGATGGCTCTAGCAGCCCCTCGCGCTCGTATTGGCGAAGTGTTTGCGGATGTATGGAGAGGACCTTTGCTACGACGCTGATTAGATAGACCGGTTCTTCGTATTGTTTCATCTTATACCTCCGGAAGTTTTTGCTTCATAAGCTCGGCTAGCTCGCCGTCTAGGGCATTTACGTCCGGCAAAGACACGCGCGCTCGCAGGTATAGGTCGCCAAATATCCCGCTTTTTCTATTTTGCACGCCGTACCCTTTGAGCCTGATTTTTTGCCCCGATTTTGAGTTTTCGGCGATTTTTATCGTTACGTCTTTTTTAGGCGTTTTTACGTCTATCTTGCCGCCAAACATCATCGTTTTTAGAGGAATTAGCACGTCCTTATACAGATCGTCGCCGTCTCTTTCGTACTCGTCGCTAGGCGCGATATTTACGGTTAGTATTAGATCTCCGCGTCCGCCGCTACCTTTGCCTTTTATGCGTAGCTTTTCGCCGTCATTTATGCCGTTTGGGATTTTTATTTTGATGTTTTCACCGTTAAAATTTATCGAGTGCTCGCCGCCCTTTACGGCTACGTCAAACGGTATAGTTACCTTCGCTCGCAAGTCTAGATCCTCCTCGTCCTCAAAGCCGCTAAAACCGCCAGTCTGTCTAAAACCGCTAAAGCCGCTTCTACTAGAAAATCCGCTAAAGCCGCCTCCGCCGAAGATATTTTTTAAAATTTCGTCCAAATTTCCCATACCCGAGCTGCTCGCAAAGTCGTGGAAATTTTGCCCGCCAAACATCGCGTCGCCGTGCCTATCGTACTGCGCGCGCTTTTTTTCGTCGCTTAAAATTTCATACGCGGCGTTTATCTCTTTAAATTTATCCTCCGCGCCCGGGTCTTTGTTGATATCGGGATGATACTTTCGAGCCAGCCTGCGATAGGCCTTTTTGATCTCGTCGCCGGTGGCCTTTTCGGACACCCCTAACGTTTCGTAAAGACTATTGCTCATGTTATGTCCTTCTAGTCAATTAATTTTATAGCGATTATAGCATAAAGGTTTAGCGTATGTCAATCAAGTATAGTAAACGAAACGATTTTAAACGACTTAAAGAATAATTAACTTTACGTTGAGCTTAACGCCTTATAATCGCGCTTTGAAAAAATTTTATCAAAAGGAAAAGCAATGAAAAAGATAATGATATTATCTTTGGCTACGTCTTGCGCGATCTTTGCCGCAAGCATAAACTTTAACGAACCCGCAGGGGATTTTACTAGAGTAAATCCGGAATTTAACAAAAACGTCGTCCTGTCCTACAACAGCTCCATCGCCGACGCTAAAAAATCGGTCGTAAATATCTCCACCACAAAAACCGTTAGCAGCAACATAGCAGATATGAACGATATGTTTAGCGATCCGTTTTTCAAGGACTTTTTCGGATTTCAGTTTAACATACCCCAAGAAAAACAAAAAAGCAGCTCACTAGGATCTGGCGTCGTCATATCTAGCGACGGCTACATCGTGACAAATAACCATGTCGTAGAAGATAGCGACGAGATCATAGTCACGCTACTAGATAGCGACAAAGAGTACAAGGCTAAAATCATCGGCACCGACCCAAAAACTGACCTAGCTATCATCAAAATAGACGCAAAAGAGCTAAAAGCCATACCGTTTGCCGACTCGGCTAAACTGATGGAAGGCGATATCGTATTTGCCATCGGAAATCCTTTCGGCGTGGGCGGTAGCATCACCCAAGGCATAGTTTCAGGCCTAAATAAAGATAACATAGGTCTAAATCAATATGAAAATTTCATCCAAACCGACGCCTCGATAAACCCGGGTAACTCAGGCGGCGCGCTAGTAGATAGCCGCGGCTATCTAGTCGGCATAAACTCAGCCATACTTAGCCGCAGCGGCGGAAACAACGGCATCGGCTTTGCCATCCCGTCAAACATGACTAAAGATATCGCCAAAAAGCTCATCGAAGACGGCAAGATCGAACGCGGATATATCGGCGTGATGATAGCAAATCTAAATGAAGAGCAAAAAGAGATCTATAAAAATAAAGAAGGAGCGCTCATTAGCAGCGTAGAAAGCGGCCTCCCTGCCGATGTAGCCGGGCTAAAACGAGGCGACCTCGTCATCAAAATCGACGATAAAGAGATCAAAAACGCCAACGATCTCAAAAATCTCATCGGCTCGCTAGCTCCAAACAAAGAGATCACGCTAACCTACGAGCGCTCCGGTAAAATCGAAACCGCCAAGATAAAACTAGCTAACGCAAACGCAAAATCAAGCGCTCCGGTGGCAAAAAACGGCACGGCGATCGAGGGTCTTAGCGTCACAGCTATCGACGACAACGCAAGATATAAATACCGCCTACCTGCGGACGCAGCGGGCATCCTGGTAACTGACGTAAAAGCAGGCTCAAATGCCGAGAAAATCGGCTTTGAAAAAGGTGACATCATCATCCAAATCGCCGAGGAAAACATAAAAAATATGGATGATTTTAACAAAGCCCTAGCAAGCGCAAAAGGCAAAAAGACGCTCGTTTGGGTTAATCGCGGCGGACTTTTCCAAGGTCTTGTTATAAAATAATTTCTACTCTAAGGCGCGGGAAACTGCGCCTTTTTTCTTTTTAAATTTTCCAAATTTTACCAGTCAAATTTGACGCTCTATCATTTTAAATTTGACCTGATTAAATTTCTAGTTTCAAATTTGAGCATCTTAGTTTGGCTCAAATTTTACTATGCTTAACAAAAGCGCCCGTCTGCAAGCTGTAAGCGTAGCACAACAAAAAACAAGCCGCTACCGCCATTAAAAATTTAGTCAAAACTCGCTATAATCCCCAAAAGGACATAAAATGATAAAAATTCTGATGATAGAAGATGATTTGGAACTGGCGGAAATTTTGACCGAGTTTTTAGCAAAAAGCGATATGAGCGTAACGACGGCGGAGGAGCCGTATATCGGGCTTTCGACGCTAAACGTAGAAAAATTTGACCTCGTAATCCTAGACCTCACGCTACCGGGACTCGACGGCCTAGAAGTATGCAAAGAGATCCGCAAGCGCCACGACGTGCCTATCATCATCTCTAGCGCACGCCACGACATCACCGACAAAGTAAACGCCCTAGATAACGGCGCGGATGACTATCTACCAAAGCCTTATGACCCGCAGGAGCTGCTAGCTCGTATCAAAAGCCACCTGCGCCGCCAAAGCGCAGTAGCGGGTGCAAATTTAAGCGGCGCAAAAGAGAGCGCACGCGAAAAAGACATCGCGGTAGATGATTTTAAGCACGTCATCACGCTAAAAGGCGAGCCGCTAAATTTGACCGCGGCCGAGTATGACATCCTAAAATATATGCTACAAAAAGAAGGCGGCGCCATCACGCGCGAGGAGTTTATCTACAACTGCGCAAGCATCAGCGAGGACTCGACGAATAAGAGCATAGACGTCATTATCGGCCGCATCAGAGGCAAGCTAGGCGACGACCCAAAAGAGCCAAAGTACATCCACGCCATCCGCGGCATCGGCTACAAGCTGATGCAGTAAATTTGAACTAAAGCCTGCAAATGAAACGCTCATCGGTTTTTTACACTATCACTTTTATCTTCGCGCTTGCGCTTACGAGCATATTTCTCGCGTTTTTGTGGCTGATGGACTACGACAAGCAAAACTATGCGCGCGAGCTAAACGCCAAATACTCCACGATCGCTAGAAATCAGCTCTTTTTGATGAGCGGTATCATAAACGAAAAAGAATACGAGCGTCAAACGGGCGACTTTAAGATGCCTGAGATCACAAACGAACAGCAAAAAGAAGAGATCCTAGCAAACGCAACCGTGCTTGAGGAGATATCCGCAGACATCGGTTCTAGCGCCATCATGATCTATCAAAATCACCACTATCTAAAAGTCCAACACGTAGATAAAATCCTGCTTTTAAAGGATAACGACTATCAACCATACCGCTATGACATCATCAAGATTATCTTTTTGCTAGTTGCGATCATACTTCTGGCCGCTTACGTTTTTGTTATCAGGAAGCTAAAACCGCTAAGAAAGCTAAAGCGCCAGATAGCTAAATTTGCCGCGGGCGAGATCGACGAAGTACAAAACGTCAGCAGCGGTAACGACGAAATTTCTGAGGTTGCGGAAGCGTTTTACGACGCGGTTTGTCAGATTAAAAACCTAAACGCGTCGCGCAAGCTATTTTTAAGAAACATAATGCACGAGCTAAAAACGCCGATCACCAAAGGCCGCCTAGCCGCCGAAATGATCGAAAAGAGCAAAAACCAAGAGCGACTCGTGTCGGTGTTTATAAAACTCGAAAATCTCATAAACGAATTTGCCGCAGTCGAGCAAGTCACCTCAAACATCGCGCTAAATAACACCAAAATTTGCCGTATCGACGACGTCATCGACGAGGCTCTGGATATCGCGATGGTCGATCCCGGACAGGTCACGATCAGTAAGCTAGAGGACGTGAGCCTAAATGCAGACTTTAAGCTACTAGCGATCGCCGCCAAGAACATGATCGATAACGCGCTAAAATACTCTCCAAACAAGCACGTAAATATAACTATCACGCGCGAGTCGATCAAATTTATCAACAAAGGCGAGCGGTTATCAAAGGAACTGCGCCACTACGTCGAGCCTTTTACCAAGGGCGAAAGCGCGCAAAAGAGCTTCGGTCTAGGACTCTACATCGTCGAAAATATAATCAAAGCACATAAGCTAACTCTAAGCTACGAATACAAAAACGGGCTAAACGTATTTAGCTTTGAAAATCTGCAAAATATAGCGGCGTAGGCGTAAATTTGAGCGTTTGCCGAGCTGTGGCGCGCGGATAAAATTTGAGTTAAAATTTAAACCGAGCCACATTTGCTTAAATTTTAAAATTTGGCGTATCGTTTGCGACTAACTAAACGCCAAATTTTGAGCCCGTAAATTTGTCGCTTGTTTTAAATTTGTATCTGATCAAATTTAGCGGCTCCTCGCTACTCATAATAAAAAGACTTTGCAGGCGCGAAATTTAGCCTCGCCTTTTCGCACAGCACGTAAAAATCAACCTTGCCGCCGCGAGACTTAAACTCAAAATAGCATTCGTAAAGCTTTACGAAGTATTCAAACTCTAAATTTAGCCGCGCGCTTATCTCGTGTTTTTATCTTGCGTCACGAGCTTCGCGGGTTAGTTGCTCATAGTATGAGCGCTCGATCAGGCAGCCATCTGGAAAGTGGTGCGCACCCCAGTCTAGCGCGTCTAGTAGCATGCAAAAGTATAGCTCCACAGTTCGCTCGTCGCAGCGCTCATGGCGGTATGCACGGCGCAAAAGCTCGTCCCCACCAAGCTCATGCAAACCGCGCATGTAAATCTGATGCGCCCAGCGTAGATGCGGCATCTCGCCTGCGTCGCAGCACCCTTTTAGATACTCGCCGACTAGCTCGCCGAGCCGAAATGGCAGCTTGCCGTTGCCGCGGTTTTTTAGATTTTTTAGCTCGCTTTTGCTTTCGTCTAAAATTTCGCAGCAGAGCTCACCTAGTGCGTAGTTCCGCTGCGTCTGGCTAAATTCGCTTTTAAATTTACCAACGGTGCCCTTTAGATACTCGTTTGCCAGCTTTTAGTCCCGTATCATAGAGCCTTAGGTATTCGCAGAGCTCAAATTTTAGCCGGCCAAAAGCGTCCGTTTGCATTTAGTTTCCTTGTCTGCGTAAATTTAGCGCATAAAAACCACGACTTGACTCTGCTCAAACGCGACCTTCCGCCCCGCTAGATATAGCTCGAAATAGGGCTTTAAAAAGTCCGCCTGCGGCTTTTGTGCGTAGTTTGGATACTGCAAATACGCAGGTAGCAGATAGTCGCAATCAACCAAGTAGTACGCCTCGCCGAGCACCGATAGCTTCGCATCGAGCCCCTGCACATCTATCATTCACTCGCCCCGTATACGGCGTGCGCAAGTTCGTCTTCATGCCCCCTAAAATCAAAACTTTCCTGCACTCGAGCGGATTTTATTTCGTAAAGCATTTTTAAAAGCTCGTTCTTGCCTAGAAACTCGGCAAAAATTTTTAAATTTCGAACGTGCGCTAAAGCTAGGCTCTTAAGCGCTTCGCCACCAAATTTCGGATCCTGCGGCGGGCAAAAATACCCGGGCACCACGCCTAGACCAAACGCCTCTCGCGTTTGCTACGCCGTGACTGCGTAGATCGGCATTATGCGTGCTTGCAGCTCGGTGCCGTTTTGCAGCGGCGCAAACACCGCTTCTACGCCGACGCCGTCAGGCATAAAGCACTGAAAAAGCCCATAAAGCTTATCCTACAGATCGATCTCTTTGCAATCTAAATCAAGAACCAGTCCTGCAGCCTCGTCAATGCGGCGCGCGTACTCGAAAATCGTCATTTTTCTCCCCAAATTTGGATTAAATTTGAGGCATTATGCCCTAAATAGCTTCAAAAGGTGGAAAAAGATTTTTTAAAATTCAGTTTTTAAATTTGCTGGTGTTAAGTTTTTATTGCCTTAAATTTAACAATCCATAATAAAATTATACAATATGCGTTAAGGTTAAAATCTCAAATTTAACCTTACCAAACCTATCTTCTAGCTCGTTATTTGCCAAAACCGAAACTACGAATTTATCGTTTTTAAAGATATAGTATTTCTTAAATTTAAATGCGCTCAGCACGAAAAACATCGCCGTAAACGCAAGCTTTAGCGCAAAAACTATCGGAAAAGCTAGAGCGTTTTCATACTTTTCATTAAAATTTTTACCGCCTGATACATAGTCTTTTGCCTCGCCTTCGATAGGGTAAAAACCATAGCCGATTTGTAAATCATCATTAAACTCAAGCCGAATTTGATCCGCCTGAGCTTTAAAAAATTTAGAATCTAACCCGTAAGAGTCGTGGAGTAAATAGTCGCCGTATATCCTCGTGTAAATCTTTTTTCTGTTTTCAAAAAAACAGCACCGCAGAAAAATACGCACTCCCGAGCATCCCGATAATACCGGTAGCCAAAGCCGCTTTTCTGATATGTTCGTCAAAAGAGTCGGGTTTTGGCTCAAGGTTGTTGCAAATCAAAAACAAAGATAGCGCGACAAAAACAGTCGTAGTTATAAAAGCGATTTTGATTTTATAGTCATTTTTGACGATAATCGGCTTTTTGTCGTAATTTCTAATGGTATTCCTTTTGAGAACATTTCGCACTTTTTCTCGCTCTAAATTTTCACTTTTATGCATTTTTGCTTTTACTATCTTTTCAAAGAAGACTACGCATATCGAAGTTAAAATCAAGACAAAAACAGCATAAATACCGAAATAAATGATGCCTTCTATAAAGCGCATTTGGACACTCCTTTTTAATTGACCGTGTTTATTTTCAATTAAACCGTCCGCAACTCTATCTAAAATCAACTCCCGCCGCTAAGCAATCGGTTAAAGTCCTAATTTTATTCATTCCTAAGCGTCTCAAGCACGTTTATCTGCGCGGCTTTTTTTGCCGGATAAAACGACGAAAACGCCACTATAACGATCGCTCCGACTAAAATCATAACAAGATCGAGCAAAGATAACTCCATAGGAAGCTTCGCGCTACCGTAAACGTCTGCGGGCAAATTTACGATATCAAAGCTACCGAGCAGCCAAACGCCAAAGAGCCCTAGCACGAGCCCAAACACTATCCCACCTCCGCCTATCGTGGCGCCGAGAGCGAAAAAGCTCTTTTTGATCTCGGCCTTGCTAGCGCCCAGCGAGAGCAGTAGCGCGATCTCTTGGCGGCGGTTCATGACGGTCATGAGCAGCGAGCTTACGATATTTAGCGAGGCAACCAGGATGATGAGCATCAAAACGATGAAAAGCGCGCGCTTTTCGAGCGCCAAAGCGGAGAAAAAGTTGCCGTTTTGCTGCCACCAGCCGATAGCTTTTTGCCCCAGACGTAGCTCGCGCGAGATCTTTTCGATGTCGGCGAACGGATCGTCTGAAAACACGTGTATACCGTCAAATTTACCCTCGTCGTACTCAAGTATCTTACGCAGCGCCTCGACGCTCGTGTATAGATAGCTTTTATCGTAGGCCACAAGCCCCGAGCTAAACGAGCTCACGACCTCAAAGCGCTTCATTTTGGGCGTTAGAGCAAAGCCGCTCGGGTCATTTTTGGTAAAAATGAGCGTGAGTTTGTTATTTTCGTTTATCATCATCTCATTTTTGACGCCTTGCCCGACGAGCAGGCCGTATCCGTCTAGCTTGCGGTCTCCGAGCCCGGCCGATACAACAGAGTTTATCTGCTTTTCGTCGGCTGAATTTACGCCAAAAAGCAGTCCGCCCTCAAAGCTATTTGCCCCCTTTATGATAACTTGACTCATGATATATGGGCTAAATTTGAGATTCGGAAACTTCTGCTTGAGCTCGCTAACGTCGCTCTCGTCGATATTGCCGCGTATGGCGGAGAGGATCGTGATCGGGTAGTTCATGGTAAAAAGTTTGCGCTCAAACTCCTTATCAAAGCCGTTCATGATCGCCATCGCGACGATGAGCACCATGAGTCCGACGCCCACACCTAGAAACGCCAAAAGTGCCGAAAGCATGATAAAGGGCTGGGTTTTGTCAAACCGTAGATATTTGAAAAGCAGATATTTGGTTAGGTTCATTTGATTTTCCGTTGTTTAAATTTGGGCTTTGGCTTGCTCGCTACTTTTGCGTCGCTTGATCTTATTTAAATTTGTGTCAAGTGCGTTAAATTTGTCCATCCGTGTAAATTTGACGTCAAATTTTTAAACCGCTTGCAAAAGCTAGGTGTTAAATTTACGACTTCGCGCCGCTATAAAAACGGCGGCTAACTTAAATACAAAATTTAGCAAGTCGCCGCCAAAACGCCAAAGCTAAATTTTATCCCAATCCTCCGCAAAAGCTCCTTTTTTAGGGCCGCTCTTGCCGTGGCAGTCTTTGTACTTTTTGCCGCTTCCGCACGGGCACGGGTCGTTTCGCGATACTTTTTTACCGGGCTTTTCTTCGCCATCGGATGCGCGGGTAGTCTCGCTATCTTGCGCTTCTTGCGGCGCAGACTCACTAGGCTCGGAGAAGCTTAGGCGCACGGCCGTTAGTATCTTGATACTCTCAAATTTGATGCGGCTAACGAGCTCCATAAAGAGGTTAAAGCTCTCTTTTTTATACTCGGTGAGCGGATCTTTTTGGTTGTAGCCACGCAGTCCGATGCCGGTTTTTAGGATGTCCATCTGATATAGATGCTCGCGCCACGCGGTATCTAATACCTGCAGGCAAAGCACCTTTTCTAGGTATCTGCGCTGACCCTCGCCTATGACGCCCATTTTTTCTTCGTAGTCGGCTTCAAATTTAGCCGTTATCTTCTCGGCAAGCTCGGCGTAGTCGAGATCTTTTAGCTCATCTGGCTGCATAAACGCGCCATTTGAGATTATCACGGAGCTTAGTTTTTCGAGGTTATATTCGCTCTTTGGCTCGCCTGCGTAAATTTCAGCTTGAGCTAGTAGGTGCTCGACAAATTCGGCGCGATTTTGCTTAATCTTTTCGCCGACTTCAAAATTTGGATCAAGTAGCTCGTTTCTAAATTTATATACCGTTTTTCGCTGCTCGTTTGCGACGTCGTCGTACTCGAGGATATGTTTTCGCGCTTCAAAGTGAAGGCTCTCGACCTTTTTTTGCGCGTTTTCGACGGCTCTTGTGACCATTTTTGAGTCGATGCTTTCGCCCTCTTCGATACCAAGGCGCGTCATTATCGCTTTTATGCGGTCGCTACCGAATATCCGAAGTAAGTTATCCTCAAGACTTAGGTAAAAGCGGCTCACTCCCGGATCGCCCTGACGTCCAGAGCGGCCTCGCAGCTGGTTGTCGATACGGCGGCTTTCGTGCCTTTCAGTACCGATGATGTATAGGCCGCCTAGGTTTCGGACCTCGTCGTCGATACGGATATCTACGCCGCGTCCGGCCATATTCGTCGCGATCGTAACCGCGCCGCGAGCGCCGGCCTGAGCGATGATCTCGGCCTCTTTTTCGTGGTTTTTGGCGTTTAGCACGGAGTGCGGGATTTTCTCTTTTACAAGCAGGTTATGCAGTTTTTCGCTCTTTTCGATCGAGGCGGTACCCACAAGTACGGGCTGACCGCGGTCGTGAGCCTTTTTGATCTCGTCGATCACGGCTTTAAATTTCTCGTTTTCGGTTTTATAGATGAGATCGTTGTTGTCTTTTCTTATTACCGGCACGTTTGTCGGGATCGAAACGACATCAAGCTTGTAAATTTGCGAAAACTCGGTCGCCTCCGTCTGCGCCGTACCCGTCATGCCCGATAGTTTTTTGTAAAGCCTAAAGTAGTTTTGAAATGTAATATCTGCTAGAGTTTGGCTCTCCTCTTGGATCTTTACGCCCTCTTTGGCCTCGAGTGCTTGGTGCAAGCCCTCGCTAAATCTTCGTCCTTCGCTAAGACGTCCTGTAAATTCATCCACGATTACGACTTGACCTTCGCGAACGACGTAGTGAACGTCTTTTTCAAAGAGATTGTGCGCTTTTAGGGCTTGGTCTAGGTGGTGGCTCAAAATCGCGTTTTCCATGTCGTAGAGATTTGCCACGCCAAAGAGTTTTTCGGCCTTTGAGATGCCCTCTTCGGTGATCGCTATCGTGCGGTTTTTTTCATCTACGGTAAAGTCGCCCGTAGCCTTTTCTTGCGGAGTCGCAGGCGGTTCGCCTCGCTTCATCTGGCGAGCTACTTCGTTTGCTTTGATGTAGCCGTCTAGCGTGCGATTCGTAGGACCCGAGATGATGAGCGGAGTCCTGGCCTCGTCGATGAGGATACTATCGACCTCGTCCACGATGACGAAGTTATGCTCTCTTTGTACCTTATCTTTGAAATCCATTTTCATATTATCGCGTAGGTAGTCAAAGCCAAATTCATTATTCGTGCCGTACGTTATGTCGCTGTCGTATGCTGCTTTACGCGCTGCGTCGTCGTATTCGCCGCCTAGTATCACGCCTACGCTAAGGCCTAGAAATTTATAAATTTCGCCCATTTGCGTCGCGTCGCGTTTGGCTAGATAGTCGTTTACGGTCACGACGTGCACGCCCTTGCCGCTCATTGCGTTTAAAACGACGGGCAAGCTTGCCACGAGGGTTTTACCTTCGCCCGTTTTCATCTCGGCGATCTTGCCGTCGTTTAGCACCATGCCGCCGATTAGCTGAACGTCGAAATGGCGCATATTTAGCGTCCTTTTACCGACCTCTCGCACGATGGCAAAAACGTCGTCCAGTAGCTCGTCTTGGCTCTTTTCACCGTTTTGCACCTGCGCTTTAAATTCGTTAAATTTTGCCTTTAGCTCATCGTCGCTCATCGCTTGATATTTGCTCTCGAGCGAGTTTATGTAGGCGACTCGTTTGAAATATTTTTTTACTTCCCTGTCGTTTTTCGTGCCAAATACCTTCTGCATAAACGCCGTTATCATTTTTAGCCTTTTTAAATTTTGTTAAAGCTTGGATTTTAACATTTTATTATTTAAACTTAGCTAGAATTTCGCCCGATAAAGGAAAATATATGAAAAAAATTTTAGCATTTTTGCTCTTTTGCGCCTCAGCTTTCGGAGTTACGTTAAATTTCGTCACGCTTCAAAGCGACTTCGTACAAACCATCACGAGCGAGAACGAAACAGTCGATTATTTCGGTAAATTTTACGCAAAAAGCAACAACCGCGCCTACTGGATCTACGAGCGCCCGACGCCTAAAAAAATCTACTTTGATAAAAATCGTGTCGTCGTGATCGAGGATGCCCTCGAACAAGCGATCATCTCAAAATTTGAAAAGGCACCGAATTTGATCGACGTCGTTAGAAACGCCGTTAAGATCACTGACACGCTCTACAAGGCCAAATACGACGGCGTGGAGTATCTAATAACCGTCAAAAACTACATCCCGACAAGGATCGACTACGAGGATAAACTCGGCAATAAAATCAAAATCACGTTAAGCAACACGAAAAAGGATTTTAAGATAAGCGATGATTTGCTGACGCCGGTGATACCGTCGTATTATGACGTCATAAACCAATAAACTCTTTGCAAAAAGCGGCTTGTCTCGCGAGTGCTTTTTAATGAGTTTTGTTTTTGCTCCTGCGGCAACCCGCTCGGTTAGCCTTAGTCGCAAAAACTACAACAACATTAAAAATCATCTCACGATACTTCGCCTTATCGTCTTGCGTTCAAATTTTAAAAACTCAAATTTAATCAAATTTGCAAATTTAGCCTCAAATTTTATCCATCGAAACCCACATCTTGAAAATGCAAATTTGACAAACAAAATTAGTTTCTAAACCCCAGCGACGCTTTGCGCCAGCAAAGCTATGTCGCCACATCTCACGTCGTAGGGGTTGGGGGATTTTTAAAGGGGAAGGGAGCGACTTAGTAATTCAAGCCCCTTTCTCCTTAACAATAAAGACTAAAATCCAAATTTGACCAAACAAAATTTAGCACCTTAAAGGTGCGGGTCTCGGCGAGTAAAATTTATAAATTTAATCCCAAATTTACTGCTCGCCAAAATCCTTGCCAAAATCATCTATCTGGTTTAAATCCATCGGTTTTAGCTGATTTTTATTTCCTCTTAGTATATCCTCGACCTGCTCTTTTTGCGATCTTTTTGAGCCTGTAGTTTTGACGTTTTTTAGCGCTTCAAGTAGCTCTTCGATATTTGGTTCGCGCACGGTTTTTAGCGAGATGATGAGCACTTCGTCGATATCGATCGAGTGCTTTTTGGCGGTGTATTTAACAAGAGTTTCTTTAAATTTTTCCTTACCCAGCGAGGTTAGCAGATCCTCGACATAAAAGCTACCGATAACGACGTTTAGCGCGTCAAGCACATACGCTTCATTATCCGCGACGTCTCGCCCCTCTAGACGCAGGCTCACGCTTACTTTTTTGATCGAGCTTTTAGCGTCTCTGGAGTATAGATCGGTTTCAAAGTTATCTATATTTAGCGTCTCGGCAAGGGCCATAACCGCGGCAAGAGCCAGCGCAAAAATCTTTTTCATACGTCTTCCTTAATATTTTCAAATTTGTTTTCAAGATAGAATTTCTCGACCTCTTCGTCTATTTTAACGACGCTTTGCAAATACTCTCTAAACGGCCGACTCTTGCCGTAAAATATCCTAAGCTTTTTCGGATCGATCGCCCGCGAGAGCGCGACGTAGAGCTGTCCGTTGGCAAAGATATGATTTAAGTCGCACACTAAATTTTCGATACTCATGCCTTGGGATTTATGTATCGTGATCGCGTAGGCTAGCTTTAGCGGAAACTGCGTCAATGACGCCCTCGCGCGCTCCTGCAAATGCTCGCCCGCCATCACAAACTCGCTCATATCAAATCTCGCTCGCTCAACCTCGACGATCTCGCCGTTAACTTTTTGCACGATGACGCTTTTTACCTCGCCGTTTTCTTTTAAAATTTGCATTATCTGCCCGCGCTCGCCGTTATAATACTCGCCCCATTTATTTATGGTAAATATAACTTTCGCGCCGATTTTTATATTTAAAATTTCAGGCGCGTAGAGGTTTGCGATCCAGCGATCCAGCGCGTTTTCGTTTAAATTTTCATCATAAATTTCCACTAGCGCCTCTGCTCTTTCAAGCGGCGCTGGCAGTTTAGAGAGCATCTTGTTGTTTAGCTCGCCTGCTTCGTAATTTCGCCCAAAAAGCACGATGGTGTCGTCATTTGCCTGCACGCTTGGCACGCGTAAATTTTCGATATAGCTAAACACCTCTTCGCTCAGTCGCCCTACGCGAAGCATAGATAAGATATCGTAAAATTTCTTGTCTTTCGTACGTTTTGAGACGACTAGTTCGATATTTTTAAACTCAAATTCATGCCACGAGCTAGAGTTAAAAGCATAGAGAAATTTAAAGAGCGAGCTACCGTCTTCGCCGTTTTTTCGCACGGGCGGCAACTGATAAAAGTCGCCAACAAGCATCACGCGCCCGACGAATCGAGAACTCATCAAGCGGTAATAAATCATATCCATGAGCCCCGCGCTGATCATCGAGATCTCGTCTATCACGATGAGATCGCAGACGTCGAGCATCTTTTTTAGTTCGCCAAGTTTCCCACGCTGTTTGCGGTCGTAGCCGCGTAGCTCCTCAAGGCTTGAGCAAATGCCGAATTTAAAAAAACTATGCACGCTCACTCCGCCGACGTTTACCGCCGCGATGCCGGTGCTACCGAGTACGACGACGTTTTTTAGCTCGCTTTTATAGTGCTTTATGACCGCTTGCGTGAGGTGGCTTTTGCCCACGCCGCCGCGCCCGGTGAGAAAAACGTTTGATCTTTCTAATATTTCTAAGAGCTGATTTAGCACAAATTTCCCTAATTTTTTGTAAAATTATAGCTTATTTTTAAGGAGTGAGATTGAAATTTTACAAATTTATATTTTCCGTAGCGACGGCGCTAGCGATGCTGGGCGGTTGCGCATCGCCAAAAGATGCGCCAAGCGCGGTAAATTTACCTGATCAAGGCGCTAATGCGGCGTCAGCATACGACATGCCCGAGGAAAGCTCGGACGAAAATTTAGGCCACATCAGTTATCTAAAATTTGACGTCGATCAAAATGCAAATGCGCTGCCGATACTGCCTTTTGAAGCGCAAAGTAGCGGCGAAACTCTACTGCAAAAACGCTTTAACTCGCTTGATCTAAAAGCGCCTTCAACCACTGCAAAAGACGCTTTTTGGGCGCTAGATTACTATAAAAACACGTCAAAAAGGCAGTATTATTTCTCAAATATGCGCAAAATACCAAACGAATGGTTTGAAAAAGTGCGCAAAAACGCAAGCGTAGAGAGCTTCGGTAAAGCCTCTCTACCTGCGATAACGACGGCAAATACTAGCCTGCGAAACCTACCGACCGACGAGGCCGTACTCTATAATCCCGTACGCGCGGGCGAGGGGCTACCGTTTGACTACGCCCAGCTATCTTTCGTCTCGATCGGCTATCCGCTTTACGTTTCGCACTTTTCGGCCGACGGCGCGTGGGCGTTCGTAGGTAGCGACGCCGCATGGGCCTGGGTGAAATCGACCGAAATCAAAATTTTAAACGCAGACGCCGTGCGTGAGCTAAAAAACTCTAAATTTCTAAGCATTATCAAAGACGAAGAGCCCGTCTACGACAAAAACGGCAACTTTTTATTTTACGGGCGTATAGGCGCGATTTTGCCGTTTCAAAGCGAGGATCAGTTTAAATTTTACGGCAAAATCCAGACCCAAAACGGGCTAAAAAACTACGAGATCTCAAAACAAAGCGCAAGCCGCTTTCCGCTTAAATTTAGCGATGAAAACGTAAGAACGCTGGCATCATCGCTGCTCGGTCAAAGCTACGGCTGGGGCGGGTTCGGCGGTAAGCGCGACTGCTCGCTGTTTTTGCAGGATTTCCTCGGTAGCTTTGGCGTGTGGCTGCCGCGAAACTCAAAGGCGCAAGGCCAAATCGGCAAGGTCGTGAGCCTGGCAAATCTAAGCGCGGAAGAAAAACTACGCGTCATAAAAACGCAAGCAGTGCCGTATAGAACGCTATTTCACATGAACGGGCATATCATGCTCTACGCGGGTATGCGCGGCGACGAACCGCTCGCCGTGCACGACGTCTGGGGCATCCGCACGAAAGATAACGGCAGAGCCATGATCGGCGGCATAGCGATCACGACGCTAAAAATCGGCTCGGACGTAGCAGACATCGATCCAAAACGCTTGCTGGTTTCGCGGATAAATTCGATGAATATCTTTGAAGTGGCTAGCGGCGAGGAGGCGCAGCGCGCGAAAAAATCGGCGATCGAAAAAGCTTATGGCGTGAAAATCGTCGGCAACGAGGTGATTTTCGCTGACGGCAGTAAAATTAAATTTGACGACGGCGAGGCAAAAGATACGGCGCACCTGCTAAACCTTGCCGACGTCGAGGACACTTTTGCGCAGCCTTATCCGCTATTTAAACCTCTGGCTCTACCTAGCAATGACGCTGGCAGATACCGAAACTACGAGCTTTTGGATAAAATTTACGGTACAAACGAGGCGGAAGTGAAGGTAAATTTGACAGAAGTCGTTTGGCTAAAAAATCACGGCGGCAAGACGTTTAAATTTAACTCCAAAAACGGCGCGGCAGCTGCTCTGCAAGCTGTTTCAAACGAACTTGACGCGCTGGTCGTGCAAAAGCCGGAGCTGCTAAAATTTCTCGATAATCCATCAGGTACGTTTAACTGGCGCGTGATCGAAGGCACAAAGCGCAAGAGCTCCCACTCCTACGGCATCGCGATCGATATAAATACCGACAAGAGCAACTACTGGCGCTGGAGCAAGGACGGCCGCTACCGCAATCAAATCCCCGAAGAGATCGTGCGCGTCTTTGAAAAACACGGCTTTATCTGGGGTGGGCGCTGGGTGAGCTTTGACACGATGCACTTTGAGTATAGACCGGAATTTGGGCATCTAAGATAAATTTGACGGTGGTTTTAACGATAAATTTGAGTGAAATTTGGCTCAAATTTATCGTTATTTTTTGGCTGGCAGGTAGGCGTCGCAGACCGTAAATTTAAGCTACAATCAAGAAGGCGCGAATAAATTTTGCTTTGCCGCTTTTTGGCGTAAAATTTAAGGCAGACGACATGAAAAATCTATCGCCTCTGTGGCAAATTTGAGCTAAACCGGACTTAGATTTGCCGTCAAGTTCGGCTAAATTTTTAGTAAAAGGTGGATTAAATTCGGCGGTTTGATTTCGGCGAGCGTTGCATTTCCGCATTTCCATGTTTTTTTGATATTTGGCGAAAATTTGCAAGCGATTGCGAGAGGCTCGCTACCCTTTTGCGGTTTGTTAAATTTGCTGGGCGGTTAAATTTGACGCCGAAGCGACACGGTCTTGTTTTAGCCTACGTTTTATAATTTTGTAGTTCGTAAATTTTGCGCAAGCGGGACGGGCGAGGATAAAATTTAACCCGTCGTTTTTTAAACTTAGGGCGGCGATTTGCCGTTTTGCCGTCGTCGATATTTTTACCGTTTTTACAAATTTTACGCCGCTCGCAAATTTGCTTCCATTCTTATCGTTTGTTTTACGGCTACGTTTTGCTTGCCAAATTTGGCTACAATTTGATTATACCAAGCCTAAAGGCTCCGAAAATCTTACCGAAAAATTTAGATAAAATTTCAAGCGGCAAATTTTCCAAAGTCATGCTAGAAATTTGATACGCACAAATTTATAACAACTTTTGCGCCGCTAGCTAGCAGAATTTTACTAACAAACTAAAGATGTTAAATTTTACCGCCTTATATTACCGCAATCTCGATACTTTTACTTATAAATGCCTCTTGTAGCTCACTCTCAAACATCCGCTTGATCTCGCTTCCAAGTACGTAGTTACCCTTTCGCTCGAGACGGCAGATCACGTTGCCTTCTTCGCCTGCGCTTAGGCAGACGCAGTTAAAATAGCTCTTGTCCGAAGCATTGTCCGAGATAAGGTAAACAAGCCCGTTTTCGGGGATAAAATTTCCCTCCTCTAGCCCGCACGGCGTCGGCATTATCCTAATCGCCGCCCCGGCGTAAAATTTCGCTCCGTCCGCTATATCTTTAATGTTTATCCACTTGGCCATTTTGCGCTTCTTTTTCCAAATTTAGCTCCGCAAGCGCACTCTCGCCAACTACCCGAACGCCAAGTTTTTTTAGCGCCGCCGCGGTTAGGCCGTCGCCGCTAACGATCCGCCCAGTAAAGCTTCCATCGTAGATCTCGCCGCTTCCGCAGCTTGGGCTTCGCTCTTTTAAAATAGCGATTTTACAGCCGTTTTCGCGGGCGATATCGGCGCAAATTTGAGCGCCTAAAATAAACTCGGCCGTAACGTCGCGGCCGCTAAATTTAGTAAGCACCCGTCCGCTGGCGCAAATTTCGGCAGGCTCACGCGGGGTCGTTAGTCCGCCCATACACTCCGGACAAACGGTGACGAGCTCGTAAATTTGATCTAGTTTATCGAGCGCGTCCACAGGGATAGCATCTGCGTTATTGCCGCCGTTATACTTGCAGTTTTCGCCGAGCAAACAGGCGCTGATTAAAATTTTGGGTTTATTTTTCATCGTTAGTTCCGAAATTTGATGGTAGGCAGGCGTTTTGGCTCAAATTTACTAACGATTCGGGCGGCAAATTTACCGCCGATCGGTCAAGTCAAATTTGACGACCCAATTTTCCAAAACACTTTTGTAAGCTAACCGCCAAATTTGGCAAATTTTAAGCCGCCTCGCGCAAAGCACAAGGCAGGCTTAAACGCCGAATTTAGCCTAAAGCCCGGCCTCTTTTTTGATTCTATCTATATACATCTGCCTTAACATCGGCACGTATTTGCCGACTTTGCCACCGCTTATAGGCTTGCCGTCGGCCTTGACTACGGGCAGTATCGGCAGCGTCGCAGCCGAGATAAATACCTCGTCGGCATCGTAAACGTCTTGCATCGTAAATGGTCGCTGTCTGATCTCGAGCCCCGCCTTTTCGGCAAAACCCAGGATTACCTTGCGGCGGATACCAGGCAAAATCTCGTTTGAGAGCGGTTTGGTTATCAGGACGTTATCTTTTATGATAAACGCAGACGAGCTAGTCGCCTCGGTCACAAAGCCATTTTCGACCATAAAGCCTTCGTAGGCGCCGGCTTTTACGGCTTGTTCTTTAGCGTAGCACTGCGCCAAAAGCGAGATCGATTTGATGTCGCGGCGCTTCCAGCGGATATCCTCGACGCTAACGACCTCGATGCCGGTCGCGGCGTCAGGGTTTGCGACGATATCTTTTTCGTAGCAAAAGACGAAACAAGTCGGCTTTAAGCCTTTTATAAATTTAAAATCCCTATCGGCGACGCCGCGGGTGACCTGCATATAAACGCCGCCTTCTTTTAGGTTATTTCGCCAGACTACCTCCTCTAAAACTCCCTGAAAATCGCTCTTTGAAAGCGGCAAGCTTAGCTCGATCGCAGCTAGGCTTCTCTCAAATCTCTCCCAAAAATCCTCCCTATCCACGAGCCGTCCGTTTAGCACAGGCACCACCTCGTAGATGCCGTCGCCAAAGATAAATCCGCGGTCAAATGCGCTAACCTTAGCCGCAGCTGCGTCTATAAACTCACCGTTTAGATATACTATTCCGTTCATTTTTTCTCCTTAAAATTTAAGTAATTTTAGCTCAAATACTCTTAAAAAAGCGTTGCTTTAAGTCCAAATTTTAGCTTGGATTACGAAGTTTTTGCTATAATTGAGGCTAAATTTAAGGATAATCATAAATATGAAAAATAACGCGTTTAAAAATTTAATCTTAGAAAATATCTTTGTTATCTCGAAGCAACCCGTGCTGTTTCGCGATCTGCTCGAGGCAAACTGCCTTTTTAACGAAGGCATGTTAGTAGATCCGGCCAAGCTAAATTTTAAATTTCGCTACGCAAGAACTTACCTTGTTTACGGCCTTTTGTGCTTTGCCATTTTTTTTGTTTTGCTGGTTTTGACGCATCATATTTTTACCAAGCTTGACTTTCACCTCTCGATCGTTAGCGCGGTAGTAGGCACTTCGGCCGTTTTTATCGGCTTTGATATGTTTAAAATTTGGGCGAGAAAAGCTGTGAGCAAAGAGCTCATAAAAAAGGCTTGGAGCGTGCATTTTCCGTATTTTAGCTACGAAAAATACTCCACGAAAGTCGAGATGATCTACAACGAAGCGGTAAAAAACGAGATCCCGCGCAAGGACTTGGAGCAGTACGTCCTAGAGCGCTTGGTCGCACAGTCTGAGGCCGGGATTTAGCTATTGCAGGATGAGCGGGTCTAAAATTTGATTTTTGTATTTCATTCTTTCAAGCTTTAGGCGAAGCTCTCTATTTTCTTCTAACAATACGTCGCGTTTGCCGCTTAGATCGCCGATTTCGCGACTGATGTAATAAATTTGATTGGTGATGTAAATTTTAGGTAAAAACAAAGCAAGCGCGATAAAAAGCCCGAGATACGCCGTCGCTAGCGTTTTGTAGTCTAAATTTCGTTCCTTTTTTTGCTCGCCGCCGCTAAACTCTAAAACCTCATTTTTATCTTGCATTTTTACCTCTTGAAATTTTAAAAATCCTCATTTTCGCGCAGCTTGAGCGCGGATTTGCCTTGATCTCGGCAGAGCTTGGAGTTACCACTTTTTTGCTAACGATTTTACCCAGCGCGTTATCCCCTCCGCACGTACATCTTAGAGCCTGCGGCGGACAAATGCAGCTTTGTGCCCACTGTCTAAATTTATTTTTCACGATACGATCTTCTATCGAATGAAAGCTAATTATCGCCACGATGCACTCGTCGATCTGCGAGTCCTCAATGCTTTGTAGCAAATTTTGCAGCTCGCCAAGCTCATTGTTTACCTCTATCCTTATTGCCTGAAAAGCTAACGTCGCCGCACTAACGCTGCGTCCATTTATACCTTTTAGCCCAATTATTTGCGCGAGACGTTCGGCGCTTTTTATCTCGCCGCTTTGCCTGGCTTCTATGATTTTGGCGGCAAATTTAGCCGGATTTGGTAGCTCGCCGTAGTCAGCAAATATACGCTCTAGCTCTTTTGCGCTATAAGAATTTACGATATCGTAAGCTGAAAATTTAGCCTGCGCGTCCATGCGCATATCTAAATTTTCGCTTTTTAGTCCAAAGCCTCGCTCATTTTTATCTAGCTGCAGCGACGAAACGCCGATATCGGCCAGGATACCGCGAATTTGACCTTGTTCTACTTTGCCCAAAATTTCCGAAAATTTACTTTTAAAAATTTGCGCTCTTTGGCCAAATTTTTTAAGTCTTTCGGAGCTAAATTTGATCGCTTCTTCATCTTGATCGCAGGCTATCAAATTTACGTTTTTATTTTGCTCTAAAATAGCGCTAGAATGCCCGCCGTATCCGAGCGTACAATCAACAATCGCGCCGCTTTTTATATCCTCAAAAGCTTGCAAAACTTCATCAAGTAGCACAGGAACGTGTGGGGAGTTCAAATTTAGCCTTTATTTTTTGTGTATAATAACAAAAAAAGTTTATAAAAGGTTAAAATGGACTTAAAATACTGCGCAAGCGAGATCAGCAACAT
The DNA here is from genome assembly GCA_963528285.1 of uncultured Campylobacter sp. Classification (GTDB taxonomy): domain Bacteria; phylum Campylobacterota; class Campylobacteria; order Campylobacterales; family Campylobacteraceae; genus Campylobacter_A. The sequence continues at coordinate 5,298 of CAURVK010000005.1, read as the reverse complement.
CGCTCTTTCGATGTTTAGAAAAAACTTTTTCGGCGTCTTTCACGGCTCTATTTCAGCTAGAATTCAGCACGACTCTTTTTTGATAAATAAAAGAACGACGATTTTTGATAATCTTAAAGAAGAAGATCTCATAATGCTAAACTCAAAAAGGGATTATCGCTGGAACGACGCGAGCATAGACGCAGACATCCACCTAAATATATACAAAAATATAAATGAGGCCAAATATGTCTGCTACGCCATGCCGCCCTACCTAACGGCTTATACTTTGGGTCATTCTTTTATTCGCCCGAGGGATTTTTTTGGTTACATCAAACATCACGAGATCCCGATTTATGATCCAAAACAGTTTGACGACTGGTATGAGCGCGCGGATACAGAAATTTATCGCTATATGTTAGAGAATAAAACTAACATAATGGTTATCAAAGGATACGGTGTATACGTGCATAGCAGGACCCCGTATCAGCTGGCAAAAGACGTCGCGATCCTTGAAAATACGTGCAAATTGCTAAGCATAGCTCGCCTTTACGAATCTGAACGAAACTAACGTCTTTAAAAATGTTAATTTTTTTGAAATTTTATCGATAAAAAGCGCGTTTTTAAGGTGATATTTACGATATTTCAGTAAAATAATGCATAAAATTTTTATGAATTTGAAGGAATTAGATGATAACTTGGATGCAAAAGCATAGAAAATACCTCGTCGTGACGATCTGGGTAAGCACGATAGCCTTCGTCGGAGCAGGCTTCGTCGGATGGGGAGCATACGATCTAAACGCGAGCAGAGCTACCTCGGTGGCTAAGGTCGGGCACAGAAATATAAGCATCCAAGAGTTTCAAAACAGATACGGTCAGCTTCATGCGTACTATAGCCAGCTTTTTGACGGACAGCTAAGTGACGAAAAGGCAAGCGAGCTAGGCATTGAAAATTTAGCTTTAGAGGCGTTAGTAAACGATGCTATGCTTTTAAATTTCGCAGATGATTTGGGGCTGGGCGTAAACGACGAAGATATAGTAAAATACATCATTGCAGATCAAAATTTCCACTCGAACGGTAAATTTGACAAAGAGCTTTACAAAAATACCTTAAAAAGAGCCAGAACTACCGAAAGTGAATACGAGGAAAGCTTAAAAAATGTAATACTCTTAGACAAACTAAGACACGCCCTAAATTTACCCGCAAATGCTCAAGATATAGATATGCTAACGGCTAGCTTTTTGATGCAGGATAAAATCTCCATGAAAGTCGTAGAAGCTAGCGTAGGCGAAATAAAAATAGACGAAGACGCATTAAAAAAACTCTGGGAAGAACACAAGAACGAATACAAAACTATGACCGAATTTAAGCTTGATACCAAATTTATCCCGGCTATATCAAGCGATGCAAATACTAACGAGCTAACAGAATTTTACAACGAAAACAAAAACGAATATAAAGGTAGCGACGACAAGATAAAAGAATTTGAGGCTGTTAAAGATGAAGTACTAAAAGACTACAATCTCAAACAAACTAAAAAAGTCGCCCTTGAAGAGTATCTAAAAATAAAGAAAAACGAGAAACAAGCAGATGTATCGATAGCTACATTTGAAGATAATGCGAGCTTGCCGATGGACGAGCTAAAACTAGCAAAAAAAGGCGATACCCTAAAGCCGTTTGAATACGAAGACGGCTATATGATAGTAAAGGTAAAAGAGATCGTAGCACCGAGAGTAATGAGCTTTGATGAAGCGAGGGATCAAATTTTAGAACTTTACAAAGAACAAAAAACGAAAGAAATCGTAGAAGCAAAAGCAAAAGAGTTGCTTGAAAAAGGGTTTCAAGGTACCGATATAGGATTTGTTAGTAGAGATACCGTGAAGGCCGAAGGCGGGTTAAGCGAGGGTGAGTTTAATATATTCGTCAATCGCCTTTTTGAAAAAGGCGGCAAAAAAGGCTATGTTGTACTCGGCGATAAAGCCGTAGTTTACGAGATAGTAGAACAAAAGCTAACAAACAGCGAAAAAGAGAAAGAATATAAAGAGATAATAACGCAAAATATAGGCTTCTTGAAAAATAACGAGCTTATTAGGGATTTAACAGCCATGTTGTCCAAGCGTTACCAAGTAACAAATTATTATACAAAAAAATAAGAAGGCATCTGTTTTGAGTACTAAAATTTTAGGTATTGACGTAGGTTCCGTTCAAATTTGCGCAGTTATAGGACAGCACGATGAGACAGGGCTTAAAATAATCGGAATAGGAACTGCAAAAACTCAGGGTATAAAAAAAGGCGTAATAACAAATATCGAGCTCGCATCAAAATCAATAAAAAGCGCTTTAATAGACGCTCAAAGAGTGTCCGGCACAAGATACGAAAAAGTAGTGGTTTCAATCTCGGGAGCCTATACAAAAAGCGTTGACAGTAACGGCGTGGTAAACGTTCCTACGTATGAAATAGGCATAAAAGAGATACAACGCTCGATGTCTGAGTCTGAGCGAAGAGCGCAGATACATAGCGACTACGAGAAGCTACATATACTTCCTTATAATTTTAAAGTAGACGATCAAGAGCATATAGAAGATCCTTTGGGTATGAACGGTAGCAGGCTTGAGGTGCAAACGCACATCATAATGGCGCAAAAATCATCTCTTAGTAACCTAAGAAAAGCGTTAAATTTAGCAGGAGTCGAGCCTGATAATATCGTACTTTCCAGCTACGCTTCGGCTATCGCGACGCTAAATCAAGATGAAAAAGATTTGGGTGTAGCATTTATAGATATGGGTGGTGCAACTTGCAATATGATAATTCACTCTGGAAATTCGATAAGATATAACGAATTTTTAGGAATAGGTTCGTCAAATATAACCAATGATCTATCAGCAGCGCTTCATACGCCTATTTTAAAAGCTGAAGATATAAAATTAAATTACGGAATTTTGCTAAATAATGCCAACGAACTAGTTGAGATCCCACCTATTAACGAAGATGGCAAGGTGCAGGAAGTATCTCTTGACGTTATTTCAAACGTCATATATGCAAGAGCCGAAGAGACACTAATGATACTTGCAAAAATGCTCGAAGATAGCGGATACAAAAACTCAATAGCCGCAGGCGTAGTTCTTACGGGCGGCATGACTAAGCTTGAAGGAATCAGAGAGCTTGCTATAGCAGTATTTGACAATATGCCGGTGCGAATAGCAAGACCAAAGGAAATGGAAGGGCTATATGAAATTTTAAGAGATCCGGCAAATTCTTGTGCGATCGGACTTTGTATGTACGGTGCAGGCTACTTTACGCCTTATGAAATCGACTCTGAAAAGAAAATGCGATATAAAGACGAGATTGTAGTAAAAAATAAAATTCTAAAAGATATAGTCTACGACAACGGAGTAAAAGTCGAAGATAAAAAAAATATCGAAGAAGTCGATAATAAAATCTTTAGAGGAAGCACTTTAGATGATAACTATATAGATGATTTAAGAATCGATGACGACAGAACTTTACAAGACGAACTAAATAAAGATTTAAATAAAAAAGAAAAAAAACCAAATATTTTTTCTGTGATTTGGAATAAAATAACACAACTATTTTAAAAGGAGATTGGATCAACTATGGGTAACTTTATGGTAGAAGAGAAAAAGCCTTCATACGGCGCAAAGATAAAAGTAGTAGGCGTAGGCGGTGGTGGTGGAAATATGATAAATCATATTATTAGAGAAAAAGGCGATGAAATGGATATCGATCTAATAGTTGCCAATACCGATGTAAAAGCGCTTGATAGCTCTTTGGCCTTTACAAAACTGCAGCTTGGAGAGAAGATCACAAAAGGGCTCGGCGCAGGTATGAATCCGGACGTAGGAACTAAAGCCGCCCAGGAAAGTTACGAAGAGATCAAATCTACACTTGAGTACTCAGATATCGTATTTATAGCATCAGGTCTAGGAGGCGGTACCGGTACAGGCGCAGCTCCGGTAGTAGCACAGGCAGCTAAAGAGATCGGTGCTTTAACTATCTCAGTTGTTACGATGCCGTTTGATTTTGAGGGTAAAAAGCGCTACAATCTAGCCCTAAAAGGTCTTAACGAGCTAAAAAAAGAGTCCGACTCTATAGTTGTGATACCAAACCAAAGACTAAAATCCCTTATAGACAAAAAAGCTGGTATAAAAGAAAGTTTTAAAATAGTTGATAACGTTTTAGCTCGAGCCGTCAGCGGTATGTGTACCATAGTTCTTGATTCGGGAAATAGCGATATAAATTCTGACTTTGCCGACGTCAAAAAAGTCATGGAACACCGTGGTATGGCGCTACTTGGTATAGGCGAATCAGAAGGTGAAGGCGCAGCCCAGGAAGCAATAAAAAATGCAATACAATCTCCATTGCTAAGCGACATTACCATAAACGGCGCAGTGGGCGTTCTGGTACACTTCAAATATCACCCAGACTCTCCTTTCAATGATATAGAGGAAGCTATGTGCTTAGTACAAAATGCTGTCGATGATGATGCAGATATTATATTCGGTACCACAAGCGACGAAAGTTTTGAAAATAACAAAATTCAAGTTACTATAATAGCCACCGGCTTTAGAGACAAAGAGGAAGAAAGGCCTACACCTGTAGCCTCTACACCCGATGCTGCATTTAAAAAGTCAAGAAATCCGATTTTAGATGAAAGAATCAGCAGACTAAAGGTTAGTGGCGGATACAATAGCGAAGAAGCAACTAATATGCTAGAAACGCCATCGTATATCAGAAACCAAATGGATTAATGAATAAGGATTGGTCTTCCAATCCTTTAAAATTTAAAGCACAATAATTAGGTGGTAAGTTAAATTTTATATTATTCTAAATTTGGCTAAAAATTAAGTTGCAAGTAATAAATTGATTTTTTAACAAATTATACTATATTTCGTTAGTCACAATATATTCAGGGTATTCTTATTTTACAATAAAATTATTCCACTAAAAATAATTTCAAAAACATAGTTTTTAGATTTTATACTGTCTCAAAAACACTATACCAAAAGCAAACTCAACCTAGCGAGTGCGACGTATCGCGTATGCCAAACGTACTCGGCAGCCTCGCTTCGGTGTCGCCGCAAACGGATGAGTGTGATGTATCACTATCTAACGTAAATTTAAATAAAGCATGCGATACCACAAGCGGCGCCGAATTTAATGCAGGCGTATTCAAGCCAGAAGCGAGCAAAAATTTCAAGGCGGGCGCAGTCGACTATGACTCTAAATTTAACTCAAACGAAACCAACTCCGATAAATCACAAAAAGCCTCAAACGATGAAATAAGCTTTGGCGGCGA